>NZ_JBLVPG010000002.1:0-1079259 GCF_048284335.1 Flavobacterium amylolyticum
GTCGCCTTTCTTTAAAGAAACCTATTCATTTATTTGAATAGGTTTTTTTTTGCCCTCTTTTTAAATAGTAGCAATTAGTACTACCGAGCATTGTTTAAATCAAACTAATCTGCTTTTCTAAATGGTAAAAGGGTAAGGTCTAAAACTTTCTTTAATTAATATTTCTTGATCACGTTAAGAATAGATTAATTTTTATATCTATCTAATTAGATAATTATCTGTATGATTTTTTAAAATGCAGATTTTTATTTTATATCAGTTGATTAATAATAGGAACCAATATAAATTTTAAAAAAAGTAACTAATATTCCTGTAATTTAATTGTCCCATCCTGAAATATCGATACACAAAAAACATCGTTATGGAATCAAAAACAAATTATGTAAAGCGAAAGCAGCTTGTAAACTTCTGGAATGATTGGGAGTCGAAATCGTGAAATGTAATTTTCTGATGGAATTAGCTTTTTTAAATGGAAGGGCGAAAATCAAAGGGAATGAAATTTTTGCATCAAATACGTATTAATTTAATGCACGTGTTGTCACGTAATACCTAAAGCCAATAATTGCTATTTGCCATTTCTTGGCTTTAGCCAAATCCAATCCTTGTTTGGTAAAACTAGGTAGAATGATTTTGTTGATTTCGGCTAGGATTTTATACATGTTTTTTTTTCAAAGATATAAAAAAAGACGGTCTTGATGAGGACCGTCTTTTTGGTTTTTTATGAAGATATTATTTTTTTATTTCGCGTTCCAAGTTAGAATAATATACTTCCATTTGTTGTTCGTACACTTTCATTTTTTTATCAAATTCTTCCATTTGCTTATCGAAAGCTTCCATTTGAGGCTCTAGTTTTTTCATTTTAACCTCGTAGTCTTCCATTTCCTTTTCAAACTCTTTCCAAGCTTTTTTATCTCCTTTAATTGGGTCACCTTTTGGTGCTTTTGGCGCTTTAGGAAATGTTGGAGAAGCTGGAGTTTTAATATTCAAAACTGGTGGTGTTGGCGGCGTTGGAGGAACGGCTAAATTTTTCTCTTGAGAATATTGCACTCCATTTTTGGTTATAATACGGATTGTTTTACCTTCCTTATTTACATCCATTCTCTCAATTGTACTTTGATCTAAAAGGTCTAATTCATTTTGAGACACTTTTTCGTTATTGATATAAATGTCATTCTCGTTAATCATATTTCTATAATTATTAGTAATAATTCGGATTTCCTGTTTGTTATCATTCTTATTGACATTCATAGTCGCAATTTCTTTAGGATCAATTTTATCCAAATCATCTTGGCTTACTTTTTTGCCGTTGATAAAAATTTCTTTTTCAGGCATTGATGGTACATTTGGAGTAATAACAGTACTTTTTTGATTGATAATTGTTTCATCCGATCCAAAATTTACAGTAAGCGTTCCATTATCATTTTTAGATACTATAATTCCAAATTCATTTATTGCTTCAGTTCCTTTTGTTTCCATTTTCTGTGCAATTTCTTTTCCCTTTTTCAAATCAACTTTTATAGCGGTTAATTCGTTTTTGGAATTTCTTATTATTCCGGAGAAAGTAGCGATTATAGCATAGTTTTCTTTTAGATTGCTAGATTTTTCTTTTAATTCCTCATCAGTAGTATTTTTATTTATTTTGTAAACATCCACTGATTGTTCATTTGCATTTATGATTTTTGTTTTTGCTTGTACAGTTGTTTTCTCCTGCGCAATTACATTTACTTGGAAAAGCATTACAAATGCCACTAATATGGGAATTATTACTGCATACTTCCAGGAATTCGATTTTTTTGATTGATTTTTGTTTAACATAGCGATTCGTTTTTTGATTAATGATTGATAAAAATGATTGGTAATGGCAACACAATTCTCGTGTGTTGTTATTTTTAAAAGCGTGAACTGATACGCTTTTTTGTCAGATATCTTTTTTGAGGCTTCACAGTCTGCAATGAATTCTAAGTTTTGTAAAATCGCCTTTTTGTAGAGCCAAATGAACGGATTGAACCAAAAAAGGATACAAAATAGTCTTGAAATCAATACATCAACGGTATGATTTTGATCGCTATGCACTTTTTCGTGTTCCAAAATATTTTCTAATTCGGACCTGCTGTATAATGAAGAATTATAAACGATAGTATTAAAATAGGAAAATGGGGCAACGTTTTCAGTGGTATCAATAAATTTTAAATCGGCTTGATTTTGAATGGTTTTTCCTTTCAAAACGGTATTTAAACTATAAAAATCGAAACCAAATTTGACTAGAAATAAAACTATTCCAATTGCGTATATAATTCCAGCTATTAAATACCAATTGATTTCAAAACCGTCATTATTGATACTTGTTGTTACAGGAATTCTTGACCAGTCAATGTTTTTGGAGCTTGATTCTACCATTATTATTTTGGTATAAACCACTAACGGCAAAACTACAGAAGTGAGTAAACCCAATAATAGAAACCAACGATTACTTGTAAAAAAGGTCTCTTTTCGCAACATATAATAATAAGCCAAATAAAACAGTGCGATTAATCCACTGGATTTGATGAGATAAATGTACAATGCTTCCATAACGATTCTTGATTTTATTCTGGAGTTTTTTTTTTAAAGGATTATTTTTCTTCCTTTTGAGTTTCAATCATTGCCAAAATCTCTCGTAATTCGGCAGCAGAGATTTTTTCTTCTTTGGCAAAATGAGAGACCATATTTTTATAGGAACTGTTAAAATAATTATCGATAGCTGTGTTCATGAAGCGTTTTCTATAGTCTTCTAAACTCACGATAGGAAAGTATTGGTGTGTGTTTCCAAAAGCATTGTGGGACACAAAACCTTTTTCTTCCAGATTTCGAACAATAGTCGAAAGCGTATTATAATGTGGTTGTTCTTCCGTTATTTCTGCTATGACTTCCTTTACGAATGCTTTTTTTAGCTTCCATAAAATGTGCATGATTTCTTCTTCTTTATTTGTCAGTTTTTGCATGATTTTTTTATTTGAATCAAACTTACAACTATATTTTTAGTTACACAACTAAAAATATAGTTTATTAACTAAAAAAACAGGTGTAGTACTGAGATCAAATTTATTTTAGCACTAAAACATTAAAGTCAAACAAGTTTATTCAGGAATTAAGTAACAACCATTTATTACGTTGTGTTTAAAAACTAGGCAAAATGATACAACAGATTGATTTAAAACTACTGTTTACAATATTGCGCCTTTTGACTTTACGACGTTTAAACTTTTGACTTACTTATTTATTTTCCAGCTTAATTAATTTTTGCAGCCAAATACAACCGCCTACCGAAAGAATTCCTAAGCTTCCCATGACAAACCAATTGGTTTGGTAACCAAAGGCAGCAATGATTTCCAATCCGGTTTTGGAGCTTGCAATGTGCGCTAAACTGAAACTCATGGTAAACAAAGCCATATAGCGCCCTTCATGGCCTTTTGGAGCGCGGCTTAAAGCGAAAGAATTAGAAAAAGGAAAGATGAACATTTCTCCAAAAGTGATAAATATAATACTCACAATTAATATCCCTGCCCAAATATTAATCATTAAAACATAGAAACTAATAGACATAAGTAGCGAACCCCAAAGAATAATTTTGAGTTTATCGATGTTTTTTCTTTGGCTAATACTCACAATTGGCATTTCCAGAAAGAAAATCAACAATCCATTTAAGGATAATAAAAGTCCACTTTGAAATTCAGTAAGCCCAAATTTTTCATTGTGATACAAGGGTAAAGTAGTGAAAAGTTGAAAAAAAAGCATTGCCGTAATAAAACAGATAAAGAGAAAAATCCAGAATATCTTGTCTTTGAAAACAGAAGCAGGTATTTCGGTTTCGCTATCTGCCGCATTCAAATCGGCTGGTTTTTTGCGTTCTTTTACTAATAATGTAAAAATTAAAATAGATACAATACAAGAACTTCCATCTACCCAAAATAAGCCGCTGTAACCTAAATTCATGATAATCAAACCTCCTAAAGCCGGTCCTGCAGTAAAACCTAAATTTACAGCTAACCGTACTAAGGTCAATGCTCTGGTGCGATTTTCAGGTTTGGCATACGTGCCCAGAGATACAAACATGGCCGGACGAAACATATCTGCTACGGTCATGATAAAGAACATTCCAATACACAATCCCCAAAAAGTTCGTATGTATTGTACTAAAAATAGTAATATTCCGCTAGTGAATAAGCTGAAAACCATGATTTTGTAAAATCCTATTTTATCGGATAATTTGCCTCCAAGCCAGGACCCCAACATAGAACCAAAACCAAAAGCAACCATAATCCATCCTACTTGAGCATAAGAAAAACTTAAATCTTCTTTTAAATATTTTGATAAAAAAGGCAAAACCATCGTGCCGGCACGATTGATGAAAGTAATCAGCGTAAGAATCCAAACTTCTCTTGTAAATCCTCTGAAATTATTTATGTAGCGTTGAAAAGCAGTTTTGAGCATATATAAAGTTATAATTTCACAAAGGTAGAAAACTTTGTACCGATGCGTCTTTGTGTCCTAGTAACTTTTAAACTATTTTTGCATAAAAATAAGAACATGAGAAATCTATTCACTTTGTTTCTTTTAGTGCAATTAAATTTTGGCTTTGGCCAAGAACAATTGGACGTTTCGGCTGTAGCTAAATTTCAAACGGAATTAAATGCAGAATATGCGGATGCAAAGACAAGCCCTTTGACAGCAGAAGATTTAGCGGAATTCAAAACACTTGATTTTTATCCTGTTGACGAAAAGTTTTTTGTGACTGCTACTTTTGTCAGAACAGAAAACGAGAAACCTTTTGAAATGAAAACTTCAACAGACAGAAAACCATTGTATGTAAAATATGGGGAGCTTTCTTTTACAATTGACGGTCAGGATTTGAAACTGAATGTGTACAAGAATATTGAGCTTTCCAAAAAAGAAGAATATAAAGAATATTTATTTCTGCCGTTTTCAGATTTGACTTCAGGCAAGGAAAGCTACATTGGCGGGAAATATATCGATTTAAGAATCCCAAAAGGAGATACGATTGTGATTAATTTCAATACATCGTACAATCCGTATTGCGCTTATAATCCTATGTATTCCTGTCCAAAAGTCCCATTGGAAAATGATTTGAATATCGAGATAAAAGCTGGGGTTAAAAAGTTTCACGACTAATGGAATTCTTTAATCTGCATACGCATAAATGGACTAATCAGCCCAATGTGTTGGAATTAGTGAATCAATATCCACAGGAATTTGATGCCACAATTCCGTATTATTCCGTCGGGATTCATCCGTGGTTTATCGTTGAAGAACGAATAGAAGCTGATTTGGCGATAATCGAAAGTAAATTACAAGAGGGGAATTGTCTCGCTGTGGGCGAATGTGGATTGGACAAACGCATCGAAATTCCAATGGAATTACAACAAATGGTTTTCGAAAAGCAATTGCTTTTGGCACAGCAATATCAAAAACCAGTGGTAATACATTGTGTCGCGGCTTTTCAGGAATTGATTTCAATTAAGAAAAAAATGAATATTTCAGTTCCTATGTTGATTCATGGATTTTCGAAAAATGCACCAGTTGCCAAACAATTAGTGGACAATGGATTTTATATTTCGTTTGGAAAATATTTATTGCTAAATAAGGACCTAGAAGCTGTTTTTAAAAGCGTTCCCAATAATCGATTTTTTCTCGAAACGGATACTGTTGAAGAAGGAATTGAAGCAGTTTATGAATTGGCAGCAAAATACAAAGGAATTTCTGTGGAAGAAATACAGGAAATGGTAAATACTAATTTTAATAAAGTTTTTGATTTCAGAATTTTTCAAAAACATTAAACTTTAAACAAAAAAAATGGCAGAGTGGACAGAAAGAGCCGAACTTTTATTCAAAAAAGAAGGTTTAGATAATTTGAAAAATGCAAATGTATTAGTTGTAGGATTAGGGGGTGTTGGTTCTTTTGCGGCTGAATTTTTGGCAAGAGCAGGAGTGGGATCCATTACTATTGTAGATGGTGACGTAGTTGATATTACAAATATAAACCGACAATTACCCGCTTTACATTCGACTGTGGGGCAACCTAAAGTGACTGTTGTAGGGGATCGATTGATGGACATTAATCCAGAATTGAAATTGACTCGTGTGCAGGAATTTCTTTCGCCGGAGCGTGCTTTCGAAATTGTTTCAGAGGAATTTGATTATGTTTTGGATTGCATAGACAGTGTGACTCCAAAATTGAATTTGATTATTGGCGCCAAGCGAAAAAGAGTAAAAATCATTAGCAGTATGGGCGCTGGCGGAAAAATGGAAGCCTCTAAAGTGAAAGTGACGGATATTACCAATACCGTGAATTGCTTCTTTGCTAAAACCATCAGAAGACGATTAAAAGAAGTGAAAATTGATAAACTGAAAGTCGTCTTTTCTTCTGAAATTCAAGATGAAACGAGTTTGAAAATGACTGATGGATCCAATTTCAAAAAATCATTTTACGGTACAAACAGTTATATGCCGGGATTATTTGGTTTGTATGCCGCAGAAACTGTGATTCGTTATTTACTTAAAAATAGTGTTCAGAATTCAGAATTGAAAATCAGTGGTATCTAAGTAATTCAAATAATTAAAAAAATGATACAAACCGTAATTTTTGATATGGATGGCGTAATTGTCGATACGGAACCTGTTCACCGTTATGCTTATTTCAAACAATTCGAGGAATTAAATATTACTGTTACGGAGGAAATGTATACTTCATTTACCGGTTTTTCTACTCGAAATACGTTTCAGAAATTGAAAGAAGTTTTCGTTATAGAACACGAAGTAGAGGATTTAATACAAAGAAAACGAAACATCTTTAATGATGCTTTTGATAGTAAAGCTGATTTAGAATTATTGCAAGGTGTTGAAAATCTTATTAAAGAATTGCATCAAAATGGTATGCAATTGATTCTGGCTTCTTCGGCATCCAAAGTTACTATTGAACGTGTGTTTAGTAGGTTTAAGTTGCACGACTATTTTACACATGTGGTGAGTGGAGAAGATTTTCCTAAATCAAAGCCACATCCTGCTATTTTTGAACATGCTGCTAGTTTATCAGTTGCTCCAAAAGAGAATTGTATCGTTATTGAAGATAGCACAAACGGAATAAGAGCCGCTAAAGCTGCCGGTATTTTTTGTGTGGGTTACAACAGTATTCATTCTGAGGCGCAAGATTTATCTGAGGCTGATGTTGTGATTAATCATTTTAACGAATTAGATTTTGATCTAGTAAATAAAATGGATTCTAAATTAAGAAATAATTAACATTTACAAACTACCGAATTTGTAAATTTGGGAAACATAAAAAATGTGTAACATGAAAAAAATAATTATTGTATTTGCCATTATCATCGCAAATTTCACCATTGAGGCACAAGTAAAAACGCCGCAGTCAAGTCCAAAAGCTACTATAATGCAAACAGTTGGTTTGACAGATGTAGAGATTAATTATTCAAGACCATGTGCTAGAGGTAGAGCTGTTTTTGGCAATTTGATTCCTTTTGGAAAAGTCTGGAGAACAGGAGCAAATGAAAATACAACCGTATCTTTTAGCGACGATGTTGTTATTGATGGCAAAACGTTGAAAAAAGGAAAATATTCATTGTATACTATCCCTAAAATAGAAAGCTGGGAAATAATATTTTATAAAACTACTGATAACTGGGGGAATCCAGAAGAGTGGAAAGAAGAGAATGTGGCGCTTAGAGCTACTGTTAAGCCAGAAACGTTAAATAGAAGTGTGGAAACATTTACTATTGGAATTAGTAATTTAGATAATAATTTTGCATTTTTAGAAATGTACTGGGAGAATTCGTATGCCGCTCTAAAATTTGAAGTGCCTACACAACAAAAAGCAACAGCTAATATCGAGAAAGCATTAGCGGGTCCTACTGCCGCAGATTATTTTTCTGCCTCTCAATTTTTATTTCAATCGAATGGTGACAATACAAAAGCGTTAGTTTATGTAAACAAAGCGTTGGATATGTCTAAAGACAAACCGTTTTGGTTTAACAGATTGAAGTCATTGATTCAAGCCAAACTTGGAGACAAAAAAGGCGCTATCGAAACGGCTAAATTATCTCTTGCAGCAGCTGAAATTGCAAAAAACCAAGACTATGTAAAAATGAATAAAGATAGTATTGCAGAGTGGAGTAAAAACTAACCATTCTAAATTTTTTTATATAAGAAGATCTCGTTTCCATTTGAGAAACGGGATTTTAGAGAAATTTATAATTTATTTTGATAATAACGAGCTCAATATTATATTGGGCTCATTTTTTTTAAATTCAGTTTTATTATTTTATAATTATTATAGCTTTAAATTTATATGGACACTTGACTTTTATTTCCATAAAAAACCTTAGATAGAATCTGTTTTTTTAGGAACATTCAATTTAAATATTATGTAGTTTAATCTTTAAAAAGAAATCCAAGTCCCATTCGTTTTAGCATTTTTTTTTCAAAAGCCCAAAAGAATTTTAACTGCCCAAACAGAAATCCTATCAAGACTAAAAGCACTTGGTATATAGGAAAAATTAAAAGTAACCGAACAGGAGTAAACCAATAGCCTAAATCTTCTTTTGTAATCCCCAGCCAAAAACAAAAAGGTTTTGACAACCATGCTGAAGCCGAACCGGTTATTGCAAAAACAATTAATATAATGATAAGCTGGAAATTTGTTTCAATTCCCCATCGTTGTTTTAGTGTATTCATTTTTATTTATAATGAATACAAATATAGTGACATTATCTGATGGGGACAAAACCAAAAAGTTTTTGTTTGTACGTGTTCTGAAAATAAATCATGTAATTGTAAATCAGATAATTTACTTCGTACCCATAATCTATATTAGGGTTGTAATTGATCGTCATTTCATATAAATTGGGATCATAGCGCTGTGGTTGCAAAACCCGATTATTCCATTCACTAATATAAAGCTGATTCTTGCCCTCCATAAAAGATTGGGAATGGTAGTTACGAGGTAAAGCTCTTGAATTAAGCCAAGTGCTAAAACCAGGGTCAATGATAATAACCTCATATTCCAGTTTGTCATTGGCAATTCGAACCGTATCTCCTTGAGCCGCAACTGATTTTTCAGTGCTGGGGAAGTTTGACTTTGCCGTAGTACATCCCCAAAGGGCGCAAAAAAGGAAAATTATAATGCAATAGCTATTTTTCATAATAAATAAATGAATTATAAAGTTACGAAAAACGGATGGTTGATGATAGTTGTTTTAACAAAAAAAGAGGTTGTCTTTTTAGGACAACCTCTTTTAAATAATTATGATGAAAAATTTAATTTAAGATGCTTATAATTTGTTGTGCTAATTCAGTGCCAATTCTGTCCTGCGCTTCTCCTGTTGCAGCTCCAATATGTGGTGTTAATGATATTTTGTGATTCATTAAAATAGCCATTTCTGGAGTTGGTTCGTTTTCAAAAACATCTAACCCTGCAAACAATACTTTTCCGCTGTCTAAAGCTTTCACTAATGCCACTTCATCAATAACACCGCCACGAGCACAGTTCACAATACCTACGCCCTCTTTCATAATGGCAAGCTCTTTCTCTCCTATAATATATCCATCTTGCGCTGGAACGTGTAAGGTAATGAAATCAGATTCTTTGAACAAAGACTCTAAAGACTGAGAAACTATATTCGTTGTAATAGATTGTCCATCAAAAAATTCTACTTTAACGTCAACTTGTGGGATAAACATATCTGCAGCAATTACTTTCATACCTAAACCCAAAGCCATTTTAGCCGTAGCCTGACCAATGCGGCCAATACCTACAATACCTAGAGTTTTTCCTCTTAATTCAACTCCGTTTGCATAGGCTTTTTTCAATCCTTCAAAGTTTGTATCACCTTCAAGTGGCATATTTCTGTTCGAGTCATGTAAAAAACGTACACCAGAAAATAAATGTGCAAAAACTAATTCTGCAACTGATTCAGAAGAAGAAGCCGGAGTATTAATGACGTGAATACCTTTACTTTTAGCATAATCGACATCAATATTATCCATTCCAACACCACCACGACCAATAATTTTTAATCCTGGGCAAGCATCAATAATGTCTTTACGAACCTTAGTAGCGCTGCGCACCAAAACAACGCTTACATTGTTTTCATTGACAAAATTAGCCACTTGTTCTTGTGCTACTTTTGCAGTTATAACTTCAAACCCACCTTTTTCTAAAGCTAGGATTCCACTTTTAGAAATCCCATCGTTGGCTAATACTTTCATTTGTGTTTATTTTTTAAGATTGAAAAATTAAATGATTTAAGGATTCAATCAGGATTTTTTAATTTTAAAGTGTGATTTTAATTAAAAGATTTACTAATTGAATCTTTCAATTCTTTCATCATTAAATATTTTTTTCCAATTCTTTCATTACATCAACTAACACCTGAACACTTTCTAATGGAAGTGCATTGTACATGGACGCTCTGTAACCGCCTACAGAACGGTGACCCGGTAAGCCTGAGATTCCAGCAGCTTTCCACATCACATCAAATATTGCTGCATGTGCTTCATTATTTAATAAGAAAGTAGCATTCATATTTGAACGGTCTTCAATGGCTGCAGCTCCTTTGAATAATGGATTTCTGTCAATTTCTGCATAAAGTAATGCTGCTTTTTCATTATTTATTTTTTCAATAGCTGCAACACCACCAAGGTTTTTTAACCATTGTAAAGTTAATAAAGATGCATAAACAGGGAAAACAGGCGGTGTATTGTACATACTCTCTGCTTTGATATGTTTGCTGTAATCTAGCATACTTGGTATAATTCGACCACTTTGACCTAAAATGGCTTCTTTTACAACGACTAAGGTAGTTCCTGCGGGGCCCATATTTTTTTGTGCCCCAGCATAAATCAAATCAAATTTAGAAAAGTCTAATGCTCTTGAGAATATATCTGAACTCATATCGCATACAACAGGAATATTTACTGATGGAAATTCCTTCATTTGTGTTCCAAAAATCGTATTGTTACTGGTGCAATGAAAATAATCAGCATCTTCTGGTACACTATAGCCTTTTGGAATATGATTGTAATTTTGCTCTTTAGAAGAAGCAACAACTACGGTCTCTCCAAAAAGTACAGCTTCTTTGATAGCCGCTCCAGCCCATGTTCCCGTATCAAGATATGCTGCTTTTCCTCCTTCTTTCATCAAGTTGTACGGTGCCATAATAAATTCTAGACTCGCTCCTCCAGCAAGAAATAAAGCTTGGTATCCTTTACCTTCAAGACCCAAAAGCTCAAGAACTAGAGCCCTAGCTTCCTCCATAACCGCAACAAAATCTTTGCTTCTGTGCGAAATTTCTAAAAGAGATAGTCCTGAATCATTAAAATTTAATATTGCTTGTGCTGATTTTTCAAAAACTTCTTGCGGTAAAATACAAGGTCCTGCGCTGTAGTTGTGTTTTTTCATGGTGTAGTTTATGTCCAAAAAATTAAAGTGCAAATTTCGGCAATAGGAGTTTAAAAAGCGTTAATTAATTCGGAATAATTGAACTTTTTTTGCCTAGGTTGTTAGCAAAAATGAAATTGTATCGATGTTATCTGCGTAATTCCATAATAGGGGGTTTTGCGTTTGTCCAAAAGCCACACTGTTTTCAATAGTACTGTCGGCTACAACACATTGTATTTGCTCACTTTCAGATTGTAATCTGATTTGTAATTCATTAATATCCTCGTAAAACTCATAGAACACACTTGAAATAGGAGAGGCATGACTTTGATCTTCCTTCAAGGTCAAAAAACCATTATCCAATAATTTGAAATTACTCATCAGGAAAACGGCTTTGTTATAATCATAATTGTTAGCATATTTTTCGTAATGTATAATGTCTTGATATTCAAATATGGCTTCAAAAAAAGCAACAAAGGAATATCCTTTTGGTACAAAAAGTTTAGAAACATTACGGCAACCCAACCCAAAATAACGGAATATATCTTCGCCCAAAGCGGTTAGCTCCTCTTTGGTTTCTTTCCCAGTTAAAATAGCAACGGAGTTCCTACTTTTCCGGATTATGGATGGTTTGTCTTTGAAATAATATTCAAAGTAACGAGACGTGTTATTGCTTCCTGTTGCAATTACAGCATCAAAATTTTCTAATTTTCCTTCGACAAAAGTGATCTTAGGACTTAATTCGGGTGTTATAGCAATTAAATACTTAGCTAAAAACGGCAATAAATGTTGGTCGTTTGAAGATGTTTTTATTAAAACAGAATTTCCAGTTATTAAAACCGACAGAAAATCATGGAACCCCACTAATGGAATATTTCCAGCAAGAATTAAGGCAATCTTTTTTGGGTCTTTTATTTCTAAATCATAGGCAGAAAGCCATTTATTTAGGTTTTCTTCCGTTAATGCTTGTGCCCATGATTGGATTGAAAAATAAACGTTTTCAGGGGTATACCATCCATTGTGCGATTGCGATAATTTTATTAAATCGACAAAAGCATTAAAAAACGTTTCGTTTTGCAAAACAGCCGGATTTTTTAAAGTGTTATTCTCGGAAAACTGACTTAAAAATTTTCCTAATTCAACAAAAACACTTTTTTTTGTTTCTAATGTCATAATGTTTGCTTATGAATAGTTTTGATTGTAATTTTGCACAAAAATAAGGATAAAGTAATTAGGCATTGTTAAAAAACATAAGTTTTAAAACAAACTTTAAACCTAAAGCGGTATACTTTTAAACATATAACGATGGCAATTATTATAACAGACGAATGTATCAATTGTGGTGCTTGTGAACCCGAGTGCCCAAATACAGCAATATACGAAGGAGCAGACGATTGGAGGTATAAAGATGGTACTAAGCTGAAGGGTAAAGTTATTTTACCTGACGGTTCCGAAGTGGATTCAGATGAGGCTCAAACGCCAATTTCTGATGAAGTGTATTATATCGTCCCCGGGAAATGTACGGAGTGTAAAGGGTTTCATGATGAGCCACAATGTGCTGCGGTATGCCCAGTAGATTGTTGTATTCCAGATGATAGCCATGTAGAAAGTGAAGAAACATTGTTAAACAGACAAGCTTTTTTACATAATGAATAGCATATAATCCTGTATTGGGTTGAAATGGGAATCCTGAGTCTAAGTCTATATTTCCTGCAAAAAATCAAGTTAAATTTATAATTAATATCATAATAAAGAGTCTAATTTTGTTGGGCTCTTTATTTTTATATTTGAGTTTATTTTCTCGTTGTTGTAATAAGGTTTATGAATATTTAATTTCTGCTTTTAAATGGTATTTGTGTTTTAATTTCATTTAACACAAGACTTTTGATTTTTGCTAAATTTTTTTTTATCTGATGTGTTATGTTAACAGTTTTCTTTTAGGTGAATTTTTGACCATTACTTTTTTAAGAGAATTAAGGTGATTCATTATATAGTGCGATAAATTATTAAATTACTAATTTATTGTAAGTTTTGTATATTAATCATTAAATTAAAATTGGATCTTTGATATAATTTTTAACGTATTATTTTGCCATTAAATAAATTAACAATGTACAAATACAAATTATTCCCAAAAACATTTACTTCAATTAGGCCTGTTTGTACATTTTTATTTGGTTTTTGGGATTAAACTAAGGTAAAATATAATTTAGAAATACTTTAGTATAGTTTTTTAAGTTATTTAGGCTAGTCTTTGTAGTTTTAAATTTCCATAACTCGAAGTAATGTTTTGGGATTAGCTTTTAATTCGTTTTTTTTATAATTATTAAAGTAATTAGTTGATAACCAAATTTGTCTTTGGGATAATTATAAATTTGTTTAAAAAAATCAACAATTTTGTGTTTAAAAGCTAAGTTGCTTTTTACTATACGAACCAGTTCGGTGTAATTAGATTATTTGTGTTTTTATATTGTTTATTGGTCTTTCAAAAATAAATTTATTAATAAATAGTACCAAAGTTAATGCTGTTATTTTGACCAGAATTCTTGTTTTAAATCTTGAAAATATTTAGCATAATTTAGTCTAATTATAAATTCCCCACATAATTGAGAGAATAATTGTTTTACTCTTTTTCTTGATTGTCTAGATATGCAGGGTTGTTTTTATATCCAATTTGATTGATTCTAATTTCATATTCGCTGTTCAAATAAATCTAATTGTAATGTTGAAGATGAATAACCTCTATCTCCCAGCGACACACAATCAGACATTTGATTTCAACATCTTGCCCAATATCTAATCGATTTTTTTTTTTTTTTTCAAATAATTACACTTAACGGCTTGATAAAATATTCTTAAAACATTAAATTGAGTATAAAACGGCTAGTATTAATATTGGTTTTGTTTAAATTATAAATTTTATCTGAATAGTTTTTTCAATTGAATTTATAGGTATTCAGTACTTGAACGTGAAAATTAAAACTGCAAAATAGGTTAAGCTATGTTATTATAATTAATTTGATTATTAAATTTTTTAGCGGTTAAGTAATTTTAAACGAAATATCTTAATTATCATGCATAATATTTATCCTTTTACAATGATTCCCCTGTATTTTTATAATTCATGATTTTGATTAGAGATGTTTTTGAAACCTTTAACGATTTGTTTTCTCGATTATTTATTTGATAAGTGCTTGAAAAAATCTTTCCTAAAGCTGAACGAATTGGATATTATTTAATTTGAATCAATTGAAAGTTCTTTTTGATATTGCTTAATTCTAGTATTATTGAATTTAATTTAATAGCCTTTAAATAATCAAAATTCTAATGATTGAAATCGCTTATAAAGTCTTCTTTTTAAATATTTTTGATTTTATTTTTAATCATTGTAAAAAGTGATTTTGACTATTTGATATTTATTTTTATATTATCGTTTTAATCAATATTTAAATATCTTAAAATATAATTACAGTATTCACTTATCAAATTTAATACATCAATTCGCTTTGATTTCTAAAAACTAATTTCCCATCAAATGCATCTATCAAAACAATGCTGTCGGTAGTTATTTTTCCCGATAGAATTTCTTTGGACAGTTCATTGAGAACATCTCTTTGAATCACTCTTTTCACTGGTCTCGCTCCAAATTGCGGATCGTATCCTTTCTCAGATAAATAAGCAATGGCTTCTGGAGTTGCGTCCATCGTGATGCCTTGTTGCGCCAGCATTTTGGTTACATTTTTCAGTTGCAACCCTACAATTTGAGCAATATTTTCATTAGTCAATGGCGTGAACATTACGATTTCGTCAATACGATTGATGAATTCAGGACGCACCGTTTGTTTTAGCAACCCAAGAACTTCGACTTTGGCCAATTCGGTTGCGGCTTCCACACTTCCTTTTAGATTTTCGAATTTCTCCTGAATAATCTGGCTTCCCATATTAGAAGTCATGATGATAATCGTGTTTTTAAAATCGGCCAGACGTCCTTTGTTATCGGTCAAACGTCCTTCATCTAATACTTGTAATAAGATGTTGAACGTGTCCGGATGCGCTTTTTCAATCTCATCCAATAATATTACGGAATAGGGTTTTCTACGTACGGCTTCGGTCAATTGTCCGCCTTCATCATAACCCACATATCCCGGAGGCGCACCCACCAAACGGCTTACGCTGTGGCGTTCTTGGTACTCGCTCATGTCAATACGCGTCATTGCATTTTCATCGTCAAACAGGTATTCGGCCAAGGCTTTTGCCAATTCTGTTTTTCCAACTCCTGTTGTACCAAGGAAAAGAAAGGTCCCCACCGGTTTTTTCATATCCTGCAGTCCCGCACGGCTTCTGCGCACGGCATCACTCACGGCTTGAATGGCTTCTTCCTGTCCTACGACTCTGTGATGCAATTCATCTTCCAGTTTCAATAATTTTTCTCGTTCGCCCTGAAGCATTTTCATCACCGGAATTCCAGTCCATTTGGCTACCACTTCGGCAATGTCTTCGCGGGTAACTTCTTCTTTTATCAACGAAGTTCCAGATTGGTTTTCTTGTAATTCCTTGAGTAAAATTGCTAAACGTTCTTGTGCTTCCTTGATTTTACCGTACCGAATTTCAGCTACTTTTCCATAATCACCGTCACGTTCAGCACGTTCGGCTTCGTATTTGAAGTCTTCAATTTCCGTTTTTACGCTTTGAATGTTATCGACTACATCTTTCTCTGATTTCCATTTGGCGTAGATTTCGTTGCGATCTTCTTTGAGATTCGCCAAATCCATACCCAAAACTTTGAGTTTGCTTTCGTCTTTTTCTCGTTTAATGGCTTCAATTTCAATTTCCAATTGCATGATTTTTCGATCCAAAACATCGAGTTCCTCCGGTTTCGAATTGATTTCCATACGCAATTTTGAAGCGGCTTCGTCCATTAAATCGATAGCTTTATCTGGAAGAAATCGGTTCGTAATATACCGTTGCGATAATTCGACAGCCGCAATAATAGCATCGTCTTTGATTTGGACTTTATGGTGCGTTTCGTATTTTTCTTTGATTCCGCGTAAAATCGAAATAGCACTTTCAGTATCTGGTTCTTCGACCATTATTTTTTGGAAACGTCTTTCAAGTGCTTTGTCTTTTTCAAAATATTTTTGATATTCGTCTAATGTTGTTGCCCCAATGGCACGTAGTTCTCCACGAGCCAACGCCGGTTTCAAAATATTTGCCGCATCCATGGCACCTTCGCCACCGCCGGCTCCCACAAGTGTATGGATTTCGTCAATGAATAAAACAATATCGCCTTCGGCAGAAGTCACTTCTTTCACCACAGATTTTAATCGTTCCTCAAATTCCCCTTTGTATTTGGCACCTGCAATTAATGCTCCCATATCAAGGGAATACACGATTTTATCTTTCAAATTATCAGGAACATCTCCATCTACAATTCGGTGTGCTAATCCTTCGGCAATGGCGGTTTTTCCCACTCCTGGTTCTCCTACGAGCATTGGGTTGTTTTTAGTTCTTCGTGTTAGAATTTGTAATACCCTGCGAATTTCCTCGTCACGGCCAATAACCGGATCGAGTTTACCGGCACGGGCCAATTCGTTTAGATTTTTGGCGTATTTATTTAAAGAATTATAGGTTTCTTCAGCAGAGGCAGAGGTTATCCGTTCTCCTTTTCGCAATTCGTCGATAGCGGCTTTTAATCCTTTTCCGGTTACTCCCTGATCTTTTAATATTTGAGCAGCCTTAGTTTTAGAATCAAAAATCGCTAAAATTAAATGCTCTACAGAAACAAATTCATCATTCATTTTTTTTGCAATAATCTCGGCCTCATTTAGTGTTGTGTTTGCAGTTCTGGAAAGCATAATTTCGCCACCGGAAACTTTCGGAAAACTCTGAATTGTACTGTCTAATATTTGAAGAAACAAGGGCACATTTACATTCAGTTTTTTCAATATAAAAGGCGCCACATTTTCATCGACTTCAAAAATAGCCTTGAAAATATGTTCGTTTTCTATTTGTTGTTGCCCGTGGCTTTGCGCCAATTGTTGGGAAAGCTGAATGGCTTCCTGAGATTTGATAGTAAATTTATTTATGTTCATGATGGTTATTGTTTTGGTGTTATTTGACTAACTTTGCGAATCAATATTCAATTTATATTCCAATATAATAATACAGACAAATTGACAGAAATTTCATGATTGTTATCATATTTCAAAGTCAAAATGTCTTAAAATAAGATAATTATGAGTTTTTTTAAAAATATGTTCAATAGTTCAGACGACAAGGATTTAAATGAAAATAAAATCAATTGGAATGAACTAACCGATTTAGGACAACTGAATGAAATTATTGCTATTTCGAATGAAAAACCAGTAGCCATTTTTAAACACAGTACCCGATGCAGTGTAAGTAGGATGGCACTGAAACAGTTTGAAAATGAGTTTAATAGCTCAGATAAAGTTACGCCTTATTTTTTAGATTTAATAGCGTATCGCGATATTTCTAATGCCATTGCGGATCAATTTAGTGTAACGCATCAATCCCCACAATTGATTTTAATTAAAGACGGAAAAGCCATTTACAATGTTTCGCATAGCGATATTGATGCGGAGGAACTGAAAGGGAAGTTGTAAATAGTTAGGTTCTAGGTGTTTTTTTTGATCGTATTAAATTTATGGTTATTCTGTTGGCCGTTGGTTTTAACCAGCGGAATTTAAGATTTTGAAAGAATTGGCTATAGCCAAAATTGTTCAACCATTTTGGCTAAAGCCAATTCTTTCTTTTACATTTTATCGTTGGTTAAAACCAACGGCAATTAATAGAGCAATTTTAAAAACAAAAAAATCCATTCGCTTCAACGAATGGATTTTATTATAACCATTATTTTTGTTTTGAATTAATAAGAATCTCTCATCTTCCTTTTTATTTCCTTTAAACACAAATTGTTAATACTTCCTTCGTGCGTATGTTTGGTTTCTTTTGGCGATTTGAAAGTGCCATTTTCCAGTTGTTCTGCAACTACTTTATAGGCATCTCTAAAAGGCATTCCGGCAACAACCATTTCGTTTAAGGAATCTACCGTAAACAAATAATCGTATTTTTTATCGTCTAAAATGTGTTCTTTTACTTTAATATCTTTTATAGCAAAAATAGCAATATCCAAACAGGCTTTCAGGTTTTGAATCGCTGGAAATAGTCCTTCTTTCAACAATTGCAAATCCCTGTGATAACCGCTTGGCAAGTTGTTGGTAATTAAAGTAATTTCGTAGGGCAGCGCTTGAATCTTGTTGCATTTTCCACGAATCAATTCAAAAACATCCGGGTTTTTCTTGTGTGGCATGATGCTCGAACCTGTTGTAAGATGGGCAGGTAAACTGATAAAATCAAAATTCTGGCTCATATACAAACAAACGTCCATAGAAAACTTCGCCAAAGTAGCAGCAACACTACTCATTGCAAAAGCAACCGTTTTTTCTGATTTTCCACGGCTCATTTGTGCCGCTACAGAATTGAATTTTAAGGTTTCAAACCCTAATTCCTTTGTAGTGAATGTTCTGTTAATTGGAAAGGAACTTCCATAACCTGCAGCTGAACCTAATGGATTTTGGTCTACAATTTTCAAAGCAGCATTTAGCATCGTCATATCATCAATTAAGGTTTCGGCGTAAGCAGAAAACCACATTCCAAAAGAAGAAGGCATCGCAATTTGAAGGTGAGTATATCCGGGCAATAAAACATTTTGATGTTTTTCAGCCGATTCCATTAGCAAATCAAAAAGACTTTTTACTTGTTCCTTTAGTTCTTTAACGACGTCTTTTAGATACAAATTAACGTCTACTAAAACTTGGTCGTTACGAGAACGGGCAGTATGAATTTTTTTTCCGGCATCACCTAATTTTAGCGTTAAAAGATACTCGATTTTAGAATGTACGTCTTCAAAACTATCTTCGATTTCGAAATGCCCTTTTTCTGCATCAATAATAATATCTTCTAAAGCCAGAACTAAAGATTCCGTTTCGGAAGTTGTCAAAAGTCCGATTTGGTGCAACATTTTAGCGTGAGCAATAGAGCCTAAAGCATCGTATTTGGCAAGCACTAAATCTAGTTCTCTGTCGTTACCAACGGTGAAATGTTCTATTTGTTTATCTGTTGGTATTCCTTTTTCCCAAAGTTTCATATATGGATAATTAGATTTTTAGACTGTTAGATTAGCCCCGATAGCAGTGGAAATCCTTTTATTTTTTTTCTTTAAAAAAATAAAAGATTGCAACGAATAGCGGGATTGGCTCCTCCATCGACTGCGCTCAGGATGACTTTTATTGTTTGAAAAAATCAGTTAGTATTTTGATATACAATTGAATTCCTTCTTCTATTTCGTTTATAAATATAAATTCGTCTGCCGAATGTGACCGTAGGGTTTCACCAGGTCCTAATTTCAAGGATTGACAACTCAAAACCGATTGATCCGAGAGGGTAGGCGACCCGTAAGTGGTTCTTCCCAGTGCGATTCCGGCTTGTACTAATTTGTGTGCAACAGGAATTGAAGATGCATTCAAATGCATCGAACGCGGATTGACTTCGGCAGTCAAATGTTTTTTTACAATATCTAAAATTTCTTGATTGTTATAGCAATCATTCACTCGGATATCGACAACCAAATGACATTCTGCGGGAACTACGTTGTGTTGTTTACCTGCAGTGACTTGTGTTACGGTCATTTTTACAGGACCTAAAACCTCCGATATTTTTTCGAATTGATAACTGTTAAACCATTCGATAACGGGTATCGCATTGTAAATAGGATTATCCGGATTGTTGTGTGCTGCATGACTGGCAGTACCTTTTACGATGACATCCAATACCAATAACCCCTTTTCGGCTACGGCCAATTGCATCAAAGTAGGTTCGCCAACAATGGCACATTCCAGTTCCGGTAAATGTTTCAATACGCTGTTTAATCCATTTTTGCCACTGCTTTCTTCTTCGGCTGAAGCGACCATCACAATATTGTAAGGCAGATTTTCATTCGAATAAAAATGAACAAAAGTGGCTAAAAGCGAGACCAGACAACCTCCCGCATCATTGCTCCCCAATCCAAATAATTTGCCGTCTTTTACGATAGCTTCAAATGGATCATTAGTATAACCTTGGTTTGGTTTTACGGTATCGTGATGCGAATTGAGTAAAAGTGTTGGCTTGGTTTTATCAAAATTCTTATTGAAAGCCCAAATATTATTATTCTCTCTTTTGAAAGGGATATTATTTTGTCTAAACCAATTTTCGATTACAAGTGCTGTTTGTTCTTCTTCACTTGAAAATGAAGGCGTTTCAATCAGTGCTTTTAATAACGAAATGGCCTCTTGTGTAAGGATTTCTATACTCTTCATAGTGTAATTGTAGTGTACAATGCCGTTTTATCTTGCATCATCCTGTGATGACCAATTTTTATTTTTTGAACTCCCTTGGACAAACTATTGAAGCAATTGTCTAATTTAGGAATCATACCAGAATGTATGGCGCCTTCAGCTTTTAATTTGGAATATAATTCTTGATTTATGTTCTCAATTACGGAAGAATCATCTTCGGCATCATATAAAACACCCGGTTTTTCAAAGCAATAATTCAAAGTGACATCAAAAACTTCCGATAAAGCAATCGCTAATTCGCTGGCAATGGTATCGGCATTCGTGTTTAATAATTGTCCTTTTCCATCGTGTGTTATTGCGCAAAATACAGGAACTATTCCACTAGAAAGTAACGTTTGTAATACGTTTGTATTCACTTTTTTTACATCACCAACAAAACCATAATTGATTGTAGGATGGTTTCTTTTATCCGATTGAATTAAATTCCCATCAGCACCAGAAAACCCCATCGCATTGGTGGAATTAGCTTGTAATTGAGCAACGATATTTTTGTTGATTTGACCTGCATAAATCATCACAACTACATCAAGCATAGCGGCATCGGTGATGCGTCTTCCATCAATCATTTGAGGAATTAAACCAATGCTTTCCGCCATTTTGGTAGCTGATTTTCCACCGCCGTGAACGAGTACTTTATAGCCTTCAATCTGAGAAAAATCAGATAAAAATTGTGCTAATTCCGTTGGGTTGTCAATAATGTTTCCTCCAATTTTTATTAGGGTTACCGGTTTTTTATTTTCCATTTTCCAATATTTTTTGCAACACTAATTGTGCAGCATAGGTTCTATTGTTGGCTTGTTCGATAACAATTGAATTTTCACTGTCAATCACTTCATCCGTTACAATTACATTACGTCTTACTGGCAAACAGTGCATGAATTTAGCATTATTAGTCAGTTTCATTTTGTCGGCAGTTACAGTCCAATTTGGGTCGGAATTTGTAATCTGACCATACTCGTTATAATTGCTCCAGTTTTTGGCATAAATAAAATCGGCGTTTTCGAAAGCTTTGTCTTGGTCGTATTCAATCTTGGAATCTTTCGTGATTTCAGTATTCAATTCGTACCCTTCAGGATGCGTAATAACAAAGTCTGCATCTTGTAACTGCATCATTTGCACGAAGGAATTGGGTACCGCTTGAGGTAAAGCTTTAGGATGTGGTGCCCAAGTCAAAACTACTTTTGGTCTGTGTTTTGTTTTGTGTTCGGCCATAGTTATTGCATCGGCTAGCGATTGTAACGGATGTCCTGTAGCACTTTCCATATTAACAATTGGCACAGTGGCATATTTTAAGAAACCCATAAGAACGGTTTCGGCATTATCTTTTTCTTTGTCTACCAATCCGGCAAAGGCCCTGATAGCAATAATGTCGCAATATTGAGAAACAACTGCTGCCGCTTCTTTAATATGTTCTGAAGCACCGGAATTCATGATGGCTCCATCTTCAAATTCTAATGTCCAACCTTCGCTGGTAAAATTCATTACCATCACGTTCATTCCTAAGTTCAAAGCTGCTTTTTGTGTACTCAAACGTGTTCTTAAACTGGAATTAA
Organism: Flavobacterium amylolyticum; assembly: GCF_048284335.1. NCBI lineage: Bacteria > Pseudomonadati > Bacteroidota > Flavobacteriia > Flavobacteriales > Flavobacteriaceae > Flavobacterium > Flavobacterium amylolyticum. The sequence goes on from NZ_JBLVPG010000002.1 coordinate 22,422, forward strand.
AAAACAACATCCCTAAGGTTTTGTTCTTACCCAGTTTTTTATTTTTAAGGGGTTTTTTCTTGATTTTTAATGCTTGTTTCACCCATTTGTTGAGCGAATCTATGTTTTGTATGGAAATGTAGTTCATTGTCTTAATTATTTAATCGGTTATTTGCTTAATCGATTAACCGAATTAACGATTAACCAAATTAACATTTTATAGAATTTTAGTAAAAGGTATTTCGTTTTTTAAAGCTTTCAAAATAAAATTGTCTTCCAAGCCATTGACAATCCAGGTTTCGATAGTAGCGGCTTTGGCAATTGCCGATGCTTCTATTTTAGATTGCATTCCACCGGTTCCATGAGAAGATTTAGAATCGCCAATCTCTTTTTCCAATACTTTTAAATCGGTTACCAAAGAAATGGTTTCAGGAACTGCATCATGAATGGATGATTTGGTGTAAATCCCGTTCGTATTGGTGGCAATGATAAGAATATCAACATTTAATAAAACGGCGGTCAAAGCGGCTAATTTATCGTTATCACCAAACCGAATCTCATCCGTTGCTACGGTATCATTTTCATTGATAATCGGAATGTAATTGTTTTTGACTAACACATTGATGGTGTTCACGATATTTACTTTGGATTGTTCTTTTTCGAAATCAGAATAAGAAAGCAAACATTGCGAAATTAGCAATCCTAAATCACTAAAATTTTCATGATAAATCCGCATTAAATGTGGCTGGCCAATAGAAGCCAACGCTTGTTTTACAAAAACATCTTTGTCTTGATTTTCCAGTTTTACAAATTGTTTGGCTGCAGCAATCGCACCAGAACTTACAATAATAAACTCGTAATCGTCTTGTAAAGCGGCTATTTGCATCCCAATATCCTCAATCTTTCCTCTCGAAATGTGATTGGTTTCCTTGGTTAACGTATTGCTTCCTAACTTTAATAAAATTCTTTTTTTAGCCATTTTTTTTCTTTATTCTGAATCCTTCTTTTTTTCAATCTTTCGACTTTATTACTTTCGACTTTACGACTATTTTCTCGTTTGTCCATTCCCGTAAATATACCACTTATTAGTAACTAAATGTTGCAAACCAATTGGTCCACGTTGGTGTAATTTGTCTGTGCTTATGGCTAATTCGCCACCTAAACCAAATTGTCCTCCATCAGTGAATCGGGTAGAGGCGTTTTGATATACGGCTGCAGTATCTACATTTTCCATGAATTCCTGGGCAATAGCATCATTTTTTGTGATTATCGAAGCGGAATGTCCACCACAATATTTATTTATTTTGTCAATCGCTTCCTGATCCGAATTGGTTGTTCCAATAACAATTTTATAATCTAAAAACTCTTCATGCCAAATTAAATCCGATTCAATCTGAGGAACGTTTGTTGCCTTGGAAATACTTTCATCTCCCAAAACAGTAACGTTTCTTTGTTGTAATTCCTGAACTATATTGGTAGCAAAAGCTTCCCAATTCTCAAGATTAGTATCAATTAAAACTTTATCTAAAGCATTGCAAACCGATATGTTTGAGGTTTTTCCGTTGATAATAATGTCAAGCGCTTTTTTTAAATCGGCTTCCTTATTTACATACACAAAATTATTTCCTCGACCACTTATTATTACTGGGCAGGTGGCGTGTTTTTTTACAAAAGCGATTAATTTCTCGCCACCACGAGGAACGATTAAGTCCACTTTTTGTGTCGGTTTCTCTAAAAATACCTGCGTTTCTTCCCGATTATAATTCAAGTATTCCACCCATGCTGTAGTCACATGGTTTGCTGTTAAAGCTTGATGCCACAATTCTACAATTTTCAAGTTGGATTGTAAAGATTCTTTTCCGCCTTTCAATAAAATTTTATTTCCGGATTTGAAAGCAATTCCACCAGCTTCAACAGTAACATCAGGTCTGGATTCATAAATAATCATTATGGTTCCGAAAGCCGCTGTTTTATTGATGATTTTCATTCCGTTTTCATGGTCGAAATTAAAACGCTCTACGCCAATAGGATCTTCTTGACTGGCCAATTGTTGCATGGATAAAATCATACCGTCAATTTTGGCGTCATCAACCAATAAACGTTTTTCCATGGCCAAGTCATCTCCAGAATAATGATGTAAATCCTGTTGATTTATAGTCTTAAGATTGGCTCTTTCTTGTTCAAGAAGTTCGGCCATGCGACTTAAAACTGAATTTCGTTTTTCTATTGGTAATACGTAGTTCATTAGTTTTTGGTTTACTATTTTAGAAAAAAATATAAGCATATAAGTCACATAAGTTTAGGAGCTTAGATGACTTATATGTTTAAAAAATCATTTCAATTCTGCCAATGTTTCTTTTAAAGCTATTATAAAGGTGTCGATTGCTTCCTTCTTGATTGTCAATGGAGGAAGGATTCTTAATAAGTTTTTATTATTAGCATTTCCCGTAAAAATATGTTTGTCTATAATCATTTTTTTACGAAGTGTACTTACGTCAAAATCAAATTCTACACCGAGCATTAACCCTCTTCCTTTTACTTGAATTACTTCAGGAACTTGTTTGATTGCCTCTAAAAAATAGACGTAAACGTCATTTACATTATCCATTAATTTTTGGCTTTCAATGACATCCAAAACAGCAATTCCAGCGGCGCAAGCCAAATGGTTTCCACCGAAAGTAGTTCCTAATAATCCATAACTCGCTGTGAATTTTGGAGAAATCAAGATTCCGCCAATAGGAAATCCGTTGCCCATTCCTTTCGCCAGACAAATAATATCGGCTTTGATGTCATGATGTTGGTGAGCGAAAAACTTTCCGCTTCTTCCGTATCCTGACTGCACTTCGTCCAAAATCAAAACGGCATCGTATGCTGCGCATATTTTTTCTAATGCCTGAAAAAATTCAGTTGTACCTTGGTCTAAACCGCCAACTCCTTGAATTCCTTCAATGATTACAGAAGAAACATCTCCTTTTTTTAGTTCGTTTTCTAACAACTCGATGTTATTCAAGGGTAAAAAAGTAACGATTTGTTGTGCATTGATTGGTGCAACAATTTTTTTGTTATCTGTTACCGCAACCGCCGCCGAAGTTCTTCCATGAAAGGAATTATCAAAAGCAATTACACGAGATTTATTGTTGTGAAAAGAGGCTAATTTCAAGGCGTTTTCATTGGCTTCAGCTCCAGAACTGCACAAGAATAAAGTGTAGTCTTCCAATCCGGAGAGTTTCCCTAATTTCTCTGCTAATTCTACTTGCAATGGATTCTGAATCGCATTGGAATAAAAACCAATATTATCCAATTGATTTTTTAATTTGGCTACATAATCAGGTTGGGTGTGTCCAATGGAAATTACTCCATGACCACCATATAAATCTAAATATTCCACTCCTTTTTCATCTGTAATAGTACAATCTAATGCTTTTACAGGAGTGATGTTGTATAATGGGTAAACGTCAAATAAGTTCATTTTTTAATTATTTTAAATGTTGAATTTTAAATTTTAAATGAATCGATTTTTAAATTTAGAATTTAAAATTTATCATTTAAAATAGAAAAATTAGAATCCGCTTGGTTTCAAATGCAATCCCGTACTTTCATCCAATCCAAACATTAAATTCATGTTTTGAATGGCTTGACCAGAAGCTCCTTTTGTTAAATTATCAATTACTGAAGTAATCAATAACCGGTTTCCTTTTTTCATTAAACTAATAATACATTTATTCGTTTGAACTACTTGTTTCATATTGATTCCAGTGGTAGTAACCGTTACAAAAGGTTGGTCTTTGTAAAAAGCCTCATATTTTGCTACTACATCTTCCAGATTTTCTTCGATTGTTGTGTATAATGTTGCAAAAATTCCTCTGGCAAAATCACCTCTGTTGGGTACAAAAATCAATTCGTTTGTATATTCCGCCTGTAATTGGTTGACACTTTGGTTTATTTCACCCATATGTTGGTGCTCAAAAGCTTTATAATGTGACATATTATTTGATCTCCAACTAAAATGCGTCGTTTCCGAAGGTGAAACTCCAGCTCCCGTGCTTCCGGTTGTGGCATTGATATGAACGTCAGTCGTAAGCATTTCGTTTTTGGCTAAAGGCAATAATGCCAATTGAATCGCTGTTGCAAAACAACCTGGATTTGCAATAAACTGAGCGTTTTTGATCACCGATTTATTCAATTCAGGTAAACCGTAAACGAAAGTTTTACTGTCAAAATCTTTGTCTTTTGTCAATCTGAAATCATTTCCTAAATCGATGATTTTGGTATGACTCGCAAATTGATTGTTCTCTAAAAATGATTTTGATTTACCGTGTCCTAAGCACAAGAAAACAACATTCACATTTGGATTTACAGTATCTGTAAAATTCATTTCAATATCGCCCATCAAATCGTGATGCGCAACCGAAAGTGGTTTTCCAGCGTTTGTTGTGCTGTAAACAAAATCAAGTGTAGCATTGGGATGAAACATCAATATTCTGATAAGTTCCCCCGCTGTGTAACCCGAACCACCAATTATTCCAATATTAATCATGGGTCAGTTTATTTACAGATGAAAATATGTTTTGGGCATTTCCAAGAATTTTGATAAATCCTTTGGCATCGTCCGATGTCCAGGCGTTGTTCATTTCCCCATATTGACCAAAAGAGGTATTCATCAAATCATTTTCAGATTCAATTCCGTCCAATGTGAAGTGATATGGTTTTAGCGAAACGATAACGGTCCCATTTACAGTCGTTTGAGTGTCTTCTAGGAAAGCCTCGATGTTTCTCATTACAGGGTCTAGAAATTGCCCTTCATGAAACAACATTCCGTACCAGTTCCCCAGTTGTTCTTTCCAGTATTGTTGCCATTTACCCAGCGTATGTTTCTCTAATAAATGGTGTGCTTTGATGATGATTAATGGCGCAGCAGCTTCAAAACCTACTCTTCCTTTAATTCCGATGATGGTATCACCCACATGCGTATCTCTACCTATAGCGTAAGCGTTGGCAAGTTTTTCTAATGCAACGATGTTCTTTGTCGGTGTGTCCAATGTCCCGTTGATACCTACTAATTGTCCTTTTTCAAATTGTAGTGTCACTTTCTCTTCACCCTTTTTTTGCAATTGTGAAGGGTACGCCTCACTTGGTAACGATTGATTTGAGGTCAATGTTTCTTTACCGCCTACGCTTGTTCCCCACAATCCTTTATTAATGGAATATTGTGCTTTTTCCCAAGAATAATGAACTCCATTTTTAGATAAATAATCCACTTCTTCCTGTCTGGATAATTTTAAATCTCTGATTGGAGTAATGATTTCAATTTCGGGAGCAATGGTTTGGAAAATTAAATCAAAACGAATTTGGTCATTTCCTGCACCGGTACTTCCGTGAGCAATTGCTTCGGCACCAACAGATTTTGCATATTTAATTGCTTCGATAGCTTGAAAAACACGCTCTGCGCTTACGGATAACGGATAGGTATTATTTTTTAATACATTTCCATAAATCAAATATTTAATGGCTTTGTCATAATATTTATCTACAATGGTAAGATTTGCATGTTGTGCGCTTCCTAATTCGTAGGCTCTTTCTTCAATAGCGGCTAGTTCCTCTTCATCAAATCCGCCTGTATTTATAAGAACGGTATGAACTTCATATCCTTTTTCGTTTTTTAAATATTTTAGGCAATAGGACGTATCTAATCCTCCACTATAAGCTAATACAACTTTTTTCATGATATTATTTTTTTAAGAACAAGGCTTCTTTAATTGATTTTAATCGGTTTAACACTCTAACGTTAAATGGGTGTTTAGGTTGTGCTTTGGGTGTTTCTTTTGGATCATAAAGCATTCCGGTGCACAAGCACATCTTGTTGTCTTTGCTTTTTAGGATTTCATAATTGGTACAGGTTTGACATCCTTTCCAAAAACTCGGATCATTGGTTAATTCTGAAAAAGGGACAGGTTTGTAACCCAAATCTGAATTAATTTTCATTACCGCTAAGCCAGTTGTTATTCCAAATACTTTAGCATCCGGATATTTTTCCAATGAATAGTCAAAAACAAATGATTTGATTTTTTTAGCTAAACCTAAATTTCTGTAATCAGGATGTACAATCAAACCAGAATGTGCTACAAATTTCCCGTGTTGCCAACTTTCGATATAGCAAAAACCAGCAAATTTTCCATTGTCTAATGCAATGACGGCATCTTTGCTTTCCATTTTTTTCTGAATGTATTCAGGAGTTCTTTTAGCAATTCCCGTACCTCTCAAAAGGGCGGATAATTCTATAGTTTCGCATATTTCCTGCGAATACTTATAATGTTCTTTCTGAGTTGTTAGGATAGCAATATTCATTTCAAAAGCTGAATTTTTGAGTTATAAAATGATTTGTATATTTGTTTATGAAATGTATTTTTACCAAATTCAAATATAATACTAAAACAGTCCATTTTTGTGCAATAAATTGAACTACAGTATGATAGTAGTAAATAGGTATTGATTTTTAGATGTGTTAGTCCAATAAAAGATAGCGGTAATTTCAAAACGGAAAAAATGAAGAATGAATAAAGATACGAAACAACTTTTGGGTACTATAGAGATAGCATCCGTACTTCGGGAGAAGTAGTAGGTCTGTTTGTCCGTGACAAAGAAGTTATATGTAAACTTGTTTTATTCATTGGTACAAAAGTACACATATTTTTAAAATACAACACTAATTTTGTATTTTGTAACAAAATTTTAATCGATTGTTGATTTTTTAAATCGAAAAAAATAATTTATAATCTTAATTATCAAGCAGTTCTATGTAATAGTATTAATTTAAAATATTAGTTTCTAAACCTGTTACTGCTGATTACATCTTTTATTTTGGCTTTTAAATCGTCTCCGGTATCATAAACCATTTGTTCATTGCTTGGAAAAGCTACCGCTCTTTTGTCAAAATAAGAGTAATAATTATCATCTGAGGCGCGTCGATCTCCTTTGTAAGTGGCATAAATATTTTCGAAAATAAACTCACTAGTTATTGGGAAAGATTGCAATAATTGATTGCTCTTAAAATTGATGTAGTCAACTTTAGCGGTAATTTGACAGGATTTAAACTGTTTGAATTCATAAATGCGTACTGTAGCATTTCTCATATTATCCACCATCACGACTTTGCCTTTTTCGTCCAAAACTTCTTTTCCGTTAGCATCAATTAGTTTTTTGACACCATCTTTTATGATGCGATCTTTTACAAACTCTCTTTCTTTTATTTGCTTAGGCGAAATATAAATATGTCTAAAATTGATTACCATTCCATAATTATAATCAATTCCTTTCTGTTTGTTACTGTGGTAAACGGTCCATTTATCATTTAAACCATAAGTACTGAAATCCAATAAGTCATTTTGCAGGCGAGAAGGAATAATCATATTTGTTTCGTTTTTGGTGTAAATCAAAACATAATCAGAACCTTTAAATTTAGTTTCATCCATGAGTTGTAAAACGTTTTTATAATTTGGAGTTATTTGGTTTAAATATTCCATATCATCATACGCTTTTCGATAATTCATTTTATCTGAAGTTTCCATTAATTTTTTGGCATTAGCATACAAATAAGCTGATAATGCATTTTTACTAGCAATGATTTTGTCGTTATAATTGTCAAATGGAAAAATCGCATTTCGTCCTTCTTTAAGTAGTTTCAAAGGAAGTAACGGTTTGATTTTTTCCTGACGGGAATTCAGTTGTAAATACGTATGATACATTTTCTCTAATTGAGCTGGATTTGCCTCTTTTTCCAATACGTTTACCGTATTCAAATCGCGTTCTTTAGCTTTGGCGAAAGCCTCTTCCAGTAAATAAATGTATTGTTGCTTCCCTTTTTTGTTTTTATTAGTTCGTAAATTAGAGATTGCATTGTCAATTGCTGGGTCGTAATTTCCAGAACTTAATAAATTTTGAGTTTGTTTTACCCCGCAGGACGAAACAAGAATAAACAACGATATTAAAAGAATGATTTTTTTCATAAGCAAAAAAAGTAAGGAGTGTTTTTTTGAAGCTGTAATCTTGTTTTATGAATTCAAATTTAAAAAATAATCCCATAAAAAAAACCTAACAAAAATAGAATAGATGTTAGGTTTTGAAAAGTATAGGTTTAATTTTTTATTTTCTCACGAATGGAGGGAGTAGTTTACTGAAAACTTCACCAAAACCAATCCTTACATGCCCGTTTTGACAAAATCCTTTCATGATCACAGTATCGTTATCATTTATAAATTTACGTTCCGTACCGTCTTTTAATTTTATTGGAGTTTTTCCGCCCCAAGTTAATTCAAGCATAGAACCATAACTATCCGGAGTTGGTCCTGAAATAGTACCTGAGCCCATCATGTCTCCAGAATTTACGCGACAACCATTAGAGGTGTGATGCGCTAATTGTTGACACATTGACCAGTATAAATATTTGAAATTCGAATGAGAAATCACAGTCGCCTCTGAGTTTTCAGGTTGAATGGCGACTTCTAAATTGATATCGAAAGAATGTTTTCCTTTTTGTTGCAAATAGGGAAGTGGTGTTGGTTCTTGTTTTGGCCCTTTCGTTCTAAAAGGTTCCAAAGCATCCATTGTAACAATCCAAGGTGAAATTGAAGTCGCAAAGTTTTTTGCTAAAAATGGTCCTAGGGGCACATATTCCCATTTTTGAATGTCACGGGCACTCCAGTCATTCAATAAAACCATTCCGAAAATATAATCTTCAGCTTCGGTTACGGCAATGTTTTCTCCCATTATATTTACATCGGTCGTAATAAACGCGGTTTCTAGTTCAAAATCAACTGAACGAGAAGGACCAAAAACTGGCGTAGTTTCTCCATTTGGCAGCATTTGTCCCATTGGTCTGTGTACTGGAATCCCAGAAGGGACAATGGTAGAACTTCTTCCATGGTAACCCACAGGTATGTGAAGCCAGTTGGGTAATAATGCATTTTCAGGATCACGGAACATTTTTCCTACATTAGTTGCGTGCTCTTTACTGGAATAAAAGTCCGTGTAATCACCAATTAGTACTGGTAATTGCATTTCTACATCTTCCATCTTGAAAATTATAATGTCTCTATCTTTAGCATTATCTTGTAATTTTGAATTTTTCACATCAAAAAGTTCAGCTATTCGGTTTCGAACCAAACGCCATGTTTTTTGACCATCAGATATAAAATCATTCAAAGTATCCTGCATGAACATATCATCGGTCAGTTCAATGCCTTCAAAATAACTTAATTGTTGTAAAGCTCCTAAATCGATTGCAAAATCTCCTATTCTAGTGCCTACAGTCACTATGTTTTCTTTAGTAAGAAAAACACCAAAAGGAATATTTTGTATGGGGAAATCACTATTGGCAGGTACTTCTAGCCATGATTTTCTATTGGTATCGTTAGCTGTTATTGGCATATTTTGTTAATTATTTTAATAAAAAATTACTCATCAAATATATTATAATCTAACTATTAACCAAACGTTTTTTTGTATTTTTGCATCAAATTAACGAAAATCAAAAAAATGCAACGCGACGAACAAATTTTTGACCTTATTCTAGAAGAACAAGAAAGACAAATTCACGGATTAGAGCTTATTGCTTCAGAGAACTTCGTAAGTGACGAAGTAATGGAAGCAGCCGGTTCTGTTTTAACCAATAAATATGCTGAAGGATATCCTGGCAAAAGATACTACGGCGGTTGTGAAGTAGTTGATGTTATTGAGCAAATTGCTATCGATAGAGCCAAAGAGCTCTTTGGAGCTGCTTATGCAAATGTACAGCCACACTCTGGCTCACAAGCTAATACAGCGGTTTACCACGCTTGTATCAAGCCTGGAGATAAAATTTTAGGTTTTGATTTGTCACATGGAGGGCACTTAACTCACGGTTCTCCAGTTAACTTTTCAGGACGTTTGTACACACCTTCCTTTTATGGTGTTGATAAGGAAACAGGACTTTTAAATTATGATAAAATTCAGGAAATAGCAACTAGAGAACAACCAAAATTAATTATTGCAGGAGCTTCGGCTTATTCCCGTGATATGGATTTTGAGCGTTTTAGAGTAATTGCGGACAGTGTTGGTGCTATTTTATTGGCTGATATTTCTCATCCTGCAGGTCTTATTGCCAAAGGTTTGATGAATGATCCATTGCCTCATTGTCATATAGTTACTACAACAACCCACAAAACGTTACGTGGTCCTCGTGGAGGATTAATTTTGATGGGTAAAGATTTTGAAAATCCGTTTGGTTTAACTACACCAAAAGGAGAAATAAGAATGATGTCATCATTATTAGACTTAGCAGTTTTTCCTGGAAATCAAGGTGGCCCCTTAATGCATATTATTGCTGCAAAAGCAGTAGCATTTGGCGAAGCGTTAAAAGATGAATTTTTCACATATGCTTTACAATTGCAAAAAAATGCTAATGCTATGGCGGATGCTTTTGTAAAAAGAGGCTATGAAATCATCTCTGGCGGAACAGATAATCACATGATGTTGATTGATTTAAGAAATAAAAATATTTCTGGAAAAGATGCTGAAAATGCGTTAGTGAAGGCAGAAATTACCGTAAATAAGAACATGGTTCCATTTGATGATAAATCACCATTTGTAACTTCAGGAATTCGTGTAGGAACTCCGGCTATTACCACTCGTGGTCTTGTTGAAGAAGACATGGAAACGATTGTCGCTTTAATTGATAGAGTGTTAATGGACCACACGAACGAAGATGTTATCGAAGCAGTAGCAAATGAAGTAAACGAAATGATGAGCGAAAGAGCTATTTTTGTGTACTAATAAAGCGTATTAAAGTTTTTAAAGTCGAAAGTTGAAGGTCTTGGAATAGAATTTAATATTCTATCCTAGTTTTGGCTTTCGACTTTCGACTTTATTACTTTCTAACTTTAAGATTAATATTATGTCTGTACTAAGATTAAAATTACCAACGGACCCAAGATGGGTGAATATTGTAGAAAAAAACATTGAGGAAATCCTAACCGATCATGCTTGGTGCGAACAAAAAGCAGCAACAAATGCAATTACAATTATCACTAATAATTCAGAACATCAGGATTTAGTTAAGGATTTATTGGCTTTGGCTAAAGAGGAAATTGATCATTTTGAACAAGTACATAACATTATCATTAAACGCGGCTTGAAGTTGGGGCGCGAACGAAAAGATGATTATGTCAATGAATTGTACTTGTACATGAAAAAAAATGGAAATGGAAGCAGAGTTTCAAGCTTAGTGGAACGTTTGTTATTTTCTGCAATGATTGAAGCAAGAAGTTGTGAACGTTTCAAAGTTCTTTCGGAGAATATTAATGATGAAGAATTATCAGTTTTTTACAGAGATTTGATGGAGAGTGAAGCAGGGCATTACACCACTTTTATCACCTATGCTCGGAAATACGGAATTGGGATTGATGTTGAAAAAAGGTGGCTAGAATGGCTTGAATTTGAAGAGGCTGTTATTGCTAATTATGGTAAAAACGAAACCATTCATGGATAAGTATAAGCTAGTTTTACTAAAATATTTTCTTTCTCCATAGATTTTGAAGTTAGTTGCTGAAGAAGTTATTGGATTAAATCATAGCTAAAAACAGGACCTTTTGCTTTTGAAAAACTAAATCTTTGAATCTTAAATTTTTATATATTTTTCAAGTGATTTGCTTCACCTGAGGAAAATAAATAATTACTTCATGTGTCTTTAATGATTCGCTTTTCTAACGTATTTAGTAATAAATGGTTTGTAAATACCGTGTCCTCTGACGAGGAATCTTTAGTTAAAATCGAAACCTGGATGCATTTAAATTATAGTAGCCATTCCTTTAGTAGTGTTCTATTTGCAGTCATTAGACTATAGGATACTGAAGTAATTTAACTGTTAAATGTTCCGGTTGTTAAAAATTGTATTACAGGTTTAATTATTGATACTTCACTATTTGCCGTATTTTATAATAATTGCGTTACTCCAATTATCTTAGGAATCCTTCTAGCAGCAAATAGATTTGAACCATTCGTTTTTCGATTTTTCAATTTTGTCAGGTTTTTGTATTGCATATATTGTGAATCCTTGATTCTGGATCAATTATTATACTGTTAGACTTATTAATTTGTTGAAAACAGGTAGTGTTTGTATAGTAATGTGTATTGAACAAATCATTTGACTATTAAATCATGCTTAGCCAAAAGACCATTCAATCCATTTAAGGAGAAAATAGCTTTCTTTAATTTTGTCGAGGTAGGATCAATAGTATAATTATAACTTGTCTTGAAATCAGCCTTATTGGCAATTGCTTTAGCAAATTCAGAACGGTATAAATCACAATTGTCAAAAACCACAGCGGTCAAATCAGTATTCATAAAATCTACTGCGATAATACTACAATTGGTAAACGATGTTCCTTTGATTTTTAACGTGTAGAATTTAGAAAAATCCAGAATACAATTGGTAAAAGCGATTTCGAAAATTAATTTATCGCACATGGCAAAATTGACTTCTTTGATTTCGCACCGATTAAAAATTACGGTTCTAAAAGCGACATAATTTATTTTCGCGCCACTAAAGGTGCAATCATTGAAAATACAGTCAATGAAAGTAACCGCAAGAAATACACATTTTGAGAAATTACAGTTCGTAAAAGTGCAACATTCAAATTCTTTAAAATTAACTTCTTCTTCGTTATAAGCGATGTTATCGTATTCGAAATCGAGGAAATATTCTGGCATTTAGGGGGTTTAAATTCGGATTAAGTGTAAAGTTTACCACAACAAAGAAACGAAATTCTGAATCACAATAAGTTTGAAAGAGAAGTAATATTATATGATTTTTTAAACTCTTTCATAATCACCTTTCCAATTGATAACCGCTTTTTTGATTGCTTTTCCAGAAAGGTTTTCATTTAGTGCTCGTTCAGTTAGCATTAGTAACTCTTCATCTGGTGCAAACCGTAAGGCAAATATTTGATCATCAGTTAACCGATGTTCGAAATTCTCGAATCTTTTTCCGGTTATAGTAAAATAACGGTAGCGCAATTCTAATCGTACAATGCGGTTTTGTAAAGTTAAGGCATAATGTTGCCGCAACATAAATGCTAAGGAAAATAGTGCTGTAAAGAGAATACTAATAAAAACCCAAATTAATTGATCAGCAGTTGTGAAACTAAAATACACACTAATGCTCAGGAATGTCATTATAATTGGATAAAAGATAAAATGGTGGGGTGAGTAAAAGCGAATATGGTTTTTGTAGGATTGTGTTTTCATCACTTTATATTTTTATATTTTTTTAAAGATAGTTAAAACTGTCTATTTCAAAGTCAGTATAATTTTTAATTATCAGAAAGTCAAAACAATATAAATTTGTATGCTGGATGCATAAATACGAATGCCTCTTTTTTACAGATTTAAGGATAAACAGTACGAAATTTTGTGAAAACCTTTGGTTTTTATATGGCGAGTAAATGGTATTAATTCCATAATTTTATAAAAAATAAAAAATATGATACCTACTAAAGGATACGCAGTACAGGATTCAAAAACAGATTTAGCCCCTTGGAATTTTGAAAGACGAGAAGTTGGACCACATGATGTACAATTCGACATTCAATTTTGTGGTGTTTGTCATAGTGATCTTCACCAAATAAAAGATGATTGGGGAGGAGCAATATTCCCAATGGTCCCTGGACATGAGATTGTAGGGAAAGTGATAAAAGTGGGAAGTCATGTCAAAAAGTTTAAAGTAGGAGATTTGGCAGGTACAGGATGTTTGGTAGATTCTTGTAGAACTTGTGAGAACTGTCAAGAGGGATTAGAGCAATTTTGTTTAAACGGAAGTACTGAAACGTACAATGCTTTAGGACAAGACGGGAAAACGCCCACTTATGGTGGATATTCCAATACTATAGTGGTTCATGAAGATTTTGTTTTGCAAGTTTCTGATAAATTAGATCTAGCGGCTGTTGCGCCATTGCTTTGTGCTGGAATTACTACTTACTCTCCATTAAAACATTGGAAAGTAGGGAAAGGACATAAGTTAGCTGTTTTAGGTTTAGGCGGTTTGGGACATATGGCCGTTAAATTTGGTGTTGCTTTTGGAGCAGAGGTTACTGTATTAAGTACTTCTCCGGATAAGGAAGCTGATGCTAAAAAATTAGGAGCTCATAAATTTATTGTTACTAAAGATGCAGAACAACTAAAAAGTGTAACTGGATATTTTGATTTTATTCTGGATACTGTTTCAGCGCCACATGATTTGAATGTGTACATGTCTTTATTAAGAGTAAACGGAGTACATATTTGTGTTGGAGTACCGCCAACGCCTTATGAAATTCGTGCTTTTAGCTTAATAGGTGGCAGAAAAAGCTTAGCAGGTTCATTAATTGGTGGTTTGCCAGAAACTCAAGAAATGCTTGATTACTGTGCAGAACATGGTATTGTTTCTGAAATTGAAATGATTGACATCAAAAACATTAATGATGCATACGACAGAATGATTAGAGGTGATGTGCGTTACCGTTTTGTAATTGATATGGCAACTTTATAAAAGTAGTTTTAAGATTAGTAAAAGCCCTAAACATTCTAAATGCTTAGGGCTTTTATATTTCCTAAGTTTAAATCAACAGGAAAGTTGACAAGAAAATGAAATCCAATATTAAGTTAAATTACATTTTTAGAGTTTATTTAATTCTTTAAAATTTATATACTTTAAGGCAGAATATCTCCTTTTTATGTTGTGAAAAAACTTTAATGTGTTCAAAAATTATCGTTTTTGGTTCTTTTAAAATCAGATTATTCTCTCAAATAAATTGTTTCGGCTGTTCGCTTTAGCTCGAGGCAGTTTTCAAAGATTTAAAAAAATATTTGCGATAGCGTAATGCCTTAATAATTATCTTTTTGACTTATATTGCGGGTTGAATTTATAAGAATAAAGAACATTTACACAATTTTAATATGATATTTAACATCACTGTCGAAATGGAAAATCACATTCATTACTATTTCGATTTTTAAATGCTATTTTCCAACCTTTAAATCAAGTTTGATACGCCAACTAGCTTTCCCAATGGCCCTCAATACTGATTCGATAACTCAAACTCCGAATTGTAATTTATTAACATACAAATTCATAATAATTGTTAGAGGTACAATTTCTTCTTTGGTTAGGGAAGAAGTAATAACATAAGCTCATACTTTTTAAGGAGTTTTTGCAACAAACTTTCCATTTAATATACTTTCGGCGACTAAATAATTATGATTTGAGTTGGTTGATATTTTAAACTTCTGTTTTAATTTACTACGTTAGCCTAGCTTTTTGATTTATTTTGCTATTGAAATTGCTTTTCTTATAGATTCAAAGCTTAAAGATTTTAAAAATTTATAACTTAAACTATGAAGTTCTAGTATTATCCTGATAAATTGGTAGTATTGCTTCGTTTTAAAATAAATCAATCATATTTGTTCTTTTTTACGACGATTTTCAGTTTAATTCTAGCATAATTCCTTATTTTTTTTAACAACAATGCTTTATTTGGCTAATATGGAGTGCTTTACGTATTTTTTCAATCGGGAATATTTATTCATTAATTTTTAATAAAACTATAAATCATGGGCAGTTTTTGTAAAAATGCTTATTTTTTTTAAAAAATATTGCACTATATTATTGATTATAAGTATTCTGTCTATTTATATGTTTTTTCTGTATAGGCAGTTATTTTTAAATTTCTATAATACTTAAGTCAGCAAATTGACCTATTTCTTTACATAATTAAGCAATTAAATGAAAAAAGCATTTTATTAAGTAGGGTCAGTTTTATTCAAGCGAAATTATTAAAAATATTTTATAATTTTAAAACTATGATTTTCTCAAAAATAACGCCAGAGAAATGGGTTTACTAGGACAATAATATTATTTTTGAAATTAAAACTAATTTAAATATTAAAACTAATTCTATATGGTTAAAATAAAAATTATTAACGACTTAAGTAATTATAGAAAATCGTACGAAAAAAGCGAGTTATTAGAATCTGACATACCTACGGATCCTATAAATCTATTTAATAAATGGTTTCATGAAGTGGAGGAATATGGGGGTAATAGCGAGGTAAATGCAATGACCATTGCTACTATTGGCTTGGATGGCTTCCCAAAATCTAGAATTGTTTTATTAAAAAATTTTACCGAAAATGGGTTTGTTTTTTTTACAAATTATAATTCGGAAAAAGGTAGGGCTATATTAGAAAATCCTAATGTTTGCTTATCTTTTTTTTGGCATAATATGGAACGTCAAGTAATTGTAAAAGGTATTGCAAAGCCTACTTCCGAAGAAATATCTGATCGTTATTTTGAATCAAGACCTGATGGGAGTAAATTAGGAGCAATTGTTTCCAGTCAAAGTGAAGTTGTGCCCTCACGAGAATATTTAGAGGAAAATTTAAAGCAGTTAGAAAAAGATTTTGAGGGTATTATAATTCCAAGACCACAACATTGGGGTGGATTTATAGTTACCCCATTAGAAGTTGAATTTTGGCAAGGAAGGCCTAATAGATTACATGATAGAATACGGTACACGATTCAAAATGATTGTTCATGGAAAACAGATAGATTGTCTCCGTAATGTAAGAATTATACGCTTATTAAATACGCATAGTATAATCAGTTATTTTTTTAACGGTTTTATATTTACACTTTAATAAAAAATAGATTACATACTTGGTTAGGTTATTTTTATATCCAAATTTTTTTCCGGTTAATAATACTGATTTAGAAACTTTATAAGAAAATAAAGAAGACACTTTTGGCATTACGATCAATAGAAATTCTGCATATGGTATAAGAATATATTTAAATGTTAACCACAATACAACTTGCTTTTTCTATATTTAAAAGGCTGTCTTTCACCAAAAAATAGACTGCCCCCAAAAAGTTAGACAAATTTATAATTAATTTTGATAATAATGAGCTCGATATTGTATCGGGCTCATTCCTTTTAGATTTAGTTTGATTCTTTCATTATTGTAATATTTAATATATTCTTTAATTTCTTTTTTAAATGGTTAATATCATTAAATTTCATAGGATAAAAGAGTTCTGATTTTAATATGCCAAAGAAATTTTCTATAACTGCATTATCTAAACAGTTTTCTTTTCTTGACATACTCTGCACTAATCCTTTTTCTTTTAATAGCATTTGATATTGTTTCATTTAATATTGCCAGGCTTGATCGGAGTGTAATATTAAATTGGTGTTATTTGGTATTCTTCTAAAAGACTTTTTATGCATATTGGTTATTTGATTAAAATTAGGCCTTTCAGATAATTCATAACTTATTATTTCTCCGTTAAATAAATCAATTACAAGCGATAAGTACAATTTATTACTTGAGACATTAAACTCGGTCACATCGGTTGCCCATTTTTGATTGGGTTGTGTTGCTTCAAAATTTCGTTGCAATATATTCGGAGCTATTTTGCCTTGTTCTCCTTTATAGGATTTATATTTCTTGATTCTAATCAAACTTTTTAATCCTAAAAGTTTCATTAGTCGCAACACTATTTTATGATTAATTACGATTCCTTTCTGTCTGATTGCTAAAGTAATACGGCGATAACCCAATCTACCTTTATGATGATTATAAATCTGCTTAATTAACTCTTTAACATCTTGATATTTATCGTTTAATTGAGTTCTTCTTTTATGATAATAATAACTACTTCTAGCCATATTAGTTTGATTTAGCAAAATATCTAAATCAAAATTAGGCCTTAATTCTATTATGGCTTGAGCCTTTTCTGCTGCTGCAATTTTTTGGCTTGAATTAAGGCGTTAAACTTTTTTAGAAGAGCGATTTCACTTCGTAAGGCTTCATTTTCTTTTAAGAGTTCTTCCTCTCTAATTAATGGTTTGTCAGGTGTCTTTTTGGCTCTTTTTGAATTCATAGATATTGGTCTTCCTTTAAGTTTAAGTTCTAAGCCTGCTACACCTTCTTGTGCATATCTTCTTTGCCAACGCCTTATTATTGAACTTGACGGAATATTGAATGTCAAACAAGCTTCACTCAAAGATAATAACTTCCTTTCAATCGTTTGTAGAACTTTTAACTTAAAGTCTGTACTGTAATTTGTTTTTTTTTGGACAGGTAAAAGACCTGCATTTCCAAATTTGTGATAACATCTAATCCAAACTTTAAGACCTGTTAAGGCTACACTATTTTCTTTGGCAATGGCACTTAATGAACGGTTTTTTTAAACTTCTTCTACACAGCGAAGTTTAAATTCATAATTGTATTTGACTTTTCTTTCCATAAAACTGCCCCCAAATAGTGTCTAACTTTTTGGGGGCAGTTCATAAAAGTCAGCCTTTTATGATTTTGGGGTATTGGATGAGTAATAATCAATATAAATAAAATTTTATTTTAATTATTTAAGGCTAAATACTTTTTACTATAAATTTATAAGTATTTATATTTTTATTCATTTTCTTAAAATAAGTTTTTACCGTAAATAAGTTTGTTTTTTGATTTAAAGTAATCATCAGATATTACATTAACCAGATAATCATTTTTTTGATACAGGTGTAACCTTTTTATAAAAATTAGAATATTTACAGATATGTTAGGATATTAAATCCCTCTAACGTTATGAACCTCAAACTTAATTTCTATTTTTAGGCGCCATTCGTCAAAACGATATCATAAATTATTTGTCTCAGATTATACAAAATTTGAAATGATTTTCGAATAGTATAGCGGTATTAGTCATCTGAATCTTATAAAATTTTTATCGTCAATAAGTTATACAAATTTATTTTAAAAGGAATAAATTTTTAGCGTAAAATAGGTTAAAAACAAGAGCGTATAAATGTTGAATTTTTATTGTTCGTTTATGTTTTATTCTTTTTTAACCTTTGTTTGCCTCTACAATAAATTAATTTTATTGTGTAAAACTTCATTTTTTTGATAAATGTAGAAATATTTTTTAAATGCATTAATGCAATGTTTTTTAGATACAGTTCTTATGTAATTGTTTAGTTTATTATAAATACTTAGTAATTGTAGAACAAATTAATTTTATTTAATAGTATCCAAAATGAATAATATTTTAAAAACTAATTATATACTCTCTTCTTATTTGATTTTAAATCGAGTTAGATTTATTAATAGTTTGGGCTGTTGATCTCTTGAATCTTTAAATTAAGCCTCACTTTTTTGTTTTCGAAAATTTTACTTTTTGTTGTTTCGTAATTAACATTCATTTAGCAATTAACGACTCTATTTGTCCATCATAAATAAATTGATAAAAGATGAAAAAAAGTAAATTTTTGATGTTATTCCTTTTAATGGTGTTTTCTGTCGCATCATGGGCACAAATAGAAGTGATAGGAGTAGTATTAGATGATGCAAATTACCCAATACCAGGTGTTAATGTTTTGATAAAAGGAAATAATCAAGGAGTAATAACTGATTTGGATGGTCGTTTTAGCATAAAGGCATCCGTTGGAGATGTTTTAGTTTTTTCTTACATAGGATTAGAAACACAATCAATAATCATTAAAAATTACAATAAATTAAATGTAAAGTTGCAGTCAAGCGCCACGCAATTAGAGGATTTGGTTGTAGTTGGATATGGTTCTAAAAAAAAGAGCGACGTTACGGGTGCGGTTACTTCTGTAAAAAGCGATCAGTTTAATCGTGGCATCGTTACTTCTCCGGAACAATTAATTCAAGGTAAGGTTTCAGGAGTCAATATCACATCAGCAAGCGGAGAACCAGGAAGTAATCAAACCATAAGCATACGTGGTCAAGGTGGTGTTCGTTCGGGAAGTACACCTTTATTTGTTGTGGATGGGTTTGCTCTTGATAATTCTGCTACAGGAGGGGCAATTAATCCACTGAGTTTCATTAATGCAGATGATATTGAATCAATTGATGTATTGAAAGATGCTTCAGCAACGGCTATTTATGGAGCAAGAGGTGCTAACGGAGTTATTATGATTACAACCAAAAGAGGTAAAAAAGGAATGTCAAAAGTAACCTATTCCACTAGTTTGGGATCCTCAAGGATGGCTAAAGAAATTCTGGTTTACGGTGCTGATGCCTTTAGATCAAGAGTTGTTGAAATTGGCGGAGAGCTTATTGATTTAGGCGGATCCACTAATTGGCAAAAAGAAATTACCAGAGTTGCTTTGACACAAAATCACAACCTATCATTAAGTGGTGGCGCTGATAATCTGACTTATTTTGCCTCTATAGGAAGCCAGGATCAGCAAGGGATCTTGAAAAATAGTGAGTTAAAGAGACTTTCAGGCAGAATTAATCTCACCCAAAAATTGCTTAATAATAGGCTCAAGATTGATTTGAACCTAAATGTTACCAATACCATTAGCGAGCGGCCAACCATTCAAGGGCTTATAGGGACTGCATTAAGTCTTAATCCGACGTATCCTGCTTATGATGAAAATGGAGTTCCTTCTATATTTCCGGATGTTTTTAATCCTTTGATTCGCCTTAAACTATATGAAGATTTGACTCAAACGAATCGTATTATAGCGAATATTTCTCCTTCGTTTGAAATCATCAAAGGTTTGGATTATAAACTGAATTTTGGTGTTGATAATTCCAGTTCTGATCGCGATATTCAAAATAGACCAAGTACTTTGCCTCAAGAAGATGGACGACTTGATTCTTTTTATAGCAATAATAAAAACACCTTGATAGAGAATTACATTACTTACAATTTTGATTTAGGCGAGAATAATTTTTCGTTTTTGGCGGGTCATTCATTCCAAAAAACATTCGTGCAATACCGGCATTGGAGTATCGATCGATTTAAAGATAATGGTATCGATCCTAAATACAATCCAGGTTTGGGTCAAGAATTGGATTTAATAGATAATATGCCTTCGGGATCAGCGGTTAAAAATGAATTACAATCGTTTTTTGGAAGACTGGGATATAGTTTTAAAAATCGGTATTTATTGACAGCGACTTTGCGTAGAGATGGTTCTTCAAAATTTGGAAGTAACAATAAATACGGAAATTTCCCTTCATTTTCAGCAGGATGGAAGATTTCTGAAGAGGAGTTCATGCAAAAAAGCCCTTTTAGCAACCTTAAGATAAGAGCTGGTTGGGGTCGAACAGGAAATCAAGAAATACCATCTAAAATTACGCAAGCTTCCTCGACAACCTCAGTGAGTGGGAGTACTAGTTATCCCCTTTATTCAACAGGCACTTATCCTGGAGGAACTACTTTTGCTCGTTTTGCGAATCCGGACATTCAATGGGAAGTCTCTATACAAACTAACATTGGTTTGGATTTTGGATTCTTTAAAGGGGCTTTATCCGGAACTGTAGATTATTTTAATAAGGTTTCTGATAATATTTTGCTTGAAGTAGTACCATCTGATCCTATTCAGCCCGCTTCGACGTATTGGACAAATGTAAAAGATATGACTATTACCAATCGCGGTCTGGAATTCGCACTAGCGTATCAGTATAAAAGTGAAGAAGGAATTTCATTTGGATTTGGAGGTAACGTGTCTTTTATTGATAATAAAATTGAAAACTCGCCGTTTACGGTGCTCACTACAGGAAGTGCTTCAGGATCAGGACTTTCATCGGCTACGATTAACGGTTATGTAAACGGTCAACCGATTGGTACTTTTTTTATGAAAGAATTTATTGGAATCAATGATCAAGGAATGAGCCAGTTTAGAGATGCCAATAATGATGGTTTGGATACCGATGCAGATCGTGTTGTAGCCGGAAGTGCATTGCCAGACAAATTATTCAGTTTTTATGGTAATCTAGCGTACAAAGCATTTGACTTAAACTTTAATTTTAATGGTGTTGCTGGAAATAAAATCTATGACAACACAGCCAATTCCAATTTCTATAAAGCTCGTTTAGCCAAGTCATTAAACACAACTGCTCCAGCGGGAGAATTTCCTTCGGAGTCGATTACAAACCCGGCTTCTATTTCAACACGATACTTGAAAAATGGTGCCTTTCTTCGCTTGAACAATGTATCTCTTGGCTATACTTTAAAACCAGAGTCGATTGGCGTTGGAGATTGGATTAGTTCGATGCGATTTTCAGTAACCGGTCAAAATTTATTTGTCATTACGGATTATGACGGTTACGATCCAGAGGTCAATTCAGACCGATCTGTAGCTGGAGTTACTTCTTACGGTATCGATTATTTGAGTTATCCTAAAGCAAGAACATTCCTATTCGGATTTAATGTTTCCTTTTAATTAAATACAATTCACATGAAAAATAAAATTATACTATTACTGACCGTTTTTACCACTTTATTGCAATTTGGTTGTACAACACTTGAAGAAGAAGTTTTAGACGAGTCTCTAACTGGCGGTGCCACATCAGGTGCGGTTGCCGATGGAAGTATTGCACCAGCTTATGCCGTTTTGCCGGGATTATTTTTACACACCAGTTATTTTACACTTCAGGAAATATCAACGGATGAAGCTATTTTGCCTTATCGAGGAGGAACTGATTGGGGTGATAATGGGATTTTTATTGATATGCATCGTCATACTTACAGTAGCTCCCACATTCGAATAAAAGATACTTGGGGATCCATCACTCAAGGTATTTCGAGATCCGTGACAGCAATTAATGCACTAAGTCCTCTGGCATCAAGCAATCCTGCGGCTAAACTTTATTTGGCTGAGGCCAAAGGGCTACGAGCGTATTACTCTATGTTGAGTTTAGATCTTTTTGGATTAATTTTTGTAAAAGAAAACCCTGCTGAAATTTCTACTGTTTTACGTGGTTCTGAAGCGGTAGATTATATCAAAAACGAATTTTTGTCTATTGAAAATGAGGTTTCTAAAACTTCAGGACCCGGTCGTATTACTCAAGGTGCTGTATGGGGACTTCTATCTCGTTTGCACTTAAATGCTGCAGTGTATCGGAATCCATATGCAAGTACTTTTGATTTCAAATCAGAGGACATGGATAAGGTCATTTTGTATACTTCTAAAATTATTGAATCGGGTCAATACAATCTTTCCTCCGAATATTTTGAAATATTTGATGATGAAAACCATACCAATAAGGAGTTAATTTTTGCTGTTGATCAACGAGCAGAATTGAATGGTCATAACCGACTGGCTTATTTTTCCTTATCAGGAGACCGGTTTCCGCTTCCCGCATTTGTAAGAGCAAATGGAACTGACGGTCCAGCCATTACATCTGATTTTTATCAAACCTGGGTCGCAGCTTATGGCTCTAAGGATCCCGCAACAATGGATCCTAGGTTTTCTAAAAAGAATCTTATAATACCTGCGGATTCGTGTGTTACGGCAGCTAATTTTGAAATTGATCGCGGGATTATCAGAGGCCAGCAATATGGATTACTTACAACTGCTAATGGCCAACCCTTTGCTCGTTGTGCTGATGGAATTGGATATAAAATTGGTAAACTGAGAAATATAACCAGAGCGGATAAAACAAAACTAGTCAACCATACGGAGAAAATAGATTTTACCGCAGAAGGAAGTGGTTACAGCAGTGGATACAGAGTATTGAAATATGAGTTTAGTAAAAAATCAGATAATGGGAGAAATAGAGGTGATGCCGATATTGTCATTCTTCGATTGGCTGATGTTTATATGATGCGTGCCGAAGCAAAACTTCATAAATCAAATGATGCAGCTGGTGCACTTGCAGATGTGAACTTGGTAAGAGTTTCAAGAACAGCCCGAATTGTTCCGCCTGCCTTGACTGCTATGACACTCGATCTTTTGTATAGAGAACGTGGATTTGAATTTTACTGGGAAATGCTCAGACGTACAGATATGATTCGTTTTGGAAAATATGAAGGAACTTGGACCGAAAAAACGGATGGTAATGTTCAGAAACGTCTTTTTCCAATTCCACAATCTGCTATTGATGGAGCTTCAGACAAGCCTGGATATTTAGTTCAAAACGCAGGATATTAATTGGATCAAAAAAGTGGTTTTAGCATGGTTTTAAAGGAGAAAATTAAACTGAGCTACTGAATCACGTCATAAAATATAATTTTATTAAAGACCTTTCGGTGAACTGTAATAGCAGCCGAAAGGTCTACATAATTAAAATACGTTTATTAACCAAAATTTATACTATGTCACAATCAATTAAAATTTCAGTTCTGGCCTTGCTGTTTTCTTTGCAGTTCGTTCAGGCACAAGAGATTCAAAAATATAAAATACATTCTCATAATGATTATGAGCAAAATATTCCGTTTTGGAGCGCTTACGCCAATGGTTTAAATTCTATTGAAGCGGATGTTTTTTTGAAGGATAATAACTTGTATGTAAGCCATACCGAGACTGATATCAAAAAAGAACGTACCCTTGAAAAGCTGTATTTAGATCCTTTGCAACAAGTAATGACACTAAAAATGGGCAATCAGCAACCCATACAATTACTTATTGATATTAAAACCGAGTCTGTTGCAACGTTAAATAAACTGATTGCTGTTTTAGAAAATTACCCTAATGTAATAAACAATAAAAATTTTTCCATTGTGATATCGGGAAACCGACCAGAAGCAAAAACATATATGCAATACCCTAATTACATTCAATTTGATTTTCAAAGTTTTGCTAGTATTCCAGAAAAAGAACAGTGGGAAAAGGTGGCGCTAATCAGCAAAAGTTTCAGCGAATTTTCATCTTGGAACGGAAAAGGACGTCTTACTGCCGAAGATTACAAAAAGGTATCCGAAGCAATCAATAAGGCGCATAGTTATGGAAAACCATTCCGTTTTTGGGGTTGTCCAGATTCTAAAACAGCATGGAAAACGTTCAAGGATCTCGGAGTCGATTTTATAAATACCGACATGCCTTACGAGAGTTCACGCTATTTGAATTCCTTAGACAGCAGAGTTTTTTACAATACGATTGATTCGCCGGTTTACAGACCTACTTATTTGTCTGACAAGAAAAACAGTCCTATACAAAATATAATTCTGCTTATAGGCGACGGGAATGGACTTGCTCAGATTTCTACTGCTGTTTTGGCTAATGGTGGGCAATTGACACTGACGCAATTAAAATCAATAGGGTTTATAAAAACGCAATCTTCTGATGATTTTACCACCGATTCAGCTGCAGCAGGCACCGCATTAGCTATTGGTAAAAAAACCTTCAATCGGGCAATTGGAGTGGATTCCTTAGGGATGCCTACTGAAAATATTATGGAAGTCCTTAGCAAAAAGGGTTTTAGTACGGGTTTAATCACCACGGATCATATTACAGGAGCGACCCCTGCGTCTTTTTATGCGCACCAAAAAGAGCGCGATATGACAGCAGCAATCGCAAATGATCTTATAAATAGTAAGATTTCACTTTTTATGGGTGGCGGAAGCCGAAATTTCGCTGCTGGTTTTTCTAAAGCTGATTTTTCAATTTTAAATTCCATTGCAGATGTTGGCAATAGTAACAAGAATCAAGTTGGTCTTTTTTTCTCTGAAAATACTGTTCCCAGTGTTTTAAAAGGACGTGGAAATTTATTGGCAGAAGCCACAAAAAAGGGATTGGAATTTTTGAATGCCAAGAATAAACCGTTCTTTCTTATGGTTGAAGGCGCTCAGATTGATTCCTACGGTCATGCGAATAATGTACCCGGAATTGTTTCGGAAGGAATTGATTTTGACAAAGCGATAACCGAGGCTATAAAATTTGCGGATCAAACCGGCAATACTTTGGTCATTGTTACCGCAGATCATGAGACATCGGGGTTTACGCTACCGCAAGGGAATTTAAAAGAGAAAATGATTGAAGGTGATTTTACAACTTATGATCATACAGGAATTATGGTGCCGATCTTTAGCTATGGACCGCAATCGGATATTTTTTCTGGTGTATATGAAAACAATGAAGTTTTTCATAAAATCAAACAAGTTTTGAAACTTCAATAATTTGATTGTATTCTCATAAAATTAAACCTATTGAGAGAAAGAGATATCAATAAAAGGTATTTCTTTTTTTATTTTTGAATAATACCCGATTTCAAATCAACAAAAAAATGATCTGCAGGAGCTCCGTTTAAGAACTTATTCAGAATGGTCAGAAAAAGAATTGTATTTCTTGCTGTTTGATTTTGAGGATTTAATTTTCTTCCCTTTTGATGGTCAAGATACGAAGCGATAATAAATTGATATTGTTTTATTCTTTCTTTTCCAATTTCGGCTACAGCCAATTCATCAGCACTTCGAATGCGATAAAAGTCGGTGATCAGCTCCAAACCAGACCAATTAAAATCACTTTGATTGAACAGATTCTTTTTTAATTGTTGCTTTACTTTGTTTTCTGCTTTTTTCCATTCTTTTTCAAAATTGCTTTTATGGTTTATAATGGTATTATAATCTGCTGTAGATTTTATATTGGCGAGTAGGAGCAAGTCTTCAGCAGAAATTTCTAAAATAAAATTTTTAAATTCTTCCGGCCAATCGTCTGGTAAAAAGCGTAATCTGACCAATTCTTTCAAATGATAATCGGTAAAATCATGGTAGTTTTTTGTTTCTAAAATTGCGGTATTCCAAATGCCTGCTGTGTTCTTATTTTTCAAAAAATTATATTCCATTTTATAAAGATCAAAAAGTTCATTGAATCGGGGCACTTTAGTGATTGGTATCGTTTCAATTTCCATGACCTCATTTTCTTTGATAGTGAGTAGTTTGTAGGCAGGAATGTAGGCAGCCAAAGAAGGGGTTTGAATGTTTACCAACGTATTTCCTTTTTTGGTTTTTCGAACTCCGGTATCATTGATGTGCATGTGTCCTCCAAAATGGATTCTCAATCCGGCATCAGCAAAGGTTTCTGCGACTTCTTCCTTCGGAACACGGTCTAATTGCCATTTTCCTTTGCCCATTAATTCTTCAATTTCAGTGGAAGCATCATCATTAAATTCTACCATTGGAAAGTGGCTAAATGCGATTAGGGTTTTCTCTCTTTTTTTAGCCTCTACACTTATTTTTTCAATCCATTTTATCAGGTGTTTTTTATGTGAAAGCACCTTATTGAAGCCTAAACCTGCATCAGAATACTCTTTGGAGTCCTTTGAGTTTTCAGCACTCCCTTTTTCAGGAATATAGACATTACCATCAATGGCCAGTAGCCAAAGCCCTGCAATAGGTTCTACCACATAACTTGCATCGGGAACTGAATGTTCGGGTGCTACGCAATAGTTTCGGTTAGTCAAAGAAGCGGCTTCGGTAGCTTTAATATAATCGTAATTGTCAGCTGAATACGTGCTGAAAGGAGAGGCCCAGAATAAATCATTTTCTTTTGGAAAAAAACCAAAATCTTTTAGTTCGGTTGTAATACCGAGATATCCCATTTTGGCAATATCTTGGCTAATCACTAATGTGTTTTCAGTATTGCTGTTGGGTTCATACAATTCTTTTTTGCTAAAAATAGGCTGTCGTTTTCCTCCCGAGCCCAAAAAATCATCTTTCCCTGATTCTTGAGCAAAAGGTCCTGAAGGATCGTGATTGCCTGTGGTGATAAAGAATTGGACACCATTTTTTTTAGAATAATTAGTAAGGATTTTCTTCAAACCCCTAATGTGAAGAGGTTGTCCGTCATCACTATAATCACCCGGAAGTACTACGATTTTTACACCACGTTGAGCTATATCATCTAGAGCTGCGATAAAGGCAAAATAGTTTTCATTAAAAATACGTGTAGAATGTAATTGCGATTCCATAGTTCTTAATAAAGTATGTTTTCCATTCTTAGTATTAATGACTCCTTTATAATCGGTGTCAGCTAAATTCCCATACAGATCTTGAAAATGAACATCTGCTAGAAAAGCAATCTTTATTTCGTCAGGGGGAGACTGCCCTTTTGAAAAGGAAGGGAAAAGACAGAGGAAGAGTGAAAAATAAACGATTATGCGACTCATTGAAGATTAAAATTGATTAGGTATGATGTCTTTAAATATGTACAATAATAATAATAATAATAATAATAATAAATTACTATTCATTTAAGGTAATGTTATGTGTTTTATATTGTTTTCTCCTTATTTCTTAAATTCAAGCTTGCTTATTGTAAAAAAATGCAGTTAGAAAGGACTCCTTTTTTTAATACATGGTAAGTTGGGACTTAAACAGCTTGTTAAAGATTTTATAATGCGATCTAAATTTTATTTTTTTTTAAATCAGATCTTTTAATTTTGATAGTAAATCATAAGATTAAATATTTTGAAATAATCATTGCGATTTTTATTTATCAACAAGCGAACATTTTTTTGTTTTTTGTAGTTTCTTTGTTCAGCTTTTGACGGGTTGTTTTTTTAATCATAGTCGTTTTATTATTTCTCAGTTGTAGGATTTGAATATATACTAATGGTATGATAGATTTTACTAAAAAGCACATTTTAAACCATGAATAACGGTAATAAAACGACATACTATATTGAAAATCGGATAATTAAATTCAATTTTCATTCAAAATTCATTTCTTAATTTGCAGAATGAAAATTTTAATTATCGAAGACGAAATAGAAATTGCATCAAGCATAAAAAGTTATTTAAAAACAAATGATATTCATTGTGAAACAGCCTGTAATTATCAGAGTGCTTTAAACAAAATTACTAGCTACGATTATGATTGTATTTTATTAGATTTAATGCTTCCCGACGGAGATGGTTTTGGTATATTGAAAGAGCTAAAAGCATTAAAGAAATCGGATGGCGTAATTATTATTTCAGCAAAAGAAACCTTAGAAACAAAAATAGAAGGATTCAATTTAGGAGCAGATGATTATTTGACCAAACCGTTTCATCTTTCGGAGTTACTCGTAAGAATTCAATCTTTAATACGAAGAAAAAAATTCAATGGGAATAATATCATCGTATTCAATGAAATTGAGATTGATACTTTAGCTAAAACAGTCAAAATTAAAGAGAAAAAAATCGATTGTACTAAAAAAGAAATCGATTTGTTGTTATTTTTGATCGGCAACAATAAGAAAATATTGTCTAAAAGTGCTATTGCAGAACATCTTTCTGGAGACATGGCGGATATGTTAGACAATCACGATTTTGTATACGCTCATATTAAAAATTTAAAGAAAAAACTGAACGAATCAGGAAGTTATGATTATATAAAATCCGTTTATGGATTGGGGTACAAATGGGAAAATGACTAAAAAATTATTACATAAAACGCTTAATTATTACATTACATTTTCTTTGATGGTAATGCTATTGGGTATTCCCTTATTCTTTTTTATAATTCAATTATTATACCTTCACGAAACAGATGAAGCCCTGATTGTTCAAAAAAAAGAGTTTATATTGTTCTATGCTACTCAAATTAAAGACAATGAAATTTATGCTTTTAATACTTTAAACAGGGATTTAAAAATAGAAAAAGAACAAACAAAGATTTCAAAAGATACATTCTACAAGAAAAGTTTTTATAACATTTTAAAAAAGAAAAACGAGCCTTATCGTGTATTGAAAACTCCCGTGTTCATAAACAATAAACCCTATGTTTTTTCTGCAAAAATTAATCTCATAGATAATTCAGATTTAATAATTAGTATTTTGTGCGTCTTTACTCTAATAATTTTAATTCTCCTGTTGGGGTTATTTAGTATTACTAAAAGAATATCCACAACCCTATGGAAACCTTTTTACGAAACGTTACAACAAATTGAAAAATTTGAAATTGACAGAAATTCCAATCCTCAATTAGCTCTAAATACTATTGAGGAATTTAATCGTTTAAATACAGTTTTAAATAAATGGATTGAAAAAAATACTTTAATCTATAAAAGTCAAAAGGAGTTTATCGAGAATGCCGCACACGAATTACAAACACCTATTGCGATCTTTAAGGGTAAAATAGAAGTATTGTTGCAAAGATCAGACGTAACTAAAGGACAATTTGAAATACTAGATACACTAAATCAAACTATTACACGAATAAACCGATTAAATAAAAATCTTTTGTTACTGTCTAAAATTGAAAGTAAAATGTATAACATTCCCGAGGTGGTTGCTATAAAAAACACTATTACCAGTCAATTAGACTTTTTTAAAGAACAAGCGATTGCAAAAAACATTGCTATAACTACACATTTAGAATCCGATGTTCTATTAAATACTAATGCTTTTTTATCTGAAATAATGATTAAAAATTTATTCTTAAATGCTATTAATCATAACATTATAAATGGCAGTATAAAAGTATTTCTAGATGAAAACTCCTTAATTTTCTCTAATACAGGAATACCGAAATCATTGGAAACGGATACATTATTTGAGCGTTTTTCTAAAGTCAATCCCTCTTCAAAGGGAAATGGCTTGGGATTATCAATAATTAAGAAAATTGCAGAAAATAATACTTGGAAAGTTTCTTATCACTTCAAAGACAATCTTCATATTTTTGAAATTCAGTTTTAAAATTCAACATTTCTTCAAATTCTATTTAGACGTTTGTACTATTAAATTAAAAAAGATACTTGCAATGCGAATTAAAATCAATCTGATAACCTCTATTCTACTGTTGAGCGTAACAAGTCTATTAGGACAAAATAAAACAGTTACACTCTCTGGAATTACTAAAGATAAAATAACAAAATCAGCTTTACCATTTGTAAACGTTGCCTTAAAGACAGTCGAAAGTAATACTTTAATTATGGGCACAATAACTAATGAAGAAGGTCGGTTTTCGTTATCCAATATAAAATCGGATACGTATATTTTGGAATTTTCATACATTGGATACAAAACAAAGGTACAATCAGTGTATATTGGTTCTCTTTCTGAATTTTTAGATCAAGGAACTATAGAATTAGAGGAAGATTCCACAACATTAGACGAGGTCATAGTTGTTACTAAACGAAATGGAATTAGTGAAAAAATGGATAAAAAAACATTTTCTGTGGCGGATAATATCAGTCAAAGTGGTGGATCTGTATTACAAACCATGCAAAATTTACCCGGAGTTACAGTTCAAGACGGAAAAGTACAAATTAGAGGCAATGATAAAGTTACGGTATTGATTGATGGAAAACAAACTGCATTAACAGGCTTTGGGAATCAATCTGGTTTAGATAACATTCCGGCTTCAGCTATAGAAAAAATTGAAATTATAAATAATCCATCCGCAAGATATGATGCTAACGGAAACGCTGGAATAATTAATATCATTTATAAGAAAAACAAAAAAGAAGGATTTAATGGAAAAGCTGGTTTTACCTCAGGAATAGGAGCTTTATGGGAACGAAAACAAAATTTACCTACAATACGACCTCAATATGCGGTAACGCCAAAAATAAATCCTACACTGTCCCTAAACTATCGTAAAAACAAAATTAATGCTTTTTTTCAAGGCGATTATTTGTATACCGAAACACTAAATAAAAATGAGTTTGTAACACGTACATATGAGGACGGGACTCGTATAAACCAACAATTAAAAAGAAATAGAAACACCCATTTTACTACTATAAAATCTGGAATCGACTGGAATATTAATGACCAAAACACACTGACTGTTTCAGGTTTATTTGGGACAGAAAAAATTATTGACAATGGTGATCAACCTTTCTTTAATGCTGACTTTACCGAAAGATTACGACTCTGGCAGTTTTTGGAAGATGAATTAAAAACAACGTTTATGGGTACTGTTGCCTATCAACATAAATTCAAAGAAGCGGGACATTTACTAAATATGGGCTTTAATTATACTTTTCATAGAGAGGATGAAAAATATTTTTTTGATAATATTTTACCAACATATTCCAGTAAAGACGCTTTCAAACTTTTGTCGGATGAAAAAGTAATGGATTTTAATATTGATTATAGTAAACCTTTAAAATATGGACGAATTGAAACTGGTTTAAAACTTCGCAACCGAATTATCCCAACCAATATGCAATTCTTCCCAGGAACAAATTCTCCTTTGGATGCCGATGCTGGAGGAAAAGCAACGTATAAAGAAATTATTCCGGCGTTGTATACTAACTATATTTATGAAACTAGTACCATTGAGGCAGAAATTGGGGTTCGAATGGAATATTTAGATTTGGTCTATGAGGTAAACTCAAATCATCCCACATACAAAACTAATGGTTATTCCTATTTTGAACCGTTCCCAAATTTTCGTTTTGCCTACAAAATTAATGCAGACAACAAAATATCTCTATTTTACAACCGCCGAATTGACAGACCAAACGAAGTGGATATTCGAATATTTCCAAAGTATGACGATGCAGAAATTATAAAAGTTGGTAATCCCGCCTTGAGACCACAATTTACTAATTTATTAGAGTTAGGTTTCAGGAGGAATTTAGAAAAAGGATCTTTTTATACGGCTTTTTACCATCGTTTTGCCAATGCAACTATTACACGCATTGCGTCTACAATTCCTGATAGCAATCTCATTTATGCCATTTTTCAAAACCTAAATAAAAGTTCCAATACAGGAGCCGAAATGGTTCTTTCACAAAATATTGCAAAATGGTATTCGTTCAATCTGAACTTTAATGCGTATTACAATCAGATTGATGCCTTTACTGTTCAAAATTTATATCCAAAACCCAATACATTTTCAGCTGGGAAACAAGATGTTTTCTCTGGAAATATAAAGTGGAACAATACATTGCATTTATCTAAAAAAGTAGATGCTCAAGTAACCGGAATTTATTTAGCACCGGATATTATTCCGCAAGGCAAAATAAGATCACGTTTTTCAATTGATTTAGGAATAAAAAAAACAGTTCAAAAGGGTAAAGGAGAATTCTTCTTGAATGCCACTGACCTTTTTAATACTTTGGTAATCAAAAAACAAATTCAAGGACAGCAATTTAGCTACACTAGTTCTGATTATTACGAAACACAAGTAATTCGATTGGGTTACAACTATAAATTTTAGATACAAAGATCAAAAGTCTCACCGTTATTACACCATTTTATAATGATAAAATTGAGGATCATTAAAGTATTATTTACTTTTCTTCAAGGCCTCGATTAATTCTATTAAATCGACTACGCCATAAGTAGATGAATAGTCCGATACCGCATAAGGTAATATTAGACTGCAGTTGTGAATAATAGAACCGCATGAATACACAACATTAGGAACATAGCCTTCCCGTTCATCCTCGAGCGGTGAGAGTAAGGGTTCTTTTAATCTTCCTATTTCTTTTGAAGGATCGTCTAAATCAAACAGCGAAGCTCCTATGCAATACCGCCTCATAGCTCCAACACCATGCGTAATAACCAACCATCCCTCTTCAGTCCAAAGCGGCGATCCACAATTCCCTATTTGTGTAAATTCCCAGGTGTAACGAGGCTCTTGAATAATAACAGGATTATTCCATTGTGTAGGCCTATCGGAATACATGAGGTAATTATTCACACCATCAATTCTAGATAGCATGGCATACTTTCCTTTGATTTTTCTAGGGAATAATGCTAGATTTTTATTTTGAGCACCAGTTCCATATAAAGGCATTACACGGAACGTATAAAAATCTTCAGTAGAAATAAGTTTAGGAAGGATGACATGACCATTATAAGCCGTATAAGTAGCCATAACACGCTCTGAGGCATCATCGTCCACAAAACGCACAAAACGCGCATCTTCAATACCACGGCTTTCAGAATCTGATATCGGAAATATAACACGTTCAGTGATATCGGAATCATGTTTGAATTGTAAATCATAAAATGAATCTGCTAACCAGATCACTTCTTCGAGTGCAATTCTCCGCTCCTGCCGAATCATAGGATCGCTTAATGCTCTATTTACCAAACTTTTTAATACCGCATACTCAAATTCATCTGGAAGATCCTGCATAATGCGTGTTGAGTATTTATCTGAAGTATGCATTTCTGCTAATTTAATCAAAAAGCGTTCTTTATTATAAAGCGTTTTATGAACAATCTCTGCTTTGTCAATGTTACTACCAATTTTCATTACCTGAAGATTGTTATTCTTATCCAGAATTCCTCTTCTAAAAACAATTGAGGAAATATGACCTTCACCTGTAGCACGGAAAGAAATAATGACACGCTTTTCGCCCTTTTCGAGACCTGACTGATCAAAATCTTCAACAATGGAAGGGTTAAAAATAGCTGCCGATTCTATAGCATATTCCATTGTACAATAAGAACCAATAAGCATTTTTCGTTCTTGTGAGAGTGCGTCATAGTTGATTTTCATGCCTTCAATAATGCCTCTAATTTTTTCGCAATGTCTAAAAAATATACTTGAAATATTTCGGTGTCTTCTGGCAAACTCTCGAAGTGTATGTTCCAAGGTTTCTACTACTTGTTTTTCATCTAATATCATTATGTGACTCACCATTTTTTGAGTCCGTTGCTCACCATTCATAAAATACCGGGCTACTACCCTTCTGGAATCAGGGGTAAATGTTATATTTTTTCGGATAACAGGAACTCTCATAGCTTTATTTTTAAATTATAATAAATAAGTACGCTTTTTCAGGAAGTATAAGAAGATTTTAAAGCATGCTCCTTTGATGTTAAACCCTGTTTAAAGGAATCAACTTTAGTATATTTGATTGAAAATTATCTATTCGTACTCCGAATTATTTCTATCTATAACCTTGTGCAAAGAATATTGATTTATAAAACAAGTATTGGATGAAGAAACTAAATAATTGAACAGTTAAAGCAAAAAAAGTGTTGCTTTTTAAATCATTATGTTGAAATTTGAATTCCCAAACTGTTTCAAAACAATTCACTTTAATATATCATGAATTTTGTAAGCGTAACTTTTCATTAAGTGATTACCTCAAAATTACAAAAAAATCATAAAATAAGTGTAAATATTTGATACCATTTCAACTAACTTTTTTAAAATCTTACGACTCACTGAAGTTTAATTTTAAATGTTTATTTAGATTAATTATTTAATTTTTATTTTGAAACGAGGTTTAGTTCTATTTTATGCATTTTGTTATCAATAATGTAATTAAGAACTTAGTTTTAACGTTTTTTTAGGTAAAGCAAATGGCATAAATAAGCACATATTGACAATACGTTTTTATTTTCGGATGATACTTTTAAAGCGGTAAAAGTATTAGAAGAATATATAATATTAGATGTTCTCATTTTATCTTTGAGAATTATTTTTCAATCTTAAGACTTTAATACCATTGGTTACAGTTGAAAAGGTTTAAAGTTTATGAAGTAAAAAATGGTGTTAATACTATTTCTTCATATAATCGTAGAGACTTTTACTATGTATTAACATAGAGCGGAATCTCATTCATTATGCCGACAGAGGGATTGAAACAGATGGTACAATATTGTTTTTTGGTAACCTTAATTTTCCAAATTCATGGAAATTATTACATCTTCATATCCAAGCTATTTTAATAAATACTTCAAAAGAATAACTGGCACTTCACCAAGAGCGTTAAGGATTTGAATGATTTTACATTCTTAATTTTTTATTTTATAATGATTCTCATTGGTATCTTAAATAGAGTAACTTTTTAATACGCTAATTAAGATTAATCACTATCCGAATTTTTTATTTTAAAATAGCAGACCTTATAAGCAGTTCAATAACTACAATAAATAATGATTTTATGTCCCGATACTATAGTTCATTTTATGTTAGCTGGAATTTATATTTTATGATTATGAAAATATATTTTTATAAATACGAGTTATAGTGTTGTATGGATACATTTGTTTAAAATCTAGAATTACTAGTGATTAGAAAATAAATTCTAGTAACTCAATACGTGTTTTATAATAATCGGGCATAGTACTGGCAATTATTTTAGAGAATCGTTATCAACGCCTATTTTTAATTCTTTTTTCATTTCAGCTTCTTCTGGATCTTCCGTTTCATTCAACTTTTTTTCAGCTTCTTTTTTCTTCTTATTAAAATAACCTCTTAATAAAAAATTATGTTTTGCAGCTTCTATAACTTCATTCAACCCTTTTGTGGCTGTTTTAACATTTACTAATGAAGAATCAATAACTTTACCCATTCTTTCATCGCTTACCAGTTTAGACAAAGCCCCCTTGCCATTATTCATATTATAGGTAAATTTTTTAAATTCTGTGGAACTATTTTCAAGATTAGTGACCATGTTTTTTATACTATTTCCAAATTGTTCATCTGAAACTAACCTGGACAAAGCTCCGTTTCCATTATTCATGCTATAACTGAATTGGGCAAGTTGTGCGGTAATTATTCCTGCATTATCGACACTTTTTTTGACACTAACCATTAAATCATCCATTTCTATAGCCTGTTTAGAAGCTATATTATCATTGTCTTCCACAATTATTTTAGAATTTTTCCCTGAAGAAATGGTAAGTACTTTATCACCCATTAAACCATCAGAACTGATACTCGCAACTGCATCTTTTTTTATGAATTTTCGAACATCTTCTTTTATGACTAATTTAATCACTACTGATGTATCTGTAAGAAATTCAATTTCTTCAACAGTACCAATATTAATACCAGAGAAACGAACATTATTTCCTACTTCAAGACCATTTACCGAATTGAATTTTGAATTTAGCTCAAAAGTTGAACCAAATAAATTATTCTGTTTACCAACAAAATAAATAGTTCCTACAAAAAGGATTAATCCTATAATTACAAACATTCCCAATTTCCATTGGTATCCAGATTCTTTGTTCATTTTTTTTGTTTTATTGGTTAAATGAAAAAGGAACGAACCCATTCATCGTCACTTTTTTCTAATTCTTCATAAGTTCCTTCGGCATGAATGATACCGTCTTTTAAAATCATCAGTCGATCACTAGTATGTTTTGCACAAGCCATGTCATGCGTAATGATGATAGAGGATGTTTTGTATTTTTTCTGGATTTCTAATACTAATTCACTGATTTCTCTTGATGTTATTGTATCTAATCCAGTTGTGGGTTCATCATATAATATGATTTCCGGTTTAAGAATTAGGGTTCTTGCCAGACCAATTCTTTTGCGCATACCGCCTGATAATTCTGAAGGCATTTTATCAATAGCTTCAATCAAACCTACACTTTCCAATATTTCTTTTATTTGATTTTCTACTTCCTCTGGAGTTAGATCTTTAGCATGACGTTTTAATGTAAATCCAAGATTATCCCGAACGCTCATAGAATCGTACAAGGCAGCATTTTGAAATAGAAACCCAATTCTAATCCTAATTTCGTTAAGTGCAGTAGGATCTAATTTCGCAATATCAGTACCAAAGACATTTATTTCTCCTTTATCAATACCTATAAGTCCAACAATACATTTTATTGTAATTGATTTACCGGACCCTGATTTTCCTAGAATAACCAAGTTTTCTCCCTTGTTTACGGTTAGATTTACCCCTTTTAAAACCTCGTTTTTCCCAAAGGATTTATAAAGGTTTTTTATTTCTATTACTGGAGAATTTGTTTCAGGAATAGGATTTGGTTTTAGTACTTTATTTTCATTTATCATACTAGAAAAATAAATCAGTTATTTGAACCGCAAGCATGTCAATAATAAATATGGTAAGAGATGCAGTGACTACAGCAGAGTTAGCAGCTTTGCCTACACTCTCTGTTCCATTTGCGGCATTAAATCCTTTATAACATCCTATCATACCAATGAAAAAGCCGAAGAAAAAAGTTTTGATAGTCGCTGGAAAAATATCTAAAAATGCAATTGATTCAAGCACTTGTGAGGTATACCTGTAAAAGTTAACATCACTGTGAATGTTAATTCCAACATACCCTCCTAAAACCCCAATGCCATCAGCATAAAAAACTAAAAGCGGGATCATAAGTGTTGTAGCTAAAATACGGGTCACAACTAAGTATTTATAAGGATTTATAGCTGATACTTCCATAGCATCGATTTGTTCTGTCACTTTCATCGAACCCAATTCTGCACCAATACCGGAAGAAACTTTACCTGCACATATCAAAGCTGTTATTACAGGTGCTATTTCTCTAATAAGTGAAAGTGCTACCATACTTGGCAACCAAGATTCAGCACCAAACTTGGCTAAAGTAGGTCTTGACTGTAGTGTAAGTACTAATCCCATAATAAAACCTGTAATAGTTACTAAGGGTAAGGATTTATAACCAATAATATAACACTGTTTAATGAATTCCTTCATTTCATATGGTGGTTTAATTACTTCTTTAAAAAAACGTGCAGCAAATAATGTAACTTGGCCCACATCATTAAAAGTATCTTTTAGATAGATAATTAAACTTTCCTTTTTAGCTGTTACTATAGTATTCATGTATCATTTTATTATTTTTAGGTTGTAATTAATTTGGATGTTTTTTTGAAACTAAAATTACTATGAAAGAAAAATGTTAATCTGTTTCTTTATAATTATATAGTTATCATATTTTATTTCAATATGAATAGGGCAGTAGAGCTCTATGAAATTAGAGTCTAGAAATTATTAATAATCGAAAGTAATTAAGCTTTTTTATGATAACATCAAATCTCCTAATTTTTTTACTTTATCATGATGTGCTGTCAGCAATAGTTGTTGTGATTTAAGCATACTATGTAGTTCGCCTGTAAGATTCTCTAAATTGTCAGACAAACTGTTTTTATAACTATTAATAGCAACAAATTCATTGTATTCAAGCGTATTCAAGAGGTCCTCTTTGCCTTTTTCGATTAGGATTGATTTAAAATTCATCCAAATTCTTAAAAATAATCCATTATTTTTGATTGTATCAATAGGAGTGCCTCCCATTTTATGGACCTGTTGAACCAATTCTGATTTGAAAATTGTACTTGTTTTTTGAAATTCAAAAAATAAATCTTTCAAATCATTTTCTTCAATTACTTTTGAAGCGGTTTTATAAATCTCAATTCTGTCATTATTGATTTCAATGAGGTTATTTAGTACTAAGATTGATTTTTCTGTATTCATCCTTTTCTTTATTATGTGAAATAAACTAAAATTAGGTTTCTTTTTCTAGAAAAAATTAACGTTTAATAAAAAGTATTCATTCACGCTTAATTCTAATAAATATTTATGGTAATAGAAGATATATCTAAAATCTATTCGTCGATAAAACAAGCTGCATTCCCGGGTATTTGACATCGGCATCTTCTTCAGCGGTAATAAATATTTTTGATGGTTCAAATGATGTGACAGTCTCAAAATCTGCTTTAAGTTTTGAAGAAAAGAATGCTGTGTCGCTTTTAATTTGTCCAATATTTTTGACTACCGCATCTTTAGTTTCCATCCAAACTACATAAACATTTTTTGGAGGTTGCAATCTGTTTACCTCTGCTAGATTTAATATTTTAATTTTTATTGAATAATTTTTATTGCTGTCTTTTTTGATACTCACATTGCCTTGCGCAGCAGGGACTATAGAGGAGTTTTGAAAAGCAATATTTTTTCCACATGAAACAAGTGATAGCAAAATGAATATGGTTAAAAAGCCAAAGAATATTTTTTTTATGTCTAAATTGTATTGAATTACCATTGTGTGTTTTTAAAATGTTTACATAACAAATTTCATACTGAAAGCAGTAAAATTTGTTATATAAATATTTTAAAATGTTATATTATTTACGTTAAATAAAAATGAAATTATTTTTTTTAAGTACTTTTTTTACTACTCATTACTAACAAAACAATACCACCCGCAGCAAGTATTATTCCTACTAAAGGAGATAAGGCTATGGGATGATTGACTTCTTTATTTATTTTTATAGGACCTATGTCTACAACTTTTTCTGTAGTTGTAAAATTGAAGCTGTTGTAGAGCAACATGAATATCCCCAAAATAATCAGTAAAATCCCTATAGTTTTAGTTTTCATTTCTTTAATTATTTTAAAGTTAATTTTTCTTAAAGTAATTTTAAAAAGCTAAAATTAGACGCCCGAAAAATATTCTTTAACAAAATTATGTTGCTGATTTGCTGTCATTTTATCAGTCTCTTTTATTTCGAATTTAATTTTAAGAAATCGCTCATCTTCACTCAAAAGATCAAAAAGTTCAACTTTCGCATTAGTAGGACCAAACAAAATTACACGTTTGTAATTTTTTATGGCTTCCCCAATTTTTTTGTAGTAGTCGTAACGTTGTTTTTTTTCGTTGTTTAAAAATTTAGCTTCAATTGTTTCAATCTCAAAATGTTTGGATGTAAATTCCATTAAATGTGCAAACGAATGATCCATCCAAATTCCTAATTTTTTTGTTGCTGACATGATTATCTATTTTTGGATTTATTAATGTTACGTGGTTTAACATTTAATAAATATTAATAAAATATAAAGTTCTAAAGTTCAAGTGTTTAATTGTTATATAAATTTAGATAAAAATTATATAATTTTACTCTTAATCTTCTAATAAAAAACAAAACAAAGCAAAATTAATTTGGAATATAGGGGAAATTGTTACTTTTAAAACATTCAAAAAAGAGGAGCTTTACTCATGAAAAATTTGAATTCGATTTTTATTTTTAATGCCTTCATAAAAAAGGGCTGTCGTTTCCAACAGCCCTAAGCCTATATAATGAAAATTTAATCTGGTCCTACTATTTTTCGTAGGTCATTTTCAACTCAACTCTTCTGTTTTTTGCACGTCCTAAAGCAGTACCATTGCTTGCAATAGGTTTACTTTCTCCGTATCCAATTGCAGTTACTCTCGATCCTGAAACCCCTTTTTCCATTAAATAGTTTTTAACGGATTCAGTACGTTTTTGAGATAATTCTAAATTAAAAGTATCACTACCATTGCTGTCAGCATGACCTTCTATAACTAAGTTAGAGGCACTATATTTATTGATTAAATTTACTAATTCATCTAATTGTACTAAAGAACCCACTTTTAATTTAGCACTATTATTTTCAAAAAATATTTTACTTCCTAAGTAAGTAATTCTCTCTACATCTTGTTTTGTAATTTCAGGACAACCTTTGTTTTCCATTGTGCCTTTTACAGTAGGGCATCGGTCATCAATATCTGCTACCCCATCTCCATCAGTATCTGGACAACCATTTAAACTCATTGGTCCTGCAGCATCGGGACAACGATCTAAATCATTTGTTATTCCATCTTTGTCATTATCCATAGGGCAACCTGTAGCATCTACCTTGGTCCCCATTTTAGTATCTGGACATTTATCATTTATATCAGCAACCCCATCTTTATCACTATCAGGACAACCATTTAGAGAGGCAATTCCTGCCACATCTGGACAAGTATCTAAATAATCAGCTACACCGTCTTTGTCTCTGTCTAATGGACAGCCATTTTCATCAACAACTACACCAGCTGGAGTATTAGGACATGTATCCTTACGGTCTGCTACACCATCATTATCAGCATCTTTTTTCTCTCCTAAATTGAACGTCAAACCGGCCATGTGCGATAAGTATGCATCTTTTTTACCATTTACAACACCGTCTCTTCTATCTTTATTAGAAAAACTGAATGTTTCTTGTAAATTTAATGTGATAACATCAGTCAACCTAAAATTTAATCCACCCCCTGCAGTAGGTAATGCATAATCAATCCTGTCCTGATCAAAGTTTACGTCTTTGTCAAATAGAATAACACCAACTCCTGCAAATGCATATGGTCTCACAATAGATTCTGGACCTGTCATGTTAAATCTTAAATTTAATGCAACCGAATTAAAATCACTTTTGAAACTTCCATTCGGACTATTATTGTAACCAATTGTTCCTTTTGAAGCTAAAAAATTTAAATCAAAATAGCGACCTAAATATCTAGATACAGAAATACCGCCAAAACCATAATACGCCTTATTGGTTTTGTAAAAATTATTACCTAAATCACCCTGGTATTGGGTTACTCCTCCATGAAGACCAACGTTCCATTTCATGTCTTCAGTTTGGGCTTTTGAGATTACTGTAAATGCCAAGCATGTACATAGTAAAAGGATCTTTTTCATATTAATTTATTGTTAAATTATTTAACACAAAGGTTATAAACATGGATATATTATTTGTTATAGAACTTTATCTATAATTTGTATCATTCACACCTATAATTTTTTTAGTTTGAATGATAAATGAGTATTTGATCAAATATTAATAGATAAAAAAAAACCATTTAAAAACTTTTTTAAAACACTAAATGAGAGTGTTTTAAATTTTTTTTTAAATGATTCTAATTTGTAAAAGAAACCGAAAGCTTTACTGCTAAATATAAAAAATAAAGAGCAAACGATCTGATTTTTATCTTTCTATAATGTATGTTTTGGTTTCTGTTTCAGGGACTGATTTAACTTCTTCAAAACGTTTTTTAGCAGTTATTTTGCCCACTCTGCAATGACTTTTGGAGACTAAATAAACGTCTGATTCTATATTTTCCATTTTATTTATATTTTATTTCTTAATTATTCTAAATATCTTCTCAATGTCCAAGCCATTGTTTCATGCGCTTGTAGTAAACCTGTAAGGAAATCAGCTGTGCCGGCATCTTTGTTTTCATCAGCGCTTTTGTCAATATCTTTACGCAGGTGAATAATAACGGTTTCATGGTCTTTTAATACTTCTTGTAGCATTTCCTTTTGTTCAGGATACTGATTAGGAGATTCTTTGATAATTGTAAATTCTGAAAATTCTTTCATTGTCCCAATAGTCTTCCCACCTAACTTACTAATACGTTCTGCCGTTTCATCAATTGATTCCTCCAGTTGTACATATTGACCCTCAAATAATTTATGTAGCTCCATGAAACTTTGACCAGAAACGTTCCAATGAAATTTTCTTAATTTTATATATAAAGTCATTTCATTTGCTAAAATTGAAGATAGTATTGAAATGCTGTTTTTTAAATGTGCTTCGGTAATTCCAATTTGAACTTTCATATTTTCTATGTTTTAGTTGTAGACTATTTTTGTAAAATAATATTAATTTAAACAATTAATAATAGTTGTCTTTTAATAAATATTTTACGTTACAAAGTTCATTTTATTGCTTTTAAAAAGTATTATAAAATTACTTTAAGAAGTTATATATTTCACACCTGTTCTTATTCTAACAATTAGAAAACCAACCGTTGTGATTAATAAATATGTTTTTTTGTAATAAATTAATTTAAAGAAAAACAGTTCCAAAAGAATTAGGTTCTATTGTATCAAACATTTTCTAAAGAATATTTTAAATGGTACAAGAGTAAATACTACCTAAATATGTGCGTTAGGCTATTGAAATTTCTTTAGCTAAATAAATTTCTTGTACGGCATGTATAAGTTTTACGCCATCGCTAAAGGGGCGTTGAAAAGCTTTTCGGCCCATTATCATTCCTGCTCCACCCGCTCTTTTATTTATTACAGCTGTTTTTATAGCTTCTGCTAAATCGCTATCCCCTTTTGATTCGCCACCAGAATTAATCATCCCAATACGACCAGAATAACAATTTATAACCTGATAACGGCATAAATCTATAGGGTGAGCACTGGATAATTTGGTGTACATATCGGGATTAGTCTTGGCAAATTTTATAGAAGTAAAACCACCATTAAGCAATGGTAATTTTTGTTTAATGATATCTGCCTGAATTGAAACGCCTAGATAATTT
Organism: Flavobacterium amylolyticum; assembly: GCF_048284335.1. Lineage (NCBI taxonomy): Bacteria > Pseudomonadati > Bacteroidota > Flavobacteriia > Flavobacteriales > Flavobacteriaceae > Flavobacterium > Flavobacterium amylolyticum. Next base: position 65,959 of record NZ_JBLVPG010000002.1, read on the forward strand.
GCCTGACCTGTTATGTCAGCGGCTGAATTATAATCAATTCCCTCTTTTATAAAAGCATCATTTCTAGAGTAACACCAAAGTATTGTTGCCATACCTAAACTATGAGCTTCTTCAAAAGCCTTTGCTACTTCTATGATTTGCCTGTCGGATTCGGCAGACCCAAAGTATACTGTAGCTCCTATAGCTATAGCTCCCATATTCCAAGCGTTTCGGACGTTTCCAAACATGATTTGATTATATTTATTAGGATACGTCATTAATTCGTTATGATTAATTTTTACTACAAACGGAATTTTATGAGCATACTTTCTTGATAGCATTGCAAGACCTCCCATTGTCGAGGCAACAGCATTACAGTCTGCTTCAATAGCTAGCTTGATAATATTTTCTGGATCAAAATACAATGGATTTACAGCGAAAGAGCTTCCCGCAGTATGCTCAATTCCCTGGTCTACTGGTAAAATGGAAAGATAGCCAGTATCTGAAAGTCGGCCATGGTGGTAGAGTTGCGTTAAACTCCGAATGGTTTGTCCATTTCGATTGCTTTGTAAAAAAAAGGTATCAATAGTAGCCGGATTGGGCAAATTAATCAGATCTTTTGGAATTGTTTTACAAACGTGGTTTAACAAAGTGTCTTTCTCATCGCCTAATAAAGTGAGTAATTGGGATATATCTTTCATTGTCAATTTGGTGTAATTGGTATAAAAAAAATATTTAAAAAGTCACGATTGGGCTGAGTTAAGATTTATAAACAGAATAATCTGTATATCCTTTTTCATCAGCAGTATAAAATAAATCCATGTTGAGGTCTTGAGATAAGGGCCAATTATTTTGAAATCTATCTACTAAATCTGGATTATTAATAAAAGGTCTTCCAAAAGCGATAAGATCAGCAAGTCCTGTTTCTAGGGCTTCTTCGGCACTTTCTTTACTATAACCGCCACAACTAATTAAAGTATTCTGGAAGTTATCACGGATTAATTTTTTTATTTCCAAAGGGACAGCTGGGGCACCCATACCGGAATGATCTACAAGATGAATGTGAGCAATTTCCAACTTGTTCAGTTCTTTAGATAAGTAATCGTAAGTGGCTTCAATTTCAGGATAATGGGGCATATCGCTTGCTACTCCATAAGGAGATAATCGTATTCCGGTCTTTTCTTTTCCAATGGCCTGAGCCACTGCTGTAACTACTTCTATGACAAATTTACATCGATTTTCTATACTTCCTCCATATTTATCGGTTCGTATATTACTTACTGGCGAGAGAAATTCTTCCAATAAATATCCATTGGCAGCATGTAATTCTACACCATCAAATCCTGTAAATAGGGCATTTTCTGCAGCAGAAATATATTCTGTTTTGGCATGTAAAATATCTTGAAGAGTCATTTCATTGGGAACAACAAAATCCTGTAAACCATTAGTATCCGTCCACATTTGTCCCGCTGCTTTTACTTGGGAGGGTGCAAGTATTTGAGTGCCTTTGGGCATGTTTAGCGGATGACTAATCCTTCCGGAGTGCATTAGTTGCACTATTATTTTCCCACCACTTTTATGAACAGCAGCTGTAGTTTTTTTCCATCCTTCGACTTGTTCGGCATTAAAAATCCCAGGAATTCTAGCATAGCCTAATCCGTTAGGTGATGGTGATGTTCCTTCAGTTATGATTAAGCCAGCACTTGAACGTTGATTATAATATTTAGCCATTAGTTCATTGGGTACATTTCCAATCGCTCTGCATCTGGTCATTGGTGCCATTACAATTCTGTTTTTCAAATCGATTGAACCCAGTTTTATTGGTGTAAATAAATTATTTTTTTTCATTTTAATAATTCTTAAGGTGTTGTTATAAAGGTACTTATATTTAACTGATTTTAAAATTATAATAATGCAATAGTCGTTAATAAGCAATTAGCATCTCCTAAGTTCTGGTTGAAACAACTATTGGATAGCTCTTCTCTTAGAATTTATTTAATTGGAATTTTTAGTTGTTTGGTTACATGTATTTGAAGATATTTTTTAAATACTTGCAGTAAATACCTACAGCGAATTTAATGGTAGTATATTTCTCCATTGTACAATAATTCTTAAACTAAATCTTTAAAGTATTACTAACAACATAAAATAATTACTAGTGTATCAGAATTATTGATTGAGAATTTACTCGTTAGTTTGAAAGTAATTTTATTTTTTAAAAAAGTTAGGTAACATTTTTATTTATACTCTGATTAACGGTTATCAAGCTCGTGTACCATTTCGTTGGTCATAGGCGGAAGATTGGAAAACCCCTATGTTCTTGATGCCGTTACGCCAATCTGGCAAACCAGAAAAAATGTTACCTAACAGAATGTATTGCTATTCTATGTTCTACTTTAAATTTATAATGGATCCGAAATGTCGCTAATGCGAATTAATTTTTTATTTACAAATTCATGGATTCCTAATTCGGATAGTTCTCTACCATATCCAGAACCTTTTGTACCTCCAAAAGGTAAATCCGGCTGAGTTCCGGTTGGATGGTTTATAAATACCATTCCAGTATCAATTTTATCCGCAATACGTTCCGCACGAGCTATATCTTGACTGAATATAGAACAACCAAGTCCAAAATCAGAATCATTAGCTAAAATAATCGCTGATTCCTCATCCTTTACACGGTAGAAAGAAGCTACCGGACCAAATATTTCTTCATAATAAGCCGGAATTTCTGGCTTTAAATCAGTTAATATTGTTGGTTGGACAAAAGCACCCGGCAAATCAGAACGTGTACCTCCTAATAAAAGAGTAGCTCCTGCATCCACAGATTTTCTAATTTGGTCAATAATATGCACAGCGGCTTCTTCACTGCTCATTGGTCCTAATTGCGTTTTAGGATCCATTGGGTCTCCTACAATTAAATTGGATAGTTTTTCTTTGAATTTTTCAATAAACTCGTCTGCAACTGCCTCTAAGGCTATAAACCTTTTAGATGCAACACAAGACTCACCGTTGTTATTAATTCGACCCACTACCGCCCATTCGACTACTTTATCTATATCTGCATCTTCAAGAATAATGAAAGCATCACTACCGCCCAATTCCAATACTGATTTTTTTAAATTTTTACCTGCTTCAGCGGCTATGCTTGCGCCAGCTTCTTCGCTTCCTGTCAATGAAACGCCTTTAATTCTCTTGTCTGAAACTAGGGAAGTGGCACGTTTTGCGGATATGAATAAGTTGGTGTAAAGTCCTTTTTGAGCACCTGCTTCTTGGAATAGAGCTTCAATGGCTAAAGCACATTGTGGCACCATGGAGGCATGTTTGACAAGTACTGTATTTCCTACCATTAGGTTAGGTGCTGCAAACCGGGCAACTTGATAAAATGGAAAATTCCATGGTTCCACTCCAAATAGTACGCCTATTGGACTGCAACGGATATATGCACTGCCCGTTGTAGGCTCTAAATGTTTGTCTTCCAGAAATTTTGCAGCATGAGTTGCATAATAATCAAAAATAGCGGCACTTAATAGAATTTCACTTTCGGCTTGAGCTATTAGTTTACCCATTTCTTGGGTTATTATTTTAGCCAATGATTCTTTTTTCTCTCGCATTAATGATGCGACTTTATGTAATATTTGAGCACGGCTTTCATAATTTTTTTCTTTCCATGTAACGAATGTTTCAGCAGATTGCGCAATTAACAGATCTACAACTTCATCCGTCATTTCATCAAATGTTCGTTCGACTTTATTAGTATTAGGATTAACAGTTTGAATAGCCATTTTTTATTTTTTAGAAGGGTTAATCGGTTTTTTTTGTAGGTTTTCAGGTATGTTTAATCCGTACATTGCCTCGTATTTTAATATGATTTCTGTTTCTCCTATTGAATTAAAAAAATCCTCAAGGCGTTTTATATGTTGTAATGTAAAATCCAAATGGACTTTTAGTGCTTTTACTAATTCATCAGTAGCGGCATTCTGGATCATTATAGGAATCGAGATGATGAGTGCTTTTTCTGTCAAGTAAATTTCTTTTAATTCCTCAACAAAAACATTACGACAACTTTTATTAGTTTCAGGAGTTGTTTGGTCTGAATTTCCTTTCCCTTTTTTTAGCATGGCTTTTCTATCCGATTTAGTGATTGTACTTTTCATTTGTTTAAATTTATAGACCGTAGTTCAATATTGTAAAGTTGAGCCTTAATAGCTTGGTATTCATTACATAATATTAAAGAGAAATTGTAAAATTCACATATATAAGTTTGGAAAGTTAATATACCTATTTAATATTTCAGTTCGTCTTGGAATGGAAAATCCTCTTCAAAATCAGTAAGTTTTTTTAAAGTTGTTGAGGTAATTTGATTCAATGCTTCCTTAATAAAAAACCTTAATTTTCGAATAATTAATACGCTTGAAAGCGATTAAAGTGTTGAATTAAATCGTCTTGAATAATTATAAACGTCAATTCCTAAATAGTGTAATTTTTTTAGAGCTTCAATGACATGTAATATTTTATTAAAGCTTACCAATATGGATTAATTAACAGGGCTCTTTTTTATTTCATAAAAGGCAGTATTAATTTAGAAATAGAAAAGTGAATTTATTAAATTCACTTTTTTTACAATAAAATTATAATTATTAAATTTAAGTATAATTTATGTAACAAATACCTGATTTTCAATTATATAATGCTAAATATTTTTATATATTAAATATTTAGCAAGCAAAGGATGGTTGTATTGTATATAAAATAAATTCTCTCTGCTAGAAAAGCAAAGAGAATCTAAAGAGCATATTGTTGCAAATTTTTTCTAATCGTTTGAATTGCACTTAAATTGTTTTGCAATCTAACTTTTTCGGAACTAAAATTTATGATTCGTCTTTAGTAGTACGAACTAAGCTAATTCCAGAAACAAAGAAAATAATTCCAAGGATACCATAAATAATTAGCGATTTTACATCTCTAGTTTCACCTGATGTTCCTGCAAATATAACTGCAGTGTAAATAAGACCACCTATTCCAAGAGCAGTAAGTAATGCTCCAAAGATTCTTTTAAGATTCATAATTTTTTTTTTAAGATTTATATTTCTTTTTTTAAATCAATTTTTAATCAAATTGATTTAAAAAATGCATTTCAAAATAATTATCTCTTTTTTTATTAAAGTTATAACTATTTAGCAAATATATTATGATTATTGATGCTAAATGTTATAAAATTTTTTAAAAAACTTATATCATTTACACTTGCGGAACCAGAAATGTACATATTATTTAGTGGTTTAGATAAATACTGTTGCTGATCGGAAGGATGTAACTTACTCCATGATATCTTTTAAGTGCTTCACTTTATCGTGATCCGCTTTTATAAGTAAATGTTGTTGCTTGAGCATCATGACCTGATCTGGAGATAAGTTCTCGCTTTCTTTCAAAGCATCTAGATAGGTCTGAACAGCTACATCTTCTCCATATTCACAAGAATTAATGATTGCTTTTCTATCGCTGCCTGTAATTGCCGATTTGATGTCCATCCAAACTCTGTAAAATTTACCGGAAGTTGTAGTTCCTTCTTTAGGTTCTCCTCCTAATTTTTTTACTTCAGCAACAAGTTCAGCTTTGCATTTTAAACTGGTTTCTGTAAAATGAGAAAATAGTGTTTTTAAGTCTGTTTCATCCGCTTCTTTTGAAGCAGTTTCATAACCTTCAATTCTATCATTATTGATTTGAATAAGAGAATTTATTATGCTAATTGATTTTTCAGTATTCATCTTTTTAGTATTTAGATTGATAATTAAGTTTAACGATACAAAGATGAGAACAAATGAAGGTTTGATTTTTACACAATTATTATTTTTTATTATAACATTCGCATATTGTAAGTTGCTGATTTAGTGTGTGAAAGGGTAAATTTATAATGGCTAATAATTTTTTTTTATTATAATTAAAATAAATTTGATATTTGAAAAACCTTCAAATTGACAATCCCAGTTCCAATGTAAATTAACCACTATTTTCGGTTAAAACTGAACGTAACTTTTCAGTTTAAATTGAGAACCAAATTTTTGGCTTTTTTAACATTAAAACTATTGACTTTTCATTCTGTTTGTACCATACATTTCTTAAAAAATTATTTATAAATTGTAGTAACCTAAATACAAGAATAAAATTAGAAAAGTAAATAAATTATATTATATCAGGAAAAGTAAGTTATTTATAAGTAAAAGATAGTCCCTTACTACCAATTCAAATAAATAAGTATCCATTGGTAGGATTGAGTTTTGAATTTATTAAAGAAAAAACAGATGCCTAGTTAAAATTTTTGTTGTCTCAGAATACTGTGGAATCAATTAGTACTTAACCTCAAAATAATAAAAAGCACTAAAAATAATCGTTTTCTTTGATACTTTCTTGGTTGTTTTTAGTATTTTGGCTCCAGAATCATTTATAATTAACTGATTAGTATGAAATATAGAGTCACTTCCCCGTCATTAAATCTCAGAGATTTACCGGCAACGCAAAATAATTCCAAAATTTTAATACAAATACCTTTTAGGCATACCGTAAAATTAATTGAGAAAACGACACCAGATTGGTGGAAAGTAAAACTTTTAAATACTGAAAAAGAGGGTTTTGTGTTTTATAAAGATATCGAGGCCGTTGTTGAAACCAACGTAAAAAGTATAGATATTGAAATTCCTAATTTTGAACTAAGTGCTAAAGCAAGTCTAAACAATAAGGAAGAAACGTACAAACCTATTGATGATACTTCCATCCCTTTTAGGGATTTAACAAGTACGGAATCTAAGTTGATTTCAATTGGAAACATAATAAAGGCGCTGGATGTTTCAAATAGTTTCAGGTATCAGAAAGATGCTTCGGATACCTATTGTAATATTTACACATTTGACTATTGTTTTTTTGCCAAGGTATATATCCCCAGACTCAGATGGACTGATAAGGCAATTGCGCAGCTTGAGAAAGGGAACGAAGTTGCATTGGTTTTTGATGATACTGTAAAGCCTTTTTATTCAAATTACATTTATGATTGGTTTATACAATCTGGGAATGAGTTTGGATGGGTAAGGATTGAGGATGTAGATGAACTTCAAAAGAAAGTAAATGCTAATGGTGGAGTAGGTATCATTTGTGCCAAAAGACTAATTTTGAATAAATCGGGACATATTGTAGTGGTAGTGCCAGAAACTGATACATACAAGGCCTACAGGAAAGACGGCAAGGTGATTTATCCATTACAGTCCCAAGCAGGCGCTGATAATTATAATTATTTTTCAGAAATAAGAAAAGATTGGTGGAACAATAAAGAGCAGGAAAAAGGATATGCCTCTGCTATTTTTTATTATCATGACTAGTAAAACCTTTAAATAGTGTACTTCTTGCTGTCATAGGGCAACAAGAAGTATAGTGTTTGTCACTTATTTTTTAATTAACAAAGAGCTGCAAAAACCTTCTTTGTAATAGGTATCATGTAAGCTGCTGTATATTTGTTCGTAAATTAGTATAGGATCATTAGATTCTATTTTAATAGACAACATGTCTTCTAAAAGGAGAATAAGGTTTGATGGTACACAGGTTTCTTTGCCATGTATTATAGATTCATAGACAAAGTTATTCCACTCCAAATCACAAATTGGATTTTCGATTTCGTTCAATAAGGCATGATCCATTATAAAAACAAGAAAATTCAAAACTTCTTGTAAGTATTTTTCGTTGAAATAATCAAATATTCTAAACTCAATGCCATGATTTTTGTGCTTGTGGAAATTGATATCAAGCCCAATTTTATCAATTTTTTCGTAATCTGATATTTCAGAATAGCGATTCACCCACCACATTGGATTCTCATGCATGGGGTGTTCATTAAAATTCATTTGAACAATTTTCCCGGTTTTCATTACATTGGTATCATATGTACCCACCCCAATGTATCTTGACATAGCACATCTTTGAGATGCTTTAGTTAAATTGACACTGCTGTCATGATGGGATAAATAATCGGATGAACCAAATTTTATCATAAACAAGGGGCTCAACCATTGAAATAATCGAATAGCTCTCTGATGTTTTTTTATAAAATCTATTTTGTCTTTAATTTCACCTTCCTTATTTAACTCAGTTGGAATAGTTAAATTGAAATGATAGGTCATATTATTAAAAACAGAATAATTAGTGTTGTTTGAAATAAATATAGCAAAGGGATGGTTTTCAGAACATATTTTTATAGCGCCATATTCCGTAAAGATTTTATCTTTTTGAAAGGCATTTTGTAAATTATTTATAAAGCCTTGTTTAATTGTAGCAAGTTCAGTAATAACGGAATCAACATCTGTTTTGTAAAATTTTTGCGTAACAAACTCGACAGTATCACCATCAAAAATGAATTCTTTTTGAAGTTCATCTATAAAATAAGGATTGCTTTTTTGAAGTATTTCAAAGATACTTTCCCCTGAATATTCTGGATTTGGTTCGTTATCAATGGGGTCAAAAGTTTTATGCTGATTATTGATGTCCGTTTTTGTAAACGAATGGGAGTTCATTAGCACTGGTAAATAGTATTCTTTATCGGATAATATTTTTTGTAATGAAGTATTGAATATGTTTTCTTTGTAATTGTTAAAATGATTTACACTATATTTTTCACGAAGTCCTCTGTTTAGCAAAAAATGTTTGTCCACCACGCGATGATTTTCAAACTCTAAATAACATTCGTTTTCGATTCCTACGCCCCAATACAAATCATTTGATTTATATTGATTCCTATAATCTTTGTGCTTATCCAATAATTCAATTTCAAAACTAACAGCATTCATGCTATGATCCGTCATAAACTTTTTTCTCCTTCTTTTAATAAATTATGTTGATATGGGAAGCTACTTTATCAGGTAGTTTTTTGAAGTATTTTTAATTCATTGAATTTTATAGATAAGATTCAAATAAGGTATTAGATACTTAGTCATTTTTTTGTGTGGTTTGTATTTTTGTATTCATACAAGACCTAAAGATATACTACTTAATTTTCGTGCAAAACTAGGTATAATATAAATCATATTCAAAGAATATTTTCAGATCTGGAATTTTATTTTTTTGCCTCGAAATTTATTGTTTTTGTTACCCCTAAATTACTCATAATTATATATTTAAAATTGGAGACTAAAATGGGCAAGATTACTATTTGTTATTCTAAAACTCATTCTTATGGTCACTCTATTAATAGGTTTATTTAAGTATAAACAAACAGTTGAAATGGATTTTGTCATTTTTTCAGTAGACAAAAATTACAATTCTTAAAAATGGCTTTAAATACTAAAATTTCGTGTCAGCTTTCTGAATTATTTGTTTCGTTTGGAAGAATTTAATTTTTAAATCTGCGGTTTAATTTTTAGTCTTATTTTGACCTTGTTACTTTAAAATTTATCAAATCATACTAGTGTTAATTTAGGAGAATTTTTACGCCAAAAAAGCTTTTAGTTCCTGATAATTTTTAATTTTCACGCTTACTTTTCTCTTTCCTAAAACACTTTTAATTTGCGAAGGAATCGGCAATTTTACGTTTAAGATTGGTTCTACCGTATCCAAAAACTTAATAGGGTGCGCAGTTTCTAAGAAAATACCAATTGCATTCGGATGGTTTTGTAATTCTTTTTGTAATCCCAAATAACCTATTGCTCCGTGGGGTTCTGTGATGTAACCGTCGATATCGTATATGGTTTTCATTGCATTAATAGTTTCCTCATCAGAGAACATAAACGAAGAAAAATCTTTTTTGAACTGTTTTACATCATTTTGATACATTTCCTGAATTCGGATAAAATTACTTGGATTTCCCACATCCATCGCATTCGAAATAGTGGCAATAGAAGGCTTAGGGTCGTAAATTCCGTTTTCTAGAAATCGTGGTACGGTATCATTTACATTTGTAGCGGCTACAATATGTTCAATAGGCAATCCCATTTTTTTAGCAATGATTCCCGCACAAACATTTCCAAAATTACCACTTGGGCAAGAGAATACAAATGTTTTGTTTTGCTTTTTTAAAGCCTTATAGGCAAAGAAAAAATAAAACATCTGAGGCAACCAGCGCGCAATATTAATTGAATTTGCCGAAGTTAGATTTCTATGTGTTAAACTTTCGTCAAGAAAAGCTTTCTTCACCATATCCTGACAATCATCAAAAACACCATCTACTTCAAGTGCTTTAATATTTTGACCTAATGTGGTCAATTGCCGTTCTTGAATATCACTTACTTTTCCTGAAGGATACAGGATAATTACTTCAACGCCTTTTACGCCAAGGAAACCACTGGCTACCGCACCACCTGTATCTCCAGAGGTAGCTACGAGAACTGTGTTTTTACTATCTTTATTATCTTTATTGAAATAACCCAGACAACGTGACATGAATCGTGCGCCTACATCTTTGAAAGCCATGGTCGGACCATGAAACAATTCTAAGGAATACATATCTTTTTCGACTTCGATTAAAGGAAAATCAAAGCATAACGTTTCGGCAATGATTAGTTTTAAAGTGTCTGCTGGGATTTCGTTACCCACAAATTGTTTGATTGCCTCAAAAGCGATTTCTTCATGACTTAAATTTTCGATAGTGTCAAAAAAAACAGAAGTTAAAGGGGTAATTGTTTCTGGAAAATACAATCCTTTATCAGTTGCTAATCCCTGGATTACGGCTTCTCGGAAAGAAACTTTGGGTGCGTTATGGTTTAAACTGTAATATTTCATTAGTTATATTAATTTTAGAATCCCCAACCTAACCCTTCCCAAAGGGAAGGGAGACGAAACTGGATTTAGAACGTGTTTATTGTAATTTTAAAATTACTATTTTTATTTCTTTTTATTTCCCCTTCTCTGATCAAGGAATTATATTATTTTCATTCCTTCATCATTTACCTTAGAAACGTGAATTTCGTATGGTAAATTCATTGAATCGTATACTACACTCATAGCTTTTGCGATCTTATCAGCAGTTTCTCTTCCTTTGCTTAGCGCAAAAATTGAAGGGCCTGAACCCGAAATCCCGGAACCTAAGGCTCCGTTTGCTAATGCCGTATGCTTGATTAAATCAAATCCGGGAATCAAGACACTGCGCAACGGTTCGACAATTTCGTCATGCAACGAGCGCCCGATTAATTCGTAATCTTTAGTGTAAAGACCAGCAATTAATCCCCCCACATTTCCCCATTGCACAATCGCACTTTTCAAGGAAACAGTTTGCTTTAATACGGAACGAGCATCCGAGGTTTTCAACTCAATTTGAGGATGTACTACAGTAGCATACAATTCAGATGGACTTTCAATTTTGATAATATCCAAAGGATTATAACTTCTTACCAACGTAAATCCGCCTAAAAGGGCTGGAGCCACGTTATCAGCATGTGCATTTCCGCTGGCTAGTTTTTCACCTTGCATTGCAAATTGTACTAATTCTTTTCTTGTAAATGGGCGTCCCAGTAATTCATTGATTCCAAAAACAGCACCAGCTGAACTTGCGGCACTGCTACCAATTCCGCTACCTGCTTTGATGTGTTTGTAAATTTCAATTTCGAACCCAAAGTCGGTTTCTATCGCTTCTAGCATTGCCAAAGCAGATACGCCAGCTACATTTTTTTTAGTTTCTAAGGGCAAGTCTGCACCTACAATTTTAGTGATGCGAATCCCTTTTTTATCTGATTTTCGGATAATCATTTCGTCACCCGCAGTTTCTAAGCACAGTCCAAGGACATCAAATCCACAGGAAAGATTAGCGATTGTGGCTGGGCAAAATATTTTTATTTCATTCATAATACGAGTCTTAAAGTCTAAAGTCATAGAGTGGTAAAGTCTTTGGAATGAATATAAAATCAAGAGGCTCCTTTTAGACTTTACAACATTCGACTTTACTACTTATTTATATGTTTCCAATTCTAATCACATCAGCAAATATACCCGATGCGGTAACTGCAGCTCCTGCACCGGCTCCTTTTATAATTAATGGTTGGTCTAGATAACGATCTGTAAAGAATAGTACGATATTATCTTTTCCTTCCAGATTGTAAAAAGGATGGTCTTTCGGGATGAATCGTAGACCAACATTTGCTTTTCCGTTTTCGAATTGCGCTACATATTTTAATCGAGAATCGTTACTTGATGCTTCGTTATAAATAGTTTCAAAATGGGGCTCATGCTTCAATAAGGATTCAAAAAAAGCTTCATTTGAGGTCGTATTTAAACATTCTGCTGGTAAGAACGATTCGTTAGTTATTTCGTCAATTTCCATTTTGTAACCGCTTTCTCGTATCAGAATTAATATCTTTCTTGCTACATCAATTCCACTCAAATCAATCTTAGGGTCCGGCTCTGTAAATCCTTGTACACCAGCTTCTTTAACAACGTCATGAAAAGTAGTGTTTTTATCAAAATTATTAAAAATAAAATTTAGGCTTCCAGATAAAACAGCTTGTATTTTATTGACCTTGTCTCCTGAGGCAACAAGATTTTTTAACGTATCTATGATTGGTAACCCAGCTCCAACATTAGTTTCAAAAAGAAAAGGTGCATTGAATTGTCTGGATAATTTTTTAAGGTTTTTATAATTGTCGTACTCGGAGGCGCAAGCGATTTTGTTGCAAGTTACTACGGCAATGTTTCGTTTTAAGTACTGCTCGTACGTTTTCGATACGCTTTCATTTGCAGTGATATCGACAAAAATACTATTGCGAAGATTGAGTTCTTTTACATTAGAAATAAATTTTTCTTTATCTGCGGGTTCCCCAGTTTCTAATGCAAATTGCCAATCTTTAAGAGAAATTCCATCTTCGTCGAAATACATTTTCCTAGAGTTTGACAAAGCAATGACACGTAGGTTTATTTTTAGATTGTCTTTTAGGAATTTTTTTTGTTGGTGAATTTGTTCAATGAATTTCTCCCCCACGTTTCCAACGCCCATCACAAATAGATTCAATTGTTTGGTGTTTTCTTCGAAAAAGTTTTCATGTAATGAATTCAATGCTTTCTTTACATCTCTTTCATTGATTACTGCCGAAATATTTCTTTCGGAAGCTCCCTGAGCAATCGCACGGATGTTCACGTTATTTTTGCCCAAAGTACTAAACATTCGACCGCTTAAACCTTGATGATTTTTCATATTTTCGCCAACCAAAGCAATGATACAAAGGTTTTTTTCAACAATACAAAGTTCTATTTTATTTTGTAAAATTTCCACTTCAAAAGCTTTGTTAATTGCATCTTCGGCTACATTTGCATCTGAATTTAGAATTCCGATACAAATTGAATGTTCAGATGAGGCTTGAGTAATAAAAATCACATTAATATTTTTATGTGATAATACCTCAAAAAGCCTTTTAGATGAACCGGAAACTCCAATCATTCCTGATCCTTCAAGCGTAATCAATGTAATGTGATCAATATGGCTAATTCCTTTTATAGGATTAGATTGGACTATTTCTTGATTTGAAATATATGTTCCTACGGCTCCAGGTTCAAAAGTGTTTTTGATTAAGATTGGAATATTTTTTTTCAAAACCGGTTGAATCGTTGGCGGATATAAAACCTTGGCACCAAAATGGGATAACTCCATCGCTTCCTGATAGGAAATAAACGCAATGGGTTGCGCTTGTTTTACAATTTTTGGATTGGCTGTAAACATTCCGTTGACGTCTGTCCATATTTCCAAGTCATTTGCATGCATTGCTCCAGCAATAATGGCTGCAGTATAATCGGATCCACCGCGACCTAAAGTGGTATTAATACCGTCCAAGGAGGCAGCAATAAATCCGGGCATGACCACTACCTGATTTTCATTTGAAGCAAAAAAATCAATGATTAATTTATTAGAAATGTCAAAATTAACCACAGCTTTTCCAAAACGATTGTTGGTTTTTATCAGTTCGCGACTGTCTTTATAACTACAGTTTTTTAGATTTTGTTTTAACGCCTCGGCAATAATATAGGACGACAATAATTCGCCAAAACTTAAAATTGTATCGGAAGTTCTGGTTGATAACTCTCCTAAAAGATAACATCCATCCAATAAGGTTTCCAAATGATTGATAATTCTTTTGATATGGCTCAAAAGGCTACTTTGTTGGTTTATGGGAATAAGTTCTTTGAGAGCGTCTAAATGTTTTTTCTCTATATCGGCAAGAATATCTTTAAAGCCTTCATCTCCAGCTGCTGCTTTTTGGGATGCAATTTGGAGTAAATCAGTAACTTTACTGAAAGCAGAAACCACAACTATTAATTTTTCTTCTTGTGCTTTATGGCTAATAATAGCTAAAACTAGTTTTATGTTTTGTGCATTGGCAACCGAAGTTCCGCCAAATTTTAATACTTTCATACGAAGTTATTTGTTTTTTATGTAATAGGGAATCGCCATTTTTTATTTGTGACAGGCTGACAATTTAATTGTATGTGTTGTTTTTCTGAAAAAACAACCGTTTGTTATACACCCAAGAACTTTCTTTCTTCAGAAAAAATAGATAATTAGGATTATATGTGAAAGGTTTACCCCAATGGGGTAGTAGAAGTAGTAGTAGACTTAACAGCAGTATCAACCCAAATTTGAGTTGTTATCGAAGAGTGATATGTTGTTTTATTGTTTACCATTTTGATAATCCAAAAGTACAGTTTTTCGCAAAAAACTAGAGGTTTAATTGTGTTTTTGCGAATATTTTAAAATTATAAGTGCTATTTGCGGATAATTAAATATTGAGTGATTTATGATGTGCGTAATGGAGTTATTCGTATAATTTAGTTCTTTTTACAAAGGTTGAATATAATTCAAATATAGTTTTATTTTAGTCAATTGATTCAATTGATGCTTGTGTTGCATTCAAATTAGGCTGAACTTGTCTATATTTAAAAGGTGAAGGTTTGTATAATATTTTAAAGAAGAAAAAAGGGAGCAATTAAAATTATAGCTATTCTAGGTCCCATGTGAATATTTACATGAAATTTATTATTAGGTTTTGTTTAACTGTAAAGTTTAAATTATTATCAATAAATGTTGCGTATTTATAAAGATTTATTCATTTTTACTTTTTAAACACGATCAAAATGGATAACATACATTATATTAGTACTGAATTACTTAGCCTTGAAGCATTAGAAGAAATTGTTTCGCATCATAAATCTTTGGCACTGTCTGAAGAAGCAAAAATTAATATTGAGAAATGTCGTGATTATTTAAACAAAAAATTGGCTTCGCATTCGGATCCCATTTATGGTATAAATACAGGTTTTGGATCGCTTTGTAATGTTAAGATATCTAGCGAAAATTTATCAAAATTACAGGAAAATTTAGTAAAATCGCATTCGTGCGGAACAGGTGATGAAGTACCTGCCCAGATTGTGAAACTGATGTTATTGCTAAAAATTCAATCATTAAGTTATGGTTATTCCGGAATTCAATTACAAACGGTAGAGCGCTTGATTGCGTTTTATAATAATGATATTCTGCCCGTAGTTTATACACAAGGTTCGCTTGGGGCTTCAGGAGATCTAGCGCCTTTGGCTCATTTATCGTTACCATTGTTAGGGGAAGGAGAGGTTTATTTTGAAGGAAAGAAAGTGCATTCTAGTGACGTTTTAAAGCATTTTGATTGGGAACCAATAGTGTTACAATCTAAGGAAGGATTGGCCTTATTAAACGGAACACAGTTTATGAGTGCCTATGGAGTACATATCTTAATGAAAGTCAGCAAATTTTCTTATTTGGCTGATTTAATAGGAACAATTTCCCTTGAAGGGTTTGATGGAAGAATAGAGCCTTTTAATGAATTAATACATTTTATTAGACCTCATAAAGGTCAAATTGTAACTGCAAACCGCATTAAAGGCTTTCTGGACGGTAGCGAAATTATCGAACAGCCCAAAACGCACGTTCAAGATCCTTATTCTTTTCGATGTATGCCACAAGTGCATGGTGCTTCAAAAGATGCAATCGAATATGTAAGAAAAGTGTTTAAGACAGAAATCAATTCAGTTACCGACAATCCCAATATATTTATTGAAAGTGATCAAATCATTTCAGGAGGAAATTTTCACGGACAGCCTTTGGCTTTAGCCTTAGATTTTATGGCAATTGCTTTGGCAGAATTAGGGAGTATTTCCGAAAGAAGGACCTATCAGCTGATTTCGGGCTCCAGAAGTCTTCCGGCTTTCTTGGTAGATAATCCAGGATTGAATTCCGGGTTGATGATTCCGCAATATACAGCAGCTAGTATTGCAAGTCAAAACAAACAATTAGCAACTCCTGCGAGCATTGATAGTATTGTATCTAGTAACGGACAAGAAGATCATGTGAGCATGGGAGCAAATGCCGCAACAAAAGCTTTGCGAGTTTTAGATAATTTAGAGCGAATTTTAGCGATTGAGTTGATGAACGCCTCACAAGCAATCGAATACAGAAAACCATTATTATCCAGTGATTTTATTAAAATGTTTTTAGGAGCGTATCGCAAAGATGTTCCATTAATCAAAGAAGATCGGATTTTGCATTATGATATTGAGAAGACGGTTTTGTTTTTAAATACTTTTCAAATAGAGAGTGATTTGTTAATATTAGCTTAACATTAGCCGTTAATAATCAAGTAATTTTGCCAAACTAAATTTTAATGAAATGAACATAAATAATTTTTTCCAATTTTTGGTTCCTAAAGATAAAAAGTTTTTTCCACTTTTTGAACAAGCATCTAGCAATTTAATTGAAATAGCGACAAACCTGCACGAAGCTGTAAATCTTCCTTTGAAGGAACGTGAGGATCTTTTTCAAAAAATTGATACCCTAGAGCAAAAAGGAGAGGATATAACCCGTCAAACGAGTCTTGAATTGAGTAGAAATTTTATTACTCCATTTGATAGAGAAGATATACATTCTTTAATTACTTCTATTGATAATGTGGCGGATAATCTTCATGGTGCAGCAAGCAGAATGAGATTATATCAAGTTGATAAAATTACAAAATCAATACGTAAATTAACCGAAATCAATCTTGAAGCCTGTCAAAATATTGATGTTGCTGTGAAAGAATTAAGGGATTTGAAAAAAATAAAAAATATCACCGACGCATGTGTCAGAATCAACAAATTAGAAAATAAATCAGATAATGTTTATGATAAAGCAGTTCTGGATCTATTTGAAAATGAAACGGATGCTAAAAACATTATAAAGTACAAAGAAGTATTGTCAGTTTTAGAAACTGCTGCGGATAAATGTAAAAGTGTAGCGAGTGTTTTAGAATCAATTGCTGTTAAACATTCTTAATTCAATCGGTTTTATTCTGAAATTATAATTATGGAATTTACTTTACTTATTGTTATTATAGTCCTGGCCTTAATTTTTGATTACATTAATGGTTTTCATGATGCGGCTAATGCTATTGCAACCGTTGTTGCCACAAAAGTTTTAAGTCCTTTTCAAGCAGTGGTTTGGGCTGCTTTTTTTAACTTTTTGGCCTATTGGGTTTTTGGTTTTGGTGTAGCAGATACAGTTGCAAAAACGGCTAACACCATGGATATCAACTTGGTTGTTATTCTGGCTGGTGTAATTGCGGCTATTATTTGGAATTTATTTACTTGGTGGCAAGGAATACCTTCCAGTTCTTCTCATACACTCATAGGCGGTTTTGCTGGTGCAGCGATAGCTCACGCTGGTTTTGGTGTAGTTTCTTGGTACAAAGTAGGAAGTGATGGAGGGATGCCAACAGGTGTTTTAATTATTATTGCTTTTATTATATTGGCTCCATTGTTAGGTGCTTTAATGTCTTATTTGATTTCGATTTGGCTGCTTAATGCGTCCAAAAAGAGTATTTATCCAAAAATTTTTACAGCTTCTTTAATGATTTTGACGATTTGGTTCGTAGAAAGTCAAATGGTTTACTACAATGAAATTGTGAAACCTCGTTTTGATTCTCATTTCTGGAGCGTTGCTTTTGAAGCACACAATATTAAATGGTTTTTGGTTGCCTTTATTATTCTTTCAATAAGCTTTTTTTGTTTGATTTTTAGTAGTTTAAATTTAACTCAAGCTACTGCATGGTTAAAAAAAATGCAACTATTATCGTCTGCAGCCTTTAGTTTAGGTCATGGTGGGAACGATTCTCAAAAAGTAATGGGTATCATTGCAGCAGCAGTAGCGGTATACATTCATACCAGCGGGGTAGCGCAAGAAAGTTTACCTAGTTGGCTAGACGTTGTTCTTCCAAATGATGAGGGTGCTTTTAAAATGCCTACTTGGATCCCTTTGGCTTGCTATTCTGCTATTGCCGCAGGAACATTAAGTGGCGGTTGGAAGATCGTCAAAACAATGGGATCTAAAATTACAAAAGTGACTTCTTTTGAAGGGGTTGCCGCAGAAACCGCCGGCGCATTAACACTATATTTTACAGAACATTTTAAAGTGCCTGTAAGTACAACACATACTATTACAGGATCTATAATTGGAGTAGGACTTACTAAAAGAGTATCTGCAGTTCGATGGGGGATGACCGTAAGTTTATTATGGGCTTGGGTTTTAACAATTCCAATATCGGCAATTTTGGCAGCAATAATTTACTATATTTTTAGTATTTTTATTTAGAAGTTATTAAGAAGCATAAAAAAACCATTCTATTTAAGAATGGTTTTTTTATGATCTAAAAAATTAATTTTTTTTAAAATTGTAGAGCCTTTATATCTTTAGATTCAGTAAATACGCTTTTAGAAAAGTATAGTAGGATACAATTTCAAGATTGTTTTTCTTTACTTCCTACATTGTTTTTATTGTTATTTTTTGCTTACACTTTGTCCTGAATAGAAAACTTGCTTTCAAACAAATAAGTAAAGGTAGAAAGTTTAATTTGTGGTTGTGATGGAGTGTCTAAATTTTCATAATCACTCTTACCTTTTGATTTCATGTATTTAAAAAATGTAAAGGGGAACCATTATTTTTCCGAAACGGCAAACAATTGCCCAACTGCAAAGTTACTATTGTTCGAATGTTAATTTGTAATGATTTTATTTAGAGATTTTTTCTATTTTTAACTATAAATTTAGCGTATTACTCTTCCAAATATCCAAATTTACCGGTATTCACATCTTCAAATGCTTGTCTGATTTCGGCCTGAGTATTCATTACAAAAGGACCGTGTGCTGCAATAGATTCCTGAATTGGTTCACCACTTAAAATTAGAACTATTGTGTTTTCAATTGCTTCAATTGTAAATTCTTCTCCATCATTTTCAAATAATGCAAAATGGTCTCCAGAAATATGTTCCGTATTGTTGACTTTTATACTTCCTTCGATTACTAATAAAGCAGTATTGTAATTTTCCGGAAAATGGAAAAACGCTTTTGCGCCATTATTCAATTTGGCATTTAGTAAATGCACTGGTGTAAAAGTTGAGGCTGTACCTTTAACATTTTCGTATTGTCCTGCTATAACCTCAATTACGCCTCCATTTTCAGGAAGCTTAAATTTGTTGATTTGGTCGTTAGTAATTCCCTGGTATTTTGGTGTAGACATTTTGTCTTTTGCGGGAAGATTGATCCAAAGCTGTACCATTTGAAAATCACCCCCATTTTTACTGAACTCTTCTTCATGGTATTCTTTATGTAATATTCCCGAGGCGGCAGTCATCCATTGTACATCACCTTCGCTAATGATACCACTATTTCCGGAACTATCATGATGTGCTACTTTTCCTTTGTAGGCAATTGTAACGGTTTCAAAACCTCTGTGAGGATGAACACTAACGCCTCTGGGTTGGTCCGTTGGCGGAAAGTAAAATTTAGAATTATAATCCATCATAATAAATGGACTCATTCTTTTCATGTCTAAACCAGGGCCACTTGGGATAAAATTGTGTACTCTAAATCCGTCACCGACCATGTGTGGTGGAGGTGGAGCCAATACTAATTCAATGTTTTTTGTTTTCATTTGGATGTCTTCTATTAATATCAATACAAATTTATTATAAATTAAATTCAAGTGCCTTGATGTAGGATAAGTAATGAATTTGGAAAACTAATAAGGCTTAAAATTTCTCTTCGCCAATTCCTTGCGCACCCTACTCAATGTTTCGGGTGTAATTCCTAAATAGGAGGCAATCATCCACTGTGGGATGCGTACTGTTAGACTTGGGTAAATAGTTATAAAATCCATATAGCGTTGCTCAGCTGTTGCTCCTAGTAAAAGATTTACTCTTTTTTGAAGTTGGCGAATGTGATTGTGTAAAGCAATATTATCCTGTTCTCGAAAGGAAATGCTGATTTCAGCTGCGGCATTAATGAATTTTTTGTCGATAAATACAATTTCAGTATCTTCAATGGCATCAATAAACAATTCAGAAGGCTCATTGAAATATGAACTGCTTCTATCGGAAATAATCCAATTCTCAGGCGCAAATTGAATGATATGCTTTTTTCCGGTTTCGTCAATGGTGTACGAACGCAATAATCCTTTGGATACAAAAAACGAATGATGACAAATAGCGCTCTGATGCAGTAGGATGGACCCTTTTTCTACTTTTTTGGATTCCAATGTACCAGTAATTGAAAGAAATTGTTCGTCTGTTATATTAGTTTTGGATTGAAAATAGGTTTTGAAAGAATCGAGCATAATTATTTAACGGTTGGATTGGTACTATACTTAATCTTTTTATAGTGACTTTATCTAGTTTATTCCGTCTAAATTTTTGTGATTGTGTCTGCGCTTGTAATGGGTTTGACGAAGACTATTGTCACCGGATATAATACTGATATTTCCATCTATTTCTAACATTGCTAATTTCACATCTTTAAAATATTCAATGCCATGTTCCCGCATAGCTTCTTTTAATTCATCCGAAGAAATATTTAATTTGCTTAATACTTTAAAATCCAATGTGCCATTATGAATTAGAATCTCTGGTTTTTCTTGCATAAAAGCACCAAATTTCTTGTATTTGTACATCAATTTTTTTAAAATAAAATTGATGGTAAACAATACAGTTGCCGCAGCTATACCTCCATAAAGACTGGTATTATTGCCTACCATTGCATTTTGAACAGAATTGCTTATCAGCAATATCAGTATTACGTCAGCTGTGTTCAGTTGAGATAGTTCTTTTTTGCCAAAAATACGTAAGGCGATAACCATAAAAAAATAAACAGCAGTACTTCGAAGAATTATATCAAGATATTCGTTCACTTTTTTTCTGAATAAAGTTTAAAGTACAAATTTTTGCCACTAACAAAAAATAGGAGTGATCACTGGTCATTATTTTAGTTTAAAATTCTTCTCAATGGCTTTTATCATTTCTCCAGCAATATCTTTATTGGTGGCACCTTCAATCCCTTCTAAGCCGGGTGAAGAATTTACTTCTAATAATAATGGTCCTTTAGCAGAACGGATAATGTCAACTCCTGCGACTTTAAGATCCATTGCTTTGGTCGCTTTTATGGCAATACGCTTTTCTTCGGGAGTTACTTTTATAATAGATGCCGTTCCTCCAAGATGGATGTTGGCTCTAAATTCTCCGGGCATTGCTTCACGCTGAATGGCTGCAACTACTTTTCCATCAATTACAAAACAACGAATGTCTTTGCCATTCGCTTCTTTTATGAATTCTTGTACTAATATGTTGGCATTCAAACTTTTGAATGCATTTATAACGCTTTCCGCAGCTTTTTTTGTTTCCGCCAGTACTACTCCTTTTCCTTGGGTTCCTTCCAGTAATTTTACAATTAAAGGAGAGCCCCCAACCATTTTTATCAAGTCATCAGTGTCCAATGGAGAATTTGCAAAGCCCGTAGTAGGGATATCGATGCCGCTATGCAAAAGCAATTGTAAGGAATATAATTTGTCTCGAGATTGTGTAATTGAGGTAGATGAATTTAAACAAAATACATTTAATGCTTCAAATTGTCTGGTCAAAGCACAACCGTAAAAAGTAATACTAGGTCTTATTCTTGGTATAATGGCATCAAATTGATTTAGTATTTTACCGCCACGATAATGTATTTCTGGTGTCTTTGCATCCAGTTTCATGTAGCATTCCTTAATATTTAAAAAATGCATTTCGTGACCCCGCATTTCTCCCGCCTCCATAATACGCTTGTTGCTGTACAATTCAGGATTGCTGGCTAAAAGACCAATACGTAAACCAGAGCTCGCTTTTTCTGAATTCTTATACAGCTCTTTTAAAATATCAGAAGTGGGTTGTCCCAAGAGATATTTTTGTTCTGGATCTACAAGTACTCTTCCGCTCATGGCTTCGCGGCCTAAAAGCATTCGAAACCCCATAGAATCTCGATTGGTCAACGTCATTTCAATAGGCCACTTAGAGCTTCCTATTTGTAGGTTAGTTTGAATAACATAACGTTGTTCTCTGA
This sequence comes from Flavobacterium amylolyticum, assembly GCF_048284335.1. Lineage (NCBI taxonomy): Bacteria > Pseudomonadati > Bacteroidota > Flavobacteriia > Flavobacteriales > Flavobacteriaceae > Flavobacterium > Flavobacterium amylolyticum. The sequence continues at coordinate 88,321 of NZ_JBLVPG010000002.1, forward strand.
AACCACTGGAACTTTTAACAATGCGTTTGTCGATTAAAGGCGCTTCACAATGAATTACCGTTTTTAAATTATTTTGTATTGGGTTAATGTCAAATTTTACCCAGTTGCTTTCATTTTTAATAAATGGAGCAATGTTTATAGCATGTAAAGCAGATGTTTTTGCACCGGAATCCACTCGGGCTTTGATAGTAGGAATTCCTAATTCTGGAAAAGAACACCATTCTTCACTACCTAAAATAACTTTGTTATCTGACATAAATTAATTTTAATTAACCTTTTTTATAAAGACCAAATGTAAATATTTGTTTTCAAAAAAAGTGTGTTTACTGTAAAGAATAAACCCGTTATGTTATAAAAACGTAACGGGTTTATTTTACTATAGTTGCTTGTAAATTTATGGATTTGTAGGTTCTCCAGCCTTATGAATTTCTACCGTTAACTCTTGTGAGCCTTCTTCAATATCCATAAAAATTTCGTCACCAATAGTGATTTTCGAAGTAATAATCTCTTCGGCAAGGGCGTCTTCTACATATTTCTGAATCGCTCTTTTTAATGGTCTTGCGCCAAATTGTCTATCAAAACCTTTCTCAGCAATAAATGCTTTTGCTTTGTCAGAAAGATTCAACTGATAGCCTAATTCAGCAACACGTGCGAATAATTTTTTCAATTCGATTTCAATAATCAAATCAATATCATGTTTTTCTAAAGCATTAAACACAATGACATCATCAATTCGGTTAAGGAATTCAGGAGCAAAAGTTTTTTTCAATGCGTTTTCAATAATGCTTTTTGAATTGTCATCTGCTTGAGCCACTTTGGCAGCAGTTCCAAAACCTACTCCTTGTCCAAAATCTTTTAATTGTCTGGCTCCAACATTAGAAGTCATGATAATTATTGTGTTTTTGAAATCAATTTTTCGGCCTAAACTGTCTGTCAAATAACCATCATCTAAAACTTGCAGTAACATATTGAAAACATCAGGATGCGCTTTTTCAATTTCATCTAGTAGGACTACACAATAGGGTTTTCTTCTCACTTTCTCTGTTAATTGGCCACCTTCTTCATATCCTACATAACCTGGAGGTGCTCCAACTAATCGAGAGATTGCAAATTTCTCCATGTATTCACTCATGTCAATGCGAATTAATGCATCTTCAGAATCGAATAATTCTTTAGCCAATACTTTAGCTAATTGGGTTTTACCAACTCCGGTTTGTCCTAAGAAAATAAAAGAACCAATTGGACGGTTCGGATCTTTCAACCCAGCACGATTTCTTTGTATCGAACGCGCTATTTTCATTACGGCTTCTCTTTGTCCAATTACTTTTCCTTCAATCAGTTCTGGTAATTTAGCGAGCTTATTACTTTCGGTTTGAGCAATACGATTTACAGGTATTCCACTCATCATAGAAACTACATCAGCAACATTGTCTTCCGTAACTTCAATTCGGTTATTTTTTGCATCCTCTTCCCATTGTTCTTGGGCAATTGCTAAATCTTTTTCAATGCGTTTTTCGTCATCACGAAGTTTAGCGGCCTCTTCGTATTTTTGTTTTTTTACCACAACATTTTTCAGTTCTCGAACATCTTCTAATTGACGTTCTAAATCTAGAATTTGTTTTGGAACTTCAATATTGGTGATGTGAACTCTAGAACCTGCTTCGTCTAAAGCATCAATAGCTTTATCCGGTAAAAAACGTTCCGACATATATCTATCTGTTAATTTCACACACGCTTCGATTGCTTCTTGTGTGTAGGTAACATTGTGATGGTCTTCGTATTTGTTTTTGATATTATTCAGAATAGTAATTGTTTCAGAAACAGATGTAGGTTCCACAATTATCTTTTGAAAACGTCTCTCTAATGCTCCATCTTTTTCTATGTATTGTCTGTACTCGTCTAATGTGGTTGCACCAATACATTGAATCTCTCCTCGGGCCAATGCAGGTTTGAACATATTAGAAGCGTCTAGTGATCCTGTAGCACCACCAGCACCTACTATAGTATGAATTTCATCTATAAAAAGAATGATATCATCATTTTTTTCTAGTTCGTTCATAACTGCTTTCATGCGCTCTTCAAATTGTCCGCGGTATTTTGTTCCAGCAACAAGACTGGCTAAATCTAAAGTTACTACACGTTTATTGAATAAAGTGCGTGATACTTTTTTCTGAATAATTCGCAAAGCTAAGCCTTCAGCAATTGCTGATTTTCCCACTCCAGGTTCCCCTATAAGTAATGGGTTATTCTTTTTACGACGACTCAAAATTTGAGAAACGCGTTCAATTTCTTTTTCACGTCCCACAACGGGGTCTAGTTTTCCTTCTTCAGCCATTTCTGTTAAATCCCTTCCAAAATTATCTAAAACAGGTGTTTTAGATTTTTTGTTGGATTTATTAGCAGGATTATTAAAAGTCCCTTCTTTTAGACTGTCATCTTGTCCTGAATCGTCATTGTACGATTCATTTCGTGGCAAATTCTCTATAAAATCTTCTTCGTTTGGAGTCATGTTTAGGTATTGTTCTTTAGCTACATCATAATCAATTTTCAATTTATTCAATAGCTTGGTTGTAGGATCGTTTTCGTTTCGTAAAATGCACAACAATAAGTGTGCAGTACTAATGGATGTACTTTGAAATACTTTAGCTTCAAGAAAAGTTGTTTTTAAGGCTCGTTCCGCTTGTCGGGTCAAGTGTAAGTTTTTCTTTTCAACATTTACTTCCAGGCTTGGGCTTGCCGGACTTAAAATTTCCACTTTTCTGCGTAAGTGGTCTAGGTCAACAGCGAGGTTGTTCAATATTTGAATAGCCTTTCCGTTACCGTCTCTTAAAATGCCCAGCATTAAGTGTTCTGTTCCTATAAAGTCATGACCTAACCGCAAAGCTTCTTCTTTGCTGTAAGTGATAACGTCTTTTACTCTTGGTGAAAAATTATCATCCATAATATATATTTGATATCGTAAATTTAGTGAATTAGTAATTTAAAAACAAAAACCATTCCTATAAGTAGTAGTGTCAGCTAATAGACAAAAATAATAGTAATAATGAAGTTAAATTTTACTTAAATTATTAACTAAAAGAGCGGAAAAATTTGTTAATAAATCGTTGAAATAACTAGAGTCAAATAGATAAAAAAAAATCAAAAAATCGTATATTGGCACGTTTTGAAACTAATATAATTATTTAATATAACAACTTATGTCTGAAGGAGAAAAGTTAATTCCCATTAACATAGAAGATGAAATGAAAACAGCTTACATCGATTATTCGATGTCGGTAATTGTATCAAGAGCACTTCCAGATGTTAGAGATGGCTTGAAACCAGTACATCGAAGAGTACTATTTGGTATGCATGATTTGGGTGTTAACTCAAGATCAGCCCACAAAAAATCAGCAAGAATTGTCGGAGAAGTTCTTGGTAAATACCATCCTCATGGTGATACTTCCGTTTATGATGCCATGGTTCGTATGGCTCAAGAATGGAGCATGCGTTATTTATTGATTGATGGTCAGGGTAATTTTGGATCGGTAGATGGAGATAGTCCTGCAGCGATGCGTTACACAGAGGCTAGAATGCGCAAGATTTCGGAAGAAATTTTGGCAGATATCGATAAAGAGACAGTTGATTTTAAATTAAATTTTGATGATACGCTTGAAGAGCCAACAGTCATGCCGACTCGTGTTCCTACCTTATTAATAAATGGGGCAACAGGAATTGCAGTAGGTATGGCAACCAATATGCCTCCTCACAACTTAACTGAGGTGATTAACGGTACATTGGCTTTCATGGATAATAATGACATAGAGATTGATGAGTTAATGAACCATATCAAAGCCCCAGATTTTCCTACTGGAGGTATAATATATGGATATGAAGGGGTTCGCGAAGCATTCAAAACTGGTAGAGGGCGTATTGTAATGCGTGCTAAAGTTGGTTTTGAAGAAGTGGATGGTCGCGAGTGTATCATCGTTACTGAAATTCCGTATCAAGTCAATAAGGCAGACATGATTAAACGTACTGCTGATTTGGTAAATGATAAAAAAATAGAGGGTATTGCTAATATCCGAGATGAATCGGATAGAAACGGGATGCGTATCGTTTATATATTGAAACGTGATGCTACGCCAAATGTAGTTTTAAATACACTCTATAAATTTACGCAATTACAATCTTCATTTAGTGTAAACAATATTGCCATTGTAAATGGGCGTCCGCAAATGTTGAATCTAAAAGATCTGATTCACTATTTTATTGAACACCGTCATGATGTAGTGACTCGCAGAACGCAATTTGAATTAAAAAAAGCGGAAGCAAGAGCACATATTTTGGAAGGTTTAATTATTGCCTCGGACAATATTGACGAAGTAATTGCTTTAATTAAAGCCTCAAAAAGTACCGAAGAAGCCAGAGAAAGATTAATTGAAAGATTCAAATTATCGGATATTCAATCTCGTGCCATTGTAGAAATGCGTTTGAGACAATTGACAGGTCTGGAACAAGACAAGTTAAGAACTGAATACGATGAAATCATGAAGTTAATCGAGCATTTGAAAGCTTTACTAGCAGATGTAAACCTGAGAATTGCTTTGATTAAAGAAGAACTGACTGAAATTCGAGATAAATATGGAGATGAGCGTCGTTCTGTAATTGAATATTCAGGAGGAGATGTAAGTATTGAAGATTTAATTGCCGATGAGAATGTGGTGATTACCATTTCTCATGCGGGTTATATAAAACGTACTAATCTTACCGAATACAAAACTCAGAATAGAGGTGGAGTTGGACAAAAAAGTGCTGGTACAAGAGACCAGGATTTCTTAGAACACATGTTTGTGGCAACGAATCACCAATACATGATGTTCTTTACCCAAAAAGGAAAATGTTTCTGGATGCGTGTTTATGAAATACCAGAAGGAAGTAAAACAGCTAAAGGTAGAGCAATTCAGAATCTTGTTAATATTGAAAGTGACGATAAAGTAAAAGCATTTATTTGTACTCAGGATTTAAAAGACAAAGAGTACATCAACAGCCATAACCTTATTATGGTGACTAAAAAAGGTCAGGTCAAGAAAACGTCTTTAGAGAAATATTCTAAACCCAGAGTAAATGGTGTAGCGGCAATAACGATCAAAGAAGGAGATGAATTACTGGAAGCAAAATTAACTAACGGAGAAAGCCAAATTATTTTAGCCGTAAAATCTGGTAAATTAGTTCGTTTTGAAGAAACAAAAACGCGTCCTATGGGAAGAACAGCCTCTGGAGTTCGTGGGATTACCCTTAAGGATGATACGGATGAAGTTATTGGCATGGTTACTGTAAATGATATGAGCAGCGAAATTTTAGTTGTTGCCGAAAACGGTTACGGAAAACGTTCAAGCCTTGATGAATATAGAATTACAAATCGTGGTGGTAAAGGAGTAAAAACCTTAAATATTACGGAAAAAACGGGTAAGTTGATTTCTATAAATTCAGTTACAGATGCAGATGATTTGATGATTATCAATAAATCTGGATTGACTATCAGAATGGCAGTCGAAGATTTGAGAGTTATGGGTCGTGCAACACAAGGAGTTAAACTGATCAATATCAAAGGGAATGATTCTATTGCTGCAGTTACAAAAGTAATGAAAGACGATGTGGCAGAAGTGGTGGTTGATGAAGAAGGAAATATTGTTGAATCTGAAGCTATCGAAAGAGTGAAGCCTGTTCTAGAAATTCTAGAAGATGAAGGAATTGAAGATGATGACGATGACGACGATTCTGAAGAAGCAGAAGACCTTGATGAGGAGACTGAAGAAGATGATTCAGATGAAGAAGCTTAAAATTAGAAATATAAAAAGAAGAATAATTATTAAACTAAAATAGAATATATGAAAAGTAAATATGTATTACTAGCATCAGCGTTATTGATATCAGTTGCTACTTTTGCTCAAAAAGATCAAATTAAAGCAGCGGAGAAAGCATTGAAAGGTGGAAAGTCACAAGAAGCTGTTACCATTTTAATGGGTGCAGAATCTTTGATAGTAAATGCAACTGAGGCTGAAAAAGCGCAATTTTTCTTTGTAAAAGGCAATGCTTTACTAGATTTAGCTAACAAGAATATTGATGCTAATTCAAATCTTTCACTGGCAGCAAAAGCGTATCAAGATTTAATTGCTATAGAAAAAACTTCTGGGAAAGTAAAATTCTCAACTCAGGCAGCAACTTCAATTACCGACATAAAATTTAAATTAATTAATGCTGCCATTGCTGATTCAAAAGTAGATAAGCAAGCTGATAGTGCTAAAAAATTATATGATGCGTATTTGTTAGATAAAAAAGATACTATAAATTTATATTACGCTGCTTCTACTTATGTAAATGCAAAAGAATATGATACGGCTCTCAAATTGTATGATGATTTGAAAATACTAAACTATTCTGGTATTGGTACGAGTTATTTTGCAGTTAATAAATTAACGAACGAAGAAGATCTTTTTACAACAGCTCAAGAAAGAGACAGAATGGTGAAATTAGGTACTCATGAAAAACCTAGAACAGAAGTAATTCCATCAAAAAGAGGAGAAATCTACAAGAATATAGCTTTGATTTTAGTTGAAAAAGGTAAAACTGAAGAAGCTAAAAAAGCAATTTCAGAAGCTAGAAGAGCAAATCCTGAAGATACTTCCTTGACTTTAACTGAAGCTAATCTTTATTTGGAGACAAAAGATTTTGACATGTATAAAAAATTAATTGCTGAAGTATTGGAAAAAAATCCCAATGATGCTGATTTAATTTTTAACTTGGGTGTCTTAAGTGCAAATGCTAAAAATGTAGCAGATGCTGAAAAATATTATAAAAAAGTTATAGAAATTAATCCAAAATATATTAATGGATATATTAATTTAGCAGCCTTAAAATTAGAAAATGAAAAGGCCATTATTGACGAAATGAATAAGTTGGGTACTTCTGCTAAAGATATGAAGCGTTATGATGAACTGAAAAAGAAAAGAGAGGATTTATTCAGAAGTGCAATTCCTTTTCTTCAAAAAGCGGTTGAGTTAGATCCTAAGAACACGGATGTTTCAAAAACTCTTTTAGGCGTTTATAGTGCTTTAGAAATGACAGCAGAGTATAAAGCGTTGAAAGCAAAGTTGTAATAATTTTAGTTTTTATAAAAAAACCTATCAAGAGTATACTCTTGATAGGTTTTTTTTATATAATTTTTTTAATAACTCTTAACTTGTGTGTGTGCTTATTAGTCTCGGCGTTGAATATTCCTAAATGGTCCAGTCGGTCAATACGTACTTTTCCACTAGCATGAATGATGTAATTATCATCCATTATTATTCCTACGTGGATAATTTTACCTTCGTCGTTGTCAAAAAAGGCCAAGTCTCCTGGTTCGCTTTCTTCAATAAAACTTAGGGCTTCTCCCAGTTTTGATTGCTGTGATGCATCGCGGAGTAATTGGTATCCATTTAATTTATACACCATTTGAGTAAAACCAGAACAATCAATACCAAAAGGTGTTTTTCCTCCCCAAAGATAAGGGGCGTTCAAATACATAAAAGCGGTATTAATTAAATTTGACTTATTCTTTATACCACTGATTTTAGTTCCTTCAAAATCAAAATTTGAAGTGTTTATATCAGTATGATGGATAAATGATATCGAAGACCCAAGAGGAATGGGTATTAACAGATTGTTTGGCCCTGTTATATATTCTAATAAATCAGCATTAAGAATGATGGCTTCGGTAGATAAATAATTAAAACTAGATTCAGAAATCAGTTGTAATTGTTTGGTATCAATCCAGCCTTCATAATCGTCATATTGCATACGGATCCTAGACCATTGTTTTAATTGTTCTAAAATTTCAAAATGTTCACCAAATAAAACTTGAGAAACAATTTCGCTTCGATCACTGGGTTCAAAGCGGAGTGGGATTATGGCTAGATTACAAATTCCGAACATTCAGGTTCATTTTTTGAGTTAAGAACTATGAGTCATACGTTTTTAAACCTATAACTCATAGCTTATAATTATTTAGGCTCTTTCAATAACAATTGCTGAAGCACCTCCACCACCGTTACAAATTGCAGCGGCACCAATTTTTCCGTTGTTTTGTTCTAAAACATTTAATAAAGTAACAATTATTCTTGCACCGGAACAACCTAAAGGATGTCCTAAAGAAACAGCGCCACCATTTACATTTACATTAGTATCCTTTAGCCCAAGAATTTTTGAATTTGCTAGACCTACTACTGCAAATGCCTCGTTGAATTCAAAATAATCAACATCATTTATTGCTATTCCTGCTTTTTCTAATGCTTTAGGAACTGCTTTAGATGGAGTAGTTGTGAACCATTTTGGTTCTTGAGCTGCATCAGCATATCCTTTAATATAAGCAAGAGGCTTAAGGCCTAAAGCAAGTACTTTTTCTTCACTCATTAGTATTAGAGCTGCGGCACCGTCATTTATTGTTGATGCATTGGCTGCGGTTACCGTTCCGTCTTTTGTAAAAACAGGATTTAATGTAGGGATCTTATCTAGTTTTACGTTTGTAAATTCTTCGTCTTTAGAAACGATGATTGGATCTCCTTTTCTTTGGGGAACTGCTACCGGAACTATTTCGTTATCAAATTTACCGGCCGTCCATGCTTTTGCACTTCTCTCATAAGACTGAATTGCGAAGTTATCTTGGTCTTCACGTGTAAATTCATATTCTGAAGCACATAAATCAGCACACACTCCCATAGCGCTGTTATCGTAAGCATCTGTAAGTCCATCTTTCTGCATTCCGTCAATCATGGTTGCAGGACCAAATTTAGTTCCATTTCTCAAATGCATGTAATGTGGAATTAAACTCATGTTTTCCATTCCTCCAGCTACTACGATTTCAGCATCACCACATTGAATGGCTTGTGCGCCTAACATCACCGCTTTCATTCCAGAGGCACATACTTTATTTATAGTGGTACAAGCAACAGTGTTTGGTAAACCGGCATAAATAGCAGCTTGTCGGGCAGGAGCTTGTCCTACACCAGCCTGCACTACATTGCCCATAAATACTTCATCAATTAAATTTGGGTCTAATTTTATTTTGTCTAAAGCACCTTTAATGGCTATTGCGCCTAATCTTGGAGCAGTAACTGTAGATAATCCCCCCATAAAACTTCCGATAGGTGTTCTAACGGCAGAAACGATAACAACTCTTTTGTTCATGACTTTCATAATGTTAGTTTATCTAGCAAATTTAATCTTTTTTAAACAATTTCATATTTTGATATTGAGATTATCTTTTTTAAATTTATTTTGATTCTATATGTTTGATTGTGAAGTGTTTTTATAAAAATGATAAAAAATATTAAAAAAAAGCCTTTAAATAGTTGTGAGAAACGTAAAGATGTCTTAAATTTGCAACCGCAAAACAGGACACGTTTCTTGAGCTTGGAGGGGTGCCAGAGTGGTAATGGAGCAGTTTGCTAAACTGTCACCGAGCAATCGGTGCCAGGGTTCGAGTCCCTGTCCCTCCGCTTTATAATTTTGTTTTTTCGGGGTGTAGCGTAGCTCGGTTATCGCGCCTGCTTTGGGAGCAGGAGGCCGCAGGTTCGAATCCTGCCACCCCGACTAGATTTTTTACACGAGCAATGGAGGCATAGCTCAGCTGGATAGAGCACCTGCCTTCTAAGCAGGCGGTCGAAGGTTCGAATCCTTCTGCCTTCACAACAAAACCCACTGAATTCAGTGGGTTTTTTGCGTTTAATGATTTTTGTATTTCTTATTTTCCTACATTCACAACAAAATATCGCAACATTTTGCTACATTTTCACGAACAAATCACGAACATGAAAATAGAAATTTAGCTTCTTGCCTCCGGAAAATAATCATCCGAAGGCTTTCCTTTGGTAGTAGAAATTGCGCACCAAAATATACGTAAATCAAAAACTATTGCACTTTGCAAAGTTACTCATTTTATTGCTTATGGAAAAACGATTTCCAGCAAGCATCCTGATTATGATATTTTAGCACCTATTATAATGGAACTGAAAATTAGATCTGAAAAATGAAAACAAAAATATTTGGATTTATTCCTCTTGCAGTTTTATTTTGGCGGGTGTTATTTGATTGATTTGTATTACTTGAAAAACGCCAAATACGTAAAGGATGTATTGTTTTTGAATACACAAAAATCAATACCGGAACACGAATAGATTTAAACGTGCATACTAAAGCAAGCTTACCATTAGTAAAATACCGAAATGATGGTTAGTTATCGTTTTTATGTAACCTAAAATGAGAAGAAATTTCAGGGCAATGCAAAATGTGCTATACTTTTTCTTGTCGCTTTATGATGAGCTAAATAGTAAGCTTGTCTGCTCACTCTAAACAGTGCACAAAACTCCACCAGAGTATATTCTGGATGTTTTTGCCGCGTTCTTAACACTGTTTGGTATCATGCTTTTTTCGAATCTTGATATGGAAGTCACTTTCAGCTACCTCAATTATTGTTTCAAGGGTAAGATGCTCCAATCGTGATAACTCTAAAGCTCTGGTGAGTTCTTCTATTTTCTTTACAAGCAACTTAGATTCATAGTTTTGGGTAATATCAATAGTTTGTAAAAATTTACTAACAATAAACGAGATAGTCTAATTAATCTTTCCTGCCCATGCTTTGATACTATTTCTTGAAACCCCATATTTTCGACTAGCACTGAGGTAGCTGATCATACCTGATTTTACTACCTCAACAATTTTTAATTTACCTTTCTTATCAATCATTCCAGCTGTTTTTTCTACTAATTGGAGCATTTGGTTTTATCTTTTTTACTGTTTGTGTCTTCATTTCTTGTATTTTAGTGTCAAGCTATACTAGGACGAGACAATAATGGTACTACATGGAATTGTCCGTGCATAAAAAAAGGGCGGATAAATCCGCCCCTTTAATCTGAGGAAATTAAAAACCATTAAAGTTATTCTTTTAAGAAACTTTTGTTTAATGATCTTCCATCCGTAGTATTTATTTTTAAAAGGTATAACCCTTTAGAAAAATCTGAAACATCAATATTAGCAGTTTTGTTGGGTGATTTCAAATTCTCAACTCTCACAACTTTACCCAAGAAATTGTAAATCGCGATTGATTCAACTGTAGAATCTGACAACTCAATGCTAAGAGAGTTAACAGCCGGATTAGGATAAATCGTAACGAAATTCTCTTTAATATCCTCATCTACCACTGGATTTAAAGCTGATTTAGCAGTTGTAGATTTGGCCATGCCAGAACCTGAGATTATAGTAACATCAGTATAATTAGTTACTGTATTAACTCCATCAAGATTTGATGTACTTGCTAATCCTATCAATACTGTTTCTCCAAAATTTACAATGTTGGTGCCTAATTGTACCCAATTACCATTTGTAGAGGAAGTATATGAAGTAACTGTACTTCCGTTTCTAACTACTCTGATATAATTAGGCAAAATACAAGTAGTAAACCCAGAAATTTTAGATTTATCTCCATCTGCTTTTCTGGATTCAAAATTAACAGCTGTTCCTGTTAAATTAGGGTTTGAAGCGATTGAAGTCATAGCAAACATAGCACTTTTATCTAAAGATCCTCTAATCATTACTGCCGCTCTAGCTGCTCTATTTGTATTATTAAGGCTCGTTACTTTAGCAATTATCTCTCCATTACCAATTAATTGTTGGTATGTGAAATTAAACGAATCAATTCTAGAATCATTAAATCCACTTCCCGAAGCTGTAACTTCAAAATTACCAGCTTTGTAACATACTGAACCAGTATTTGTAGTACCTACTGCACCTGATATCCAAGGAGCAGGTGCGTCTTTACAATATATAAAATCATTAACAAGAGTAACAGTTCCAGAACCTTTGAATTTACCTGTGTAGGCCCTAAATTGACCTATAGTATTAACTTCTGTCAAAACTCCATATAATATAAAGTTTTTTGCTTTGTCATTAGCATCGTCAATGTTTGAACTATTCACTTTCATTGGAATTAAAGCCGATGCATTGTTAAATGCACTTAACTCCTCATTTGTGTAATAAACTGTTAAATCATAAGTAGCTTCAGCGTTTGCAGTATTTATAGCATACGCTTTTGCAGTTCTGGTAGTAGCAATACTTGAAAACGTTTTGGCAGTTGTTCCTTCATCGATAACAGATAAAGTCACACATCCAAGATCTGTAGAAGCATTCTCAACTTTAGCTATTAAAGCGTTATCGGTAGTACTAATGAAATAAATTGAATTTCCTGCATATAGTGTTGCAGTGGCATGTTCTCCTATTTGCGTTTCTATTCCAGCCGGTTTGGCAGAAACAACTACATTGTCAATCGCAAAACTAAATGGAGATCCTGCATTGGAGTCATTAAACCATCTCCATCCAATATAGAAGGACTGACCATCTAATTGATTGATAATACCAGTGTATTTTCCACTTGTATTTACAGCACCAATTGGAGCTGCTCCCACAAATTTCTTAACTGAAATATAATTGGCACCATCTGTAGAATAAACAAATTCACCAAAGTCAAAAATACTGTTTTCTTCGGCAGCATCTCTTTCTCCGCCAGCTTCCCAATCAAAACTTACCGTTACATTACTTGCTCCACTAGCGTTTAATACCGGAGATCTTAAAACAGTATTAGAGGGAACATTAGAATTATAAAATGTAGTATTTGTGAGTCCATCTGTAATAAATGCTCTTCCTGCTCCACTTGAAGCACCATTAATTGCCCATACATTCGTTCCTGCAGTGTCTATTAAAACTGTAGACCATCCGGAAGGAAAACCAACTTGTGAGAAAGTTTCTGTAGGTAATAGTTCGAAAACATCTTTACCAGTTCTAGGAACAAAGTCATTATCAACTATAGTAAATACTTGTTTTTCTAATTTACCGTTGTATAAGTAAGTCAATACGATCGTTTCATTATTTTCAATTAATGCGTCATCATTTACGGTAATTTTAAGCGTTTTTGTTTCAGTACCGTTAAAGGTTAAACTTTGATTAGATAGCGTAAAATCCTGTCCTAAAGTTGCAGTACTTCCCGCAAGACTAAAGCTTACTGTAACCGGTGGAGAAACCTGATTTCCTGTAATTATAATATCATATGTGTTAACATCTGAACAACCATCAATTTGATTGTTTTCAGATAAAATTTGATTATTACTTGTGCTGAAAACAATTGTATTAGGAACCCCAGCAGCGTATGCATTTCCAATATCTACTGCATGCCAAGCATTTGTAACTTGTTTTTCTTCATTAGATGCAATTCCGTATAATACTTGAGCAGCTAATATAGAGGCAGCACGCATGTTAGCAAATTTTGCATTAGGAGCAAGCATAGTTTCTGCTAAATACGTAATATTATCAGCTTTGTCATATCCTATAGGTAATACTTTATAGGCATTTCCTTTGTCAGTAATTTGATCATCGGAAGGTTTTTTGTTTTTCCCTAAAGAGAGTGCTTTTCCAGAACCAGTTACCATTAGGTAATACCATTTATTCAGTACACCACTGTTCGTATGCACACCACATTGGTCATTCGCCAAAGTTGGTGTTCCACACTCTGGTTCTTTCCAGTTTAATCCTCCGTAAGAGTCTGGTGCAGTGGCCGCCTTTGGATCATCCATCCACCTCAAAGCTCTTGTGGTAGCTTGACCTGGTCCAACACCTAAATCACGCTCATCAATTTGCTCACCGATACCCCATGGGTCGTATGGCAAGGTCCCATCAATATTCGTGAGTACGTAATTTTCAACCGAAGCCGCCCATATATCTGAAAAACCCTCGTTCATAGCCCCAGACTCTCTTTGGTACACTAAATTAGCAGTAAATTGACAAACACCGTGTCCAATTTCGTGTGCACATACGTCCATTGATGTTAATGGAGCAAAAGAACCATTTGGTTTTGTTCCACCTTGGTAACTACCGTCACCGTAAGTCATAGCGCTTCCGTTCCAGAAAGCATTGTCGTAAGCATCACCATAGTGTACATAATTAATGATTTTTGTCCCTTTATTATCATAGCTTGATCTGTTGTGAATGTTTTTCCAATAGTCAAGCACAACTTCCGCACCCCAATGTGCATCAAGAGCTATATCATCATTATTGAATTCATTGGATACCGGGTATCTGCTGGTAGCAGAAAAATTATTTTTTTTATGCTCTGCTGAAGTCCAAGTGTTATCGGCTGTTTCATTATACAAGGCACTACTGTCTCCATCAAATATAGAAACAGTCAAATCAGATAATCCTGGTACACTTATCGGAGCACCACCTAAACCTCTGTAACTTTTGGTCTCGTTTGAGATTCCAGACGGTGAAATTCCTTTTAATTCCCAAAATCCATTAGCGTTTTTTGAAGTCTCAAAAGTTCTATTTCCCGCATAACGAGTTTTTCCTGTCGCGGCAGTATAAGCGGCAGGGAAAGACCCCATTTTAAATGTGTTGGCTGATGGGTTAGCAATTATTGTTCCAGGTGCTTTTATAGTTTTTGTAACTTCTTCCTTTCCGTTTAATGCTTCTGCATGTTTAATTATGGCATCTAATAGTAAGATTTGTCCATTCGTTGCATCTACATAAATGTAAGCACGTGATAATGGCTCAGCAGCGTAAATATTAAACTTGTACGCCAAAGTTAGATCGGCGGCAGGAGTCATGTAATTATCAACGATAACCAATTCACCTTTAGGGTAAACTTCGTTATAGGCGGCTGTAATTTCAGGTGAATTCCCTAGAGACCGAATGTAATCCCATGCATAGGTAGTTGCTCCTACGTGGTTAAGCACCTTTTGCAAGGCTGCGCTTTCACTTAATCCAGGGTTAATGGACATTGAAGGGAGGTTGTAAAACTCTGCAGTAAAACCTTGAACAATGTTTTTAGATGAAATAGCTTTAAAAACGCCGTGTTCTACTTTAATTCCATTATTGTATTGTTGGAATTTGTCAATTTGAATACCGTTTGAATTGATGGTATTTTCCTTTAGAAAAGTGGTTCCCTCACCTAAACCTAATACCGCTTGTAAAAAGGCAGGCGTTTCATTTAAAGAAAGCGTTGAACCTGTCGATTTCATCGTGATCAAAGAAGGAGTCCCTAGGTTGGGTTCCATGGTAAAAACCTTCACTCTTTGATCATTGGTTAAATTGACGACAATTTGCTGTTCTGTTGACTGAGCATGTAACATCGTTATTCCCTGGAAACAAAATATTGCAGAAAGGAACACTTTTTTATGTAATTTTTTAATCATAAAAATGTAAAATTAGTTGGTTAGTTAAAAGTAAATAGATAAATAAAACACTTGAATTTCGAACTTATATTTATTAAAAAAATAATTATTTTTCCCCATACTAAAATAAAAATACTTTAGCATTGATCGTGTAAAGACTCGATAAAATCGATTAACGGCATATTTATTTAAAATATACAAGAATTTTCCTTTTAAATATATAGGTTATTATTATAGTCCGATAATAGAAAAAAGAAGCTATAAAATTGGCTTCTCCATTTAATTTGTAAATTGTCATAAAAAAACGAGAAGTAAAAATAATTATTTTTCTAGAAAATCTGTTTTGGACAGCTGATTTAATAATCGATGATAAATAATAAAAGATGCGGTCAAAAAGCTGAGATTTATTAACTCAGCCCATAATCTAGTGCTGTAAGACTATTCTGAATTCATGAAAACTTCAAGAAATTCTTTGATCATTTGGATAGGCAAGTAAAACCCGCAGAACCCGTTCGCTCGGAACGATTTTCTCCCGTAATAACAAAATTATTACATGTATTCATTCCAATTAGCAAACAATAACGACTAACTCTCATTTCTAACCTCTTTGCTGTAAGAAAACCAAACTAAAAATAACCATCCAATAAAAGAATGGAAAAAAGGAGTTTATCTTTGATGTAAATAAAAGGAACCATCCTTTTCTACAAAAATCCAAAATAAATTGGTATGCCTGAAAAAATCAATAATAAGACTATTTTTTAGCTGCTAGAGGTAACTAACAGTATCAAAAAAACCTTAGAAGGAAGGTATAAAAGTACATATTAGATTAAAGTTGAAATGAATAAGTTGAATCATTACAGTCAATTAGGTCACTGCTTTCCCGAAATAATAGAAAAAGTAGACTTAAAAATAATTGCGTAAATAAAAGCATCCTTATGGCGTGATGATTCCCAAAATATAAATCGCAATTTTCTGAGTGTACTAAAGGAACCGCTCAAAGATGGAATCAAAATTTTATTCCTTGCTAAAATATTCTTGGATTTTGCTTTTGACTTTCACTTCAAATAATAGATTATTGATAACCAGTGCACTATGGAAGATTTAGCAAATGAAAAGCGTGAAACAATTAAAAAACTACAGCTAGCGGGTATTTATGATTAAAACAAAAAGCTAGAACTCTCTTTTTTACTCCAATGAATTGCGATAATTTCGGTAGAAAACAGCAAATATTTTGATAATTTTTAGATGTAATGGATGAAAAATTCTTGGAATTACAAGTTTTTTTATATTTTATTTCATTCATACTGCAAGGAGACAAAGCAGTTCGTGGCATTATTATGCAATTAGAAAGAATTAAAAAAGGAATCTATCATTTTGGTTTAGTTGCCATTAGCAGGGATGGCGGCGGTGATAATCATAATTTATAGTAAAAACAATCACGAAAAATTAAACGTATTACATGTCAAAATACTGACTGCTAGTAAATTAAATCTGAATCAATTAAATGCAGCTGTAATTCAACTACAATAAAAATTAGAAATGCAACCCATCGTTTATATCAGAAATTCCGAACTTGCATTGGAAAACATAGAAAAAACATCCAAATCATGGACTATGAATATTTTAAAAAGAGGTTTTAGCATAACGTATATAAATGGCAAAGCGGTCAATGATATTTCTCAATTGGAAGAAAGTACAAAAATAAACATAGTGTTATTTAACGGTACAATAGACAGTTCAATCACAAAATCAAAGAATAAAATGGAAGATGAATTGAATTATAGGACTGCTTTTGAGAAGCTTCTTTTGACGAACTATCTGAAAAAGTAAAAAGAGCAACAGCACTAACTAAATTTGCAAATTAAATTAACCACAACTGAAGAGGACGTGAATGCAATTTTAAAAGAACCCGAAAATTAATAAATAAGCCCGTTTGGTATAATTATACCAAACGTCAGTTAGAGTTTTTTTGTTGCGTAGAACGGAACAAAAACTGTATCGAGAACCGTTTTTATTTCAAAATTTTATTGTTCTCGATATAGTTTTCTAACGAAAATTATAATTAAAAACTAATTATATCCAATGGGTTAAAATAGACTTGAAAATTAGCCTTTATTTTGAAGTCTTAAAGAATAAGATGCTCATCGATTAGATAACAAAATAAAAGGAATAAATATTTAAGCCATTAATAATTTCTGCTCCACGGTTAGCCGAACAAGATGATTCCGAATCAGGATAATTTTGTTCGGTTTTTATTTAAAATATAATAAAGGATTTACTTATTAACCCCCTTTCGTTATCATCAGTTAACATTTAATTGACAATACATTAAAGACTTGTTAAAGATTTATTAAAACAAAAAAGTTTACTAATAGTAAAATAATTTACAAATTTGCCTTGTAAAATTTACTAATAGTAACTATTTAAAAATATGATGAAAAATTTAAAAACTTTTATGATTTTGTTATTGATGTTAACTACATCTATAATTTTTGCGCAAACAACCCCATTTAAGGGTAAGGTGGTTGACGAACAAAACATTTCACTGCCGGGAGCAATTGTTCTTATTAAAGGAAAAGTAACAGGTGTGGGAACTGACATGAATGGTAACTTTGAAATTGAATTACCAAAAGGGAATGAGATTATTACAATCTCTTATATTGGTTTTGATTCTATTGATTTTAACACCACAAAATTGACCAGTGCTGTTATAGTACTTCAATCAAGTTCAGAAAGTTTAAATGAAGTTGTTGTAACTGCTTTAGGAATCAAGAAAGAAAAAAAGAAATTAGGATATTCTGTTCAAGAAGTGGAGGGTAATTTATCAAGAGGCAGGGATGCAAATGTTATGAACTCTCTTTCGGGAAAAGTTTCGGGTTTAATAGTTGCCGCCTCTTCAGAATTTTTTAGCAGTCCAAAATTGTATTTGCGAGGGAAAAGTCCTTTGATTGTTGTAGATGGAGTCCCATTAGGTACAGACACTTATAATATTAGCCCAGATGATATAGAAAGTATCAATGTGTTAAAGGGAGCTAATGCCGCCGCTTTATATGGTTCTGTAGGAGGTAATGGTGCGGTACAAATCACTACAAAAAGAGGTACTAAAAATAAGAAAGGATTTGTAGTTGAGTTTAATCATAATTCCTTATTTCAATCGGGGTTTAATGCCATTCCTAACACACAAAATTCTTATGGACCAGGTTCTTATGGTAATTATGCCTTTAAAGATGGTAAAGGAGGAGGAATTAATGATGCGGATTATGATCAATGGGGACCCAAGTTTGACGGACAATTAATTACTCAATATGACAGTCCGTTAGACACCAATGGAAATCTTATTGCAACGCCTTGGCTAGCGAGAGGGGTAAATAATTTTAAAAATTTTATGGAAGACGGTTTGCTAATTACGGACAACTTAGCTTTAGCTTCTACATTTGATAAGGGAAATATTAGATTCTCTGTTTCTAATACCTACCAAAAAGGGATTAATCCCAATACTAAATTAAACATCTACAACTATAACTTAAGTGGCAGATATAATTTAAGTGATAAAACATGGGTGGATGCAAGTTCTAATTTTAATTTTCAAACTTCTCCAAATAATCCAAATGTGCAATACGGTCCTAACAGTTATTTATATAACATGTTAATTTGGGGTGGAGCCGATTATGATGTTAGAGATTTGAGAGATTACTGGCAAGAAGGAAAAGAAGGTTTACAAGTAAAAAGCTTTGAATATACACGCTATAACAATCCTTATTTTATGGCCTATGAATGGCTAAAAGGATATTATAAAAATGACTATTCCGGACAAATTAGTTTAAACCATAAATTTAATACCAACTTTGATGTTGTTTTAAGAACCAACGTGGCTTTGAGTAATTTGTTTAGAGATGAAAAATTTCCTTATTCCATGACTACTTATGGAAGAGAAAAAGCACAAGGCGATTATAAAGAACAATACGATTATAAATTCAAAAATTATTCTGATTTGATGTTGAATTACACTAAGACAATCAATGATTTTGAAATGAAAGCCACTCTTGGTTTTAATAATAATACGGAGAAGTATAGAAATTCCTATGCTACTACGAACTATTTAATTATTCCGGGATTGTATACCCTGAGCAATACTCAAACTCCGGTTCAACCCACTAATTATAAGAGTCATTTTGAAAGTAATAGTGCTTATGGTTCCTTCGATTTATCCTATAAATCATTCTTATTTCTAGGAGCTACAGGAAGGTTTGATACTGATTCGAGATTGCCAGAACAAAACAATACGTTCTTTTATCCTTCTGTGGGTGTGAGTGCTATAGTGAGTGAGCTAATTGATATTCCTCATGTAGATTATTTGAAAGTAAGAGGTTCTTATGCAAAAGTAGGTAGTTCTCTAGATATTTATAGTAATCAAGATACCTATAGACTTAGAGACCCTTTTACAATCGATGGAAAAACCTATAATGCGGCTTATGTTGGAGAGGTTTTATCCAATACGGATTTAGAACCTGCTTTTAATTCCTCTATAGAAGTTGGCTTAGAAACAAGAATGCTAAAAAATAAATTTGGATTTGATGTAACCTATTTTGAAAACACCAATGGACCTCAAATTTTTGATTTAAAATATTCTGAAACCTCTGGATATTTAGGAAGTAAAGCAAACGGAATTACAACAAAAACAAAAGGAGTTGAAGTTTCTTTGTTCGTTAAAGCTATAGCCAGTGAAAATTTTAAATGGAATTTTAATGTAAACTGGTCTACTTATAAAGAGTACCTGAAAGAAGTTTATGCAGGTATTCAAAACAATGGTTTAATAAATATTGGAGAACGTGTTGATGGATTTTATATTTATGATTTTATGAGATCTAATATCGGTGCACTAATAGTGGGTGGAGACGGGAAACCTTTAATGAATTCGTACCAAACTAAGGTTGGGAACAAGGCACCAGACTGGGCATTAGGAGTTACTAACAATCTTAGCTATAAAAACTTTGAATTGAACTTCAGTTTTGATGGAAGATATGGTGGGAAAATCGAAAATTATGTAAATCTTAAAATGTGGCAAAGTGGTAGACATGAATTCAGCGATACTCCAGAAAGAGCCAATGATGTTCAAGGTATAAAGTCTTATATAACCGATGGTGTAATAGTAACAGGAGGAGAATTAGTCACTGATGGACAAGGAAATGTGCTGACAGATAACAGAACCTATGCCACTAATACCACAAAAATGTATTTTCAAGATTATGCTAAATCATATCATGGAAAAACTGCAGCTAATATTATAGATAAAACCTTCTTTAAACTAAGAGAAGTAAGTATTACGTATAATTTAGCCCAATCCACTCTAAAAAAATCATTTATAAGTGGTGCTTCAATCTCATTGATAGGAAGAGATTTATTGTATTTCTCTAAAAACAAGAACATAGATTTAGATCAATTTTTAAACGAAGGTTCTTCCCCTTTACAGACGCCAACAGTAAAAAGTTATGGTCTTAACTTCAACTTTAAATTTTAAAAAATATAAAAATGAAAACATTAAATAATTATAAAAAAGTATTTGCGATTGCTCTAATTTTCATAGTTAGTTCCTGTACCAATTTTGATGAATTAACCAATGATCCAAACAGAGCAACAAGCGTCCCTCCTTCGATGTTATTATCAGAGGTATTAAGAGTGATGAATAACCTTGGGGAAGGTCCTTGGTCTGACGCACAAAGAGACAATCAATTCTGGGCAATATCGTTTGATTATTACGGATCTCAAGATTATAATTGGGGATCAGCACCTTTGCGATATACGACCTTGTCTAATGTCCTCGCGATGGAAAAAGAAGCTACAAATCTAGACACCAAAAATAAATACGGTGCATTGTCTAAGTTTTTTAAAGCTTACTTTTTAGATTACATGACAAAAAGGATGGGAGACATTCCGATGAAAGAATCATTAAGAGCAACAGGCACCGATGCTATTACACAACCTAAATACGATAGCCAAAAGGAAGTGTATGTAGAAATATTAACACTCCTTGAAGCGGCAAATGATCAAATCATTATCGCTAAGGGAGAAGTAGGGACTGGAGCTGTTGAAGGAGATTTTTTATTTCAAGGAGATTTAGACAAATGGCAAAAAACCATTAATGCTTTTCGTCTTAGAGTTTTAATCAGTTTGAGTAAAAAAACATCAGAGATCGCTGTTAAAACACAATTTAATCAGATCATATCCAATCCAACAAAATACCCAATTATGACTGGAATTGTGGATAATATGGCCCGTTGTTTTTCAGATGAGAATGGCAATAATTATGAATTAAACCCAAGTAGTTACGGTTTTAACAGGAACAGAAATATTATGGGAGGAACCTATTTAAATATCTTAAAACAAAATAATGACCCTAGAATTTACAAAGTAGCCGACCCAGCTCAATTTTATTACGATGCAAATAATCCCTTAAAATTAAGCGCTTATGTTGGTGCCAATACGGGGGATGACCAAGGTGCCATGCAAGTCGCTTCCGATGAAGGGAAATTTTCTTATCCAAATGAAAAAAGATATTACAGCACTTATAAAGGGGAAGATTATATCTTAATTGGCTATGCCGAACAACAATTTGGGATAGCAGAAGCCATTAATAGAGGATGGATTGCAGGTGATGCGGCCACCTTCTATAATTTAGGGATTAAAGCTTCAATGGAGTTTTATGCTGTTTCCAAAAGTGATATTGATACTTTTTTAGCTAGTGCCAATATTGTTTATAAGGGAAATACAGCAGATGGATTAGAGCAAATTTTGAGTCAAAAGTATGTTGCCTTTTTTCAAAACTCAGAACGGGAATCCTATTTTAATTATAGAAGAACAGGAGTTCCCATTTTTAATATAGGACCTGCCAATAAAAATGGGTTACGAATCCCGATGCGATGGAAATATCCACAAGTTGAATTTGAAACCAATAAAACCAATGTTAATGCTGCATTGACAAGTCAATACGGAGGATCAGATGATATCAATGTCAAAATGTGGTTGTTAAAATAATCAAGGGATGAAGTACATAAAAATTTTAAGTATGGCCATAGGGATTTCTTCCTTATGGTCTTATACAGCAAAGGCACAGCTTAGCGCTCTTGCAGGAAAATCGAAACATGTAATTGTGATTGGTTTTGATGGATTGTCCGCGGATGGTTTGATTCATGCAGCGACGCCCAATTTTCATAAGATCATGCAAGAAGGTGCTTACAGTTTTCATGCCAGAGCAGTATTGCCTTCCAGTTCCAGTACTAATTGGGCTACCATGATTATGGGAGCGGGACCAGAGCAACATGGTATTACATCGAATGATTGGGAAAAAGATACTTTTACTCTACCTGCTATAGTACAAGGAGAAGATTTTTTATTCCCTACTATTTTTTCTTTAATAGA
This sequence comes from Flavobacterium amylolyticum, assembly GCF_048284335.1. Taxonomy (NCBI): domain Bacteria; kingdom Pseudomonadati; phylum Bacteroidota; class Flavobacteriia; order Flavobacteriales; family Flavobacteriaceae; genus Flavobacterium; species Flavobacterium amylolyticum. The sequence continues at coordinate 110,973 of NZ_JBLVPG010000002.1, forward strand.
TAAGCAAATACCAAATGCTGAAATAGGAGCTATTTATCATTGGGATGGTTTTGGTCGTTTATTCGAAAAAAATGCCGTTGATTATGATGTGAATACTAAAACAGAAGAGGAAACAGCAAAAGTAGCCAGTGCCTATATTATTGCTAAAAAACCGACTTTCACTTTTATTCACTTTGATCATATCGATCACGCTGGTCATGAATTTGGTCACGGTACTCCAGAATATTACCAATCGGTTGAAAAAGCAGATGCTTTATTGGCAACCCTATTTCAAGCGATTGCTACAGCGGGAATTGCCGATGAAACGATGGTGATTATTAGTTCAGATCACGGAGGTGTTGGTCAGGGTCACGGTGGCGAGTCTTTGCAAGAAGTTGAAATTCCTTTTATTGTTTGGGGTAAATCGATAAAGAAAAATCTAGGGATCAAAACGCCAGTTTATCAATACGATAATGCAGCAACAGTAGCCTATGCATTAGGAGTTTCTATTCCGACAGCTTGGGTAGGAAAACCCGTTTTGAATGTCTTTGAAGGAATAAATATAGGAGATGATTTTCCAGTAGTATCACGTTATTTACAACCTGTTTTGCTCCCGGACGGAAAGTTAAATAAAAAATCAGGAGGCCTTTTTGAGAAAGAAACGATGGTTGTCATCCAAAATTTAAACACAAGTGGCGAAGTTTTATATACAACAGATGGTACGATGCCATCCAAAAACTCAAACCGCTATAGGCAAGCTTTCAAAATAAACAAAAACACAGTAGTCAAAAGCGCTGTTTTTAATGAAGGTAAAATAAATAGTTTAGTATCCGAGGCTTTTTATCGCATAAAAGAGAAAGGTACTGCGGCTCCAATTGATTATTCGGTTTACTATTTAGATACACTAACCGATTTGCCTAATGTTGACCAAATGAAACCTGATTTTAAAGGACAATCTTTTGAGATAACTTCTGATGAAGTAAAAGCACCAATTAAAGATAATACAGTGGTACAGTTTACTACTAAAATTAGAATTGATAAAGAGGATACCTATACTTTTTATTTACGTTCCGATGATGGAAGTAAATTATGGATTGATTCTAAATTAATTACAGATAATGACGGGGATCACGGTGTAAAAGAAAAAAGTGGTCAAATCATGCTGAAACCAGGTATTTACTCTTTACAAGTTGGTTGGTTTAATGGTGGCGGTAATGGTTGGTTGGATGTGTTTTACAAAAGTAGTATTATATCAAAACAAATTATCCCGACGACAGTTTTAACAGCTCAATAGCTTTGAAAATTTAAAATGCAACAAGAAAATTCTATAAATAATAGTGTAACCGAAGGCGATATCAATCTTACCGAGGCTCGTATCGATTGGTTAGACACGACAATTGACGAAAAGACAAAAATGCTTTTAGATAAAGATGCCCGTTATTTTTTGCATCAAGCTTTGTCGACACCTTGTTTAGATGTTTTAAATGATTGCAATGATGCTAGTTTTACCGCAATTTCGGGTAAGAAATACTATTATTTTCATGGAAACAATGTCCATCAAATAGGGTATTCAAATCCTAAACTGATTGAAAAGATCACTGCTCAGTTACACCGTTTATCTTTTTCACCTAGAAGATTTACAAATGAACCTGCTATCAATTTTGCAGAAAAATTGGCTAGTTTATGTCCAGGAAGTTTAAACAGAATTCTCTTAACGCCAAACGGAAGTTCTGCTGTTGGAATCGCATTGAAATTAGCCAGAGCAATTACTAAAAAGTTTAAGGTTGTTTCTTTCTGGGATTCTTTTCATTGTGCTTCTTTAGATGCTATCAGCGTGGGCGGAGAATCTGTTTTTAGAGAATATATGGGGCCGCTACTGCCTGGAATTGAACGAATACCACCTCCTGTTACCTATCGGGGTATTTTTGAAAACAATGAAAATAAATGTTTAGAATATCTGGAATATGTATTTGCAAAAGAGGGAGATATTGGTGCTTTTATAGTGGAAACTATCAGAAATACCGATGTCCAAATTCCATCGAAACATTTTTGGAGAGAGGCAAGAAATCTCTGTGATAAATATGGTGTATTGTTACTGTTAGACGAAATCCCAATAGCTTTAGGAAGAACTGGGAAAATGTTTGCTTTTGAGCATTATGATATTGAACCCGATATTCTGTGTTTAGGAAAAGGTTTAGGAGGTGGAATTTTTCCGCAGGCCGCTATAATTACCAGAGACGAATATAACGTTTTTGGCTCTGTTTCTTTGGGGCATTATACCCATGAAAAAAGCCCTGTTGGTGCAATCGCGGGGCTGACTACGATTCAATTTATTGAAGAAAATAATCTCTTAGAGAAAGTACAGGAGGATGCACTTTATATGCAATCAGTATTAAGACGGTTTCAAGAAACATTCGCACTCATTGGTGATGTTCGTGGCATAGGACTTTTATGGGGCATAGAATTAGTAAAAGACAGAACTACAAAGGAAAAAGCGATTGTTGAGGCTGAAAAAGTTATGTATGCTTGTTTGAAACGCGGGCTTAGTTTTAAAGTTTCGGCGGGAAATGTTTTGCAATTATCGCCGGCACTAACCATTAGTAGAGCAGAATTGAAGGAAGCCTTGCAAATTTTAGAAGAAAGTTTAACTATAGTACAACATCAAAAATAAAACAAAATAAAATGAAAAAATTAATTTTACTGACAAGCCTATTTAGACTAATTTTTTTAACAACCCAGGCACAACCGAAAGCGGAAACTCAAAAAACAAAAATCGTTCTAATCACCTTAGATGGTTTGCGTTGGCAAGAATTGTTCACTGGTGCCGATGCTAATCTTATCGAAAATAAAGATTTTGTCCATGATGCAGCAGAACTAAAAACGAAATTTTGGAGAAACACTCCAAGTGAAAGAAGAACTGCTTTAATGCCTTTTTTATGGAATAAAGTCACTCAAATGGGACAGTTGCACGGAAACAGAAACGAAGATAGCAACGTAAATCTCACTAATTCTATGTGGTTTTCCTATCCTGGATATAACGAAATTTTAACCGGTTCAGCTGACGATAAAAGAATTTCGAGTAACGATAAATTCAATAATCCTAATATTACAATTTTAGAAAAAATAAATAACATGGCCCAATACAAAGGAAAAGTAGCCGCTTTTGGGAGCTGGGACGTGTTTCCTTACATTATAAACGAAGAACGTTCCGGAATTCCTGTGAACGCAGGTTTTGAATCCGCAACAGGAAATACTCTTAGCCCCAATGAAATTTTCTTAAATGAATTGCAAACACAAATTCCATCTCCGTTTGGGAGTGTGAGATTAGATGCTTTTACGTCACATTATGCTTTGGAATACATGAAAAAAGAGCATCCTGAATTGGTATTTATTTCCTACGGAGAAACAGATGATTTTGCACATGATGGGAACTATAATGCGTATTTAACATCAGCAAATAATACCGATGCTTTGCTACAACAATTGTGGAATTTTACACAAAGTGATCCTTTTTATAAAGACAATACGGTTTTTATTCTTTCCACAGATCATGGCAGAGGGACGCAGCCAATAGACACTTGGAAGAGTCATGGGGCAGATATAGCAGGGGCAGATCAGGTTTGGTTTATAGTTTTTGGAAATAATGTTTCCGTATTAGGTGAAGTTAAAACAAAAGAGCAGTTGTTTAGCACCCAAATTGCACCAACTATTTTACAGGTTTTAGACAGCAAATTGAAAGATGCTGAGATGAAATCTAGTGCGATTAAAGTATTAAAAAACTAATGCGAAAGTTAGCAAAAAAATCAAATATTCCTTTTGTGTTGAACGCTTCACTGGCTTCTTTCGGGGCTTATTTTTGCATGTATGCCTTCAGGAAACCCTTTAGTGTAGCCACATTTGAAGGGATGGAAGTATTTAATATTGATTATAAAATTATTTTAATTATCGCACAGGTATTAGGGTATGCACTTTCTAAATTTATTGGAATTAAAGTGGTTTCAGAATTAAAAGCAAACCAACGAGCATATTATCTTGTAGCATTAATTCTCATTGCGGAACTGGCCTTGGTTTTATTTGCTTTGGTTCCCAAACCGTTTAATGTTATTTTTATGTTCCTGAATGGGGTTCCTCTGGGAATGATTTGGGGAATTGTTTTTTCCTATCTCGAAGGCAGGAAATTCACCGAAATATTAGGGGTCGCCTTAAGCACCAGCTTTATCGTTTCAAGTGGTGTAGTGAAATCAGTAGGGTTTTTTGTAATGGATTCCTGGGGATTTTCCCAGTTTTGGATGCCTGCCATTACAGGCGCATTATTTGTTTTGCCCTTATTGTTTTTTACCTGGTTATTAGAAAAAATTCCAAAGCCTACGCAAGAGGATATCGAACTGCGCTCGGAACGTATTCCGATGACGGGAAAAGAAAGGAAAAATTTGTTGTTGAAGTTTTTGTTTCCAATAACGATATGGGTTTTGTTTTACACATTCCTAACTGCTTTTAGAGATTTTAGAGATAATTTTTCCCGTGAATTATGGGATATTATTGGATATAAGGGAGATGTATCTGTTTATTCCAGTTCAGAAACATTAGTTGCTTTCATTGTATTATTGGTTTTAGGTTTTGCATTTTATTTTCGAGATAACAGGAAAGCCTTATTTTTTTACCAAATTTTACTTTTGGTAGGATCCATTTCGTTAGGCTTTTCAACCTATTTATTTCAGTCAGGGAATTTAAATCCGTTTACTTGGATGGTTGTTTCTGGCTTTGGATTATATATTTGTTATGTCCCTTTCAACTGTCTCTTTTTTGATCGTTTTATTGGGGCATTTAAAATAAAAGGCAATGCAGGTTTCCTGATTTACCTTGCGGATGCTTTTGGATATTTAGGAAGCGTTGCTGTTTTATTGTATAAAAATTTTGGTCAAGCTAGTTTATCTTGGATTGATTTTTTTATGTATAGCGCGTATTCAGTTGCTGGGATTGGTGTGGTTGTAACCATCAGTTCAATCCTTTATTTAAATAGAGAATATAAAAATCATAATGTAAATTTTAAATTAGTATTAGATGAAACCAAGATATGATCTTATAGTTGTTGGTAGTGGAGTTTTAGGTACTTTTCATGCCTATCATGCCTTAAAAAAAGGACTTCGAGTAGCTATTATAGAAAAAGATAAAAAGCCAAAAGGAGCAACAATTCAAAATTTTGGTCAAGTAGTTCCCTCTGGAATGGACTCTAAATGGCAAGCTTATGGAAGAGAAAGTTTAGCTATTTATAAAGAAATTCAAAGCCAATTTGATATCTCAGTCCGTCAAAATGGTTCAGTTTATTTAGCCTCGAATGACGAAGAAATACAGCTAATTGAGGAATTATCTCAAATTAATCAATCGAATAATTATCAATCCCGTTTATTAACTAAACAAGAATGTTTAGAAAAGTATCCAGGTTTACGTTCCGATTATGTAAAAGCAGGATTGTTTTTCCCCGAAGAAGTTACTGTGGAACCCAGAACGATGATTTACAGGTTGCAAGAGTTTATGATTCATAAAATGGGGCTAAAGCTAATCACCAATACAAACATTATTAATTGCGAAGCTACCGCAAATGGTGTTTCTCTTTCAAGTGCTGCAAATGAAGAATTCTCTGCCAGTAAAGTGATTATTTGTAATGGGAATGATTTTAAAAATTTGTTTCCCGAAATTTATTACGAAAGTGATTTAGAGGTTTCGAAGTTGCAAATGATGCAAACCAAACCACAACAAAATTATACACTTGATGGCTCCGTACTTACGGGTTTATCCATCAGGAGATACGAGGCTTTTTATGAATGTCCTTCCTTTAAATCAATTAAAGCAAAAGAGCATCCTGATGCTTTAGAAAAAAAATGGGGCGTACATATATTATTCAAACAAGCAGCTGATGGTTCTGTTATTTTAGGCGATTCTCATCATTATGCTGATGCTAAAAATATAGATGATTTGGATTTTGATTTAGATATGGATATTGATAATTTCATGATACAAGAGGCCAAAAAAATTATTGATTTACCCAATTATGAAATTCAAAATAGATGGTATGGTATGTATTCACAATGCAAAACCAAAGACATTTTTGAGCATACAATAGGAGATAATATTCATATAATAACAGGAATAGGGGGAAAAGGAATGACGGGTAGTGCGGGGTTTTCTAAAGAAAATATAATTAAAATTTTTAACACAAAAGAATGAAACAAAGAATAGAATTGGTGGTCTTTGATATGGCCGGAACAACAGTAGACGAGGGGAATGTTGTGTATAAAACAGTACAAAAAGTAATTAATGATGAAGGGTTTAATGTAAGTTTAGAGGAGGTTCTAGAATATGGAGCTGGTAAAGAAAAACATCAGGCTATATCAGATGTTTTAAAAGAGTGTACGTCTTTAATTAGTGTTAGTCCAGTAGCTAATAAAGTATTCTCAAAATTTAAAGAGGCCTTGAAAAATGCTTATAGTACATTAGAAATAAAATCTTTTGAAGGTACTGAACAGCTTTTTAAAGATTTGAGAAACAGCCATATTAAAGTAGTTTTAAATACAGGTTATGACAGCAAAACTGCTAATTTGTTATTAGAGAAATTAGGTTGGGTTGTAGGCGAAACCATTGACGGATTAATAACGGCTGATGATGTGAAAAATGGAAGACCTGAAGGGGATATGATTCTTTTGGCAATGAAAAATACAGGTGTAATTGATGCTGAAAAAGTAATGAAAGTTGGCGATTCTGCTATCGATATTGAAGAAGGGGAAAATGCTAATTGTGGGCTAACAGTTGGAGTATTAACAGGCGCTCAAAATAGAATTCAAATTCAAGAAGCAAATCCTACATATATAATAAATAATTTAAATGAATTGAGAGCGATTCTCTTATGATTTTTGGTTTAATTAGTTTTTTAAACTCCTCTCTTTGATATACTAAAAAGGGGAGTTTTTTATTTTATAAAGTCACTCTTTTTGGGTGTTTAAAAAGAAGTAAAGCACTAGCATTTTCGCAGAAGTTTCCCCCTTATTGACAGGAACATGAGGTATTCTACCGTCAAAGAAAATAGAGTCTCCTTCTTTTAAAAGGATTTCTTCCTCTCCAATAATATAAAAACATTCTCCACAAATCATATATTTGAATTCATAGGCATCCGTTTTTACTTTATCTCTTTGAGAGTTTGGTTGTACTTCAAGTAAAACAGCTTCAAAGCCTATTGAGGAAAGTTGTTTGCCAAAAATATATTTATAAGTAAAGCCTTTTGCATCATCCTCCTTTTCAATAGTTGCGTTTTCTTCGCATCGAGAAACAATATAACTAAGTTCGGAAGGTTTAGGCATTCCTTCAAAGAAATCAGAAACTTTAATTTCCAATGCATTGATGATATTCAGTAAAACAGGTAATGAAGGGATAGTCCTTCCGTTTTCAATCCGGGAAATTAAGCCGTTACTTACCTCAGCGGCACTCGCTACATTATTAATCGTCTTTTTATTTGTTTTTCGAATATCCTTAATTCTCTTTCCTATACCTATTAAATAGTCATTCATTACTTTTTGTATTTAATACGAATATCTAAATTTAACTTGATATAAAAAAGGAGGACGGTTGTTTTAATACAATTCTTTTGTCGGAATCAGAATCAATATCGAATTTAATTCTATTGGCATACAAGACCTTATGAATAACACTATCGTTTCAGAATTAATCGGAATATGCTACAACTGTTACTGCCCCAAAAAAGCGTAAAAAATATCAAGATTTAGTAATAAAAACCTTAAATGATTTCTATTATGTTGAGAATAAGAAGGATATTTACAATGATATTATCATTCTAAGATAGCTAAAACACTTTTTTTTGTTTTCAACTTAATTAAATTCTCGTAAAGCTATTCCATCGCTTTTAGAATTTTGGTGCGATTAGGTTTTTTTATGTGTTTAGATGGTCTATTTTTTAATTTTATCGATTTTAATTGATTCGTTGAATTGAATTATCAGAATTTTTTCAGCAATTAATTAGGATTTAGAAGCTCTATTTTAATTGTTTTTTAACTTGATTTTGGGCACCAAACTACCTAGTAAATAAAAGTACAGCTTTCCTAAAAGTTTTAAAAAAACTAATTAGATACGCAGATCAGAACAGCTTTAGTAAATAACGATAAGTCAACATGCTAATTTAGCAGTCATAGAAAGTTAAGAGTTAAAATTAATATTTTTTAAATTTTGTAAGGCTTAAAATATGCCACTAAAAAGCCTTAAATCTTTAAAAAAAAGCTCGAATTTTGTATTATGTCTAGTCCTAAAAAACCGATACTTTAGTTTGTATCGGTTTTTTTTATTTTTATTACTATTGTAGATTCTTAAATTATCTTATTTTTATAAAAAATCATAATTCATGAATGTCTACATAAAATCATTACTAATTCTTCATTCTTTTTTTTGCAGTATTTCTTGCAAATCGCAAAATGTACTTTCTGAAATTAAAGAAAAAAGTGACACATTCATTAACGACACTACTTTTGTGAATTTAAAAGATTACTGCCAAGATTTTGTCTTTGACATGAAGTATGCCACAGACGATAATTTTTTAAAGGAAAAAGTTTACGATTGTGCCGAATGTTTTTTGCGTTTAAAAACGGTAAAAGCATTTGTTGTAGCAAATAAAAAGTTTATTAAAAAAGGGTATAAGATTAAAATTTTTGATTGTTATCGCCCTTTAGATATTCAGAAAAAAATGTGGAAAATTGTATCCAATCCGGAATATGTTGCTAATCCTGCAAAAGGTTCCATCCACAACAGAGGAGGAGCAGTAGATATTACTCTGGTTGATGGTATTGGGAAAGAATTGGATATGGGAACTTCTTTCGATTTTTTTGGTAAAGAAGCAAGCCATAGTTACCTAAATGTTTCGAAAGAAGTAAAAAAGAACAGAGCCTTGTTGAAAACAATTATGACAGGTAGCGGTTTTAATTCTTTTGATTCTGAGTGGTGGCACTACAATTTGAAGTCAAGTCAGAAGGATGCAATATCTAATGCTAAATGGGATTGTAAATAGACTCACTCAATACATTGTAAGGTATTGATAAAGTAGGTTTCAGGATTATAAATCTCATTGTTTAATTCGGATTTAAACTCTTTTTTGAAGATGTAGTCTTCCGTATCGGTTAAATATTTAATACGCATCATAGATACTGGAGAATTTTTTAAGTCTTCAAAACTGTCTTTAATGAACATGAAAATACCAGAATTGACTCTGTTGTCAAACCCTTTTTCATCACGTAACATCGTACCACAATTTTCTTGATCGATATGTATTAATGTGATTATTTTTCCATTATTAAGCTGTAAGTATAATTTGGAATTTTTATCAAAGCAATTTGCTTTCAAAAAATCTTTACTTTTTTGAATAAATTGCACACTTAGTGTTGGTAAGCCATCCGTTAATGCCAGGGAATAAAAGATATAACTAGAATTGCCACCAAAATGTTTCTCACTAATCATGTATTCTTTGGTTGCTTTATAGGTTCCAATAGAGTCAGTTACATTGGAGCTGTACTCGCAAGGTTTCTGAGCAAATAAAATACTAGTAAAAAGAAATAAAGAGAGTGCAAAGCAGTGTTTCATAGTTATGATATTTTGGTGCAAATTAAAACTATTTTATGATTATTTTCATTAGTTGTAAAAAAACAATAGATATTACCACCGTCTTTTATTTTCCATTTTTTTCGAATATTTTCTACACTATCTGGGAAATTTCGAGTTGTAATATTGGCTTGGGTATTTTCTAAAAAAGATTTCATTTCTGTTTTGTTGTACCCAAAACAATTTTGTATTTCAAAACAACGTCCTGGAAAAGATATTAAATCAACAGAAGTGTATAAATGGGAATGCTTGTGTAATTTGTCTAAATTGAAAAAAGCTCCAACTTGATCAAAACCACCTGATTTCATTATGGCGCTATTAGGCTCGTAAAGGTATTTTTGTGGTAAACCAATTGAAGTAGTTGTAATCCCCTCATTCAGAATAAAATCAAATGTTTCAATTTTATCCTTTATTATATTAATTGTTTTTATTGTTACAGGTCCGGAATAAGTTGCATGTAATTCCCATACTAATTCTTTTACTTCACTCTCAATAGCAACGATATGTATTGTTTTTACATGTTGCAATTCAGATAATCCAGCTGATAGATCAAGTAAAGGTGCTGTTTTAATTAAAATCTGTTTAGAATGATTAAAATAGAAAGTAAGATTTTCAGGGACATTAGGTAAACAATCGTTAAGCATGAAAACTTTTCCTTTGGCATCATTTCGTCTAGAAGGATCTATGTAAATCCAGTCCCATTTTGAATTTAAAGTGTTCAATATGTCGAAACTATCTCCTGTATAACATGAAATATTTTGAATATTTAATTGTTTAAAATTGTGTTGAACGATAGTAGATAATGCTGGATTTATTTCGCAATGGGATACTTTTTCTATCTTTTTCGCAAAATAAGAATCATCTACTCCAAAACCTCCAGTTAAATCAATTAGAGATTTTCCCGATACAATTGAGGCTTTATAGGAAGCGGTTGTTTCAGATGATGTTTGTTCTATCGAAATTTTACTTGGATAAATTATATTTTTGGTTGCAAACCAAGTCGGTAGTTTGTTTTTTGCTTTTGTCTTTGCTTCTATTTGGCTCAAAACAGTAATCCAATTGGACTCTGGAAATGGATTTTTTTGAAGTGCTAACTTTGATATGTCTACACCAATATTATCATCTATAAAAGCTTGTATTGCTGTATTTAATAGTGCTGTGTCCACAATTAAATATCTTTAGTCAACAACATGATTATTTTGTTTTCAGGGAAGAATTCTTTACCAATGACCTTTATTATTGTATAAAGAGGAACTGCTACCACCATTCCAAGAATTCCAAAAAGGAATCCTGCAATTAAAATCACAAGAAAAATTTCTAGAGGATGGGAGCTTACACTTTTTGAAAAAATAAAAGGCTGCGATAAATTATTATCAATAATTTGAACAATCCAAAAGCCAATCAAGACGTAAATTGTGGTTGGTAAAATTTCAGATTGAAAATCACTTCCCAGATTACTCAGCATCGTAAGAACTGCTGCTAAAATTGAGGCTATCAATGGACCTATATATGGAATAATGTTTAAAACAGCACATAAAAAGGCGATGACAAGAGCATTAGGAACCCCAAAAATAAATAATACAATTAAATATAAAATGAATACAATAAATAGCTGAAGTAGTAACCCGATAAAATAACGAGATAATAAATGATTTATTTTTTCTAAAGAATTTAAAATTTGATCTTCATGACTGTTTGGAATTAGTTTTTTGGCCCCTAAAACTAGCTTTAAACGGTCTTTTAGAAAGAAAAAAGTAATAAATAGAACAGAACCTAGTCCTACTCCTAAACTACTAATTGTCCCAAGAATTGAATTTAAAAAATTTGGAAAAATATTAAAATTGATTTTGGATGTAATGTTAGCTTCCTTCAACATTTGTGCAGAATCAATTTGATGATTGTCTAAAAAAACGGTAATTTGTTTGATTAGTTGAACAATATCTTTTTCAATTTCTGCAGTATTTAGAAGAGATAAATTTTGTCCCTGTGATAAAACCAACGGAACAAACATCATTATAAAACCGAAGATAATTAATATAAAAATGAATAAAACTAGTATTGTAGCAAAGATATGATTGAATTTTAGTCGTCTTTTAAAAAAGTCTAAAATGGGATTTCCAATCAACGTCATTATAAATGATATTACCAGATATATTAAGACCGATTGAATTTGGTAAAAAAATAATAAAATTAAACCGCAGAAAGCTAAAGTCAATAGCGCTCTCAAAATACCGTTGGAAATCGTCTGTGATGTAATCATCTTTTATTTTTAGTCGGTAAATATAAAAAAAAACTCGCTAACAAGTAGCGAGTTTTGAATTCTTAAAAAACTAAAAAACTACAATCTGAAACTTGCTCTTGATCCACCAGAAACAAAAACGGCAGCCATTCTTGATTTTTGACCGTTAGAGAACATATACATTCCTCTATCATCAGTATAATCCATATAGTTCATTGTCATTTCAACTGGGTTACCAGAACAAGTACTGTAATGTGGATATGCTGGAACTCCAGAATTTGCTGCATTGTGAGTAGGTGTATCAGATACTAAATCACTACCACAAGTTGCATCACCCCAAATATGGCGTAAGTTCATCCAGTGTCCTACTTCATGAGTTGCTGTTCTTCCTAAGTTAAAAGGGTAAACGGCTGTGCCAGTATTTCCTAAATATTTTGAATCAATTACAACACCATCAGTAGAAGAAGACCCACCAGGAAATTGAGCATAACCTAAGATTCCACCGCCAATAGTACAAGCCCAAAGGTTCATCCTAGTAGTTGGAGTAGTTGGAGCAATTCCACCTTGAGAAGCAATTTTCATAGCGTCGTTAGTACCCCAAGAAGTTTTTGTAGTAGCTTTTCTATAAACAGCTTCTAGTACAAAAGAGATTTCTACGTTCGCTTTAACACCGGCAAATAAAGAAGGAACTTGATTAAAATCCGAATTTGCTGCGTTAAAATCTTTATTTAAAACATCAATCTGGGATTGAATTTGTGCTAAGGAAATATTTTCAGCAGTGGTTCTGTAAAGAACATTCACTACAACCGGAATTTCAATTTTTCCATTTACTAAACGACCTGTCAAAATTGATTTTTGTGTGAATGCTTCAATTTCATTCATTTTTAACGCTAAAGAAGGATCTGCCTTCATTTGGGCTGCTAGGACTTCTTGAGATGCGCAACCACGTTTAGCAATAGCATCTGCTGATGGAGTAATTTCTGTTGTGTCATTTTGACAAGAAAAAAGCATTAATAATGCTACAGCAGATAAGAGAATTTTTTTCATAATAAGGTTGATATAAATTAATAGATTTGGTTAATTATTTAAAAATAAATTTAGAAAATTTGTTACAATTGTAACTTTGTGATGCTAATTGTAAATACAACAGCTCAGGAATAAATAACTGCTGAACTGCTACTGAAATAAGATTTACATAATTTGAGATACTTTATAATTATGTAAAAACGAAAGGAGCTTATTGATCAATAAAAAGAGGTGACTATTGATGACACCTCTTTTTGTAATGTAGGAAAGAAAATTATATTCCGAAACTAGCTCTTGCTCCACCGGAAACAAATAAAGCATCCATTCTTGATTTTTGACCGTTAGAGAACATGTACATTCCAGCATCATCAGTATAATCCATATAGTTCATTGTCATTTCTACCGGAGTTCCTGAACAAGTACTGTAATGTGGATAAGCAGGTATACCGTAATTAGCAGTGTTGTGTGTAGGTGTATCAGATACCAAGTCACTTCCACAAGTTGCATCACCCCAAATGTGACGTAAATTCATCCAGTGACCTACTTCATGAGTAGCAGTTCTTCCTAAATTAAATGGAGCTGCAGCAGTACCATTAGTTCCAAAAGCATTATTGTCAATTACTACCCCATCAGTTGCAGATGCTCCTCCAGGAAATTGAGCATACCCAAGGATACCACCACCCATATTACATGACCACATGTTTAAAACAGTTGTAGGAGTTGTAGGAGTGATCCCTTTTGGTGCTTTTTTCATAGCATCATTGGTAGACCATGAAGTTGTAGTAGTAGACTTTCTAACAACACTTTGTAATACAAAAGTAATTCCAACATTCGCTTTATCACCTGAAAATAATGCAGGAACAGAAGAATAATCAGAGTTTAAAGCATTAAAATCTTTATTCAATACATCAATTTGCGATTGAATTTGTGTCAAAGAAATATTTTCAGCGGCGGTTCTGTAAAGCACGTTTACTACAACTGGGATTTCTACTTTACCATTTACTAAACGATTTGTTAACATTGCTTTTTGTGTAAAAGCTTCAATTTGATTCATTCGAATTGCTAATGTAGGATCAGCTTTCATTTGTGCCGCAAGAACTTCTTGTGAGGCACAACCCCTTTGAGATACTGCACTTGCTTGTGGAGAGGTTTCTGTTACATCATTTTGACATGAGAAAAGCATTAAAAATGCTGCAGCAGATAAAAGAATTTTTTTCATAATAAATTTGTTATAAATTAATAGATTTGGTTAATTATTTCACAATTTTATAACAATTTATTTAAAAAAAAAATTTTTTTTAATTTTTTTTTAATAAAAATTGCTATTTATTAGATTTTGTTGATGTTACGGGATTATTGTTTTTTTTGATAAACAAGTAGATTCATACAAATTTTTTAAGTTAAAGAGTTTAAAACTAAAACTTATATATTAGTAAGTTATTTAATATTTTTAATATCAAAAAAATATTAATTATCACAATTTTATAATAATTATTAAAATAATTGATTTTAATCTCTTTTTTAAAATAAAACAAATTTTCGGTAATTGGTTCTATTGAAGTAATTTATAATTTTTTTTAGGAGTATGTTCTGATAATCTAGTCTTAAAAAAACGACTAAACACAGTTTTTAAATAGAATATAGACATATACGTTTATAAGTTTGGCGTCGTTTTAATAATTAAACCTTACTGCATTGAATTATTAACCTAGAAGTAGTTTGCCAGAGAATTATTTGGCCTTGATAAATTTAGTAAAATAGCGGTTCTTTATTTTTATTTTCTTCGAAAATTAAAATGGTTTCCTATGGAAAACGGGAATACTGATTTTAATTAAGGAAGGGTTTTAGCAAAGCTAATATTAATTATTAAAGAGATAATTAATGATATTAGCACCCATTTTTAATGCTTTTTCACGAACTTCTTTTGGATCATTGTTAACTTCAGCATCTTCCCATCCATCACCTAAATCGCATTCATAGGTATAAAGTAAAACTAATTTAGTTTTTACAAATATTCCAAAGGCCTGAGGTCGTTTTCCATCATGCTCATGTATTTTGGGTAATCCATTTGGGAAAGAGTTTGGTCTTTGAAATAGGGCATGACTTGCCGGGATTTCAACTAAATCAGTGTTTGGGAATATTTTTTTAATTTCTTTTTTAATATATTGATCCATCCCGTAATTATCATCAATATGAAGAAATCCGCCAGCAAGGAGATAATTTTTAAGGTTACTTACATCAGCATTACTAAAAACGACATTTCCATGGCCGGTCATGTGAACATAAGGATATGAAAATAAATCAGGGCTACTGGGTTCTACAGTTGCTACTTTGGATTTGATTCGGGTGTTAATGGTAGTGTTGCAATATTTAATTAAATTAGGAAGTGAAGTAGGGTTTGCATACCAATCACCACCACCGCTGTACTTTACCAAAGCAATTTCTTGCGAAAATGATGGGATAGAAAGTAGGAACAGTAGATAAAATATTTTTTTCATAGGTGATAAATAAGACATTCTTATTCTTCATTGAAGAAAACAACACTGTGACAGGCAACAATTGCAGCTGTTTCTGTTCGTAGTCTAGTGTTTCCTAACGAAACAGGTGTAAAATGATTTTCTAGTGCCTGAGCAATTTCTTTTTCGGAAAAATCGCCTTCAGGACCTATAAGCATGGTAATATCCTCGTTAGGTTTCAAAACTGATTTTAAAGTTCTTTTATCTGTTTCTTCACAATGGGCTATTAGTTTTAAACCTCCATTTTTAAGTTTAATGAATTCTTTGAATGTGATGGCATTGTTTAATTTTGGAAGATACAATTCATTAGATTGCTTCATTGCAGTCAATAGAATTTTATCAAATCGTTCCGTATTAACAACTTTTCGTTCGGAGTGGTCACAAATAATGGGCGTAATTTCATGTACTCCTATTTCTGTTGCTTTCTCCAGGAACCACTCAAAACGATCATTCATTTTAGTAGGAGCTACAGCCAGATGCAATCGGTATTTTGAAGGAGCCTTTTTTTCAAATGAAAGTATTTTTACAGTACATTTACTGTCAGAAGCCAAGGTAATTTCTGTTTTGAATAAATCTCCTAAACCATTAGTGACATATAATATATCAGTATCTTTTTTTCGTAAGACTTTGATAATGTGTTTGCTTTCTTCTTTGTCAAAAGAAAAAATTTGCGTAGAATCTGTAATATTTGGATTGTAAAATAATTGCATAATTTAGAATTGTATTCTTGCTTTAGAAACTACTGCTGAAGTTTCAAATGTTTGTGTTAAAAATTTTTGATAACCCACAATTCCAATCATTGCAGCATTATCAGTGGTGTATTCAAATTTAGGAATAAAGGTCTTCCAACCGTATGTATGCTCTGTTTCTTTTAGTGTATTTCGAATTCCAGAATTTGCGGAAACCCCACCTCCAATGGCAATTTGTTTTATTCCAGTTTCTTTTACCGCTAATTTTAATTTGTCCATTAAAATTTCAATAATTGTATGTTGTATCGAGGCGCAAATATCATTTAGGTTTTCATCAACAAAATTTGGATTTTCTAATTTTCTCTTTTGAATAAAATATAGAATCGCCGTTTTTAATCCCGAAAAACTAAAATCCAATCCAGGAACTTTTGGTTTGGTAAATGCGAAAGCTTTTGGATTTCCCAATTGTGCATATTTATCAATCAAAGGACCTCCGGGATAGGGAAGACCTAAGATTTTAGCACTTTTATCAAAAGCCTCGCCAACAGCGTCATCAGTGGTTTCGCCAATTACTTTCATATCAAAAAAGTCAGCTACTTTAATTATTTGAGTGTGCCCCCCACTTATAGTCAAGGCCAAAAACGGAAAACTAGGTTTCTCAAAACCGTCTTCTTTAATAAAATGAGCTAATACATGTGCTTGCATGTGGTTTACCGCAATCAAAGGAATCTGTAACGCCAGTGCCAGTGATTTAGCAAAAGAACTTCCTACTAAAAGGGAACCCATAAGCCCTGGCCCTTGTGTAAAAGCAATTGCGGATAATTGTTCTTTTTGTATATTTGCATTTCTCAGTGCTGCAGCTACCACAGGAACAATATTTTGTTGGTGCGCACGAGAAGCTAATTCAGGAACTACACCACCATATTGATTGTGAATTAGCTGATTTGCCACAACATTTGACAACACTTTATCGTTTTGTAAAATGGCAGCAGCAGTATCGTCACAGGAACTTTCGATGGCAAGAATAAAAACCTCAGGATTTTGCATAAAAAGGCACAAATTTTGAATTATATTTGACAGATAAATTATGGAAATAACTTTTTGTAAACAGGCAAAATTAGATAATTTTTATCAAAGGCACCTTGTTTCTAAGGGCAAAATAAAATATTAGAAAATTTAAAGAGTAAATAGGTATCAAAAAAATTATTAAAATAGCATTTCGTTTACTGTTGGGGCTGATCCTACTATTATTAGTGCTTGGTATCGCACTAACTATTCCGGTAGTGCAAACTAGAATTGCACAGTATTTTACTAATAGTATCAATAAAGATTTTGGAACTAATATTGCCATAGATGGTGTTGCCATTTCAGTTTTTGGTGGAATAAAATTCAAAAAAGTATTAATTCTGGATCATCATAAAGATACTTTGATTTATTCGGAACGGATTGCAACCACAATTTTAGAAGGTAAAAAATTACTCGACGGGGATTTGATCTTTGACGACTTAGATGTGCATGGATTAGTTTTAAACTTGAAAACATATAAAAATGAAAAGGAATCTAATCTTGACAAATTCATAAAAGCTTTTGAAACAGGAAAACCCTCAAGTAGAAAATTTTTGCTTAAAGCAAATAAATTACAAATCTACAATGGACATTTTATTGTAATGGATTTCAATAGAGAGAATCCAAAGGATCTTGATTTTACTAAACTGAATGCCTCTGTAGATGATTTTTTAATATTTGGGCCAGATGTAACCACCCAGATCAACAAAATGTCTTTTCTTGACTTTCGTGGATTGTATGTTAAAAATTTAGAATCTAAATTCACCTATTCAAAGAAAAATATAAAGCTTGAAAATCTGGATTTATTAACCAAGGAATCCACTTTGAATGGAACAGTTTTATTGAATTATAAAATAGAAGATTTCTCCAACTTTACGGATAAAGTGCTGTTTGATATCCAACTGAATTCGGCTTCCATAGCCTCGAATGATATTCGCTATTTTTATAAAGAAATTGGTAAAAACCAACATTTTTACACAAAAGCAAGTATCAAAGGGACTCTTAATGATTTAAAGTTTAAAAATTTGGAATTAGTTGATGATCGAAAAACACAAATTATTGGCGATATCAATTTTAAAAATTTATTTGCCAAAAAAGGACAGAAATTTTCGATGTATGCAAAGTTTGACAAGTTGACTTCTAGTTATGAAGATTTGGTCGTCATTCTACCTAATATTTTGGGAAACAAGTTGCCTACATCGTTAAGGAAATTCGGAAGATTTTCAGCTTCAGGAACTTCTAATGTTTCTACGACTGCCGTTAAAGCTGATTTTTCAATGATAACCGCATTAGGAAGAGTAACTTCTAATTTAGAGATACAAAATATAAATGTAATTGATAAGGCGTCTTATTTAGGAAATGTAATTTTAGAAAACTTTGATATTGGGACTTTATTGGATCAAAAAGAGTTAGGAAGAGTTAGTTTGAATATTGATGTGGATGGTAAAGGTTTTAAACAAAAATATTTAAACACTGCGATCAAAGGCGCTATTAGTCAAATTGACTATAAAAATTATAAGTACACCAATATTGTTGTCAATGGTACTCTAAAAAGTCCGAATTATAAAGGTCAGATTTCAATTAATGACCCAAATTTGGTGATGACTTTTGACGGTTTATTAGATCTTAGTCAAAAAGACAATCGATATGATTTTCATATTAATGTTGAAAATGCTGATTTGAATAAATTAAAATTAGTTAAAGATTCTGTTTCTGTATTTAAAGGTGATGTTGTGGTTCAGGCAACAGGAAATAACATAGAAAATTTTCAAGGAAATGTATATATCAATAAAACGTCTTTTAAAAACGCGAAGGATACTTATAATTTTGATGATTTTACAATAATTTCTTCTTTTGACCCAAATAGGGTACGAACTATAACGGTGAATTCTCCTGATATCGTTGAGGGTGAGATTATAGGTAAATATGAATTCAATCAATTAGAAAATTTAGTAAAGAATTCTTTGGGAAGTTTGTACACCAATTTCAAACCCAGTAAGGTAAAAAAAGGCCAGTTTCTTAAATTCAATTTTTCAATTTACAACAAAATCATCGAAATATTTTATCCCGAAATTTCAATCGGGGCTAATACGATTGTTAAAGGAAATATCAATTCTGACAATCAGGAATTTAAACTCAATTTTAATTCACCACAAATTATAGCTTCTAATACTACATTTGATAATATTAGGGTTTCAGTTGATAATAAAAACCCGCTTTATAATGCCTATGTTGAATTAGATAGCATCAAAACAAAATACTATAAAATACGCGATTTTAGTCTTATAAATGTTACGATGAAAGATACATTGTATTTTCGTTCGGAATTTAAAGGAGGACCAAATGCAGAGGATTATTATAATCTAAACTTATACCACACGATAAATAAGGACAATAATAATGTTGTGGGAATTAGTAAATCAGAAGTTAAATTCAAGGACTATCTTTGGTTTTTGAATGAAAAAGAAACACCGGATAATCAAATCGTTTTTGATAAGTCATTTAAAAATTTCAATATTGATAATATAATTTTATCTCATGAAGATCAGTCCATTTCATTAGGTGGAGTATTTAAGGATACCACTATTAAGGATTTGAAGTTGAGTTTTAAAGATGTTGATTTAAACCAAATTACGCCTACCAATGAAAAGTTTATTGTGCATGGAAACATAAATGGAGCAGTAAATTTTAAGCAGAATAAGGATGTTTACCAACCTACTTCCTCTATAGTAATTGATAATTTAAATGTAAATAAAACGGATTTAGGTACTTTAAATTTTGATATTGAAGGTGATGAAAGCCTTAGGAAATTTACTATAAATTCGAATTTAGAAAATGATAATCTAGAATCATTTAATGCTGACGGAAGTTTTGAAATTGTTAATAAAGAGACTATTCTTGATTTAAAATTAAATTTCGAAAAATTTAATATCGCCACTTTAAACTCACTCGGCGGAGAAGTGTTATCTAACATTAGAGGCTCAATAGCAGGAAACGCTACAATTGAGGGCAATCTCAAAAAGCCGAATATCAATGGACGTTTATTTTTGGATGATGCTGGAATAACAGTGCCGTATTTGAATGTAGATTATGCCTTAAGTAACAACACAATTATTGACTTAACAGATGAACGATTCTTGTTTAGAAATAATACTCTAACGGATACTAAATACGGAACTAAAGGCAATTTAAATGGAAGTATTCAGCATAGTAATTTTACAGACTGGAAATTAGATTTAGCAATTAGTTCAAAAAGACTAGTAGCGCTAGATACTAAAGATAGTGAAGATGCCGCTTATTATGGGACAGCATTTATTGATGGTACAGCAACTATAAAAGGGCCTACCAATTCCTTGTTTATAAAAGTAAATGCAAAATCTGAAAAAGGGACTGCTGTCAAAATACCGATTAACAATGCAGAGAGTGTCAGTGACAATATCTTTATTCATTTTGTAAGTGCCCAAGAGAAATATAATTTAGAAAAAGGAATTGTTGATAATACCAGGAATTATAATGGACTTGAATTAGAATTTGATTTTGATATTACTCCAGACGCAGAAGTAGAAGTTATTCTAGACCGGAATACTGGTCATGGTATGAAAGGTAAAGGGTTTGGATCGTTATTGTTTAAGATTAATACTTTAGGAAGATTCAATATGTGGGGGGATTTTCAGGCTTATGAAGGAACCTATAATTTCAAATATGGGGGACTTATCGATAAGAAATTTGCAGTTAAAAAAGGTGGCTCTATTTCCTGGGAAGGCAACCCGATGAAAGCCCAATTAAATCTTGAAGCGGTATATAAAACCTCTGCAAATCCTGCAGTTTTATTGGATAATTCTTCGTTTAATACTAAAGTTCCCGTAGAAGTGGTAATAGGACTTCGTGGAGATTTAACAAGTCCAGAACCTGATTTCAATATTGAATTCCCAACGGTTAGTAATGTATTAAAGTCAGAAATTCAATATAAATTAAATGATAAAGATGTACGACAAACACAAGCCTTGTATTTGTTGTCTTCTGGAGGGTTTTTAAGCCCCGAAGGAGTAAGTCAATCTGATTTTTCTGGAAGCTTATTTGAAACAGCATCTAGTATTTTAGGCGGTATCATTCAATCGGACGATGAAAAATTTAAAGTTGGGCTAAACTTTATTGGTGCTGACAGAAGAATAGGTAAAGAAACTGATGGACGATTTGTTGCTACAATTTCATCTAAAATTAATGAAAGGGTTACTATTAATGGTAAATTGGGAGTGCCTTTTGGAGGAATAAACGAATCGGCAATTGTTGGGGACGTTGAAGTACTTTATAGAGTAAACGAGGATGGGAGCCTTAATTTAAGGCTTTTTAATAAAGAGAATGATATTAATTATATTGGTCAAGGGATAGGTTATACACAAGGTTTAGGAGTTTCTTATGAAGTAGACTTTGATACTTTTAAAGAATTTGTCAATAAGATTTTTAAAAACCTTAAATTTGATAAGGTCACTACTCCAGCTTCTGAAGATCAAGATTCTAATTTATCTCCAGATTACATTAATTTTTCTAAATCCAAGAAAACGAATACTGTAAGAATTAAAAAAAATCAAGAAGGTTTAATTCCGGAGGAAAATTAATTTTTTAATTTTAAGTATTAATTTTAATTTACGATAATCACAAACTAAGATTAAATTAAATACCACTTCCAGCGCTGGTCCTATTTTAAGTTTTTTGTTAAAATGTAAAAGCAAAATTTCCTAAGATTTGGTATCCATAAATAATGCAGTGTTTGCCCTGTTTTTACAATTAAAAAACAGATCAATTGTTAATTGTTAAATAAAAGTAGACTATTTTTTAATTTTGTTAAATAAAATTCAATTTATTTTGATTTTTCAAAAACTTATTAACGAAAACGTTTGAATTCATCATGCTTTGCTAATTTATTAAAAACACAGCCTTGAAAGTGGTTAATGTTTGCTAGTTTTACACTTTAATACTTAAATAATGCCAAAAACAATAAAAAAAGTTGGTGTTCTAACCTCGGGAGGTGACTCACCAGGAATGAATGCTGCTATTCGATCGGTTGTTCGAACTTGTGCTTATCATAACATAGAATGTATAGGAATTTATAGAGGGTATCAAGGAATGATTGAAGGTGACTTCAAAGAAATGGGACCTCGAAGTGTAAACAACATTGTCAATAAAGGAGGGACGATTTTAAAATCGGCTCGATCTTTAGAATTTATAACTCCCGAAGGAAGAAAAAAAGCTCACGAAAACCTTACCAAAGCAGGAATCGACGCCTTAGTAGTAATAGGTGGTGACGGCACTTTTACAGGAGGTTTATTATTCAACACTGAATTTAATTTTCCAGTGATGGGAATTCCAGGAACTATAGATAATGATATTTTTGGAACGAGTCATACTTTAGGATATGATACGGCATTGAATACTGTAGTAGATGTAATTGATAAAATTAGAGATACAGCAAGTTCACACAACCGTTTATTCTTTGTAGAGGTAATGGGAAGAGATGCAGGACATATTGCTTTGAATGCAGGTATTGGTGCAGGAGCAGAGGAAATTCTTATTCCTGAAGAAGATTTAGGTTTGGATCGATTATTAGAATCGCTGCAAAAGAGTAAGGCATCAGGAAAATCTTCGAGCATAGTTGTCATTGCAGAAGGCGATAAAATAGGTAAAAACGTATTCGAATTAAAAGATTATGTGGAAGCTAATTTACCGGAATATGATGTTAGAGTTTCTGTATTAGGTCACATGCAGCGTGGTGGATCACCGTCTTGTTTTGATAGAGTTTTAGCAAGTAGATTAGGTGTGAAAGCAGTAGAATCATTGTTAGAAGGGAAATCAAATTACATGGTTGGATTGCAGAATGATAAAGTTACCTTGACACCTCTGGAGCAAGCAATTAAAGGGAAAACTGAAATTGATAGAGAATTATTAAGAGTTTCAGACATTATGTCTACATAAGTGGTTAAAGTTTATTGTGAGGAAATTAGACTTTATATTGAGTTAATAAAAATGAACAAAAAAATTAAAGTAAAATGTCAAAAGTAAAATTAGGAATAAACGGTTTTGGAAGAATTGGAAGAATTGTTTTCAGAGAATCTTACAACAGAGATAATGTAGAAGTAGTAGCAATTAATGATTTATTAGACGTTGATCATTTAGCTTATTTGTTAAAATACGATTCAGTTCACGGACGTTTTGCAGGAAAAGTAGAAGTTAAAGACGGGAAACTTTTTGTAAACGATAAACATATCAGAATTACTGCAGAAAGAGATCCTGCAAATTTAAAATGGGATGAAGTAGGAGTAGATGTTGTTGCTGAATGTACCGGTTTCTTTACCACTATTGAAACTGCAAGCGAGCACATCAAAGGTGGTGCTAAAAAAGTAATTATTTCAGCGCCTTCTACTGATGCTCCAATGTTTGTAATGGGAGTAAATCACGATAAAGCTTTAGCAACTGATACTGTTGTTTCAAATGCATCTTGTACTACAAACTGTTTAGCTCCATTAGCTAAAGTAATAAATGATAACTTTGGAATTGTTGAAGCGTTAATGACTACTGTTCACGCAACAACTTCAACACAAATGACTACTGATGGTCCTTCTAGAAAAGACTGGAGAGGTGGTCGTGCAGCTTCATGTAACATCATTCCATCTTCTACAGGTGCTGCTAAAGCAGTAGGGAAAGTGATTCCTTCATTGAACGGAAAATTAACAGGGATGTCAATGCGTGTTCCTACAACGGATGTTTCTGTAGTTGATTTAACTGTAAAAGTTGAAAAAGAAACTACCTACGAAGAAATTATGGCTGTGTTAAAAAATGCTTCTGAAACTACAATGAAAGGTATCTTAGGATATACGGAAGATTTAGTTGTTTCTCAGGATTTTGTTTCTGATTCAAGAACATCTATCATTGATGCTAATGCTGGAATTGGATTGAACTCTACTTTCTTCAAAATCATCTCTTGGTATGATAATGAATATGGATACTCTAGCAAATTAATTGATTTATCTGTGCATATTGCAGGGTTAAAATAATTCTCTATATTTACAAATCCCGTTAACTTTGTTTTACGGGATTTTATTTTTTGTTGCTTTTCTTAATTAAATAATTTTTTAAAGAGGCAACCCCAAAACCCAAAAAACCATAAAAATGAGATTAATAGTTGATAGTGGTTCTACCAAAGCCGATTGGATTGCGATAGATGACAATGGAAAAGTATTATTTACAACTCAAACATTAGGATTAAACCCTGAAGTGTTAGAAGCCGATGAAATTATTGAACGTTTAAACGATCGTTTCGATATTTTACAGAACAAGAAAAATGCAACCCATTTATTTTTTTACGGAGCAGGTTGTGGTACCGATAAAATGAAAATTACACTTTCGCAAGTTTTTCAAACGTATTTTGCTAATGCTATTATAGATGTTAAAGAGGATACGTATGCTGCTGTTTATGCAACCACTCCCAAAGGAGAAAAAGCAATAGTTTCTATTTTAGGTACGGGGTCAAACTGTAGTTATTTTGATGGAAAAGAATTGCATCAAAAAGTACAATCTTTAGGTTACATCGCCATGGATGATTGTAGTGGAAACGTTTTTGGAAAAGAATTAATTCGAAAGTATTATTTTAATAAAATGCCAAAAGAATTGGCTGTTGAATTTGAAAAAGAATACGATTTGGATCCGGACGCTATAAAAAGCAAGTTGTATAAAGAACCCAATCCAAATGCTTATTTAGCCACTTTTGCCAAGTTTTTAATTCAGCATAAAGAAACAGAATTTTGTAGAAAAATTATCTTTAAAGGAATGAAGTCTTTTGTAAAAAATTACATTAAACAGTATGACAATTGCAAAGAGGTACCTGTACATTTTGTAGGATCAATTGCTTTTTATCTAAAGGAAGAATTAAAAGAAACTTTTGATAAATACGAACTACAACTAGGAAATGTTTTAAGAAGACCTATTGATGGACTAATAGCCTATCATATTGCTAATAAATAGTTTTACGAAGACCTTCGCCTAATCAAAAATCACTAGTCATTTACTTTTAAAAAGGAAAATGACTAGTGATTTTTTAAATATATATAATAAAGCAGATGTTCAAATAGCATCAGACGGATTGCTTACTGGTATGCGTGAATACAGAGACCGATTTTAAAGTATAGCTATCATCGAAATTTCAACATTTACATTTTTTGGCAAACAAGCCACTTGAACCGTTTCACGGGCTGGAGCGGTTTTTTCATTGAAATAAGATCCATAAATACTATTGATTTTTGTAAAATCATTCATATCCATAATAAAAATGGTTGTTTTTACAACATCATCAAATGACATTCCTGCAGCTTCTAATACTGCTTTCATGTTTTGCATGACTTGTTCGGTTTCGGTTTCAATAGTGCCCGTAATTAATTCCCCGTTTGCAGGGTTTATCGCAATTTGTCCCGAAGTGTAGAGTGTATTTCCTTTAAGGATTGCTTGGCTGTAAGGTCCAATTGGAGCTGGAGCTTTCTCTGTAAAAATTATTTTTTTCATATAGTGGCGGTATTTTTTAATTCAAGAAGGTAATGCTAAGTATTATTTAACCTAAAATCGAATTATCGATTGATCGTACTTCGTTTATCCCATTTGATATCACTAAGCACACCGGATTTTATTCCGATGAAGAAACCCCAGTTTGCATTAGTACCAAATGGAGACCAGTTAAAATCCATTCTCCAGCTTAACAAATCTCTTTCAAAACGAAGCTGTGTAAAAGTAACTCCTTTTTGAACAAAATCATAACCAGTAGAAACACCTGCTTTCCATTTTGGGGTTATATCGGCATTTGCTGAAATCATTATGGAATTCCCTATAATTTTATTTTCTCGGTTGTTATTACCGTATGTTAAAGAATAGGCGAAAGTCATGTCCCATGGTAATTTAGAGTTAAAAAATTCTGAAATTTTATCTTCACCATCATCTTCGTCCTCATCCTCAAACTGACTTCTCCTGTTGTCGCCTAGGTCTGTATTAGTACCAAATAAATCATCTCCGCGTCCGCCGTTTCGTTGACTTTGAACGTTTTTATCTTTTTTGGTATCTTCTTTACCTTTACTTGAAATAGAATAATTTAGAGTCATATTGGAACTGGTCATTCTAAAAAGGCTACCACCGTTATCAATATTAAAAACATTAATTCGGTTTCCAGAATTGTCAATGGCATACGGATCTAATGTAGCTCCAAAATTGACATTCATTTTATTATTCAATAATTGAGTACCTCCACTAAGTCTAATAGGCGAAAAGGCAAGTGACGTAACACCATCGGCATCAAGATTATAACTAGTAGAAAGGTTTAAGTTGTTAAGTAGCATTATCTTTTTTGGTTCTACTTTTGTGCTGTCTTTATCAGTAACTTTTGCTTCAAAAGTGTTACTCAAATCAAAGCCTAACGTATTAGAATTGTTTAAACCTGGTGCACCAAAAATCCCACTTTCAAATCTAGAATATTGTTTGATCATTGTTCCGGTGGCATCTGAGGCATAGGTGTCATAATATTTTTCAAAACTAGGCGTATATCCGTAGGATACTGAGGGTCTCATGACGTGTCTTATTGATTTAATTTTTTTGTCATTTCCAAAATTAAAAGTTCCATAAATTGTAGTTCCTACGCTAGAGGAGAATGAGTAGGTTCTAAAAGCATCAAAACCATTGATAGTTTTATCAACAACTCTGCTTTGGTCTTGATCATATCTTCTTTCAATTGTTTTGGTATACCAGATTTCTTCGTAATTCATAGATGTAGTAGCACTAAAATATTTGAACAATTTAAAATTAGTACTTAATGGAATGCTGTGCTGAAACCCAATTTTCGCATCGCGGAACATTTGGGGTTTAAAAAATAACGAATCTGTAGTAACGATGCTGTTGCGGCCGTTTAAATTATACTGTAAATTTATATTCTTGAAAAAACCTTTCTTCATACCATCTTTACCTACAAAAGGATAGATTCGATCTACACTCAATTGTAATGTTGGCAATGTCATGTTTATCTCTTGAGTCTGGGTGTTTTGCGAATGTGTTGCTGTTAGTGACATCCTAACTTGAGGAACTGTGGTGAAATTTTTAGAATACGATATTGAAGAACTCAATGTATTATTGAGGTTTGATCCAATATTGACTTGATTGATGGATTGCTGAAAATACCTACTGCTTCCAAGATTGACAGAAGCTGAAAAACTGGAGTTAGGATTGGATTTTGAATCTTTAGAATGGGACCATTGGATGTTATAAATATTTTGTTTTGAATAATCCGGATAGCCCCTTTCACTGTTTATTAAATTTTCAAATCGAATGTTTAAATTACCTCTATAATTGTATCTTTTTGCATAACTAGATTCAAAACGCATTCCGTAACTGCCATTGGTATAATAGTCCCCTAATACGGTTAAATCATAATTATCGCTAAGTGCAAAATAGTACCCTAAATTTTGAAGTGAAAATCCTCGGTTATTAGAGTCGTTATAACTGGGTAATATTAATCCCGAAATACTAGTCTCTTTGCTCATTGGAAAAAAAGCAAAAGGCAAAGCAATAGGGGTAGGAACATTGGCAATAACCATATTGGTCAATCCAGTCACCACTTTTTTGCCAGGGATAAACTTTACTTTATCAGTTTGAAAATAATATTCTGGATTGTCTATATCTTTTGAAGTTGTAAATCGGGCCCCTTTTAAAAAATAAACGGAATCATTTTCTTTTTTTGTTATGGCTGCCTTAATTTTAAATTCTCCTTGATCGGATCTTGAATTCCAAATTAGCGCTTTCTTAGTTTTAAAATTAAAGCGTATCGAATCGGGTTCGATTACATTAGCACCTTGTTTGAAATTTGGAAATTGAGTATAGGCACCAGTAGAATCTTTGATACGTCCTGCATATACCTCGTTTTTTTCATAATCCATAATGATTATTCCAGACTTCAATTCAACGTCTTGATAATACAATTCGGCTTTATCGTAAAGCGTAATGATTTTTTTCTTCTGATCTATTTTAGCATACTGATCCGCTTTGTATTTTACTTTACCGTCAAGGAAAGCCTTTTTAGGTTTAAGGGTGTCCGTTTTTATCGTATCGCTTTCTTTTTCAAGAGTTAAAACAGGTCTTGGATCTTTAGTGTCACTTTTTTTAGTGCTATCTATTTGTCTGTTAGAGGGTATAGCTGTCTTTTTTTTGGGTATGTCTTGAGAATATAATTTACCAGAACCTAATGATAGGAAAAATGATAATAAAACGATATTAAATAAGTTTGTATACAAAGGTTTAAATGCTATTTTTGTAAAAGTATGGCCTGTTTTTTGACATGTCAAACTTACATATAATTTTTTGTCAAAAATAGTCAAATAAAAAATTTTATGACAGTAGTGTTTTAATTAAATTAACTTTTGGATTTATGCATATTACATATAAAATAAAAACAATATTAACTTTTTTTTTGACGATACTTTCTCTAACAAGCTTTAGTCAATCCAATATCTTCAAAGTAACTTTAGATGCGGGTCATGGGGCTCATGATTTTGGAGCTGTTTATGAAGGTCGTGTTGAAAAGAACATTGCTTTGGCAGTAGTTTTGAAGGTGGGCAAAATACTAGAGTCTACAAAAGAAATAGATGTCAATTATACCCGAAAAACTGATGTTTTTATTGATTTGATTGAAAGAGCAAATATTGCAAATAGATTCAATGCCACTATTTTTGTATCTATACATTGTAATGCCAATAGAAATACTGCTGCAGATGGTACAGAGACTTACGTAATGGGTTTGAGTAAAGTGGCATCAAATCTTGAAGCTGCAAAAAAAGAGAACTCTGTAATTACATTAGAAAAAGATTACAAGCAAAAATATGAAGGATTTGATCCTAACTCTCCTGAAACCATGATAGGTATGACCTTGATGCAGGAGGAATATTTAGACAATAGCATTTCTCTGGCAAGTAAGATTGAAGATTCTTTTGGAGATTTAGGAAAGAAAATACGTGGAGGAGGAGTCAAACAAGCCCCTTTTATGGTGCTTCATAAAGCATATATGCCAAGAGTTTTAATAGAAATGGGTTTTATTTCGAATACAATTGAAGGGAATAAGTTGAATTCAGAAGATGGACAGGAAGAAGTAGCACGAGCAATAGCAGATGCAATTATCAGCTATAAAAAAGAATATTTTGGTAATGGAGAGGTTGAAATTTTTGAAGAAAAACCGTCACAAAAAATAAATGCAAAACCAATTAAAGACTCAGTTGCACCTGCTAAACCAAAAATGATTTCTCAAACAGCTGGATCCTTACAGGCAAAAAATTCTGTTGATACTTCTAAAACGTTATTTAAAGTACAGCTTTCTGCCAGCAGTAAAAAATTAGAATTAAATCCGAAAAATTTTAATGGTTTAAAGAATATTTCTGTAACACGTGAAGACAGAATGTATAAGTACATGTATGGAGAAACATCTAACTATGAAGAGGCTAAAAAACAACTAAATGAGGCCAAAGAAAAAGGATATATTTCGGCATTTTTGATAGCGTTTAAAAATGGAGAAAAAATCAATATTCAAGATGCTATTAGATAAAAGCACTTCTATTTTAGAGTGTTTTTTCTGCCAAACATCCCTTTATTTCTCAATATGACAAGAGAACTCAGACCCTTAATTTTAATAATCATTCTATTTTTTAGTTTGAATATTTTCCCTCAATCTAATTCTAAGTTTACAGTTATTTTAGATGCTGGTCACGGAGGTAAAGATCCGGGTAATTCCTATCATGGTTTTGTTGAAAAGGAAATTGCGCTTAAAACTACCTTAAAACTTGAAAAATATCTAAACAAAGAGACTGATATTCAGGTTGTTCATACCAGAAAATCGGATGTTTTTATTGAATTAAAAGATAGACCTAAAAAAGCGAACAGTATCGACGCTAATTTATTTGTCTCGATCCATTGTAACTCTGTTAAAAACCCAATTCCGTATGGCACAGAAACATTTGTAATGGGTTTGGCTAGAAGTAAAGGAAATTTAGAAATTGCAAAACAAGAAAATTCCGTTATTTTACTTGAAAAAGATTACAAACAAACGTATAAAGGTTTTGATCCTAAGAACCCAGAAACATTAATTGGATTAAAGATTTTGCAAGAAGATTATTTAGACCGAAGTATACGTTTAGCTTCTAAAATCGAAAATAATTTTAAAAACAAACTAAATCGAAAATCAAGAGGAATAAAACAGACTCCCTTATGGGTTTTAGACGCGGCTTATATGCCAAGTGTATTGATTGAATTAGGTTTTTTATCCAATAACGAAGAGGGGCTTTATTTAAACTCTGAAGAAGGACAAAATAATATGGCAGAAGCAATTGCCTCGGCTATTATTGCTTACAAAAAAGAATATTTTGGAACGCAACCCAATGAAAAGAATCATGAACTTTTGTCTGAAAAAATAAGTGAAAAAAGAATAAAAGATACTTCGAAGAGTACTAAATTTAAGCAAATTACAGAAAAACAAGTTTTTAACAAACAAGAACAAAAAACACAAAATTCTGAAGTGGTTTTTAAAGTTCAATTTGCCGCTGGTTACACAAATATTAAATTAGATTCATCCAATTTTAAAGGATTAAAAAAGGTTTCAGTAAGAACAAACAATGGTTTTTTTTATAAATATGCCTATGGCTCCACAACGGATTATAATTTAGCTAAAGAAGATTTAAAAAAAGTCAAATCCAAAGGGTATTCTTCCGCGTATATAATTGCATTTAGGGATGGAAAAAACATTAGTGTCGAAGAAGCGCTTAAATAATAACAACAAGTCAAATATTTTATATTAAATTTGTAAAAAATACTTAAATTTTGAAAATAACACGAGAAATTAAAACTGCAATTTTAGTCATTGCATCTATTTTATTATTTATTTGGGGCTACAGTTTTTTGAAAGGAAGAGACCTTTTTACCAATTACAAAACTTTTTTTGTAGAATATAAAAGTGTAGAGGGTTTAGCCACTTCTGCTCCTGTGACGCTGAACGGTTTAGTCATAGGTAAAGTTAGCCGCATTACCATAAATGAGAACACAGGCGTATTATTGGTTGAATTACAATTAAAAACGGATTTTCCAATTTCTAGATCCAGCATCGCTTCTATATATGAGCCAGGATTTATTGGGGGTAAACAAATTGCAATTGTTCCTAATTTTAATGATAAGAACTTAGCCGTTGATGGTCAAAAATTATTAGGTGGCATAAAATTAGGTCTTACAGATAAAGTGGGGGATCAATTAGCTCCTCTTCAGGAAAAATTAGAAAAGCTGTTGGGCAGTACTGATAAATTAATATCGGGGTTGAATAACGTTTTGGACCAAAAAGGGCAACAGGATTTAAAGCTGACTTTGGCTGAGTTGAGTAAGACTATTGAGCAATTTCACAAAGTTTCTTTGAATGTCAATACCTTATTAGATACTAATAGAAATCAAATAAATGGTGTTGTTACCAATTTCAATAAAATATCCGGAAATTTTTCTAAAATTTCAGATTCATTAAATAAGGCTGATTTAGGTAAAACTGTTAAAAATTTGAATGCAACATTAGGAAGAGTAGATGTTATAATGAGTGGTTTGGAAACTGGAAAAGGTTCAATGGGTAAATTGTTAAACGATGATGCTTTCTACCAAAACATTAGAACTTCAACAAAAGAATTAGAATTATTATTACAAGATATACGACTTTATCCAACTAGGTATGTGAATATTTCTGTGTTTGGAAAGAAAAATAAGCCTTATGTAGGTCCTGTAAATGATTCAACCGCTACTGTAAAAAATTAGTCACTATGAGCTACTTAGACAATGTTTTATTTGCCATACTTTTAGTAATTGGTTTCGGTTATTTTGTCATTAATGTTAAAAAAATTAGACGAAATATTAATCTTGGAACTAATGTGAATCGTTTTGATAATTCTAAAGCTCGCTGGACCAATATGGCCATGATTGCTCTTGGACAATCTAAAATGATAAAAAGACCGATTGCTGGGGCACTTCATGTAGTCGTCTATGTAGGATTTATAATTATTAATATTGAATTATTAGAAATAATTATTGATGGTATTTTTGGAACACACCGTGTTTTTGCTTTTTTAGGAACAACCTACGATATTCTAATAGCTTCTTTTGAAATTTTAGCATTTTTAGTTTTAATTGCTGTCATGGCTTTTTGGATTAGGCGTAATGCTATAAAATTAAAAAGATTTATGAGTTCGGATTTAAAAGGCTGGCCGAAAAATGATGCGAATTATATCTTGTATTTTGAAGTGGTTTTAATGACTTTATTTTTATTAATGAATGCTTCGGATTTGCACTTGCAGAATGTACCCGGTGGTTTTTCTCATTTTATAAAAGCAGGTTCGTTTCCTATCAGTCAATTTATTGAGCCTATTTTCAATGGAATGTCAAATGAATTAGTAATGCTTCTTTCTGAAATATTCTGGTGGTTACATATTACTGGGATTTTAATTTTCATGAATTATCTTTATTTTTCTAAGCATTTACACATTCTGTTAGCGTTTCCAAATACGTATTTTGCAAATCTAAATCCTCAGGGACAATTTGATAATTTAGAATCCGTTACTAAGGAAGTAAAACTAATGATGGATCCTAATGCCGATCCATTTGCAGCTTCACCGGTTGATGAAAGTGTAATGCCAAGTAAGTTTGGAGCCAGTGATATTCAGGATTTAAATTGGGTTCAATTGCTGAATGCCTATACCTGTACAGAATGCGGTCGCTGTACTTCATCTTGTCCTGCGAATATAACAGGTAAAAAATTGTCTCCACGTAAAATCATGATGGATACTAGAGACAGGATGGAAGAAGTAGGCAGAAATATTGATGCCAACAAAGGGATTTTTATACCGGATAACAAAACATTATTGAACGATTATATTACTCCTGAAGAACTTTGGGCGTGTACATCATGTAATGCTTGTGTTGAGGAATGTCCGGTAAATATTAGTCCGCTTTCAATTATTATGGATATGCGTCGTTATTTAGTTATGGAACAAAGTGCTGCTCCAATGCCTATTAATGCAATGATGACTAATATAGAAAATAATGGGGCACCTTGGCAATACAATCAGCAAGATCGATTGAATTGGAAAAACGAATAGTTAACCGATTGACTGTTTAATGGATTATTAGTGATACTAAATAACCGATTTATAAATTAAGAATTTGTGATTAACCGAATCAACAAAATAGTATGTCAGAGAAATTAATAGTGCCAACTATGGCCGAAATGTTAGCCCAAGGGAAACAACCAGAAGTTTTATTTTGGGTAGGTTGTGCAGGAAGTTTTGATGACAGGGCTAAAAAAATAACCAAGGCATTTGTACAAATATTAAATCGTTCAAATGTCTCTTTTGCCGTTTTGGGTACTGAAGAAAGTTGTACTGGGGATCCTGCAAAAAGAGCGGGTAATGAGTTTTTGTTTCAAATGCAGGCCATGATGAATATAGAGGTTTTAAACGCATATGAGGCTAAAAAAATTGTCACAGCTTGTCCCCATTGTTTCAATACGATCAAAAACGAATATCCTGAATTAGGTGGAAAATACGAAGTTGTTCACCATACGGAATTTTTAAAATCACTCTTGGATGATGGAAGACTAACTATTGAAGGAGGACAATTTAAAGGAAAACGGATTACTTTTCATGACCCTTGCTATTTAGGAAGAGCTAATAATGTGTATGAAGCACCAAGAGATTTGATTCTTAAATTGGATGCTGAATTAGTTGAAATGAAGCGTTCTAAAGCTAACGGTTTATGTTGTGGCGCAGGTGGTGCTCAAATGTTTAAAGATGCTGAGCCTGGAAATAAGGAAGTCAACGTTGAAAGAACCGAAGATGCATTAGAAACTAAACCAGAAATAATCGCTGCGGGCTGTCCTTTTTGTAATACGATGATGACAGATGGTATTAAGAATAAAGAGAAAGAAGGGGAAATAAAAGTCATGGATATTGCTGAATTAATAGCCAACGCACAGGATTTATAAATAAATTTAATATTACGAATTTTGATTTCTAATTCAAAATTCATAACTCATAACTCATAATTAAGATGTTTATTCCTTTTGAAGACTTACCTGAAGATTCCAAAATCTGGATTTATCAATCGAATAGAAAATTTTCGGATACTGAATTTTCTGAAATAGAAACTGCTTTGCAATCATTTCTTAACAGTTGGGCTGCGCATGGTACTAGTTTAGAATCCTCTTATCAATTGAAATACAACCGATTCATTATTATCGCCGTAAACCAAGATGTACAAGCAGCTACGGGTTGTTCTATTGACTCTTCAGTAGAATTTATTCAAAGTTTGGAACAAAAATATACAGTTGATTTATTGGATAAAATGAATGTTACGTTCAAACTTGGAGAGCATATTGCGCACAAGCCCTTGATAGACTTTAAAAAAATGGTAAAAGACAAGGCAGTTACTGAGAACACTATAGTTTTTAATAATTTAGTTAACTCTATAGAAGAATATAATGAATCTTGGGAAGTACCAGCCATCGACAGCTGGCATAGTCGCTTTTTTTAATAAAATAGTTAAATGAAAAAGATAAGCATCAAAAACGGTTTTTTTTATGTCTTATTTCTTTTTGTTGCTGCTGGTTGTGTTGGTACAAAAGTAAATAAGAATAAAGTAATTCTAACCAACAGTCCGTCCAAAACAGAAAATTTGGACAGTATAAATCGGAGTAATATACCAACTCTTTTTGATTTACTTCCTGATGGAAATAAATGGGTTGACAGTGTTTACAATGTTATGACTTTAGAGGAGAAATTTGGACAATTATTTATGGTAGCCGCTTATTCTAATAAAGATTCCGTACATATCAAAGCCATTGATAAACTCATCCAAGAAAGCAAAATTGGAGGACTGATTTTTTTTCAAGGTAGCCCTGTTCGTCAAGTAAAGTTAACCAATCGTTTTCAATCGAAATCAAAAATCCCTTTGTTTATAGGTGTCGATGCTGAATGGGGTTTGGGCATGAGACTGGATTCGACCTACAGTTATCCCTGGAATATGACACTTGGAGCTATCCGAGATATGAAATTATTAGAGAAAGTTGGTGTTCAAATTGGGCAACAAAGCAAACGATTAGGATTGCAATTTAACTTTGCTCCAGTTCTCGATATCAATACAAATCCAAGAAATCCCATAATAGGTTTTCGCTCTTTTGGCGAAGATAAATTCAAAGTTACGGAACGTGCCATTGCTTTGATGAAAGGTGTTCAGGGTCAAGGAATTTTTTCTACGGGTAAACATTTTCCGGGTCATGGTGATACCGAAACGGATTCTCATAAAGGATTACCAACGATTGGTTTTTCAAAAGAAAGACTTGAAGCTGTTGAGTTTTATCCCTATAAAAAAATGTTTCATGAAGGACTTTCTTCGGTCATGGTAGCTCATTTAAACGTGCCCAGTTTAGAGCCAAGACCTAATTATCCATCTTCGATTTCCTATAATGTGGTCACTACTATTCTTCAAAATGAGCTAGGTTTCAAAGGGCTTATTTTTACCGACGCTTTGAACATGAAAAGTGTGAGTGCCTTTAAATTACCAAGCGAAATCAACTTTGAAGCTTTTATGGCTGGAAATGATGTATTGTTATTTCCTGAAGATGTTCCTGCTGCTATTGAGAAATTTAAGCTTGCCTATTCCTTAAATTTATTTACTGATGAACGATTGGCTTTTTCGGTAAAGAAAATTCTAAAATTTAAGTACAAAGCAGGTTTAAACAACTTCAAACCTATTTTAACGGATAATTTATACACTGATTTAAATGCAGTTGAAAATGATGCTTTACACTATGAATTGTTTGAAAATGCCATTACGGTTCTAAAAAATACGGCTGCTATTCTGCCTATTAAAAATTTAGAAAAGCAAAAAATTGCGTATGTTAAAATTGGAGACGACACGAATAATTCGTTTGTTGCAACACTTAAAAAATATGCTGAAGTCACAGTAATTGAAGACACTATTATAGATAGTTTACAAATAAAGTTAACGCCATTTACGACTGTTATCATTGGGTACCACAAATCAGATGTTGCTTTTAGAAACGATGATTTACGAACGGAAGAGTTGGCTAAAATTAAATTTTTAGCCCAAAATAATAATGTGATTTTAGATGTTTTTGCGAAACCCTATTCCTTGTTGCCCATTACGGATTTTACAGATATCGAAGGATTGATAGTTTCCTATCAAAACAACGCTATTGCTCAAATAGTTTCTGCAGAACTAATTTTTGGGGCTATAGAAGCCAAAGGGAAATTACCGGTTTCTATAAATACAAGCTTTAAAGTAAACGATGGATTAGGCACGGAGAGACTGAATAGATTAGGGTTTACAACTCCAGAAAATGTTGGTATGAATTCAACTATTTTGTCAAAAATTGATACAATAGCCAATAAAGCGATTAATACTAAAATGACACCTGGAATTCAAGTTTTGGTAGCCAGAAAAGGTAAAGTTATTTATCAAAAATCATTTGGGCACCATACCTATGATAAAACGATTAAAGTTCAAGATTCAGATATTTATGATGTTGCTTCCTTGACAAAAATTCTGGCTACGTTGCCCAATGTAATGTTGCAATACGATCAGCAAAAGATAAATTTGGAAACTACATTAGGAACAATGTCACCCATTTTTAAAGATTCCAATAAAGCAAATATTAATTTTAAGGATTTATTGTCACATTACGCAGGGCTTGCTGCAGGAATTCCATTTTATAAAGCAACAATGGATAAATCTAAATTTCCTTCCGAAGTCTATTTTAGAAAAACATCTGAAGAGCAGTTTTCTAAACGATTGGCAGACAGTCTTTTTATAAGAAATGATTTTAGTGATACGATTATGAAAATGATTGTAAAAAGTAAGGTGTCACTAAAAAAGGAATATAAATACAGTGATCTTACTTTTATGATACTAAAAGATTATTTAGAGAAAACAACGGGTAAAAGCTTAGATGTTTTGATTCAAGAGAATTTCTATCGTTCCATTGGAATGAATAATTCCAGTTTTAATCCTTTAGAAAAATTTGATAACAATAGAATTCCACCAACAGAAACAGATACCTATTTTCGCCATCAACTTTTACAAGGATATGTTAACGATTTATCAGCAGGTTTAGAAGGCGGGGTTTCCGGTCATGCCGGTGTTTTTTCGAACGCTATGGATGTGGCTAAAATAATGGAGCTTTATCTGCAAAAAGGAAATTATGGCAATCAACAGTATTTTTCTGAAAAGACATTTGAAGATTTTAATACGTGTTATTTTTGTGCGGCAGGAAATAGGAGAGGTGTAGGTTTTGATAAGCCACAACTAGGTACTCAAGGACCTACATGCGGTTGTGCTTCGATGACTAGTTTTGGTCATACTGGTTATACCGGAACAATGGCTTGGGCTGATCCCGAAACACAAATTGTCTATGTGTTTTTATCTAATAGAACTTTTCCAATAGCAGCTGAAAATCGATTATCAAAAGAAAACATTAGAGAAGATATTCAAAAGGTGATTTATGAAGCAATTATAAATTAACCAAGTTTTATAAAAATGGTTTTTTAATATTTTTAGTAACACTATTTCAGTACAAATTTCGACTTGTATTATAGTATATTTAGATAAAAAGAGGTTAATGAGAAATAAGAATACCGTTTCTGCAAAAGTCTATTTAATTGGATTGTTTTTTTGCATGACCTTTGTAAATGCTCAAAATAGTGATATAAATATTCTGCGGGATATCAATGTTCATAGAAATAAGAATTTAGATCCTACTTTTAAATTAGTAACAAATAGTGCTGTTCCAGTCAGTGTTGCAATTCCCATTATTCTATATTCTGTTGCTTTAATAAAGAAAGACAGTACCATCAAGCAACAGGCAATTTTTATAGGAGAAGCATTCTTAGTAAATGCATTTATTACCACTGCATTGAAACATACTATAAAAAGAAACAGACCATTTGAAACCTATCCGAATATTGATCAAGTAGCATCTTCTGTAGGCAATTCATTTCCATCAGGACATACTTCTTTAGCTTTTGCAACAGCAACATCACTAAGTATGGCTTATCCCAAATGGTATATTATTGCCCCATCATTTGTTTGGGCTGGGGCTGTGGGATATTCTAGAATGCATTTAGGGGTTCATTATCCAAGTGATGTATTTGCAGGAGCAATTATTGGTAGCGGTTCAGCATATTTAAGCTATAAAATGAATAAATGGATTAATAAGGAGAAATTAAAAAAAGAGAAGCACTATTCTAAATAATTTACTAATTGCTTGAATAATGGTATGCCTTCATTGATGATTTTGATTAGAATAAGAATTTCGTACATTAAGTTTTACGACACCTTGTATTTAATTTAAATTTCCACAAAAGACATTCCTATTTTTATTAATTTCGTTTTACAAAAATAGATACATGAAAATCGCAATAGTTTGTTATCCTACCTTTGGTGGTAGTGGTGTTGTCGCCACAGAATTAGGTCTTGAATTAGCTCGTCGTGGGCATGAAATACATTTTATAACTTATAGCCAGCCTGTTCGTTTGGCGCTTTTAAGTCCAAACGTGCATTACCATGAAGTGAATGTTCCAGAATATGCATTGTTCCATTATCAACCGTATGAATTGGCTTTGTCAAGTAAATTGGTAGATATGGTAAAGTTGCATAAAATAGAATTGCTTCATGTACATTATGCCATTCCTCATGCTTACGCCGGTTATATGGCAAAGCAAATGTTGAAAGATGAAGGGATTAACATTCCAATGGTAACTACGTTGCATGGAACCGATATAACTTTAGTAGGGAACCATCCATTTTATAAACCTGCTGTTACCTTTAGCATCAATAAATCTGATTTTGTTACTTCTGTTTCCCAAAGTTTAAAAGAGAATACTTTAAAATTATTCAATATAAAAAATGAAATTGAAGTTATTCCAAACTTTATCGAATTAGATAAAAACGTTAATGAACTTAATACTCCTTGTCAACGTTCAGTAATGGCAAAGGATGATGAACGGATTATTACACACATAAGTAATTTTAGAAAAGTAAAACGTATTCCGGATGTAATTAAAATTTTCTATAAAATTCAACAAGAAATTCCGGCGAAGTTGATGATGGTAGGAGACGGTCCTGAAAAAGAAAAAGCAGAATATTTATGTCAGGAATTGGGTATTGAGGACAAAGTTATTTTTTTTGGTAACAGCAATGAGATCGATAAAATTTTATGTTTGACAGATTTGTTTTTGCTTCCCTCAGAAACGGAGAGTTTTGGTCTAGCCGCTTTAGAAGCGATGGCGTGTAAAGTTCCTGTTATTTCAAGTAATTCTGGTGGCTTGCCAGAAGTAAATTTTGAAGGTGTTTCAGGTTATTTAAGTGATGTTGGGAATACGGATGAAATGGCTCAAAATGCCTTAAAAATTTTAAAAGACGATGTGGTTCTTAATAAGTTTAAAGAAAATGCATTAACAGTTGCTAAACAATTTGATATAAAAAATATACTTCCGCTTTATGAGGAATTGTACAAAAAAGCGATTAATAAATATTTATAAATCACTAAACAGAAAGGTTCTTTAAGCGGATCAATTTAATACGATAAAAATGAAGAAAATAATTATATCATTATTTATTATGACTCTTGCTTCATGTAGTGTTACTAGTTTAAAAAGTTCAGACACATCCAAATTGTACGAAGTATTGACCCAGCAAACTTATGGTGGAGCAAGTATTCGTTTTTTTGAGATTCTTTCTGAACCAAATGAAACAAAGATGCTACAAAATGACGAAAATTTAAAAAATAAGATTAGTTCTGCAGATATTCAAAATTCTAATTTTATTGTTTTAAATATGGGTGAGAAAACAACTGGAGGATACAATATTGGAGTTGATAATGTTGTTGAAACTGATAAAAATATTATCATAACAATTAAAGAAACGAATCCTAAGCCTGGAAGTATGGTAACACAGTCGTTTACTTATCCGTTTTGCGTTATTAAAATAAATTCAAAAAAAGAGATTATAATCAAATAGAAAAAGGCCACTAAATAGTGGCCTTTTTTTGTATTATAAAGAAATACTAAAATTGATATCTAAGCGCTAAAGCTACGTCAGATCCATAATTATTTTCATAATATCCATTTCCACCAAATTCAGGTCTAAAATCTAAAGATATTAACAAAGGGAAATCAAAGTTATATTCAATACCAATATCTCCAGCAGCAAATGCAAAAACATCATTGTTATAGTCTCTGTTGTCATAATAATCTCTATTATAACTTCCTACTCCACCTCCAACACCTGCATACCAGTTAAGACCACCATCAATGTTCCAAACCCATTGGTACAAACCTGTTAATTTGATAGCATTATCGTCATAACTGTCGTTTTTATAATTATTTCTGTTTCTCCATCCTAAATCTAATTCTAAACGATTGTTGTTAGATAAGCCTCTTTGGTATGTGATTTCAGTACCAAAACCACCGCTATCTCCAAAACGAAGACCTAATGCATTTTTTGAAATATCTTGAGCTTGTGCTGTAAATGCTAACCCAATTAGCATAATTGCTGATAAAATAATCTTTTTCATAAGTGTGTTTTTATTGGTACAAATATAATACTATGTTAAATTAGCATGTTTATAGAATTTGATTGAAAAGTTATATAATTTACATATTTCAGAATCTCAAAATTTTAAAAAAGTGAATTACAATAAAATATTTTGTTTAGAAAAAAGTACTGAAGCTACGATTTGGTTGCTCAAAATATCTTCCATCTCAAAAAGATTTTCTTCTTCAATATAATTCATTTCAGAATATCTAAATATTTTCCAACGTTTTTTATTGTATTCTAGCGCAGTTAGATTTTCTACCCAATCACCTGAATTTAAATAAAGTGTACCTCCGTTTTTAGTTTCTTTATGAATCATTTTTGGTTCATGAATGTGACCACATATTACATAATCGTAGTTGTTCTCTATTGCCAATTCAGTAGCCGTTTTTTCAAAATCAGAAATATGTTTTATAGCTTTTTTTACACTTGCTTTAATTCTTTTAGAAAAAGAATACGGTTCTCTTCCTACTTTTAACAAACACCAATTGACCAACCGATTGGATAGAATCAGATAATCATATCCTAATCCGCCTAGTTTTGCTATCCATTTTGAATGCTGAACCGAAGCATCAAAAACATCACCATGAAATATCCACGCTTTTTTATCATCCAGATTCAATACTAATTTATCAACTAATGCAAAATTACCCATATTCATATCGCTAAATTTTCGAAGCATTTCGTCATGATTTCCGGTAATGTAATAGACCTTAGTACCCTTTGAAGCAAAACTGATTATTTTTTGGATTACTTTTAAATGGGCTTTTGGGAAATAGGATTTTCTAAATTGCCACACATCGATAATGTCACCGTTTAATACTAAAATTTTAGGTTTTATGGAAGATAAATAATTATAAAGTTCTTTAGCGTGGCTTCCAAAAGTTCCCAGATGTACATCTGAAATGACTACCAACTCGACTTTTCTTTTTTTCAAGGTATTAGAATTTTAATTGATTCAAATTAAATGAATTAGGATGAAATAAAAGGGTATGAAAGGTTAAGAAATGACATTTAATATTAATTAAAAGTCAATAAATACGTAATGCCATTCAAAACTTTAAGGGTTAAACTTTTGAACTTTAAACTAAAATATTACATTTGTTCAAAACTAATCAGTATGGCAGGAAATAGCTACGGAACACTATTTAAAATAACAACTTTCGGAGAATCTCATGGTGACGCTTTAGGCGGAATAATAGACGGTTGTCCTCCTGGTATAACAATAGATTTTGAAGCAATTCAATTTGAAATGTCACGCAGAAAGCCCGGTCAATCGGCGATAGTTACTCAAAGAAAGGAGCCTGATGCTGTTCAATTTCTTTCTGGAATTTTTGAAGGGAAAACAACAGGAACACCTATTGGTTACATCATTCCTAATACCAATCAAAAATCAGACGACTATTCTCATATAAAAGACAATTACAGGCCCAGTCATGCAGATTATGTGTATGAAAAAAAATATGGAGTTCGCGATTATCGTGGTGGCGGGCGAAGTTCTGCTCGTGAAACTGCAAGTAGAGTAGTGGCTGGAGCAATTGCAAAACAAATCTTGCCCGAAATAAAAATTAATGCTTATGTTTCTTCCGTTGGACCTATTTTTTTAGAAAAACCATACCAAGATTTAGACTTTACAAAAACGGAAAATAACCCAGTACGCTGTCCCGATGAAGAATTAGCAATAGTTATGGAGGACTACATCCGGGATATTCGCAAACAAGGCGATACGGTAGGTGGAACGGTAACATGCGTGATTCAAAATGTACCTATTGGTTTAGGAGAGCCTGTTTTTGATAAATTACATGCAGAACTTGGTAAAGCCATGCTTTCTATAAATGCCGTAAAAGGATTTGAATTTGGAAGCGGGTTTTGTGGTGCTAAAATGAAAGGAAGCGAACATAACGATCTCTATTATCCTGATGGAACTACTAAAACTAATCTTTCTGGCGGTATTCAAGGTGGTATTAGTAACGGAATGGATATTTATTTTCGAGTAGCTTTTAAACCTGTCGCCACCATTATGCAAAAACAAGAGTCTTTAGATAATAAAGGGAATATTACTGAAATGACGGGTAAGGGACGTCATGATCCTTGTGTAGTTCCCCGTGCAGTTCCTATTGTTGAAGCAATGGCCGCTATAGTGCTAGCAGATTTTTATTTGATTAACAAAACGTATTAATACTAATTTTTAGATCTTATTCCTTTTTATACAGTTTCCTTTTTTGATTTGTAAATAAGAAAAATGGCTATTGTTATACTTTGAAATATTCCTAAAACCAAATAATCTATTTAATGAATACCGATACAACAAAAAAACCATCTTTTTTCTCAGGATTAACAGGTCAAATATTAATTGCGATGGTTTTGGGTGCCATTCTAGGAATAATTATACACAATTCGATTTCTGCAGAAGCAGCTCAAGGATTTAGTAATAAAATTAAAATACTGGCGACTATTTTTATTAGATTGGTTCAAATGATTATTTCTCCATTGGTTTTTACCACTTTGGTGGTAGGAATTGCAAAACTTGGTGATATCAAGGCAGTAGGAAGAATAGGTGGAAAAGCAATGGGCTGGTTTTTTACAGCCTCATTCATCTCGTTATTATTAGGAATGTTTTTTGTAAACATACTTGAACCGGGAGTAGGTCTTAATTTATCGAATGTTGATTTAGGCGCTGTTTCTGAAGTAACGGCTAAAACTCAAAATATTTCTTTTGAAAATTTCATTGAGCATATAGTGCCTAAAAGTATTTTTGAAGCAATGGCAACCAATGAGATTTTGCAAATAGTAATTTTCTCTATATTCTTTGGTTTAGCTGCAGCTGCATTGGGAGATTATGTTAAGCCGGTTACAAATGCTTTGGATAAAATATCTCACATCGTGCTTAAAATGGTAAACTACGTAATGAAATTTGCACCGATAGGCGTATTTGGAGCTATTGCGGGAGTATTTGCAGTAAGAGATTTTCAAGAATTAGCAATTACATATTTTAAGTTTTTTGGATCATTCTTGATTGGAATTTCATCACTTTGGGTAGTATTGATTGTAGTAGGTTATATTTTTTTAAAAAGCAGAATGACTGTTTTGCTTAAAAGAATTGTTAGTCCATTAATTATTGCTTTTGGGACAACGAGTAGTGAAGCTGTTTTTCCAAAATTGACAGAAGAATTAGAGCGTTTTGGAGTAAAAGACAGGATAGTATCCTTTATGTTGCCGCTTGGATATTCTTTTAATCTGGATGGTAGCATGATGTATATGACTTTTGCCAGTATTTTTATTGCTCAAGCTTATGGCATAGATTTAGATTTAGGTACGCAAATGACAATGTTATTGGTTTTAATGCTTACCAGTAA
Source organism: Flavobacterium amylolyticum (assembly GCF_048284335.1). NCBI lineage: Bacteria > Pseudomonadati > Bacteroidota > Flavobacteriia > Flavobacteriales > Flavobacteriaceae > Flavobacterium > Flavobacterium amylolyticum. Next base: position 155,191 of record NZ_JBLVPG010000002.1, read on the forward strand.
AGGTATTGCAGGTGTTCCAAGAGCCAGTTTAGTGGTTGTTGCGGCAACATGTGGTATGTTTGATATTCCTATTGAAGGAATTGCATTAATTTTACCAATTGACCATTTTTGTGATATGTTCCGTAGTGCCACGAATGTTTTAGGAAATGCTTTAGCGACATCAGTTGTAGGACAATGGGAAGAAGGCGATGCGGAAATTGATACAGTCAGTATTAATTAAGATAAAGATCAATGGGAGGATACCTCTTTAACCTGTTCAATTTAATGAACAGGTTTTTTTGTTTAAAGGTTATAAAGTATCATATTTTAGAGTATAGTTTATATCTATTTAATTTTAAGACAAAATAAATGCTTTTCTTCTTTTTTTTAGTAATAAAATGTATATTTGATAAAATCTAATTGTTTATGTATCAGATGCGTATTGTCTTGTTGGTATTGCTAACGTTAAATTTTTTTAACAATAATTCATTCGCACAGACAAAGCTCTTATCTGAAAAAGAAATTATAAAATTAACGGATCAAGCTTCTCACTACTTAAAAGCCGCTAATTTTGAAAAATCACTTGAAATTTCTAAAGTAGCGCTACTAAGATCCATAGCAGTTAATAACATTTCTTCAATAACGATTTCCTATATTATAATCGCTGCAAATTATGCTGAAATGGCTGAATTTGATAAAGCTATTTTTTTTTATCATAAAGGACTTTCATACGCTAATAGAACGAACAATGACACTTTAAAAAACAGGATAAGCAATAATTTAGGAAACATTTATTGTTTTGAAAAAAAACAATATTTAAAAGGCATAAATTTCTACGAAAATTCTCTAAAGTATAGCCAGAAAATAGCAGATACCAGTCAGATTTTTATGACTAATCTTAATATGGCTTGGGCATATTTTGATGTTGGTCATTTTGAAAGCGGATATCCAAACTTGAACTTCATCAATAAGCACAATCTAAAATTCGGAAGTAAATCAACTGTGGGAGCCATAAATATGCTCAACGGAATGTATTATGCGTATCAAGGTAAAGATATAAAAGCCAACGCTTCTTTTATCAGTGCTATAAAACTTGGAAAGGAAACAAATGAAAAATCAGATTTATCCTTTGCGCATCTGGAATATTCTAAATTTCTATTAAACAAGGGCAATTATAAAAAAGCTTATGAGAATCTTTCTAAATATCATGAAATTAAGGAAGAACTATATAATAAAGAAAAACTGGAAAAAGCAAGTGTAGTAGGATTAAATGTTGAATTAGATGAATACAAAAGAGAAATTGACAAATTTGAAATTGAAAAGGAAACCCAACTGCAGATTTTAGAAAAATCCAAAATTATTGTTTTTTTATTTACGGTAATTTCCCTTGTATTGTTGTTATTGCTCTATACTTTATTAAAAAATAATAATTTTAGAAAAAAATTAAATGCTGAACTTTCTAAAACTAATAAGCAACTGATACTTGCAAAAGAAAAAGCAGAGGAAGCTTCTGTATTAAAATCACAATTTGTTTCTACGATAAGCCATGAATTACGAACTCCTTTATATGGCGTAGTAGGGATTACTAATATGTTGTTAGATGAGCATAAAGAGTTAGCTAATAGCCCGCATTTAAGTTCACTCAAATTTTCAGCCAGGTATTTACTCTCTCTGGTAAATGATATTCTACAAATCAATAAGATTGAGGATAATAGAATGATATTAGAGCACTTAACATTTAATATTTCGGATGAGATTAATATGGTTAAAAGTTCACTTGCGTTTTTAGCTAAAAGCAATAATAATTGTATTTCAGTAAAAATGGATTCTAATATTCCAGAATATTTAATTGGAGACAAATTAAGACTTTCTCAAATTATAATGAATTTAGCTAGCAACGCATTGAAATTCACAACTAATGGCGAAGTAAAGATTATTGTGAATTTAGAAAAAGTAGAAGGAAAATCGTATTTTATAGAATTTAAAATTCAAGATAACGGAATAGGAATTGCGCTGGATGATCAGGAAAAGATTTTTGATAAATTTGTTCAAGTAGGCAGGAAAGAAACGGATTATCAAGGAACTGGTCTTGGGCTTTCCATAGTAAAACAATTGTTGGGACTATTCAATAGTACGATAACTTTACAAAGTGCCATTGGTGAAGGCACTGAATTCAAATTCACAATTGCATTCGAATACAATCCAGAGAAAACAATTGAGATTATTAATAATATTCAAGTAGATATTGTCTCTCCGCAACCCATAAACGTCTTAGTAGTTGAGGATAATCACATTAATCAATTAATTACGAAAAAAACCATAGAAAAGAACAATTATAAGTGCAGTGTGGTTGATAACGGCTATGCAGCGCTAGAAATACTCAATAAGGAAACTTTTGATATAATATTGATGGATATCAATATGCCGTTGATAAATGGCTTTGAAACTACAAGAAAAATTCGTTCTTTGGGAATAGAGACACCAATAGTTGCATTAACAGCATTTGATAAAGCTGAAATTACTGAAGAGGCACTTTCATCCGGAATCAATGATATCATTATAAAACCATTTGACTCTGTTAAATTGTTTAAAATAATAACGATTTTGATTTCTAAAAACTAGAAATAAAGAACGAGTTATTTAGTTTTAGTAGATATTTAAAATCGTTAAACCTTCAAAGCCTATAACTTGCTTGAATGATTTAACGATTTTAATGTGTACTATAATAATGCAGTAAAAAATTTCTATTTAATGGCTATCGTTTTGTATACTTTTTTCTTGCCGTTTTCTTTTTTAGCAATGTCTATATGCAAAATTCCATCTTTATAACTGGCTTCAACTTTACTTTCATCAATGTATTCAGGTAACGTAAAAGTTCTGCAAAATGATTGATAATTAAATTCTTTTCTAACGTAATTATCTTTTTTTCTTGTTTCCTCTTTTTCTTCCTTTTTTTCTGATGAAATCATGAGCATGTTGTTATCGATCTCAACCTTAAAATCTTCTTTTTTCATTCCCGGAACTGCTAATTCAACCTGTAATTTATCGTCTGTTTCTTTTAAGTTTACTGAGGGTAAATTACTACCAATAGCAGTAAAATTTTTGTCATTCCAATCGAAAAGATCTCTTGAAATAAAATCATCAAAAAATGTATTTACTGTGGGAAATAAGCCGTTTCTTTTAACTAAGGTTTCCATAATTGTGTATTTAAAGTTGTTTATAATATCTTAAATCAAATTTAATATTATAATTTATTGTACAAACAATATTTAACTTTTAAAACGTTGAAAAACAATATATTAACGGTAAAAAGTTATTTTTTTATTAGTCTAAAAAGATATTTCTTACAGCTTAAAGAGATAGTTAAATCAGCATTAGTACCAGCGTTTTTTATTTTGTTTAGAAGCATCTGATTTTCTTGATTTATGAGCACCACCACTTCTATTAGAATTTTTTTGTGCAGCGGATGCAGGAGCTGTTTCAGGGCTGCCTGAATGCCATGGATAAGGGTGATCATTCACGATCTTAACCTCTACTTTGATCAATTTTTGAATTTCTTTCCAGTAGGTATGTTCGTCTTTACTACAAAAAGAAATAGCAATTCCTCCATTTCCTGCACGACCGGTTCTACCTATTCTGTGGACATAAGTTTCTGGGATATTTGGTAAATCAAAATTAATTACAAATGGTAATTGGTCAATATCAATACCTCTTGCTGCGATATCAGTCGCTACGAGAACACCAACTTCTTTATTTTTGAATGCATCTAAAACGCGTTGTCTCGCATTTTGTGATTTATCACCGTGGATGGCTTCTGCGGCGATATTATTTTTTCGTAATGCTTTGACAACATTGTCAGCACCGTGTTTCGTTCTCGAAAAAACCAAAACATCGGATAAATTTTCATTCTTTATCAAATGATACAATAAATTCCTTTTCTCAGTTTTTTCAACAAAATAAACGCGTTGTTCTACATTTTCAGCAGTAGAAGAAACAGGCGATACGGTTACTGTTGCAGGATCTGTCAGAAACATTTCTGCTAATTCTCTAATGGCCATTGGCATTGTAGCAGAGAAAAACAATGTTTGTCTGTTCTTTGGTGTAAGCTTTACAATTTTTTTCACATCGTTTACAAATCCCATGTCCAGCATTTGATCTGCTTCATCCAGAACCAATGAGTGTAAATGATCAAGATCTATAAAACCTTGTTTGTGTAAATCAAGAAGCCTTCCTGGTGTTGCAATCAGAATGTCTACACCGTTTTTTAAGGCATCAACTTGAGGATTTTGAGATACTCCACCGAAAAGTGTCAGTTGAGTCAAATTAGTGTATTTAGCATAAGTATCAAAACTTTGGCCTATTTGTACCGCTAATTCTCGAGTGGGTGTTACAATTAAAGACCGAATGACTTTGGCTTTTTTGGAAGAACCTACAATTCGGTGTAATTGATGTATAATTGGTATTGCAAATGCTGCTGTTTTTCCAGTTCCAGTCTGAGCACAACCGATTAAATCACGTCCAGCTAATACCAGAGGAATGGATTGTTCTTGTATGGGGGTAGGGTTGGTATAGCCTTGTTCAAATACGGCTTTTTGTATACTTTTTGAAAGCGATAAATCTTCGAATAACATATATTGGATATTAAATATCTTGTATTAGGTACATAGATAGTGTCGCAAAGATAGTATTAATATTTTTGATGATTAATTATATGCGATTACAGGATTCTAAATTAGGGTATTTTTACTTAAGAAATTCACTGCTTCAACGGGTTGAATAGTATTAGACTTAATAAAATCAGTTATTAGATAACCGATCAGTTTACCTATTAGATGATTGTTTTTTTCTTCTCCTAAATCGGGAGCACCCTCACAAATATGTAAATAGGAGGCATTTCTATATTTCCCAAAAAACGAAATAAATTGACGAAGTTGTTCTACTGAAAAGCCACTCATTGTCATTGCGCTACAGGCAATATTAGGAATGGCATCTAAATCAATTTCAATTCCAAAAAAGTCATCATTTATAAATTCTAAAGCCAGCGCCATTTCTGACTCAAATGCTTTTTCTTTCCTTATACTAATGCTGTCATAAGTGGTATATCGTACTCGATCTTCAATTTTTTTGATGATGTCTAAAACACTTTTTGAGGTATAATTTTCATGCAGACCAAAGATGAAATATTTTTTCAAAAAACCTTCTTCAAAAGCATACGAAAAGCCATTGCCACTGTGGCGTCCTTCCAGAATTCTAAAATCAGAATGGGCATCAAAATTTATTGCATTTATAGGTTTGCCTTTAGCTAGAGCGGTTCCTTTTATGTTACCATAGGAATTATTATGTCCACCTCCAATAATTATTGGAATTTTACCTAATTTTATGATGTTAAAAATAATGTGTGAAACATCTTTATCTATTTTATTGACTAGCTGGCTTAATTTTGAACGGTCATCAATATCATGAAAATCTAAAAGTTCTACGTTTTTCATGAGCTCACTCACATCTAGTTGTCCTAAAACTATTAATTGACTGCCTTTGCAAAAACGATTGTGTTGGATATTTGCTATACTTTTTATTGCACTTTCCCATGCAGATGCAGCACCTGGTCTACCATAGTTTGCTCTAACACCGATATCTTCAGGAATTCCAAATAGGACGTATTTAGCGTCACAAATTTTTATAAATTCAATAGGATCAGTGTCTTTGGGAATAGTTATCATTTTTTCTCCAAACTTTATTTCTCCACTTCTGTGGTTCGTTATTTTCGCAAGATCGTTGATTGTGAACGGGATAATTTTTTCCATTAAAAAAATATTTTTATTCAAAAATAATATAATTGTGTTAACTTACGTTAATAGGTGGTTATATATTGTTAAATTTGTAAATAAATAAAAAAATTAAATCGAGATGGAAAATCAAAAAAGCAGTTCAAGTCTTAAGGCGGTAATAGCAGTATTAGCTATTTTATTAGTAGGTAGTTTGATATACATTTTTAAAATGACTTCTGACGCAGATACCGTTAAAACAGAATTGAAAACTACATTGACCGAAAAAGAATTGGTAATGAAAGATCTACAGGAATTAAAATCGACTTATGATGCTGCCATTGGTGAAAATACGTCTATGTCTGATGAGTTAATTCAAGAAAGAGATAAAGTAGTAAACTTAATGTCTGATCTAAGTAAGTCTAAAGGGGATGTTGCTTCTATGTCGAAATATAGAACTCAATTTATATCTTTACAGGGAAACATGAAAGTTTTAATGGCAGAAAATGAAGGCTTGAAAAAACAAAATACGACTTTAACAACACAACGTGACAGTACAGTGGTTGTTTTGGGAGAATCGAAGAAATACAATGAAGTTTTAGTGGGTCAGAATGAAGAATTATCGAAAGCGGTTGAAATAGGTTCTAAATTAACAGTTTTAAACACAAGAGGATCGGCTTTTAAATTAAGAAGTTCAGGAAAGCAAATTGAAACCGATAAAGCAAGTAAAGCTGATGTTCTAAGGGTTAACTTTACAATTGCTGAAAATGCTATTGCTAAATCAGGTGATAAAACGTACTATGTACAAGTAATTGATAGTAAAAACAATGTTCTGGGCGATAAGAAAACAGAAAATTTTGGAGAAAATACGTTGACTTATAGTTTTTTAACGAATGTTAAATATGAAAATAAAACCATTCAAATTTCAGAAGATTTAAGAGGAAAAGATTTTGCTAAGGGAACGTATTTTATCAATATTTTTGATAGAGATATTTTAGTTTCTAAAACAAGTTTTGTTTTGAAATAGTCTATTAAAATAATTTGCATAAAAAAAGAGGAACATTTTGTTCCTCTTTTTTTATGCAAAAATTCTACCTTCTATAATTACTGTGTCAATTAAGTTACTACCAAAAGCATACGGTAATTGATAGAAGGAAGGTATTGGTTTTGTAATGATAAGATTTGCTTTTTTACCCACAGTGATACTTCCGTGGGTATTAGAGATTCCCATTGCATAGGCTCCGTTTATGGTGGCCGCATTTATGGCTTCTTCGGGAGTCATTTTCATTTTGATACATGCCGTAGCCACTACAAAGTTCATATTTCCAGATGGAGTAGAGCCAGGATTGTAATCAGTTGCGAGAGCCAGAGGGAGCCCTGCAGCGATCATTTCTCGAGCAGGTGTGTAAGGAATACTCAAGAAATAAGAACACGAAGGTAAAGCAACCGGCATTGTTTCAGTATTTTTTAAAGCTTCAATATCTTCTGGTTTCATGATTTCTAAATGGTCTACAGATAGTGCATTGCATTTTACTCCTATTTGAACTCCTCCAATAGAATTAAATTGATTGACATGAATTTTTGGCTTTAAGCCAAAACGGATTCCAGCTTCTATAATTACTTTTGTTTCTTCGACAGTAAAATAACCGGTTTCACAAAATACATCAATGAAGTCTGCTAGTTTATTTTTAGCAATTTCAGGAAGCATTTTATTGATTATTAAATCAATATAGCCTTTGTGGTTGTTTGTATGATCTAATGGAAATGCATGTGCGCCCAGAAAAGTAGCTTTTATGGTGATTGGATAATTTTGAGCCAATCGCTGGATCACGCGCAGCATTTTTAATTCGCCCTCTAAAGTCAATCCGTATCCTGATTTGATTTCAATGGCACCAGTTCCTAAACGCATGACTTCTTCCAATCTAACTTTTGATTGATTGAAGATTTCGTCTTCAGTTGATTCGTTGAGTTTTTTAGCCGAATTTAAAATTCCGCCTCCACGATTGGCAATTTCTTCGTAGGTCAAACCGTTAATACGATCTACAAATTCTTGTTCTCGATTTCCTGCATATACTATATGTGTATGACTGTCACACCAAGAGGGTAAAATTATTTTTCCAGTGACATCAATGGTTAAATCAGCATTTGTTTCGGGCAGATTGTTCATAGTACCGAAAGCAGCAATTAAGTTGTCTTTAATTACTAAATAGGCATTTTTGATGGTTGGAAGAATCGCCATTTCAGCACCGGAAACTTTAGCAACAGCTGTTTCCCGAACCTGGAGTAATTCCTTTATATTAATAAGTAGCGTTGTCATTTTATACGATAATTACTCTGAAACTTTAATTTCAAACATTTTGTTCCAGTTTTTACCGGTTACAAAAATGGTTTTAGTTTTTGGGTTGTAGGCAATTCCGTTTAAGACCTCAGCAGTACTGTTTGTTACAAATTTTCGTAAACCGGATAAGTCTAGAATACCTTCGACTGCACCAGTTAATGGGTTTACAACAGCAATAGCGTCTTTTTGCCAAACGTTAGTATAAATCTTACCATTAATCCATTCTAATTCATTTATGCTAGGTATTTTTGAACTCCCTGAGTACACATTGATGTAATCAATCATTTTTTGGGTTTCGGGATCCATTTTCCAAATTTTTTCTGTTTTATCTGTTTGATAAATATATTTCCCATCATTTGTCATTCCCCAACCCTCAATGTCTTTATCATAAGTAAAAGTTTTTTCTAATTTCAAAGTGGTGGCATTGTAGATAAAACCTGTTTTTTCTTGCCAAGTCAATTGGTACATTTTATTATTCACAAATGTGATCCCTTCTCCAAAATATTTCGAATCAAGATTAACTTGCTGGAATATTTTTCCTGTTTTATAATCGTATTTTCTAAAATAAGAAGCTCCTTTTTGTCCTGTACTTTCGTATAAAGTATCATTATAAAATTCTAATCCTTCAGTGAAAGATAGTGTGTCGTGTGGAAAAGTATTAATAATAGTGTAATTCAATAATTTAGGTTTAATATTTGAAACTAGTTCTATTCTAGTAGTAGCTTCTGAGTTTTGGCCTTCATAATACACTAAGGCTTTCAGGTTTTGATAGCCCAATTTTTGATCTTTTAATTCAAAGGTTAATTTCTCAGCTCCTTTTTTTGAACCAATTTTTATATCATTTACATAGTAAATAATGCTGTCAATAGTTTTTGAATTGGAGTTCAAAATTCCCAAAGAAAGGGCTTCTTGTGGTTGATATTGTTCTTTAAATTTAGAATTATCAAAGGTAAATAAAGAATTTTTACCTTTTTTTGTATCACCACAATTAATAAATAGGGCTGCTAATAAAATGATAGATAGTATGTTATAATTTTTCATAGTATGAATTTTGAATGCCCCAATATACAACGTTATTTTATAGGTGCAAAGGACTTGCAAAAATATAAAAAGTTTGTATATTTGCACCGGCAAGTCCTACACGACCAGCTCCTGCAGACTCCCCCAGGATGGGAACATAGCAAGGGTACGTGGTTGAGCGGTGCGATGTAGGTCGCTTGCCATTTTTTAATTCTCAATTATTTCAGCTTCTTTTTAAAATTTACGCAAATAAGTAGTCTTCCTTCGGGAGGATTTTTTTATTTTTGGACATTTCGTATCCTAATATTAATAACCATGAATAAAGTAGTCTTAATCACAGGTGGATCCTCAGGAATAGGCAAATCTATCGGAGAGTTTTTGCATCATAAAGGTTTCGTTGTTTATGGTACCAGTAGAAATCCGGAACGGGTTTTAAATTCGGTTTTTCCTTTAGTTCCTTTAGATGTTCGAGATACTAATTCGATTCATGCGGCTGTAGCCAAAGTAATTGCTGTATCTGGAAGATTAGATGTTGTAATTAACAATGCCGGTGTCGGAATTACAGGGCCTCTGGAAGAAATTCCAATGCTTGAGATTAAGAATAATTTTGAAACTAATTTCTTTGGACCAATTGAAGTGATGAAAGCGGTGTTGCCACAAATGCGTTCCCAACAATCGGGTTTAATCATTAATATTACTTCAATTGCTGGATATATGGGTTTACCTTATCGCAGTGTTTATTCGGCTTCTAAAGGAGCTTTAGAACTCATCACGGAAGGCTTACGCATGGAAGTAAAGTCTTTTGGTATTCATATTACGAATGTAGCCCCGGGCGATTTTGCCACAAATATTGCTTCAGGACGTTTTCATGCTCCGGTTATTAAAGACTCTGCGTATGAAATCCCGTATGGGAATACCTTGAAAACTATGGATAATCATGTGGAAAGCGGCAGTAATCCAAATGAAATGGCAGAAGCGGTGTACCGGATTATCCAAACTCCGGAGCCAAAAATTCATTATAAGGTGGGTGTTTTTATGCAAAAGTTCTCAATTGTTTTGAAAAGAATACTTCCTGATAAAGTGTATGAAAAAATGCTTATGAAGCATTATAAATTGTAATTTTGCACCAAATTTTTGGTTTTATGCTTGCGTAAGATTTTAGATTTAGGAGCGATCAGCCAGCAGTTGTAAGGTATTTTAGGTTGCGTGAGAGATTACTTCACTTAACTGTTATTTTTATTGGAGTTCACTGAATTTCATCTGTAGAGAAAATCCTTTTATTTTTTTTAAAATAAAATATTGTAACACAAAGCCCAACCCTTAGGTCGCGCCCAAAGAATTAGAAACACACAATTAAATTATATAATATGAAATTTTTTATTGACACGGCTAATTTAGCTCAGATTAAGGAAGCCCAAGCATTAGGCGTTTTGGATGGGGTTACAACGAATCCATCATTGATGGCTAAAGAGGGTATTACGGGTAAAAACAGCATTCTGAAGCATTATGTTGATATTTGTAATCTTGTAGATGGTGATGTAAGTGCCGAAGTAAATGCTTTGGATTATGACGGAATGATCAAGGAAGGGGAAGAATTAGCGGACTTGCATGAGCAAATAGTAGTAAAATTGCCTATGACTAAAGAAGGTGTTATGGCAGCTAAATACTTTTCGGATAAAGGAATTAAAACCAATGTAACTCTAGTATTCTCTGCGGGACAGGCTTTATTGGCTGCTAAAGCAGGTGCTACTTATGTTTCACCGTTCATTGGTCGTTTAGATGATATCTCTACAGACGGTTTGGCTTTGATTGAAGAAATCAGATTGATTTATGATAACTATGGGTATGAGACTCAAATCCTTGCTGCTTCAGTGCGACATACAATGCATATTGTAAACTGTGCAAAAATTGGTGCTGATGTCATGACTGGACCACTTTCTGCTATTTATGGTTTGTTGAAACACCCATTGACTGATAGTGGATTGGCACAGTTTGTTGCTGATTTCGAGAAAGGGAATAAATAATATTGTAATACCTCTTTTTATATTTATAATTCTGAAAAAATATAGATTTAATAAAAAAGACTATAATTTTGGACAGTAGTAAGCAACCGTTTACTACTGTTTTTTTATAAATTAACCTGTTTTCGTTCTTTATTTAGTGTGATTCTGTAATCTGATCTGTTTCATTTTCAAACAGGTATATTGGCAGAACACCTTATATGCTTACAAGCCCATTCTCGGGATTGTTGCATTCTAGCCTAATGGATTTACACCCATCAATTCTTATCACTTAAAGGTTTTATTTGCCTCGGGGTCAGGTTGGGTTTATGCTCTAATTCACTTTATATATTTACTAACATTATAAAAGATAATTTTTATAACTAGTACTTATCTCCCACTAGTACCGCGCTACTAACAATTCATTAACAATATCGTGTCGATTTGATGGTATTGAAAACTAGGGGTATTTCTCTTATTTTGACTCCTATAAGCAAAGCGAACTATTTATGTTGAATGTTAGTCAGAAGGAAAAAAAATGTGTGCGGTATCTTGCCTATGAAATGTCAAAAGCAGAGCGATCCGTATTTGAAATTGAATTATCTCTGGATGATGATCTCCTTGCTATTTTTGAAAATTTTAAAAGTATTTGGATTAGTTATCCCAATAGTGCATTACCAAAACAAACTATTTCTTTTGACGAAATCCTTACTACACATAACAAACCAGCAAAGGTAAAATCTGTAAAAGTTTCCATAAAAAAGAAGGCGATTTTTTCTATGGCTTTCCTCTTAGTTATTTGTCTGAGTTTTTATTTTACAGGAATGACAGAATCCGAATATACCAATCATAAAATTGCACCTAAAGGTCAACGGCTTACTTTCATTTTACCGGATAGCAGTACTGTCATTTTGAATTCGGGCAGTGAAGTAAAATATTCCAGCGATTTTGGAAAGCGAAGAGATATTTGGTTACACGGAGAAGCTTTCTTTAAAGTCACAAAGAATATTAATTTTCCTTTTATCGTCCATACCAATGATTTTAATGTGAAAGTTTTAGGAACGGAGTTTAATATTAACAGCAATGTCGTTAATCAAACTGTTTCGTTAGCAAAAGGAAAGGTAAATGTATGGCTTAAAGAAAATAATGATGAAATTAATTTAATCCCAAATGAAGAGTTAGTATGGAATTCTAAAACCAAATTAATGATCAAAAGAAATTTTGATTTTAATAAAGTTTGTGCATGGAAAGATAATATACTCCTTTTAAATGATGAGAAATTCAAAGCCGCACTTCCAAAAATCAATCAATTCTATGGAGTAAATTTTATTATTAAGGATTCGGCTATTGCAAATCAACATATAAAAGGAGCTTTTAAAAACCAGACAATTGATGAATTTATAACTTCTTTAGAATTTATTTCAGATGTGAATATAAAAAAAACCATTCAAAACAACATTGAAATAACCAAGTACAATGAAAATTAATCAAACAAAAATGGGTAGCAGTGATTGTTTTTCAGACAATTATTTATTTCAACAAATTCGTAATGGTCAATACGAAGCGATGAACCTTTTTTTTAATCGGTATTATACCCCGCTGTGTCGTTTTGGAATGAGTTATGAATCGAACTCTTGTCTTGTTGAAGAAAAAGTGGCTGATATTTTTATTCAGTTGTGGACCAATAGAAATATTCTTGATACCATTAAAAATCCTAAATCCTATATCTATGTAATAGTAAAAAACAGTTTAAAAACGGTACGAAAATCAGAACCGTTTCACCAACAAATCGATGAAGAAAAAACTATAAATTTTATGTTTTCGCCAAGTAGGGAACAAGAGATTATTGAAAATGAACAAAAAGAAATAAATACCAACTTAATATGTGAAATATTAGATGTTATTCCTAAAAAATCGCGTCAGGCCTTTGAACTCAGTAGAATTGATGGTCTTAAATACAAAGAAATTGCTGAAATTTTGAACATTACTCCAAAAACAGTTGAAAATCACATCGCTATTGCACTTAAGTACATAAGCAAAACCTTAGAATCCTATAAAAAAAGAGGGGCTTTACATCTCTCTAAATCATTATAAAAAATCAGCCTTTTTTAAAGCCGTTAATTATTAAAACAATAAATAATCACACAAAAATGAAACAAAAAATTATACTAACCTTATCCTTATCGCTACTGTTGGGTATTGGGGTCATGTATTCGAATACTTTAAAAACAAGTATTATCAAAGAGAATATAACTATAAAAGACAAAATCAATTTAAACCTAAAAGACGCCTCTATAAAACAAATTTTTACTCTTATTGAACAGCAAATAAACAATAAGTTTATTTATATGTCAGACCAAAAATTTCTTCAAAAGAAAATTTCTATTACCATAAATAACCAGGAATTAAATCAAGTATTAGCGGTTTTGAAAACAAAAGTGAGTATTGATTTTAAGATTACTAAAAATGGTGTTTTAGTAAAAGAAATAATCGAAATGGCTCCAAAAAACATTCTAAAAAAGAATCAGGAAAATCGAAAAATTACAGGAGTGGTTTTGGATGAAGCTACTTTGCCTATTCCTGGAGCTTCTGTTTTTATAGCAGGCACTACTATCGGTACGACGACAGACTTTGAAGGAAAATTCACGATTAATGTCCCTGGAAATACAACGATTTTGTCTATTAGTTATATTGGATTTGTGACTAAACTAATTAACATAGAAAACCAGACCGAAATTAAAGTAATGCTTTCGGAATCAGCTTCTGAACTAAATGAAGTTGTAGTTATGGGGTATGGTACAGAACAAAGACGAAATGTTACTGGTTCCGTATCGTCTGTAAAAATGAAAGAAATCGTATCACAACCTAAAGCGAATGTAACTGAAATGCTAGAAGGCCGTTTGCCTGGTGTTCAAATTATGAGTGATAACAGCCCAGGCGGAGGCTCTTCTATTCGGGTACGCGGATTTAGTACTATTAACAATAATGATCCTTTAGTAATTATAGATGGTGTTCCAGCTTCCAATGGTTTAAATGGGATCAATCCATCCGACATAGAAACGCTTCAAGTATTAAAAGATGCTGCCTCGTCTTCTATCTATGGTTCTCGTGCGGCTAATGGAGTTGTTGTTATAACCACAAAAAAAGGAGGGAAAAGTGGTAAAACTGAAATGCAATTTGATGGGTATTCAGGTGTTCAATCTGCCTTTAATCTGCCTACTATGTTAAATGCACAACAGTATGGAGACTTACTATGGCAAGCGACTAAAAATGATGGAAAAGTACCTGCAAGCGGCATTTATGGCAATAATCCTAACTCCCCAACTATTCCAGCGTTTCTGAATGCAGCCAATACAATTCCGAGTGGTGATGTAAAATGGATTAATGAAATCATGAGGCCTGCTGCAGTTCATTCCTATAATTTATCTCTGTCAAAAGGAGATGAAAAAAGTCAACACGCTTTTACACTTGGTTATTTTAATCAGGAAGGAATTATAAAGCACACGGGATTTGAGCGATTTTCTGCACGATTTAATTCTAGTTACAAAGTAAAAGATTTTCTGACTATTGGCGAAAACTTTACGGCTTCGTATTCAGAGCAAGTTGCAACAGGGACTAATAGCTCTTTGGGAAGTATTGTTTACAATGCCTTACAATTTCCTTCAATTGTTCCGGTATATGATATAAACGGAAATTTTGCCGGAAACCCAATCAATGATATTTCGAATCCATTAGGTAGTTTAACAAGGGCCAAAGACAATATACAAAAGAGAATTCAGGCTTTAGGAAATGTATTTGCCAGTGTAAAAATCAGTGATTTTACTTTTAAAACTTCTCTAGGATTGGACTTTCAAAGTTTTAATTCTAGAGATTTTTCACCTGTTTTTAATGAGATTCTTTCGCAAAATGTAAAAAATGCGTTAACGACTAGCAACAATTTTAATTATCAACTTACAATTTCCAATACATTAAATTACCAAAAACAGTTTGGTCAACACAATCTGGATGTTCTTCTGGGACAAGAAGCGATAAAATATTATTATGAAGGTTTTGGTGCTTCCCGTCAAAATTTTCTTTATGAAGATCCAAATTTCAGATATTTAAGTTATGGCACAGAAAATCAATTGAACACGGGAACTGCTAATGAATGGGCTTTGAACTCCTATTTTGGTAGAATAAATTACAATTTTAATCAAAAATATATTTTAAGTGCTACCGTTAGAAGGGATGGAACTTCAAGATTAGCCAATAATAACTGGGGGACTTTTCCGGCGGTTTCTGGTGGTTGGAGATTGGACAAGGAAGAATTTTTTGATTTTGGAAATACGTTTACTTCGTTTTTACTTCGTGCCAGTTGGGGACAAACCGGGAATCAACAATTACCTTCTTATTCTACGGTTGATAGTTATTCCAATAACAATAATTATTCTGATTATGCCATTGGAGGTCAAAATGTAATTTCAACGGGATTAACACAAACGCGAGTTTCGAATGCGAATTTATCTTGGGAAACTACGACTCAAAAAACAATTGGATTGGATCTTGGTTTTTTTAATAATAAATTAAATGTTACTGCAGAATATTACAACAAAGAGACCAATGATATTCTGGTCTATAATGTAATTCCTTTAACTTACGGAGGTACAAATGACGGGCAATGGATAAATGACGGGCAAATGAAAAACCGCGGTTTTGAATTGGATTTAAGCTATGCCGATAAAATTAATGATTTCTCCTATGATCTTGCTTTGAATTTGACGGGATACAAAAATGAGTTGACCACTTTAAATAGTGTTGCTTATTTGGGAATTCCTAGTTCTTCTTTACATACAGTAAATTTTGGTCAGGAAATATCTAGAAGTGCCGTTGGACAACCTATTGGATCTTTTTATGGATTTGTTGCCGAAGGCTTGTTTCGTAGTCAACAAGAGGTTTCGGATTATGGTATGCAACCTAATGCACAAGCAGGAGATATCAAGTTTAAAGATGTTAATGGTGATGGAGTAATTAACAGTAACGACAGAGCTTTCATCGGTTCTCCACATCCGGATATCATGCTAGGTTTTAATATTAATCTTAAATACAAACAGTTTGATTTAGGAATGTTTTTTAACGGAAGTTTTGGGAATGATATTTATAATCTAACAAAATACAAAACCAATTTTTTTAATCAGGCTGCTTACAATAAAGACAGTGCATTATTAGGAGCTTGGACAGTTGATAATCCGAATTCTTCTATTCCGAGATTGTCACTAGATGATAGAAATAATAATATTCGACCTTCATCCTATTATATTGAAGATGGTTCGTATTTTAAATTAAACAATTTACAATTGGGCTATACTTTTGCTCCGGAAGTTCTCGCTGGAATGAAATTGCGTTTGTATGGACAAGCGAGTAATGTATTTACTATTACTAAATATAGTGGTTTGACACCACAAATTGGGTTGCAAAGTTATTCTTCCAGCAACCGAAATCTAGATATCGGTATCGATAGAGGAATTTATCCCACTTCAAGAACATTTACTTTTGGTTGTAATTTAAACTTTTAAATTTAAAAATGATGCGAATAAAAAACACAATAAAAATAGTAGTTATTCTGGCTTTAGGATTTCAAATGAGTTCTTGTTCTGATACATTTCTAGAAGAAGTTACTTATGGCGAAGTCGACCCTTCCGAAATGACGAAGCCAGCTAATGTAGAACGCGCCATTATATCTGCGTACAGCGTTTTAAACGGACAAATTGACGGAGCCACGAATGCGCTTAATTCTCCAAGTTCCAATTGGAGTTTTGGCGATGTCACTTCGGATGACAGTTATAAAGGTGGGGGAGGAACTGGAGATCAGAACAATATTCACCAAATGGAGATTTACAACGAAAACTCTACCACGCTGGATATAGAACGCAAATGGGTAGCACTTTACGAAGGGGTGAAACGGGCTAATGAAGCCATGCGTTTATTAAATGCATCGTCTGATTTTGACGTAAGTTTGAAAGTAAAACGTATGGCAGAATTGCGATTCTTGAGAGGTCATTTTTATTTTGAGTTAAAAAAAATATACAATCGTATCCCGTATATTGATGAAACGGCAGCTACTGTGGCTGATTACGCCAAATCCAATACAACTTTTAGCTCAGATGAATTATGGACTAAAATAGAAACCGATTTTCAAATGGCCTATGCTGATCTACCCGTTACACAAACAGAGTTAGGACGGCCAACCAAGATCGCAGCTAAATCGTATCTGGCTAAATGTTATGTTTTTCAAAAAAAATGGCAACTGGCTTATGATGCTACGACTGAAATAACGAATAGTAATTATGGATTATTGGCTGATTTTCAGCAAATATTTTTACCAGAAAATGACAATAACAAGGAAGTTATTTTTGCAATACAGCATTCTGTAAAAGATGGACAACCTAGCTCCTATAACGGAAGTATCGGGGATCGTTTATCAGCACCCGGAGGGCCATTTTATTCTCAATATGGTTTTCACCGTCCTACGCAGAATCTTGTAAATGCCTTTAAAACGGATGCTAACGGTTTACCATTGGAAAACAACATCAACGTTGTATCCAGTGACAACGTAG
This sequence comes from Flavobacterium amylolyticum, assembly GCF_048284335.1. Lineage (NCBI taxonomy): Bacteria > Pseudomonadati > Bacteroidota > Flavobacteriia > Flavobacteriales > Flavobacteriaceae > Flavobacterium > Flavobacterium amylolyticum. The sequence continues at coordinate 172,886 of NZ_JBLVPG010000002.1, forward strand.
ATCCACGTATCGATATCACAATAGGACGTCCAGGAATTCCGTATAAAGATTTAGGTATTTTGTACCAAGACAGCTGGGCGAGAGATTTGGCAACCTATGGTGCCTTTGCACCTAAAAAGCGAATTGTTTCAGCTAAATCTGCTTTTCATGTAACCGTTTGGCCTTATGTAAATGCTTTGAATTATTATATAATTCGATATGCTGAGGTTGTTTTATGGCGAGCAGAGGCCGCTATAGAAATTGGAAAAATAGATGAGGCGCGAATTCTAGTGAATCAAATTCGGAATCGTGCTGCTACCTCAACTTATGTAAAGACTTTAGATGGAAGTGCAAACGCCGCAAACTACAATATTAAACCTTATAACGCCATTTGGACAGATAAAATTACTGCTAGAGCAGCAGTACATTTGGAAACCCGTTTAGAATTGGCAATGGAAGGTCACCGTTTCTTTAATTTAGTTCGATGGGGAGAAGCTGATACTGTTCTTAATGCTTATTTATCAGTCGAAAAAACGAGAAGAACACATTTGGTCAATGCCGTATTTACAAAAGGTAAAAATGAATATTTCCCTATACCACAACGCTATATTGATGCCTTGCCAACAGGTACGGTAACCCAAAACAGTGGCTTTTAAAAAATTAAACTAAATTGGGCAATCGAAAAGAGTGCCCAATTTTTTATTAGAAAAAGATGAAAAAAATAATTTACATACTAATTGCGCTTGTTTCTATTTCAGGTTACTGCCAAAAAGAAAAAGGATTCGAATTAGGGTATTCTCCGTCTAAATCGGAATCCATGATTCAGGATAAGAATTTTTATTTGTTGACTGCCATTCAAAACGATAAAGTTGTTAGTCAACTGCTAGAAAATAATAGTGTTTTCAAAATGATTTTTAATAAGCAGCAACAAGAGCTCAGTTCTAAACTAAATTCTTGTAAAGACAGTCTGTCCTGCTTGATTAAGGGCTATCAATTCAAAGAAAAAGTACTCGAGAGTATTGAAGAGGAACTTCGGCTTTTGATGAAAAACAAAACGGAACTGCAAGATTTTGTAAAAAATAATTTGCGCCCCTCTGGGAAATATGAGAATTTTAAAAATAGTACGGATACTGAATTATTACTAAAAGCATGGCAAGTTTGTGCTAAGGGAATGAACCGCATGATGAAGGTTTATGGTCTTGGCGAAGACCCTCAATATGCTAAAATGGATTCTGTTTCTTATGACGTACATTCTGAATTTTATAAAGGATCTGTTTTTATGTGGGCTGATTTTCATCACAATAAAAAACGGATAGGGAATAGACTGTTTTTTCAAGAAAGTCTGGATTTTAGTTTATCGCTTTTATACATGAATCATCGAGATGAAGTGGCTCGCTATGAACCTTTGGAGGAAAAGGAGAATAAAAAGGCAATTGCCCACATAAAAAAAATTGATTTTGATGCTTTTGATTACGCTTCTGTTTTAATTTTGGGTAACGGACCAGAAAATTATCAAGACCGATTGTCCGCTATTGGAAAATTAAATTTGCAACTGGGAGTACTAGAATATGAAGCTAAGAAAGCCCCTTTAATTATTGTTTCCGGAGGTCATGCCCATCCATTTAGAGCGGCTTATTGTGAAGCAATCGAAATGAAAAAAGAATTGATGAACGTGCATCACATTCCTGAAGAAAATATCCTTATTGATCCTTTTGCCCGGCACACCACCACTAATTTGCGCAATGCCACTAGGTTGATGATTGGGTATAAAATGCCTCTTGAAAAGAAAAGTATTGTAGTAACGAATGCTAATCATAGCGCTTATGTAGGAAATCCAAATTTTAATGCCCGTTGTATGGAGGAATTGGGTTATTTGCCCGCCATTATTTTAAAAAGACTAAATTCGACTGCGATAGAATTTGTTCCAAAAATAGAATCGCTGCATCAAAATCCAATTGATCCCTTAGATCCGTAAATGTATACCATGAAAAAAATACTTATTTTAGGACTTGCAATCTTAACAGTAGCCTGCCAGCCTTTGAAAAATAATGTTGCTAATGAAAGATCGGCAGTAGAAAAAGTAAATGTTTTTTTGGGCACCTCGGGAGATCATGGACAAATGTCTCCATCTGCTTCTTCTCCCTTCAATATGATGAGCATTGGACCACAAACTTATCCTCATATTCATTCTGGTTATGAGTATTTGGCAAAAGAATTTTTGGGCTTTACCCATAGCCGTATGGAAGGAGTGGGTTGTTTGGGAAGTGGGGGGAATTTGCTTATCAAACCTATTTTGGATGGCGATATCGGAACTTTATTACTAAAAAAACAAGAATCAGCTTCTCCGGGTTTTTATCAGGTAGCATTCGAAAATGGAATTCAGGCCCAAATGAGTGTTAAACATAATTTTGGAATTCATCATTATGAATTTCCGAGAAAGGGAGCAGGACTTCATATTGATTTATCGCACGCTTTTGTCAATCGATTTGTTGCTGAAGAGCATGAAATAGGAAATAATAGCATCAGTGGCTGGATAGACACCCAAACCACTTGTGATAAGGGAATATATCGTATTTATTATGTGTTGGAATTCTCTAATTTGGGAATGATAACAAAAACCGCCGACCATCAGTATCGTATTGCTGCTCTTGCAGACGCTACCGAAATGGAAGTTCGTGTTGGCTTTTCTTCTGTGAGTACGGCTTTCGCCAAAGCTAAAATAGAAGTTATGCCTCTGGAAGATTTGGTTGCGCAAACAACTGCAGTATGGAATCATCATTTAAACCGAATTGTAGTTGGTGGCGAAAAAGATCGGGAAAATTTATTCTATTCGCTTTTATACCGAGGAATACAAGCCCCGTTTTTAGTTTCGGAAACTGATGGTACCTATAAAGCTATTGACGGTTCCATTCAAAAATCCAGTAGTCCTATATACAACGGTTGGGCCATTTGGGATAATTATCGAGAGCAATTGCCTATGCTTTCGCTGGCTTATCCGGAACGTTTTGGCCCCATTGTGCGCTCTATTGCTAATTTGTATCCGTATGGGAAAAATAATTGGGCAACAAAGCACGAATCCTCACCAACAGTCCGCACAGAACATGCAATTGTTGTTTTATTGGATGGGTATAAAAAAGGATATCCAATCGATTTTAATGCCATTAAAGATTCCTTAATTGCAGAAGTGGATCGATTAGAATACAATACGCCAGATAAGGCTTTGGAATCTTCTTATGATAGTTGGGCGCTTTCTGAAATCCTGAAAATCACCAAAGACCCTTTGTTGAGTGCCAAGTATTTGAATAAAGCGTTAGAATACAAACACTATTGGGAAAAAGATTTCGCTGATTTATCCCAGAAAGATATTGATAAAATGCCCGCTCGCGGAATGTATCAGGGCACTGTATGGCAGTATCGGTGGTTTGTTCCTTTTGATGTGTTGGGTCTAAAAAAATTAATAGGAGGCGAAACTCCTTTTTTAAGGCAATTGGATCAATTTTTTGCAGAGGACAATTACAATCATGCAAATCAACCGGACTTGCAAGTTCCGGGACTCTATAATGCGAGTTCCCAACCTTGGAAATCACAAAAACTGTTTCGGAATATTCTGTTGGATACGGTCGTTCAAGCTTATTTTAATGATAATAGTAAAGGGATTGATTCTTATATTGGAAGAATTTATAAGAATGAACCAAAAGCCTATTTGCGCACCATGGATGATGATGCTGGTACAATGTCCTCCTGGTATGTGATGCGAAGTATAGGGCTCTCTCCTGCAAATATTGGAAGCCCCATTTACTATTTAACGACTCCAATCTTTGAGTCTGTAAAATTGAATTGGGAAAACGGAAAATCATTTCATATTAAAGTTCGTAATTATGATAAAGATCACTTTTATATTCAATCGGCTCGTTTAAACGGTCAGTCTTTATTTAGAAATTGGTTGACACAGGAAGAGATTAGTTATGGTGGTACCCTAATCATTGAAACTGGGAAATTCCCTAATAAAAACTGGGGAATTGAGAATCAGTGGATTTCAAAAACAGGTAATATAATTGATTAATAAATTACCCTAATCCTCTGCTAAATCTTATTTTCTAGTATTTGTTGCTGCTGCTTTTGGCATAATTTTTTTTATTTAAATAATGCGGTTTGAAAGTAATCATCGTTTAATATTTTGTTCCTTTCTATCATATATACTATCAATTCAGTAAGTAATTTGAAAGATTTAACTATAACTGTCTCCATATCAGAATCTTTTAAATTTGAACGATGAACAACCTTAGAGCGTAATCCATATGATTTTTTAATCTCCTTGATTTTTTTAATTTTCTAAACTCCTCTTTCACATAAGAGTGATGAAATACTTAAGGATAACCGATAATTAATTTCTATAGATAGATCAACAATACTTTCAATAGCTGCCCATAAGATTGCTATTGCACTTTTGACATCTACACAGTATCTCCAATAGTTGATTACTTCAAGTACATACCTGAATTTTTCAAATTCAAAAGCTAAAGTATTTGCATTTTCATACTAGTCTTTTATCCATTTGATATCTTCTTTGTCAACATTTAATTCATTCAGACTTTCAATTTTTTACATTTTAACATGGTAGCTTTTACATCATCAACGTTTTTTAATTTGTTCCAAGATTGGTCGAGAAGAGTAATAGAGTTGATGCTAGTTTTTTTTCTTAGAACTAATAATGTATTTAATAGCTAAGTCAATTTAAAATATCATACCCAAAACTTGATTCGTTATCAGAACTTACAATGTAAAAATTGTTTTTTAGATGATAAAATGGTTCAATTAGTGAACACTGATTAAAACCTTTCGCCCCCAAACCTGCTAGGTCAAAAACGGACAATTTGTTAACCTTTCTAATTTTTAAATATGACAATATTTCAATTTCATTACCCTTGAAAGTAATTCCATTTCCTAATATGTACTATGTTTTCTTGATTATCACTTTTGAGGTATTTAGTATTTGCATTTAACTTTTATATACAACTATAAAATGGTTTCAGTCCGCTCAGATAAAGTTGGTGTTGTGCCATAATAGCCTTTTTTGTAGTTTAGCTAGTATATAGTCAATATACTACAAATTTTTAAAATAGTTTTTCATTTAGAAATGATTGATTAAAGATTTAATTCTTTATCAAAGCACTTTTTTTGAAAACTTTATTCTGGAAAAAACTCTTTGTCAAATAGCCCTGATGGGAGGAAGTATCCTTTTTTATAAATGTAACCCGACAGGGTTGCCCTTATAAAAAGATACTGCGGACAGCGGGACAACTCGTCTTGAAAAATTATAAATGTTCTGCTCCTAAAAAAGTCATAAAAAAACACCAGTCTTTCGACTGATGTTCTCCTAGTTTTTAAATTATACAGCTAAAGGGTATTCAATTACGGCTTATTTTTTGCCAATGATCTTTTTGAACAGGGTTACAATTCCCAAAACAATTCCCCCGAATACAAGGCCGATTATAAATTCAGTTATAATGGATGGTATTTGTGGTAGTATATCGTGTAGGAACGGAATTTCATGAACGAATATTCCACCAGCCACTAATAATAAAGCGATAGTTCCTATTACGGATAAACTTTTGATGACCTTTGGCAGTGCTTGCACTAGAATAGTACCGATCGTTTTTGTAAAACTATGCTCTTTGGAACTCAGTTGAATCAGTTTTAAACCTGCTTCATCCATTCGGACGATTAAAGCTACAATGCCGTAAACACCAACTGTTGCGATTATTGCAATAATAGAAACAACAAGTATTTGTGATGTAATGGGTTTTCCAATAACGGTACCTAGCGCAATAATTACGATCTCTACGGATAAAATAAAATCAGTGACGATGGCTGATTTTATTTTCTGTTTTTCGAAAGTTAAAATTTGTTCTTCGGTCATCGGTTCCAACGATATTTCGTGCTTTGCATGTTCATGCGGAAAGAAGTACTCGTATATTTTTTCGGCACCTTCGTAAGCTAAATAAAGCCCGCCAAGCACTAAGATTACGATAACTGCCACTGGAAAAAAAGAACTCAGCAGAAAGGCGATGGGTAAAATGATTACCTTGTTAATAAAAGAACCTTTTGCAATAGCCCATAATACGGGGAGCTCTCTTGAAGAGATAAATCCAGAAGCTTTCTCGGCATTTACGGCTAAATCATCGCCTAAAATACCAGCCGTTTTTTTGGCTGCAATTTTACTCATTACTGCAACATCATCCATAATTGCTGCGATATCATCTAATAGTGCGAAAAAACCTGATGCCATTTTGATTGTTTTAGAAACTGCGTTGCTTTTGGAATTGCTTTGCCAAAATTTGATTAACGCGTTTTGTTTGTTTATTGTTGCGAAGCTACTACTTTTTGATTTACTCTATTTATAAAACGAGTGAATTTTTAGTTACTTTTTACCCAAAACCTTTCGGTAATAGCAGTACTGTTTTTAATTACTTTTGAAAAAAAATAATATGGGATTCAAACATGTATTTAAAGCTAAATTAGATTGGCTTTTTTCTAAAAAGGAAGCAGCGACGTATACTAAAAGTCATACCATAACGATTGACGGTAAGGCCGTTTTAAATGTTTCGGCTGCTAAAGCTTTCAAAGGGGATCCTGCTTTGTACAATCCTGAAGACCTTTTATTGAGTAGTGTAGTTTCCTGTCACATGATGTCGTATTTATATGTTTGTAAACAAAATGGTATCGACGTGGTATCCTATACAGATGAAGCGGAGGCAACTCTGGAGGTTTTGGCAGATGGTAGCGGCCGTTTTATTGCAATTAAACTAAATCCTAAAGTGCGTATCAGCAACAACGAAAAAATTGTTGAGGCGCTTAGCTTGCATAAAAAAGCAAACCAACTCTGTTTTATAGCCAATTCGTGTAATTTTCCAATTATTCACGTTCCAACTTGTGAAATTGCAGCTATAAACTAAAGGGATTACGCATTTTACTTTTTTGGAGAATAATTATAAAATAGCAATTAAATCAGCCGGTTGGTTTAATACATGTTTTGCTTCATTTGAAAGTAATTCTGCTTCGGGTCTATAGCCCCATGAAACCCCTACGGCATGCATCTTGGCATTCGTTGCCGTTTGCATATCAATACCGGAATCGCCTATGAAAATAATTTCTTCGGCTTTTAGTCCAAAGTGCTTACTTATTTCTACTGTTTTAAACGGATTTAGTTTTTTTAGTGATTCTGTGGTCAAACCCAGTATTGGATTAAAATAATCAGGAAATAGGTGGACATGCTAACTTAGCCGTCATAGAAAGTTAAGAAATAAATCTTAATTTTAACTTATGAAACAAGTGCGCAAAATGTATGACAAAGCAGTCCAGTTGAGTTATGAGCTAGCAAACATATCAGAACTCGCCAGAGAGTTAGGAGTAACAGCCACAAAGTTGTATAAATGGCGCAAAGAGTTTCAGGTGTTTGGTGCAGGAAGTTTTCCCGGAAAAGGAAATCTAAAACTAACACCCGAGCAAGAAAAGATTCATGAACTGGAGAAAAGACTTAAAGATTCCGAGTTGGAGCGTGTTATATTAAAAAAAGCAATCGGCATTTTTTCCATGAGCGGTCGATGATTTATTGTTTCATTAAAAACAATGAACAACTATTTCCGATTGAAAAAATGTGTAATGTTTTATAAGTGAGCAACGGAAGTTATTACCAATTGAAAAAACAAATAATCACCGCAAGACAAGAACTGAAAATTGCCATAAAAGAACAAATAACATCGATTTATTTTGAATCCAAACAAAGCTATGGAAGTCCTAGAATAACATTAGAACTTCATAGTTTAGGCTATAAAATTTCAAGAATTACTGTAGCAAAATATATGAAACAGTTAGGCCTACGAAGTAAATTAAGCAAGAAGTTCAAAGTAATAACCAACTCGAATCATAATTATTTAGTCGTCGAAAATGTATTAAACAGAGCCTTTATTGCAAATATACCTTTAAAAGTATGGGTTTCGGATATTACTTATATCCAAACCAAAGGAGGATTTGTGTTTCTGACGACTATTATGGATTTATACGATAGAAAAATTATAGGCTGGAGTTTAAGTGATGGAATGAGTATAGATGAAACCACGCTTAAAGCTTAGAAAATAGCAGTTAAAAACCGAAATATTGAAGAAGGTTTGATTTTCATTCTAATAGAGGTATTCAATATGCTAGCAAAAAGTTTGTAAATGTTCTTGATTCCAATAAAAAAATAACCTGAAGTATGAGTAGTGGAGGGAATTGTTGGGATAATGCTTTAGCAGAAAGCTTCTTTAAATCCTTGAAAACGGAATTGATTTATGGGAACAAACTAATTTCTAAAGAACAAATGAAACTGGAAATCTTTGAATACATTGAAGTTTGGTACAACAGAAAAGAAAACATTCAGCTTTGAATTATGCAACTATTGAAGAATTTAATAATCAAATTAATTACAAAAATGTAGCTTAACCTAATGTGTAGTTTTTATTTGCATATCCAGTACTCATAGTAATGTTACTTTAGGTGTCCCACTGTGACTAGGTGTGTCTCTGTGTGCCATAAATTGGCCAAAAAAAAAATATTTTTTGTACCTAAGAATTTGAGGTACAAATAAGGTACGAATCTAATCAAAATAACACATAATATCAAAAAGATAATACAAATAAACGAGTTAAAATATTGTTTATCAATATTTTAACTCGTTTATTTGTTTTGTTATACTTTGTTCTGCTACTTCCCGATGCAGAAATTATTATTCTATATTTTATAAGGCTTAAAAGCTTATGAGGTACAGTATGGGAATAATTTTTTTTATTTTTTAACGGAAATTAGCAATTTTAGAGTGAAAAAAATATAGTTTGTTGTCTGCCCTTTAATCATTCCTAATTATAATCAATAAATTAACCACTTTACAAAGATATTAAATAAATACGGTCTTCTTTTTAATGATTTTTGTAGTTTTTTTTAAGAGAAAAACTGTACTATTTTTGGTCAAAATTTGCTGCTAATTTCTGTAAAATTATCCCTAGAAAAGTTCTTGATTGATTTTTAAATATTTAATTATTTAAGGCATGTTTTTTTTAAAGATAATAGTTTAAGAAGTACTTCTTCCATCTTTTTCATTATCCTGTAGTATCGTGACAGTATTCTCATTTACTAGTTAGATAAGTGGAGAGGTAAATCTAAGCATTACAACAGCGATCTTTAATTTCTATCCGACAATTCTCACTAATATTTTCATATTTCGTAATTTATTACGTTCTTGCCGCTAAAAAGAACAATATCGTTTCTTTTATTTTGGTTTCCATTGGTTTCACTTTAAACTAGACATTTAAATATAATTTTTATTGAGTTGGATGATTTATATTTAGTGACCTGAAATTAGAAATATGGTTTAAAGTAATTTGGTTCTTTGCTGGGTTTGGTATAGGAATTGAAGGACGGTTTAAAAAAAAATCAAGCTGTTACGGAAAGTCGTAAAGAGAGTGATGAAAAATGTTTGATTTTTACGGGATTAGATGGATAATGGATTATTGCATTTAATTCTTTTCTTTGTAGAAACGGATTGCAAATCAGTGAAACAGCTGCTGAGACATATCTTTGAAATCCGGTAAACTGTTGATTTTTAAATACATTATTTATTATTTTTCGATTTTAATTCAATTATAAATATAAAAAAATTACAAAAAAAATAGTTATGAGTGATTCAAAATTACCTAAAGCATTATTAGATGGAATTAAGGACGGTAATATTATACTTTTTTTAGGTGCTGGTGCAGCTTTTGACTCTATCCATAAAGACGGAAAAAGACCTCCAACTGGAAATCAATTGGCAGATTTAATTGCAAAAAAGTTTTTAGGTGAAGATTATTTAGGTAAAGACTTGCAATATATATCAGAACTTGCAATTAGTGAAACAGATTTATTTAGTGTGCAAAAATTTGTCGCAGACATCTTTATGGAATTTAAGCCAGGAGAACACCATAAATTAATTCCCATGTATAAATGGCACTCAATTTATACTACAAACTATGATCTTATTATTGAAGAATCTTACGCTAGAAATCATAAAAAACAACAAGAACTAGCTACATTCGTCAAAAATGGCGAACGAATTAATGATAAAATGATATTTCCTAATTCATTAATGTATAATAAATTACATGGATCTATTACTGACATTGATGATAAAGAATTGCCTTTAATTTTAACTCCTGATCAGTACATTGAGCATCGTGAAAATAGAGATCGACTTTTTCATAGATTAGAGGAATCTTCATATGAGCAACCCATTGTGTTCGTTGGTTTTAGTTTTGCTGATGCAGATATTAGATTTACACTAAAACATTTAGAAAAAATAGGTAATATTCGTCCACGATCTTATATGGTAGGTCCAAACATTACTGACGCTGAACAAAGACTCTGGGACCTAAAAAAAATCTCTACTATAAAATTATCCTTTAAAGATTTTATGCAAGAAATAAAATCTAATATCTCCGAAAATGAAAGGATTTTAAGTACGATCTTGATAGAAAAACCTACTCATTTAATAATGAGCAGATTTTTATCAGGTTCGGCAAGCCCTAGTGAGCGATTGATTAAGTTTTTAGATAATGATGTGATTTATATACATGCTGATTTGCCGGAAAAAAATACAGATCCACAAGAGTTTTATAAAGGATATTTTGATGGATGGGATGCAATTATCAAAAATTATGACGTCGAACGAAGTATTAAAGACTCAATTTTATCTGAAGTTTTTTTAATTGAAGAAAACCAAAGAATTTCCCAACAAGAATTATATTTAATAAAAGGTAACGCTGGTTCAGGGAAGACAGTTCTATTGCATAGATTGGCATGGGACGCTGCAGTGACATATGAGAGATTATGTATATACTATAAAACAGATAATAAAATTGAATATGATAGGCTTTCGGAATTATTTTTATTATCAAGGGAGAGAATCTATTTGTTTATAGATAATATTACTGAAAGGACTGATGATTTAGAGTACATATTAACCAGAGCAAAAAAAGATAACGTTTTACTTACTATTATTTCAGCTGAACGAGTAAATATTTGGAATGTTAATGGTGAACGACTGAGCAGTTATCTAACAAGAGATTACACCTTACAATATTTACGGGATAAAGAAATTGAAAAACTAATTGATTTATTAACTAAATACAAATCGCTTGGATATTTGCAAGGAAAAACTATTGATCAACAAAAAGAGGCACTGTCTGAAAAAGCAGGAAGAGAATTACTAGTAGCTTTATACGAGGCTACTGCAGGTAAGCCTTTTGCCGACATTGTGATGGATGAATATAATTCTATACCTAATGAAGAAGCAAAAAACTTGTATTTATCAATTTGTATTTTTCATCGAATTGGATCATATGCACGTGCAGGAATAATTTCTAGACTTCATGGTATTAATTTTACTTATTTTAAAGAGCATCTTTTCAAACCTTTGGAATCTGTTGTTTACCATAAAAGAAAATACGAAATCAATGATTTTGTATTTTGCAGTCGCCATCAATATATAGCTGAACTGGTTTTTGAGCAAGTACTCGTTGATTTAGATGCACGTCATGACAAGTACATAAATATTATCTCAAAATTAGATATCGATTATGATAGTGACAGACAGGTATTTACTGCTTTAATAAATGCTAGAAGTTTACTAAGTATATTTAAAGATGTATTAATGATCCGATCAATATATAAAACTGCTTATAGAAATGTTGGAGAAATTGCTTCAGTTATGCAACAGGAATCCATCTTTGAAATGAATGCAGAAGGTGGAAATTTAGAAAAAGCTTCATCATTGCTAGATCGAGCCCACGAAATTGATCCCCACAATGGATTTATCGCTCATTCTAAAGCCGAATTTCTTTATAAAAAAGCTGAGAAATCTAATCAACAATTAGTAATTAATAATTTACTATTAAGCGCAAAAGAAATTTGCAATGATATAATTTCAAACCGACGAAGTAAAAATATAGTACATGCGTATCACACATTATTAAAAATATGTTTATTAGAATTAAAGAACTCAATAAATGATCTTAGTGAAACTATTGAAATAAAAATTCAACAATTTGAAAAAACATTAAATAAAGCAAAATTAATTTATCCCCAAGAAAGTTTTTTTCATGACGCCGAAGCTAGCTTTAATAAACTTATTAATAATACACCACGAGCGTTAGAAAGTTTAAAAGCTGCATTTATTGCTAATACCCGTAGTCCCTATTTGGCTACCAGACTGTGCAATTATTACGTTGATGAAGGGCAAATTGACGATGCTTTATCAGTTTTGGACATTTCGATTGCCGAAAATGAAAATGATAAGGATTTAAATTATAAATATGCTAAGCTGTTAGCCGAAAAGTCGCCTGAAAAGAATATAGACCTAAAACATTATTTAAGAAAATCATTTACAAAAGGAGATAAAAGATACGATCAGCAATTTTGGTACGCTCGATGTTTATACCTCTTAGGTGAAAAAGACCCTGCTATGGAATATTTTAATCATTTAAAAGAAGTTGCATTAGATGTAAGAATAAAAAGAAAATTACATGGATATATAACCGATGATGGTAAAAATAAGGTATATGAGGGCACAGTAACGAAGATTGAAAACTCTTTTGGATTTATTAAGAAAGATTTTACTGGCGACTCATTATATTTTAGCAGGCATATGACTGATAGTATAAGGTATAATTCGAGAGTGAAATTTAATATAGCATTTAATTATAATGGACCAATTGCTGAAATAATTTAGTAAGTCTGATTGTACTGGTTTAGAAAACTTCTTTTTCTTATATTCGTTTGCGGGAAAATAAATAGCCTATTTCATTCAAAACGCTGAGTTTATGAGAACGGATTTTTTTTACTAGCATTAATACAAAATATTAAATTAATGAAACTATTGAAAAAAACGTATCAAGTAACTGCAGCTATAATACGAAAAGGATCAAAGATCTTAATTGCAAGGCGTGCGCTAAGCAAACATCTTGGCGGTTTTTGGGAATTTCCAGGAGGTAAAATTGAAGAAGGAGAAACAGCGCAGGAATGTTTAAAGAGAGAGTTAGAAGAGGAACTTGGAATTATTGTGAGAGTTGGTAAATTTTTCATGCAAAATGAGCATCATTATGACGACAAAATTATTTTGCTGAAAGCATATGATTGTGAACATATTTCTGGAAATATAGAGCTTAACGATCACGATCAAATAGAATGGGTGGAAAAGTCTGAATTTGTAAACTTTAAATTTGCTCCGGCTGATATTCCATTTATAAAAGCATTAAATGGAGAATAATAAGGTTACAAGCACTGTTTATTCAATTCAATCATTTCTTGAGATCGAAGTGGCTATTTGGGGCACCCTTTTGATGGAGCATCATTTCAGTTGTATGCAAGAACCAGCCAGTTATTCTCAAAGAAAAGCCTGGTTTGATTGTTTTACTATTTTGAAACGAGAGCTTACATTATTAATGTTGCCAGAAGATCTTGCTAGAAATATATTTGTAGTATTCGAATATGAATTACCTAGAGAAAGAGGACGTAGACCAGATGTATTAGTTCTTAGCGGAAACAACTTAGTTGTATTAGAATTTAAAGGATATTCCAACGAAAATCAAGCTCAAATTGATCAGGCAAAACATTACGCAAGAGATTTAAGAAACTATCATGAGCAATCTCATCATTTGAATGTTGTACCCGTTGTAGTTTTAGCTGCTGGGAATAAAATTCCGCATAATGTAGATGATGTTAAAATACTTTCAGGAGATAATCTTCATTTATTATTACTTGATCTCGTTAAAGATCGATTTATGAATATTGATAATTGGTTTGAAAGTGAATATGCACCGTTACCATCACTAATTCAATCCGCACAATTGTTGTTTAAAGAAAAACATTTTCCTCAAATAAAAAAAGCAATTAGCGCAGGTATTCCATCAACCGTGGCCAAATTAGAACAAATCGCAAAACAATCTGAATTTGAAAATTCGCATCATTTAGCACTGATAACCGGAGTTCCTGGAGCGGGTAAAACTCTCGTAGGTTTACAATTTGTATTTGAAACACATCTACAAAATGAAAAACAAAAAGCAGTCTTTTTATCGGGTAATGGGCCTTTGGTCCAGGTTTTACAGTTTAGTTTAAGTAATTATAATTTTGTTCAATCTGTACATGGGTTCTTAAAGCAATATGCTCATTCAAAACAAATTCCATCTGAGAATGTGATTATTTATGATGAAGCACAACGCGCATGGGATGCCGATAAAGTAACTAATTCTCATAGAGAAAGTACAAACGCTGAACCAACAGATTTTATCAATATTGCAAATAAGAAATCATATTGTTTATTGATTGGTTTGATTGGAGAAGGACAAGAAATACATTTAGGTGAGGAAAGCGGAATGGAACTGTGGTCCAAAGCACTAGATCAATCTACCATAAAATGGACTGTACATTGTCCTGAAAAACTTAAAAACAACTTTTTTCAACAAGAGCTTGAAGTTGTTGATGAGTTTAATTTAACAACTTCATTAAGAACGCATCAAGCATTAAAACTTCAACAATGGGTTGAATGCTTATTGGAAGACAAAATTACCGGCTCAAAGGGAATGATGGAGAATTTATTACATGAGGGTTACCCAGTCTATGTGACAAGAGAACTTGAACTTGCCAAATCTCATGTTAGAAATAAGTACTCTGACGAACCCAATAAAACATTTGGTTTTATAGCTAGTTCAAAAAGTAAAATTTTGCCTAAATACGGAATAGGAAATGATTATAATTCCACAAAATCTTTTATAGTTTCTCAATATTACGTTGATCAAGCAAATACTTCCTACTGTAGAAATCTGAATAGCGTTGTTACTGAATTTGCCTGTCAAGGTTTGGAGTTGGATATGCCAATATTAGCTTGGGATGCAGATTGGATTTATAACAGTGGCTGGAAAGATATGGTTCCAAATAAGAACGCAAAAGATTCAAAAAAATTAAGAAAAAATAGTTACCGAGTATTGTTGACCAGAGGTAGAGATGGCTTAGTCATATTCGTTCCAAACGAAAGTTCACTGGATAACACATACCAAGTTCTGCTTGATGCAGGATGTAAAACATTATAAATTATGCCAAATTACCTGTTCGGAGATATTGAAGGAATTAAAGAAGGAGCTACTTTCAAGGATAGACAAGAACTTAGAGATGCTGAAATACATTTGAAACCAGTTAATGGTATAGACGGAAATCCTTACGTAGGTGCTTCATCAATTGTTTTAAATGGGGGTTATGTGGATGACTATGATCTTGGAAATGAAATTATTTATACTGGTGAAGGTGGCAGAGAAGGGGGTTCAAAAAAACACACAAAAGATCAAAGTTGGGACGCAACTGGAAACAAAGCTCTTATTGTTAGTGAAATGCATGGACTGCCTGTAAGAGTATCACGAGGTTGTAAACATAAAACAGCTTATAGTCCGACTATCGGTTATCAATATGGGGGTTTGTATACCGTTACAGATCATTTTGAAGAAAAAGGAAAAGATGGCTTTGTTATTTGTAGATTTAGATTAGAAAAAGTTAATCCATTAAATTTAGTTGTAAGCCAAGTCAAAAAGACATTATCAAGTGGTTCTGAAGAATCAAAACGAATTCCGACTACAACTCTAAGAATCGTTAGGGATACTAAACTTTCTTTAGAGGTAAAAGATCTTTATAATTATTCTTGTCAAATTTGTGGTATTGAAATTTCTGTTCGCGGAGTTAAATATGTAGAAGCGGCTCATATAAAGCCATTAGGGAAACCACATAATGGGAAAGATCAACCAGGTAATATAATTTGTTTGTGCCCAAATCACCATGTGATGCTTGATAAAGGAGTCTTTGCAATAGAAAATGATCTTACTGTAAATGGTATAGAAGGAGTTTTAACAATTCATAATGATCATCAACTTGATAAAGAGAACTTAGAATATCACAAAGAACATATTTTTATCAATGATTAAGGCTTAACTTATATTCAAATTAATATTTAATTTCTAAATCAGCAGCAACGGATCAAGATGCGGACCAGGTTCTAAAAAAGCTTGGCAGTTTTTAGAAGATTATTTTGTTTGGTAGGATGAACAAGAGGAAGAATAAAAAGTCACTTAAAAAGTAAAAGCTATGGATATAGTTAGATTTAAAATCACACCTAAAACGATTAAAATCGAGGTTCGTAACACGAATAATTATGTATTTGATTTTAATAAAGCTGTAGAAATGGAGAAAGAAGATCGAGATGTATTATTGAAACTGTATACTTCACTAGATTTGCTTTTTAGGAAAGAAAATAATCAGGAGTGCAAAAACTATATTTCACCAAATCAAACGAATATACTTGACCAGATCAATGAGGTTGGGGAGTTTGAATAAACAAAAAAAAGCTGTAGATTAAGGCAGCTTTTTTATTTTGACGTGATAGTTGTTACAAATTATATTAAGAAATTCTCTAAGAAACACTTCTTTTCCTCAAAATCAATATTCTTGTTTTTTAAGAATTTAATGTTTGGTCGCTTGGCGATGTTCAGGGACTAAGAGAACTATACGGTCAATAAGCACTGAACTTGAATAAAAACCCATGTTAGCAGCAGAGTTTTTAGTTATTCTTCTAATTGCTTATGAATTAATAAAAGATGGTTAATAACAGATTTGCAAGTTTCATAATAAAGTTCTGCACTGTAGATTTTTGATTTCAAATCTTCAATATTTTTACCTAAATAGACCTTTATTATTACGTGCTCATCTCTTTGAGTAAAAGAACCAAATTCTATACATTCTCTATTATAGTTATCAATAAAATCTACTGAATTATGAATACTACAATGCGCCATATAGTTTCTAAGCATTTTTATGTATAGCAATTTGTCTGCTACTTTATATCCGTCTTCAACTTTTGGAAGCAATGAATTTTTATTTAGTGCATTAAATAATGATATTTTTTTGTCAAAGTCCAATACATCTGAAAAAAGGTGCTTTTCAAGAATATTCTTTGTTGATTGAGTTCCAATGTAATCAATTAATATTTCAGAAATTATTTGCTCAATTGTGATTGCAAATTCGACAACAGTTGACCGAAGAATTTTAACATCGTTCATTAACTCACTGTATTTTTCTTTGCTGACAGATATTTGTCTCATAGTAGTTAGGTTTAAATCAACATTATAAATTTGCTGCTAACGTTCTGTTACTACAGCGGGTTTGGTAATAAATTAAGCTATTTTCGGATTTGAAAAAATATCCCAATTATAAAAAAAACTTTCTATTTAGCCAATTGCCTAATCCGTTGTAGTAGCTTTTAGTAGACGTTTTTTTATATCATTCCTGTTAATACATACTTTTCAGTCAATCCTTTTCTGGTAAATAAATCGTCTTGCTTTCTTGCCGAAATTAACAAACTATCAATTTCTCCTTCTGGTTCGTCCCAAAGATTGTGATTAAAAAGTCTATTTAGACAACTTGCAATTCTGTCTTTTTCACTTGCATTCATTACGCTTCTGTATAAAAGTTTTTCTCTGTCTTCATTTGTCATTAAGTTAAATGACATTACTAAAATACTTTTAAGATATGGTGCCCAAGTCAAAACTGCTCCTTTATGCCAAATTCTTCTCGCTTTTAGTTCAATGTTTGTTAATGATTTTCCTCTGGAGTTTTGTACCCAATTATTTAGTTTTCCATATTCAACCAATATTGTAGAT
The DNA here is from genome assembly GCF_048284335.1 of Flavobacterium amylolyticum. Taxonomy (NCBI): domain Bacteria; kingdom Pseudomonadati; phylum Bacteroidota; class Flavobacteriia; order Flavobacteriales; family Flavobacteriaceae; genus Flavobacterium; species Flavobacterium amylolyticum. Next base: position 190,630 of record NZ_JBLVPG010000002.1, read on the forward strand.
AATTCTTTGAAATTTTCCAATTCTTCATCTCGATAATCTCCAATAGATTTGAAATTTGCAGTTGATGGTTCTAAGTACAAAGTATTTGGAAAAATTGCAATTTTCAGCAAGTCGATCGATAATGCAAAACTATTATCTCTTGATGCAACAGCAGTAAATTCATTTATTGCTGTTAATTCTATTGCATTAGTTATAATCGTACTTTTAAGCATTTGTTTTGCTTCTGCTCTAGTATGGTTTTTCTCTGCAACAAGATAGTTTACAAAGTTTTCTTCAGAATGTTTTTCAACTGGTTTAGTTGATGTGAATTCGCCTAACATTTCTTTGTAAATTACCGAAAGTCTATCAAGTAAAGTAGAAGTATAAAATGGAATTTGTTTATGTTTTGAATGCGCATCAAGATTTGTAATCATCAAATCGTCAAAAAGTTTTTTTGATTTAAGAACTTCTAATGGTGACAAATATGCTTTTATATCAACTTCGACTGAATTATTTAGAACTTGACCTGCAAGTTTATGTTGCCCGTCAAAAAGTTTAATTCTATTGTCGATTAGTCGAGCAATTGAAGGAGCAAGTTGTGGATGGTCTTTTAAATGGTCACGCAAACTAATTAATCTTTTGTAATCAATTACTCTTGGTTGCAAACCTTCTTGGTCGTCATTTTCAAGCCATTTAATTGGAATTCTACCGTAAAAATATTGTACGTTAAGTATTTTGTCAAACAAAAGAGTAAAAGTTCTTTCGTCTATTCCGTCATTTATTTTTATGCTTTCTGTTTCAGTTGTAAAATGAAAAGATTTGGCAGAAATATCTTTTAATGAAAAAATATCTTGTAGTTTGATATTATTCTTTTTGTCGTTAAAAAGTTTTTCAAGTTTGTAATTATCTCTAAAATCGTATAACGATTGGTCAGATTTTCTTCTGTTGTATTCTTTTAAAACAATTCTGATATTTGTAATATCGCTATCGCCTTGTTTTGAAAAAGGTAAAATATGGTCGTATTCAATTTCATCGTCTGCACCAATTATTTCTCCCGAAATAAAACATTTTAAAGAACCGTCTTTGTCTTGTTGTTGAATTCTAACCTGTTGTTTTTCTACGTCTGATATTTGTCTTTTCATATTTTATTAAATGTCGTATTTATTGCGGTTTCTATACAATGGCTACTAACGTCTGTTTGTCTAAAAACCTAAAACAAGTCTCTGAGTATTCCATATCTGAGATTTTTAAAAGATAGGAGTCCGAGAACAAAAATTTAAAAGCGAGGTAGTTAGACAGTTTGATGTTCCGCGGCTTGGCGGTATGGGACTAAATGAAGCCCTATTGCTGATTTGCCATATTAGCCCTAATATAAAAACAGTTTTCCATTAAGCCAATTGCCTAAATCTTGCGAAATTCTAGCTGTTTTGCAAAGTTTTTTGTTTATGAGAATTGATAGTATCTTATTTCTCTTTTACTTTCCGATTTTACTTCTCCATTAACGGCAAATTCAAATTTTATCCAATTACCTAATTTGTCGTAATCATACCGATACGAATATTCCGTAGTTCTTCGTTTGTCTTTATGGACTAATTTGAGAATGTTGTCATTATCATCATATTGAATTTCCTCTGTTGAAAATGTGTCTCCATTTGGACTAAAGCTTTCTGTAGAAGCCACATTGTTTCTGCTATTATATTTATAATTAGATTTTCTTGAAAGATTATTTTTATCATAAATTTCAATTTCAGTGATGTTTGTTTTAGTATTTGAATCACGAAATATTTTAAACTCTCTATCGTCGCCTTGTAATTCAGAGAACTGTTTTACTACTTTTAGATAGCCAGAATCATCATAAATTCCAGTCAATAGTACATCATAATCTTTTCTGAACTCTTCAATCATTAAGTTTTGACTATTGTGCTTAAAATAGACAGCTTCGACAACCATATCGTCTTCGTCGAATACAAGTTCACTTTTTAATAGCCCATTTTCATATAAATACTCTTTCTTAAGATAAAGTTGGTCTCTTTGATCTGTCTCTCTATAAGACGTCAATTCACCTCTTTCATCAAATTCTGAGATTTCAAACATTTGTTTTTGCGTAGGCGCAAAGGGTAAGTTTGAAAACTTGTTTTTTGTATTTATAACTGTTTTCACCTTCCCTTTGAGGTTGTTTTTAAAATGGTCAGTACTATTGACAGGCGAGAATAATCCTCGGTCGTCAGGAGAGAGAAAGTAATTTTTAAACATTTTTGTTGAATTAGTTTGGTTAGAAAATTTGCACAACTTGTATATATGAGAGATAAACCTTTGCAAAGCATACTTGATTTAATTGGATAGGCAAAAGTTTGTTTCTTTTTTTCAAATATAGTAAAATATTTACAAAAAAAATAGAGAGGAATAAATTGAAAAGCCCTGGACGTTAGTCTAGGGCTTTTTTAATTTAAGTAGTTTATGAATGTGTTGGATATCTTCCAAAAGCAACCATCAAAGCTTCAGATCTTTCAATCGCTTCTTCAATTTTAATTATATCGGAATTATCTAAAAGCATTGTAATATCTTCTATCTCTTGATTTTGTGCAGGGTTTAGTTGTTGATCAAAATCTTTTGCGAATTTTTCAATTGCTGTTATAATATATGTTGCGACTTCACCACAATCAAAAGCGTAATTAAATAATAAATCTTCTTTTCTAGCAGCGTCCGTATTATCTCTGGAAAGTACAAAACTTCTTTCTAAAGCTCTAAAAGTGTCTGCGTTAGCACCGGGTACGCCATATCTACCACATTGAAAGGCACTTCTAATCAAATATTCATAGCGTAATGCAAAATCATCCATTTTAATTTTATTTTTAAGTTAGTTTATTAAATATTTATTCTATTCACATTTACTCAAATTGTACCTTAGGCAAACCCTTCACAATCTCCACAGTTTGCACGCTTACATTGATAATACTCAAAACCAAATCCAAAATATATTTTGGGTTTCCAACTTCGGTGGCCCAGTCGTTTGGATCGTTTTTGATGCCGCTGTCTTTGTGTGTGGTTACGGCGTAACGTTCCATAATCCATTCGATGGCGGATTTACCGTTTACCACATATTCGTAAGCTTCTGCAGGAATATTTGAAATAGAAATACGGCTATTATAAATAATGCTGTCTTTTTGGTCTTTCTTAGGGAAACGCATTTTTTCTACAGTATAGAATTCGCTTTCTGCTCCTTTTACTACAACGCTATCATAAGCAGGAACTGTTTCATAATTTATGTGTAATTCAGCTAGTTCTCGACCTGCTTTGCTGAATTTCCAGAAATCTTTTACATTCTCGACCAATGGCAAATGGGGTAACATTTTCTTTAAGTCATTGGCGAACATTTCACGGTATTCCGGGCAATGTAAAAAGCCATATACATAATAGAAAATATCTTCTTTACTTACGTTTTTGCCATATTGTTTTTTAGCTCTTTCTAATATAAAATCGCTCACACCATCACGGCGAATGTAATCGCTTTTGTCGCCTGTATCGAACAATCCTTTTTGGGCGTGGTTGTTTTCTTCGTAGTAATAAAGTGGGAAACATTGTGCTTTATCAACAACTTGTAAATCTGTAATTGTGTTTGATATTAAGACTGAAAAATCTTTCTGTGCGCCAATTCCAGCAACTGCGATAACTATGTTATCAAAATTTGAATTCGGAAATAATCTTTTGTTTTGATAAAGCATCGCATTATAATCTTTATCATAGTACAATTTTTGTTTACAATATGGACGATATTGACTTGTTATAAATGCTTTTTCATTAAAAGAATGAGTTTTATATTTTGCCAAATCTTCCTTCAAATTTCTATTCCAACTAATTTTCAAAGGATTGGTTTCTATAAATGAATCGACATCTATTTTGTTATTATCAATTTTTGCATATTTAAAATCTTTTACTTGCTCATTGTAGAATTTTAGAGACTTAGACACATTGTTTTCTAGTAATGGTTTAGAAAAATTATAAACCCAAGCATCCCTGCCAGATGCTAAACCTAAAGAATAAGTTACAAAAAAGGTGGATGAAGATAAATCATATTTTTTTTCTGTATCCAATGAAATAAAAGTGCTAAAGACATCATTTCTTTGACTTATCCAGTCGCCATATTCATTTGGTTCTAATGTTTTCCAAGACATTTTTTCATTGGAAATAGAGCTAAATTGTGTAACGATTTTGAGTTTATCCTGTTGGGTTAAATAGTCCCCAATATCGTGATAATGTACGGTTGCTTTTTCTTGTTTAGCAGCAGGATTTTTTATTAGAAAAGTGATTGAAATTGGGGTACGAGAACCTGAACCGAATATTTTACCACCTTCTTTTCTTGATAGTTCTCCGCTTGTACGTTGATTACCCCTCAAATTAAACACATAAATAGAGCTAAATTCGTTTTCTAAAGATTTACGAAAACCGTCCATACCATTACTATCAAGCCAAGCTCCATTGGATATAAAAGCAATGATACCGCCGTTTTTGTCTAAACGGTCGGAACTCCAACGAAAGGCTTTTATGTATGAATCGTATAATGCTTTTACAGAGGTAGCATTACTTCCTTTAGCATAAGTTGATTCTATTCTACTGTCTAGTTTTTCATATTTCTGATTTTGTGCATTGTCATTTCCAGATTTTTGACCAACAGAATATGGTGGATTTCCAATAATCACGCGAAGCGGTGCTTTCTTTTGTCGTTGTACACGATCGGAATTTTGTGGGAACATTTCGGAGAACATTTTTTCGCTGTTGTCCGATTCTCCTAATTGGAAACTGTCAGTTAAGCAAATGCCATCATAAGGAATGTATTTTTCTTTGCCAATATTATCATCAGGGTCTAGGGTAGCATCGTGGAAAGCGTTTTCGATGTTTACCGCTGCGATATAGTAGGCGAGTAATACAATTTCGTTGGCGTGGATTTCGTGTTTGTATTTACGTTCTAAATCTTCTTCTTTGATTAATCCACTTTGGAGCAGTCGCGTGATAAAAGTTCCTGTTCCGGTAAATGGATCCAGGATGTGAACGTTTTCATCTGTCAAGCTTCTACCGAATTCTTTTTGTAAAATGTCATTTACGGAATGGATAATAAAGTCAACACATTCTACAGGTGTATAAACGATACCCAATTGCTCCACCATTTTTGGGAAAGCAGTCTTGAAAAATTTATCGTAAAGCTCAATTATGATGCGCTGTTTTCCTTCTGCGTTGTCTATTCCTGCAGCTCGCATTTTTACAGATTCGTAAAATTTGTGGAGTACATCAACATCTTTTTCCAAAGCTTGTTCCTCCAAAATACTAGTCATGTTTTGCATAGCTATGGAGACTGCATTGTTTTTAACAAATGAATATCCTTCAAACAAGGCTTCGAAAACTGGCTTGGTGATGATGTGTTGCGCCAACATTTCTATGGCCTGATTTTCGGTTATACTCGGATTTATATTTTTTTGTAAGCCTTCTAAAAAATTAGCAAATGCAATACTGTGTTGGCCGTCTGTTTTTACTAATTTGGTAATGCGTTCCATATAACGTTCCGCAATTTGCGCCACGTCTTTTGCCCAAACTTCCCAATAGTTTTTGTCACCTACTTTTTTAACCATACGCGCAAAAATGGCACTTTGTAATTCTTCAAAATGCAAAGTCATTTGGTCATTTAGATCATTGTTTTTTGTGGTTTCTTCTGAACCGTCTTTTCGCACGGGATTACCATCATCATCAAAACCCCAAGGCGAACCGCCTACTAAAACATTAGTAGGGCGTTTGTTGTTTAATTCGAGTTTGTTGACTGTTGCATTGAAACGGTCATCATGCGCGCGAAGTGCGTTTAGAACTGTCCAAACTACTTTAAAACGTTCGTTATCGTCTAGCCCTTTTTCGGCAGATACATTGGAAGGCACTACAACAGGAATAATGATATAACCGTATTTTTTTCCTGGGGATTTACGCATGACACGTCCCACAGATTGAACCACATCAACCTGAGAGTTTCGAGCTGAAAGAAACAAAACAGCATCAAGGGAAGGCACGTCAACGCCTTCGCTTAAACAACGAACATTTGTCAAAATTCTGCAATCTCCATCTTCAACATCCGATTTTATCCAAGCTAATAATTCATCACGTTGCGGAGCTGACATGGAGCCGTCAATATGTTTGGAAGCGATTGAAACCATCGTTTCTCTTTTTTCCTTTGGTAAGGAATCTATGTATGAATCAGAAGCCGAATTATAGGTTTCTGTAATTTTTTTAGACACTTTTATATTAGAACAAAAGGCGACAGCCCTTTTCATTGGGTTAGGGTCGGAATCTTTTATAATTCCTTCGTCACCTAAAACTTGTTTTGAAAGCGCATTGATGCAGCCAATTAATTTGGATGCGTCATCTGTTGATATTTCGCTGTTTTCGTCTGCAATCATCTTTTGAATTGCGGGCGGAATATCGTGATCATTTAACGTAAGAATTAAAACTTTATAATCTGTCAATAAACCTTTTTCTACGGCTTCGCCAAAACCTATTCTATAGATTTCTTCACCATACAAATTGACATCATCCATTGAACACAAAACGGCTTCTGCCTGTGCTGCTTTGCTTTTAACTTCGTCGTTGTATAAACGAGGTGTAGCGGTCATGTAAAGCCTTTTTTTAGCTTTTATGAAATTATTGTCGTGTACTTTTGTAAAAGCCGATTCGTCAAAACCTGCAATTTTTATTCCTGTGGTTCTGTGCGCTTCATCGCAGATAATTAAATCAAATTCAGGAAAACCATTTTCAAGAATTACTTTTTGTGCTTTCGCAATTACTTCAATAGATTGATAAGTAGAAAAAACAACAGTCATCCCAGGTTTAGAATTCTTTTTAAAAGAGTTTAATTGTTTCAAAATCTCTATGGGGTCGGTTGATGCAGGCAAAGCCAAATCAACTGTACTAAAAGAATCGGTGTCTTCGTCTTTTGTTTTCTTTTTTGAAATATCAGGATCAGAACAAATACAAATTGCGTTGATTGGTTCTTTTGCAAAAGTTGACCATTCTCGCAAAGTTTGACCTAGTAAAGCAATAGAAGGAACTAAAAATAAAACCATTCCATTTACTGTGGTTTCATTTTCAGCGATGCGTAGCGAAGTAAAAGTTTTACCAGTACCGCATGCCATAATTAATTTTCCACGGTCTGCACTTGTAAAAGTTAGATGTGTTTTGTCTAAAGCTTCTTTTTGATGGTCTCTTAAATCACGTCCTGTAAAACGTGCAATTTCTCCATGTACACCCGATTCCATTTTTTCCCAATCTACAGGAGCTTCTTGTAAATCATGAAGATGAATTCTCGATACGGGAGGGTGTTGGTTTTTTATTGCTTGGGTTGCATTAGGTCCCCATTTATTTGTTGTAGAAATCCAAAGACGGTGAGAAAAACCAACGGTTTTTAAATCTTCGTTTTTAAATGTACGGCTGGAAGTTGACAGAAATGAATCTACAGCCGGTTTGTCAATTAGTGATGTTTGTTGATAGCATTTACATTGAATAGCCCAATAATCTCCATCAATAGTGAGGGCAACCAAATCTATACCGGTGTCGCCACTGCCTAAATCTTTTTTCCCCGGGAATTCATCCCATAACCAAACTTTTTTGAATCTGTAAGCATATTGTGGATCGGTTAAAAGATAGGCTTGCATTAATCTTTCAAAACGAGCTCCTTTGTCACGTTCGGAAAATGAAATTTTACGGTATTTTTCCAGTATTTTATTAAAGCTCATATTAGTTATTCTTCTTTTGATTGATGCCTTTAAAGCTAGGCTAAAATAGGGAATCAGATTGAGACAAACGTTTTAACAAGAAATAAATATTAAAAAGTATTTAACATTATAAAAACATCAATTTTAAACTTATTTAATTATGTTTTAAACTATTTTTAATTTCTTAGCACCACAATTAGATGAACTTTATAACAACTTCAAAAAAGAAAAGTTTTAGACATTTTAAAACTCGAGCGTAAAAATTAAAAAAATGATTCAATTTCGTATGGAGATTCTAAGACATAAAATGAGTTATAATATGAAACAGTAATGTAAAGACAGCCTTCCGTTATTAGAAGACAGATCCAAAAATTCGAGCTTCTGTTAAATTCTAATAATTGCTCTATAAAGTTTTTATTTTTGCAATAAAAATGGAAAACCCTTTTGAGATTATTTTAGCAAAATTGGATATTATAGAGAAAGCAATAGAAAAGCTAAATGAATCGACAAATAATCATGATGCGTTATTATCACCAATTGAAACTTGTGAGCTGCTCAATATCAAAAGAACTACGCTTTGGAAATGGACAAAAAACGGAAAGCTGACCAGCTATGGTATTGGTAATAGGGTTTATTATAAGAAAGGGGAAGTCTTAAATAGCTTAGTGAAATTTAATAAATAATTGCCTTGAAATGATTTGCTTTTAATGCTTGACACTATTTTACAAAGTATAAAATTTTAAAAAAAAATAGGGTTTAACTTTTATTAAAGTTGATTCCTTTTGCAGCCTTGGTAGGATAAATGTCATGCTAAACCTCTAAATACATCTTCCAAATCATCATTATAAATCCCTTCGATTTTCAATTGTTCATCTGTTTTACCTTCAGTCATATCCCAGAATTTTACATTAATTCCCATTGAAATTAGAAGTGGAATTTTGTCATAAATTATATTCACGGCACTTTCGCTCATGTCAGGGATAATTAAAACGGTATGGTCAGTTAAGGGTTTTAGTTTATTTTCAGTAAGCCCATTGATTCCCCCATAGGCAATCCAAATATATTCGGGAAAATGAATGTATCCTACAATGGCCGTTTTCTCGCTTTCAACGAGTATAATAGTTTTTCTTCCTTTTAATTCATCATAGATAAGGTGTTCTCCAAAAAGACAAGCATAATAACCGTCTTCATTTTTATAGGGGACTTTAAAAAGATTTGTTCTTCTGCCAATTTCATTGTAATAAGAAATTTTGGCTTTCTGAACTTTTAAGTCAGAATTTATATTCCAAAAAACAGTTCCTCCATCTTTACTGGTTCCTATGATATAGGTTTCTTTTGCGTCTTCAACTTTTTCTTTGCCATAAGTTTTGCAAAGGTATTGTAAAAGATTGTTTTCCGAAATTGTATGGAAGTACTGCCAAATGGTACTTTCTGGAATGTATTTTATATCCTTTGCAAAATTTTGTTCCTCTTTTGCAATTCCTTTGCAAAGGCTTTGTAAAGGAATTGCGATGGATTCATATTTATTTTGATTTTCATTCCAAATATATTCAAGACCTTTCTCATCTTTGAATATAGTTGGAGGTCGGGTTGTTTTACCACAAGAATGACAATATCCATAAATTTCGGGTAAGTTAACATAGGTTGTGAATTTACCATCTTTGTTGCTCCTGTTGCAACAAGGAGTAGCCAGATTTAGATTCCTTTTGGGATTAAATTTTAATGTTTGTTCTATCTTTTGTATCATAATTGATCAATTTTAAATGCAACTTGCAACTTGCAATTGCGTCTGAAAATACTGTTAAGTATTGTTTTTACTAAGTTTGTTAATGCTTTTGGCGTTTGTTGCAAGTTGCTGGTTGCTTAAATTCTCACACCATTTTCTTGAAATTGTTGATTTATTAAAACCTGTAATAGCAACTACATCTTTTTGTTGAGCATTGTTTTTTATTGCCATTTTAACAATATCATTGACTTTTATTTCTTTCTCCTCAGATTTACAATTTTCTTCCAAAATGATTTGAAAATTGTTAAAATAAAATTCACAAATTAGTATTGCTATATCGACACTTTTTGGTTCAATAGGGGTTTCAAAATTTGAATTTTGAGAGTTATTAATTAAGTGGACAAGTAAAGTTAATTTATGTATATAAATCATCAGTTTTGCGATATAGGCTTTGATTATTTCATCTGATTTCTCTTGTAAATTAATTAGTTTTTGGGTGTAGTCATATATTTTTTGTTCGGCTTCGGCATCTAATCGTATTTCTACACTTTTTACTTCTGAACAGTTTTCGGTTTCTTTTCGGCTTGAGAGTAGATTATTTATAAGTGTGTTATATGAATCAATAACGCTTTTGTTTATTTTAACTTTGCTTAATTTTGAATTAGAAGTCAATTTTGGCGTAAATAGGATACGATCTATCAAACCACTTTCAAGATTGCCATTTGCAAATAGTTTTGTTGTAAATTGAGTTTGTACCGATCCTAATAAAGTTATAAAGGTCTGTTCCATTCTGAAATTATCTGTGGTTCTTCTCGAAATATCAATAAACCCATTATTAAAACCGGAAAGTAGAAATGATCGTAAATCAGCACCATCTGGACTTTTGCTATTTGCCATTTTTTCAAAGACATACATAAATTCGTCATAGTAAATTCCAATTGAATAGGGATTTTTACTATGTTCATATTTCATTGATTCAATGGAAGCATTTTGTATCAATAATCGCTTTCTGACAGGTTTATTATTTTGGTCTTGTTCACATGCTGCATTGTATTCTTTGTTTTTTTCATTATCGTGATAATTTAGTGGATTTGTTGCAATATCCATAGGAGCTGATTTAGTGTCTCCACGGCTTCCGATAATTACAAAAAACATATTGGTATAATTAGTATAATTCATGCTGTTCATAGAGAAAGCGAGACCACTAGCGTTACTAAAAGCAAAGAGAATAGAACTAAATAAATATTCTTTCGGAATTCGTTTAAACTCAAAATTTTGTTCAATTAAATTCTTAATTTGACTAGGAAGTAGATCTATTATTTCATTTAATAGTTTTATAGAAATTTCTCTCTTAGACAATATTATGTTATCGATATTGTTTTTAATATCGCTGAGGTTATTTATTTTCATGATTAGGGTTTTATAGGTAAACTACGTTATTGGTTTTCATATCGAAATGAGGTCTAGCACCATCAGATCTAATTGGAGCATTTTTTATCGAATGATATCGAGTCATTAAAAGATTTTTAATTTCCTTAATATCCTTTTTAGTGGCCGGCTTGTTTTCTTCTTTTGTAAAAATACTAGCAGCAAGATTTACTGCAATAGTTCCAGCGGCAGCATTTCCGACTCCGGCCCAACTCATGGTTTCAGATTTTTTTTCCTCTTTATTTTTATTTTCTGTAGATGGTAAGTTTAATCCTTGAATCTTTCTAATTACAAAAGCTCTGGTTCTACAGCTGTTACTGCAATACTTTTGTTGTTGCCTTCTATTAGGCTTGTATTCATTGCCACAATATTGGCATGTATATAAATATGTTTCCATTGTTCGTTAGTTTTACGTTAGATTGACGATTAAAACAATCGGTTTTTAGATAAATACTCTTCGGCTCTTTTTTCTAATTCAGATTTAGATTCTCGCTTTCCATTTTTAATCCATTGTAAAATTTCAGATTTTAGAAAGTAAAGACGCTTTCCTCTTTTGTGAAAAGGGATTTCTTTTTGATGGGTCAATCCATAAATAGTTGCTTTGCTTAAGTTGATTATTTTAGCTGTTTCATCAATACTCAAGAAGGCATCCTCGTCAGAAGTTTTTGAGGGATTAATTGCCTTTAAAATGTTTTCTGTAATTTGATCAGTCAGTACTTTTATTCCTGCTTCTGTGATCATGTAAATTTGATTTGTTTCCATGAATCAATATTCCAAAATATATTGAGTGGGTTTTTGTGTTGTTTTATATGTGGTTTTATTTATTTTAAAAACCTCAATAAAATAGGCTTGTGCAGAGTGTTTTTGTTGAAAAAATAAAACCTAATTGATGTTTTCTTAAAACATCAATTAGGTTTGTCTAAACTTTTATGTGGAAAAAAGGTTGTTGATTTTTGTGTTGTTTTTACTTCATTTTCATTTTTTCACTTTTATTATGCTCATTGTTGAGGATTGTTTTGATATATTTTGTTGTTTTAGGGAGTTGGTAAATTTTTATATTATCTACTAAAGTTAAAAGAAAAATAATTCTTTCTGTTTTTTCAAAATGATTTAAACCTTTTGTCAAAATTTTGTAATTATTAGAATCTCTGAAATTTTTCTCGAAACAATATTTGTCTATAAAATCAATAAGTGAATTTAATCGAATTAGTTCAGTATATGGTAAATTGAATAAAACACTTTCCTCTTTCTCTTCTTTTTTCACTTCTTTTTTTTCACTTAAAGCAACACACATTATATGAAATAAAAAAGCTTTTTGGTCTTCTTTCAAATTATTGTAATCACCATTTATTTGGGACTTTAATTTTGGTTCAGGAGGTGTTAAGTTTATAGGTGTGTTCTGGATTATTATATTGCGTTTTGGTATTTTAAAATTACTAAAATTATTTTCTTCATACATTTTTTGATATTGATTCGAATTTTCTTGAAATTTTTTAACAACGTCAATTAAACCTTTTAAAGCCCCAAAATCACTTAAAAATTTATTAAACGAATAATTAGAGGGTAATTGATCATTCTTTATTTTTAAATATTCTGGATAGACATTGTTTTTTAGGGTTAATTCTTCGTTGTTCTCAGTGTAATCATAAATTGAATTTACAAATATTGTGTCTAACTCATTTAATGAATCAAATAATAGGATGTTACTTTTTTTTGAAATTAATAAATTTTGAGTATCAAGAATAATATTTAAATTCAGATAAAATACTAATGATTTAGCCTTTGATTTTATTAATGTTTGTTTAATTTTTCTTTCCCCAATAACATAGGTTTTATTATAGAAATATTCATAGTATTTTTTATATTCCATCTAGTTTCAAGTTTATACGGTTAGCTGCAATTATTTTATTTTTGTCCATGATTTTAGTGTAAATCTGTGTGGTTGAAACATTTTTATGACCTAAAAGTTTTGAAACGGTGTAAATATCGGTTCCATTCGCTAATTGTAATGTTGCATAAGTATGTCTAAAATTATGAAATGAAATTTTCTTTTTTATTCCCGAATCACTCAACCATTTTTTTAACGGTCGTGTAATTTCGGAATATTTCACCTCCCCAAAAACAAGTTCATTCTCTTTGGTTTGTAAGTTTATAATACTCAATACACTTTCAGATATTGGATGATTATATAAATTACCCGTTTTCTGTTCTCTTACTTTGATGTAATCCCCTTGATGAATGTCAGAATAAACATTACAATAGGGTAGGGTTTTAATATCGATAAAGCGTAATCCTGTTAAGGCTGAAAATATTGCCAAATGTTTTAATTTTGGAAAACTACAATCGGTATTCCATAAAATTTCCAATTCTTTTTCTGATAAATACTCTCGGTACGTTTCTTCTTCTTTTATATATTCGGTTTCTTCTGCAAGATTGTGTTCTATAATTTTATTCTTATAAGCCTTTTTAAGAACCATTATGAAATTTTTGTAATAAGAAGAAGCTGTGTTAACAGATAATTTTTTTGCGTTGGTTCTTAAATTTCTTGTTTCAAGTAAAAAAGTCCTGTACTTTTTAACATGCTTTTCATTTAAAAAATGAGATTGCAATTTGTCACCTGCAAAAGCCTTAAAATAGTTTAATGATGCATTCCAACCGGAATGATTTGATTTTGTCCCATTGTTGTAGTAATCATCAACTATAGAAGCGTAAAATTCGATAAAATCAACATTATAAGTAATGTTTTCTTTAAAGCCATATTCTTTGTCTCTAATTTGTGTAAGTCTTTTGGCACGTACCAAATCGGCAAATTCCAATGTAGATTTATTATGTGTTTTTTCAATCTCATCTTTAGGTTTGTCAAAAATTTGAAGACCCAAAAACTCTCTTCTGGATTCTTTTCCAGTTTTAGGATTAATAATAGGAGGAAAGTAGTCCAAGAACAAACTTGACTTGTTATTTGCTAATGCTTTTTTTCTGAGGGTAACATTTGCCATATTTTTTTTAATTAATTGAAAATGGAATCGATATCTTCTTTTCGTACAAGGGTGTATTTACCTTGTTTCTTCTTTGGTATTTTGAACCTAATAATAAGATTATATAATGCTCCACTAGAGATATTGTATTTCTCCTGAGCTTCTTGAATAGTGTAAGAGTTGTCAAGATTAATAATGATTTCTGGACTTTCTATGCTTTTTTTAATTTCTTTTAAATTATCGTCAAAATAAGTATCAATATCTTTTCTCCTGATCAGTGTTTTTCTAGTTGAAAAACTAAAAGAGTTGATTTCTTTTCTTTCTATCAATCTGTAAATCGTTTTTGTGGAAATATTCAATAATTGAGAAGCATCTTTTACGGTTAAAAAATCTTTGTTTTTTATTTCCTCTATTTTTTCTGCAGATTTTTCATTTGCTTTGGATAAGGTTTCCGAATTGCTATCCTTAATTTTCAAATTTCGAATCAGCATTTTGTTATTTCTACCATTGCAAATACTTGAGCAAAATCTGGTACGAGTAGTCTTCGCAACAAACGAATTTTTGCAGTATTCACAAATACGATTTATACTTAAATTGGAGCTCATTAATTACTTAAATAAATAGTGATTATTCGACTTACATAGAATTAAGGGTAAATAAGGGACATAATCTGCCCTATTTCCATTCAAATATAATAATTAATTTTAATGAGGTACAATATCGGTACAAAAAATACAAAAAAAAGCAAAGCCATACAAAAAAATAAAAATCTATTTAAATAAAAAACCCTTGATTTACAAGGGTTTTAGTGTGTTTTATTTTGTGATATTTTCTTAATTTTTGGCTATCTATTTTCCGATGCAAAAATTAGCAAAAATATTGCCTAACAATTCATCATTCGTAACCTGACCGGTGATCATCCCAAATTGGTACAGCGCTTCCTTGATATCCAAAGCCATCAAGTCGCTTGATAGGTTGGTTTCCAGACCGTATTTTACTTTTTGTATTTCGTATAGTGCTTTCAGTAAAGAATCGTAATGTCTTGTATTAGTAACGATTGTTTCATTATTTCGTAATGCGCCAGTATTAACAAATGAAAGTAACTGATCTTTTAAATCTTCAACGCCTAGTTTTTCTTTAGCAGAAATAAGTAAAATTTCGGGTATTTCAGATTTTAAATTTAAGATTTCATTTTCTTCTAATTTATCAGCTTTGTTACCAATAATTACTAACGGCTTCAATGGAAACTGATTCTTAATTTTTTCTAATTCCACTTTCAACTTTAAACCGGAAACTTTAAATTCGGAGCTATCAAAAAGAAAAACAACTACCTGTGCCTGTTCAATTTTTTCGAATGTTTTTCGAATTCCAATGCTTTCCACCACATCTTCAGTTTCGCGAATCCCAGCAGTGTCTATAAATCTAAATCCGATGCCACCAATGACCAATTCATCTTCAATCGTATCTCTTGTTGTTCCCGCAATTTCTGAAACAATGGCACGCTCTTCATTTAATAATGCATTCAATAGCGTTGATTTCCCCACATTTGGTTCTCCCACAATGGCTACAGGAATTCCGTTTTTAATTACATTTCCTACTGCAAAGGAATCGATTAAACGTTTAAGTACAAATTCGATTCTATTTAATAATTCATAAAACTGCGTTCTATCTGCAAATGCTACATCTTCCTCAGCAAAGTCGAGTTCAAGTTCGATCAATGAAGCAAAATTTAACAATTCTTCTCTAAGTTTGGCAATTTCATTAGAGAAACCCCCACGCATTTGCTGCATGGCAATTTGATGTGATGCTTCATTATCTGATGAAATTAGATCAGCAACAGCTTCTGCTTGGGATAAGTCTAGTTTTCCGTTTAAGAAAGCTCGTAATGTAAATTCACCAGGATTAGCTATTCGACAGCCTTTTCTTAGCAATAACTGAATAATCTGTTGTTGAATATAAGTTGAACCGTGACAGGAAATTTCAATCGTATTTTCTCCGGTGTACGAGTTTGGACCTTTGAAGATCGATACTAGTACTTCATCCAAAGTTTTCAAGTCATCCTTAATGTGCCCTAAATGCAAAGTATGCGTTCTTTGTGTTCTTAAATCTTTGTTTTTGATAGATTTAAAAACCGTATTCCCAATAGTAATGGCATCTTCGCCGGAAATTCGAATTACTGCTATTGCTCCAGCTCCGGAAGGAGTTGCAAGAGCCACAATGGAATCGTGAGGTATCATATATATGTAGTCAATTTTATGCAAAAGTAAGTAAAATTGACAATGGGACAAGACTTGGATAATAAAGCATTGCCTTTACTTTTGTTAAAAATCAGTAAAACTTATAAATATCATACTACTTTGTTTTTTGTTTTGTAAATTTATAGTACGAATTGATTTGCAACTAATGAACTATGCTATGAAAAAAATTCTTTTTCCTACCGACTTTTCTATGGTGTCCAAAAATGCTTTTATATACGCATTGAAATTGGCAGAATCCATCAATGCTGAAATAGTTACAATGCATGTTTACCAATTGCCTCAAACCAATTATATTAATGTTTCAGAATATTTACATGAAATATATGATGTCACGGAACTTAGTAATTTTGAAAATTATAAAGATGAGGTTCCTATTTTAAGAAATATTGCTGATGAGAATAATTTGAATCATATCAAGATTAGTCATGTTTTAATCTTAGGGAATCTCGTTGCTGAAATAAAAAAAATCACTGAGAATGAAAATTATGATTTTGTGGTTATGGGCACAAAAGGAGCTACTAGTGTTAAAGAAACTTTTTTTGGCACAACAGCCACAAAAGTGATGAATGATATTAAAACATTAGTTTTAGCAATACCGGAACACTGTCAATACCATACAATCAAAAAAATACTTTTTATTACGCAGTATAGACCAGAAGATACTGAATCCTTTTTACGGGTCATGTCTTTAGCCAGGATCTTTCAAGCTCACATAGATTGTTTGCGTATAGAGTCGCCGCATCATGAAGTAAAAAATGACTGTATGGAAGAATGGAATGGATTGATTGATAATCAAGAAGTATTATTTCACTCGATTATAGAAGAAGATGTGGAAGGAACTATTTTAAAATTTATAGATCTACATGAAATTAATTTGATTGCGATGCATGTGTATCATCGAAATTTTTTTGAAAAACTATTCGAAATAAGTCTTTCAAAAAAATTGACTTTCCATATTAATGTACCCATTCTTGCTGTCCACGGATAAAAAAATTCGAATGTGATTTTGTTTACCAAACGATTTTAACACTTAATAAAATGAAAAAAATTCTATTTCCTACAGATTTTTCCGAAGTGGCGACAAATGCTTTTGTCCACGCTTTAGAATTTGCAAAAATAGTTCATGGTGAACTCATTTTATTACACACCTTTGAATTGCCAATATATGACAATCAGTTTTTTCCAGAAAATTATACCGTCATCTATGATTCTTTGCAGTTGGCTAACTTTAATATGTTTAAGGATGAAATTCCAAAACTTCGCGCTATAGCTCAATCACATAATCTGGATAAAATTAAGATTTCTCATAGGCTTATGGATGGTGATTTACTTTATAATATTAAGAAATCTATAAAAGAAGACGCAATAGATTTTGTGATAATGGGTACATCGGGAGCCAGTGGTTGGGAAGCGTTTTTTATAGGTACTAATACAGGATCTGTTATTTCAGGAATTGAAGTTCCTATGTTATGTGTCCCAGTGGAGGCTAAATTTAAAAAAATTGAAGTCATAGGCTTTACAACCCGCTTCCGCGAAAAAGATAAAATAGCGCTGAAAATGGTTTTAAAAATTGCGAAAAAAACAAATGCAAAAGTAAAGTGCCTTTATGTAAAAACAAATGAATCAGATGTAACCAAAGAAACTATTGCGAATTGGGAAGAAGAGTATTCTCTGGAACCTATTGAGTTCTTTGTTATCAATAGTAATGAGGTGAAAGATACAATTATTGATTTTATTAGGTACAAAGAGATTGATATTTTGACAATGCTTACTTATAAAAGAGGCTTTTTTGAAGGAATATTTAACCCTAGTTTAACCAAAAAAATAGCTAGTAAATTTGATATTCCAATTTTAGCCATTCCCATTGATTGATACAGTTTGAATTTTGAATTCTATTTAGTACGGCATTGCCATTGCCTTTTAATTTAGACTTCTTAGCGCAATCTATTTTGTTATATTTGCATTTCACTAATTAAATTATGGAAATATACAAAGCAAAAAAAATACGCTTTTCAAACGCTTTACATGCAATCAATAAAAAGTACAATAGTATAAGTATTCTAAGACTTTTTACTATTGTACTTTTTTTAGTTTCTGTTTATTATTATATCAAAACTAGTGCGATCATCTTGATTGCCGTATCCATTTTTATTTTTGGAGTATTTGTAGTATTGATGCGCATTCATTCTAAACTAGTTTTCCAGAAACAAGTCAATCAAGCCTTATTCGATATTAATGAAAATGAAATTTCTTATCTGGAAAGAAACAAAGTGCCTTTCGAAAACGGACAGGAATTTAATGATTTTCATCATCCGTATGCGTATGATTTAGATATCTTTGGGGAGCATTCCTTGTTTCAAAACTTGAATAGGACGGCAACTTATATTGGTAAAAAAACATTCGCAAACCAACTGCTAAAAATACTGCCAAATGATGAGATTACCAGAAATCATCAAGCGATAATAGAATTATCAGAAAAATTAGATTGGCGTCAGGAATTTTTGGCCAACGCCAAAATAAGCGATGACAATCAATTGAATTATGAGACTTTGCTTAAATGGTGTACGTTTAATAGTACACCTTTGTCCAAACTGAGTGTTTTTATTTCTTATTTTTTACCATTTCTTTTTCTGGGAGTTTTGATCGCCTATTTAGGGACTTCAAATACTATTTATGCAACTATTTTATCATATTTATTTGTTGTCAATTTAATCATTTTAGGTCGTTTTATAAAACGAATTCAAATTGAAATTGCTAATTCTACTAACATTGATAAAACCATTCATCAGTATAGTTTGTTATTGCAAAAAATTGAAGAAGAATCTTTTCAGTCTAAAAAGTTAATCGATCTGCAGCAAAAACTAATGTTTAAAAAAGAAAATGCCAGCATTCATTTGAAACAGTTAGCGGGTTTGTTTTCGAAAATGGACAGCATTAGTAATTTCGTTACCGCTATTGTATTCAATGGAACGTTTCTTTTTAATTTGCATGTTTTAAATTCATTAATTCAATGGAAAAAGGATCATTCCGAAGCCTTAGAAAATTGGTTAGAAGTTATAGGAGAATTCGAGGTGCTAAACAGTTTAGCCAATTTATCGTATAATAATCCAGAATTCGTTTTCCCTACATTAAATACAAATTTCCAAATTGATTTCACAGATTTAAGCCATCCTTTATTGAATAAAAAAACAAGAGTAGGGAATACCGTAAGTTTTCATCCCGAATCGTTTATGATTTTGACTGGTTCTAATATGTCTGGAAAAAGTACATTTTTAAGAAGTTTGGGAATCAATATGGTTTTGTCAGGAATGGGCTCTCCAGTTTGTGCCAGTCAGGCAAATATACATCCGTTGCCTGTATTGGTTTCCATGCGATTATCAGATTCATTATCAGATAGTGAGTCGTACTTTTTTGCAGAAATTAAGCGCTTAAAGCAAATTATGGACGAACTAGTAAACAGACCTGCTTTTGTTTTATTGGACGAAATATTACGTGGAACCAATTCTGATGATAAGCGAAACGGAACTATTGAAGTGGTTAAAAAAGTAATTGGTCAAAATGCTATTGGTGCCATAGCAACTCATGATATCGAAGTTTGTCTGACAACCAATGAGTACCCAAGCGTGCTAACTAATAAATGCTTTGAAGTGGAAATTATTAATAATGAGCTGCATTTTGATTACAAACTGCGTGACGGAATTTGTAAAAATAGAAGCGCTACTTTCTTGATGAAAAAAATGGGAGTGATTTAGTAATTCACTTTATAAAAAAAAATCTTAAAAAAAACAAAATTCATTAGTTTAAATAATTACTTTCATAATTCAAAAGAAAAATAAAATTTATGAAAAAAAAAATATTCGTGTTTTTGTTATTTGCTTTTACCTCGGCAATTTTTTCTCAACATAATCAATTGAAATTGCATAGTAAAGTTATTTACATGGAATACAAAAATTATAAAGCATTAAAAAAAAGTGGTAATAAAGTTATAGATTCAATTGGTTTTAATATTATCAAGAGTGATACTTTAGTAATTATTAGTGGATACGAGGAAAAAGGGGTAAAAGTTCTGTATGAAGAAAAAGATTCTATATTTTTAGAGCGATATAAACAATTGGTTTTCAATAAAAAATATCAAAAAAAAGAAGAGCGATTAAAACCGAGAATGAAAATTTGGAAAGAGGAAGTGAAAATTTATTTTGACAAATCCGTCAACAAATATAATAGTAAAAAGCTTAGTGAATTTATTAATTATCTCGATAAAGAAATTGATTCATTACATATTACTGTCGTAAAAGATAAAGATAAGTCAAACTATTTTATTTATTCCATAGACGATAGGAATGATGTAAATTTAGATACAAGAATACGAGGGAATAACGGTTATTATCTTTTATGGAACAACAAACAAAATATTTATAGTTGCTCACTAAAAATTAATGCGAAAAATAATTTAAATGAAGAACAGATATTAACTAATTTGAAGGTTAATTTTATACGATCGTTGGGTTATTTTTATCAAGAAGTTGATTATTCAGATTGCAATAGCTATTTTTCATTTTGTAAATCAGATAAAAAAGAATTCGGAAAGAAAGATCTTGAAATTTTAAAATATCATTATTCCTATGGAATTTGCAAAGGAACTAATTTAGAAACATTTGAAAAGAATCATAAAGATGCCAAAGAATCAATAAAAAAAGGAAATACAAAGTTTTATTTTAGTCATAGTGAATAAACAAAAAACCGTCCCGATTTATAGGGACGGTTTTTTAAATATAAAAATGGTTTGGTTAATAGCGTATTTTTAAACCGAACTAGCTGTTCAGCATTACTGGCATTACAAGCATTGTAACCGTTTCGCCTTCTTCTAATCCATCAACAGGAGTAAGGATACCGGCTCTGTTGGGCAGTGACATTTCAAGCATAATCATATCCGATTGCAAGTTGGTCAACATTTCAGTTAAGAAACGAGAATTGTACCCTATTTGCATATCGTCGCCTTGATAATCACAGGTCAATCTTTCTTCAGCTTTGTTTGAATAGTCAATATCTTCGGCAGAAACATTTAATTCAGCACCAGCAATTTTCAAACGGATTTGGTGTGTCGTTTTATTCGAAAAGATGGCAACACGACGTACAGAACTCAAAAATTGAGAACGGTCAATCATTAATTTATTTGGGTTTTCTTTTGGAATTACAGCTTCGTAATTTGGGTATTTTCCATCAATTAAGCGACACATCAAAACATAATTGTCAAAAGAAAAAGTAGCATTCGAATCGTTGTATTCAATTTTTACTTCAGCATCTGAAGTTCCAAGAATATTTTTTAAGATGTTCAAAGGTTTCTTTGGCATAATAAAATCAGCCACTTGAGAAGCTACTACGTCAGTTCGGGCATATTTTACTAATTTGTGTGCATCAGTTGCCACAAATGTCAAACCCTGTGGTGAAAACTGAAAAAATACACCAGACATTACCGGACGCAAATCATCGTTTCCAGCAGCAAAAATAGTTTTGCTGATAGCAGTTGCCAACACATCAGAAGGAACAAGTGTTACGGATGGATCGTCTAAATTTACTGATTTAGGGAATTCATCCCCAGGGGCATAAGCCAAAGCATATTTACCAGAATTAGAACTGATTTCAATCGTACTGTTTTCTTCAACTGTGAAGGTTAAGGGCTGCTCTGGAAATGTTTTAAGGATTTCCAAAAGCAATTTTGCAGGGACAGCAACGCTTCCTTTACTTTCAGAATCAATTCCTAAAGTTGCAGACATTGTGGTCTCTAAATCAGAAGCAGAAACCGTAAGAACATTATGGTCTAAATCAAATAAAAAATTATCTAAAATAGGTAAAGTATTACTGCTGTTGATTACGTTCCCTAAAACTTGTAATTGCTTTAATAAGTATGAACTTGATACTATAAATTTCATCTGTCTTGTTTTATTTTTTAAAGTATTTCTTTAAATCCGAAATACGATACATTTTACAAATATATCGTAAACTATTCTAGTTTGGAAACTTTTTTATTAACATCTATTTGCTATATTTTCTTTTTCGAAGGAAAGTAAATACGACACCAAAAAGCACTAAAATAAGAATTGGTAGCCCGATAGTTAGGATTTGTGTTCGGGTGTAGTTTTGATAAACTTTTTCTTTATCCAATAAAGGTAAATCAAGATCTTTGCTTCGAATGTTAATAAGTCCAGTATCATCCAATAAGTAATTGACACAATTTATTAGAAAATCTTTATTATCATACAAATTTCCAGACCTTTGGTCGTAACCCAATTCTACCGGTTGGAAGTTTTTATCCAATTGATTTTTAATTATATCTCCATCAGCAATCACAATCATTTTATTATTTTTTCCTGTAGCTTGAAATGTTTTTTGATCAAAAGGCAGCACCCTATTTTCGAACATAGAATGAAACGAGCCTTCTAATAGAACCGCTAATGGAATATTTCCTTTATTCAAGTAATCATTTGGCGAAGTTTCTTCGGCAACAATGTTTAAATTTATCTCTGTTGGAGTTCCTATTTTTTTCGAATAGGGAGACGATTGCAACAAAATAGTTTTTTTTATTCCGTTTTTCAAGGTATCAATAGGATTCGCAAAATCAAATTTGATTCCGCCTAAATTTTTAACAATTGGATGTAAACTATTTGGATACACCTGAGGCGCAAATTTCCAGTTGAATTCTTGAAATTGGGTAGCACTTCCTTGTTCTCCAGTAGCTAATTTTATGGGACTTCCTTGTTCGTCTTTTACTACATCAGGATTGATTCGGATGCCGTATTTGAAGAGCATATCATTCAAATTTAAATCTCTTGGATACGCCAAAGTGGAACCTGAAGCATTATATAAACTGTCCATTTCAGCAGAAACTTGGTCAATCAGCCACAATGTTTTTCCACCGTTGATGATAAATTGATCCAAAACTTGTTTCTCCGCCTCAGTAAATGTTTCGGTAGGTTTTGCAATAACTGCCAAGTCATATTTCTCTAATGCTTCCAGACTTCCAATCTGATCTTTGGCAACTGAATCTAAAGTAAAAGGGCCGATATGGTAGCTCTCCCGTACTTGTAGCAGAAATTTTGCCATCAAAATATCTTGTAGTTCTCCATTTCCCTTGATAACAGCAATTTTCTTTTGTTTGGCTTTGGTAATTTTATTTAACCCTTCGGCAATAGAATATTCAAGATGCTGAACAGAACCAATCACTTTTTGGGTTGTTGAAGCACCCATAATATTTTTTAATAATGGAATATTAACTTCCTTATTGTCATAAATGGCAATTGCCCAAGGGAAAACTATCGCTTGGGATTGCTTTCCTTTGTCGTCAACGGTTATGTTTATTGGCGTAAGTCCTTTTCGATACAAGTCTTTAATATTATCCATGCTGGCCTCTTCGTTCTCCAATGGGTCTACGAATTCAAAAATAATATTGGTGTTATACGCCTGAAATTCTTCTAATAATTGTTTTGTTTCTTGTTGTAAACGTTTGAATTCAGCCGGTAAATCCCCTTGCATATACACCTTTATGAACAGCGGATTTTTTACCTGGGTAATGATCTTTAAAGAAGTAGAGGAAAGGGTGTACCTGTTGTCTTTTGTTAAATCAAAACGATGGAAAAAGAAACTTCCAATTACATTCAGAAGCACTAGAAATGCAAGGATAATCAAAACTGATTTAAGGTTATTTTTCTTAGAAGTTGTCATTACGATTGGAACGATTTTAGATTGTAAACAGTAAATGAAAGAAAGGCAACGGTTATGCTTGTAAAATAAAGGATATCCCTTGTGTCTAATACGCCCCGGCTCATACTTTTGAAATGCTCTTGCATTCCTAATGACGCAATTGCAGCTGATACATTTGGAACAACACCAGCTAAACCTTCAAATCCAAAATAGAAGAAGAAACTTAAAAATACGGCTACAATAAAGGCTACAATTTGATTATCGGACAACGTTGAAGTGAATATTCCAATAGCCGTATATCCAGCAATCAGGAATAATAAGCCAAAATAAGAACCAATTGTACTTCCCATATCGATATTTCCCTCCGGCATTCCTAAACTGGAAATAACAGCTACATAGATGAATGTTGGGATAATCGCCATTACAATCAACAGTAACGCTCCAAGAAATTTTCCATTTACAATTTGCCAAATACTCAACGGCTTCGTCAGCAATAATTCTATTGTTCCTTGTTTTTTTTCATCTGAAAAACTTCGCATGGTTACCGCGGGAATCAAGAATATTAAAATCCAAGGAGCCAAGGTGAAAAACGGAGTCAAATCGGCAAAACCAGTATTCAAAATATTATAATCTCCTTCGAAAACCCAAAGAAATAATCCATTAATAATTAGAAAAATGGCAATGACTAAGTAGCCTATGGGCGAACCGAAAAAGGATTTTATCTCTCGTAGTACTATTGATTTCATGTTTTTTATTTGTTTATACGTTTAACGTTTTTTAGTTCAAAGTTGCTCATCTTTAAACCAAAGTAACTAACTTATCAACGCTCCACGCTTCCGGTTTGTCATTGAATAATTTCTTGGTGAATGTCCAAACATCATAAAAAAGTTCAGAATTCCTGTAATTTTCTAAATCTGCTTCGGTTTCCCAATAGCTGTATGTAAAGAAAATGCTTTTGTTATTTTTGTCTTGATACAATTCTAAGAAACGATTTCCAGGTGCATTTCGTATTTTATCTTTCATTAACTCAAAGTTCTCTAAAAAAGCAGGAATATGCTCCTCGTGAAAACTCAATTTTACAATTCGTACAAACATTTAAATTTATGATTTAAGATTAACGATTTATCATTTCAGATTTTTAACTAATTACTAAATACAATTAACTAAACACTACATTAATAACATCCCTATAATTCAATCCCAATAAACTAGTAGCAGATCCGACTTTGGAAGGATTGCTTCTAAAAATGGCAATTTCAAGAAAGCCAGCTTCGTTGAAAATAGCTAATTTTTCGCCTTCGTACGATTTGATTGGGTATTTACTAGAACTGGCAATCGCAGAATAATTAGGTAAAATTGTTTTTATATTTTTGGTTTTCAATACAATTTCATAAGGTCTTCCTTTGGACACTTCTATAAAATATTTTTTAGAAATATTAGTTACTACATTCCCAAAATGATCAATGTATATTACATGACCTACTAATGTATTTCCATCAACAGTCATTATTGGATTCAAGTCAGTTATTTCTTTGATAGTGTTAATTTCTTTACCTATTACGTTCATCAAACCACCTTTAGCTATATGGCACGCCACTTTTACAAACACATCAAGATCAGCAGCGTCACTTGGCAAACGGTCATGTATAGTAATCATGACTACTTTTTGCGGAACAATTTTTTGCGAAAGCATGCTTAAAATACCATTATCTGAGGCAATAAAATAGTGATCGTTCCATTGCATAACAATATGTTGATTCTCTTTATTGGATTCCATATCGACTCCAATAAGATGTACAGTTCCTTTAGGGAAGCTTGCATAAGATGCGCTAATTATGTAACTTGCTTCTAAAGTGTTGAATGGGTCGATATCATGAGAAATATCAATAATTTTAGCCTCTGAATACTCTGATAAAATTTTACCTTTCAACGCACCCACAAAGTGGTCTTTCAAGCCATAATCGGTAGTAAGGGTAATTATTGACATAAATTTGTTTATAACTATTGGTGTTATGTAAACCTAATTTTATTAAATTTGAGAAGTGCAAAGCTAATAATAGTAATCTCAAAAACCGAGAAACAAAAAACAAATTCTATTTAAAAACTATAAATATACCCGACAACCAATTGATTTATAAAAAAATTAATTCTAATTTAAAACTACCTCATTTGAACGAAAGAATAATCGAGCTCATAGACATCGCTCCAAAAGACTTTTGGGGCGCTCAAGACACTCATCTTGAAACAATTAAAAAGTACTATCCGAAATTGAAAATTGTCGCTCGGGGAACAACATTAAAAGCTTTTGGAGAAAAAGAGGTTTTAGACGAGTTTGAAAAACGTTTTCAACGGTTGATGCTCCATTTTAATAGGTATAATAATATTGATAATAATGTAATCGAGCGCGTCATACTGGGAGATATTCAGGAAGAAAGAAAATTTCAAGGTTTAGACAAGATTTTGGTACATGGAGTGGGTGGCAAGATCATTAAGGCCATGACTCCAAATCAACAATTGTTGGTGGATACGATGGAAAAAAACGATATGCTTTTTGCTGTTGGGCCTGCTGGAACAGGAAAAACGTATACCGGTGTTGCAATGGCTGTTAAGGCATTAAAAGAGAAAAAGGTAAAAAAAATAATTCTTACAAGACCAGCAGTAGAAGCAGGAGAAAATCTAGGGTTTCTTCCAGGAGACATGAAAGAAAAATTGGATCCCTACATGCAACCTCTTTATGACGCGCTACGCGATATGTTGCCTAATGAGAAATTAGAAGATTATATTTTGAAGGGAATTATCCAGATTGCTCCACTAGCATTTATGCGCGGAAGGACTTTAGATGATGCTTTTGTAATTTTGGATGAAGCACAAAACACTACACATTCTCAAATGAAAATGTTTCTTACCCGTATGGGGAAAAGTGCTAAGTTTATGATCACAGGAGATCCAGGTCAGGTCGATTTACCCAGAAGAACTATTTCGGGACTTAAAGAAGCAATATTGGTTCTAAAAGACGTGGAAGGAATTGGTATTGTTTATTTGGATGACAAAGATATTGTACGCCACCGATTAGTCAAAAAAGTGATTGATGCCTATAAACAAATTGAGAATAACGATTAAATAAAAAGATACTGCGTTAAATAGGACACTGAAAAAATATTTTTTAAAATAAATTGTTAATACGAAGGGGTAGAAATTAAAATATTCTGCTCCTTTTTTAGTGTATTTAATTAGAATCTCAGAATCTTTAAATGATTAGTTCAGAAATAAAAATTTAATTTATTACGCGTTATATTATTTGATCGTTTGGAAACATAAATTTTTCAAGAAAATTAATAAAATGCTAGGCTAACTTTTATGAAATAACAGCTTTAACTTTGGTACAACTTATCAATAAATTTATTTTTGACAGGCAAATTAATATTATTAAAACACAAATAATTTAATTACATCCAACGGTTTTAATAACTATTTATATCCTTGTTTTATGTTAAACTTTTATTTACCGATAATTTTTTTTTTAATAAAACTGACTCTTTTAAATATTCTAATATGATTTATTTTTAAATTATATGGAAGTATGATAAAAAAATTATATCAAAATAACGCTTATAAAGGAATTGTTAAATACTGTTAAAAGCGTTTATTTTGTCTAAAAAACGATTGTAATAAAAAAAACGAACTTTTTCGATGGCTTCGTTTTGCGGCCGCTTCCTTTTTGTTTAAAAATTTGGAGACAAATCGTATTTCTTATAAAAGGCATTTAGTACTTCAACTACTTCATCTTCGGTGTCTACAATTTTAAATAAATTCAAATCTTCGGCATGGACAGTACCTTCTTTTTCAACTAAAACAGTTTTTATCCACTCAATTAATCCTGCCCAAAAGCTAGAACCAACAAGTATAATTGGGAATCTAGCAATTTTTTTAGTTTGTATTAAAGTCATCGCTTCAAACAATTCATCCATCGTTCCAAAACCGCCCGGCATCACTACAAAACCTTGAGAATATTTGACAAACATCACTTTTCGAACAAAGAAATAATCAAAATTAAGGTTTTTATCACTATCAATATATGGGTTGAAATGTTGCTCAAAAGGCAGTTCAATATTCAATCCCACTGAGGTTCCACCGCCCAGATGTGCGCCTTTGTTTCCTGCCTCCATAATTCCTGGACCACCACCAGTAATCACCCCATAACCAGCTTTACTGATTTTATATGCAATTTTTTCGGCAAGTAAATAATAAGCATCTTCAGGCTTTGTTCTGGCAGAACCAAAAATGGTTACACACGGACCTATGCGTCCCATACTTTCGTAACCATTAACAAATTCGGCCATAATTTTAAAAATCGCCCAACTATCATTAGTTCTTATTTCGTTCCAGGTTTTTCTTTTTAGACGATCTTGTATTACTTTATCTTCGTCATTATCAAAATCTTCTAATCTCATAATCAAAAATATAATTTAATTGCTTTTTTTTTCGGAGCTATTTCCTGCTATCCTTTTCAATCTTTATTCTAAAGAAAACAATAACGGATTTTCATTACTATAAGGGCTACGTATATCTAATATGTTTGTTCTTCAATTGATTTTGTTATTTTGGATATAACTTTACCAGTGTGTTCAGTAGTTTTTGATTCGATAAGCAGTATTAAACATTCGTCGGTTGACGAAACTCTATGGTTTATACCTTTTTTTACTACAAATAAATCTCCTTTTTTCATAAAGAATTTGGGCTCGTTTTCAATTTCCATTAAAAGTTCTCCTTCTACAATGTAAAACAATTCATCTTCATTTTCATGATTATGCCATGGTAGATCTTGGCCTTTAATTTTAGCCACTTTGATAAATTGATCATTAACTTCGCCAATTATTTTAGGTGAAAAGTAGTTTTCAATACTACTGAAGGCTTCTTTTAAATTCATAATTTTCACAAATTATTTTTTTATTTTTTATTGGTACTAAAGTAATTCTTTTTTCAAAAACTGGGCCGTATAGCTTTTCTTATTTTTTATAACTTCTTCAGGCGTTCCTTTGGCAATCAGTTGTCCGCCACCTTTTCCGCCTTCGGGACCAATGTCTATAATATAATCGGCCAGTTTAATTACATCCATATTATGTTCGATAATCAAAATCGTATTTCCTTTATCAACGAGTTTATTAATGACTTCCATCAATACTCTTATGTCTTCAAAATGCAAACCAGTTGTAGGTTCATCTAGTATATAAAATGTGTTTCCAGTATCTTTCTTGGATAATTCTCCCGCCAGTTTAATGCGTTGTGCTTCACCGCCGGAGAGTGTGGTACTTTGCTGTCCAAGGGTAATATAGCCCAATCCAACATCCTGAATAGTTTTTACTTTTCTATAGATCTTCGGAATCATTTCAAAGAACGGAACCGCTTCGTCTACGGTCATATTCAACACATCCGAAATGGATTTTCCTTTGTATCTAATTTCTAATGTTTCTCTGTTAAAACGCTTTCCTTGACAGGTTTCACATTCTACATACACATCAGGCAGGAAGTTCATTTCAATCGTTCGCACACCGGAACCTTCGCAGGTTTCGCAGCGTCCGCCTTTTACATTAAAACTAAATCGTCCCGCTTTATATCCCCGAATCATACTTTCAGAAGTCATTGTAAACAGATTTCTAATTTCTGTGAAAACTTCGGTATAAGTTGCAGGATTCGAGCGTGGCGTTCTACCAATCGGGCTTTGGTCAATATCAATCACTTTATCAATATGTTCTAATCCTTCAATTTTTTTATATGGTTTTGGTTTTTTGACACCATTGAAATAATAGGCGTTCAAAATAGGGTAAAGCGTTTCATTAATCAGTGTCGATTTTCCACTTCCGGAAACTCCAGTCACGCAAATCATTTTGCCCAAAGGCAATTCTATCGAAACGTTTTTCAAGTTATTTCCTGTAGCTCCGGTTAGTTTTAGGAATTTTCCATTTCCTTCGCGACGTTTTGCTGGAACCTCAATTTTCATCTCCCCATTCATGTACATCGCCGTTATGGTATGATGTTTCAAGATTTCGGCTGGTGTGCCTTTACTGATGATTTCACCGCCATATTTTCCTGCTTTTGGACCAATATCAATCACATAATCGGCACGTTCTATCATGTCTTTATCATGTTCCACCACAATTACCGAATTCCCAATATCGCGTAATTGTTCCAAAGAATGAATCAATTTGTCATTGTCTCTTTGGTGTAAACCAATACTGGGTTCATCCAGAATATATAAAACACCAACCAGTTGAGAACCAATTTGAGTGGCCAATCGAATGCGTTGTGCTTCACCACCCGAAAGTGATTTTGAACTTCGGCTTAAAGCCAAATAATCCAAACCTACATTCATTAAGAAGTTCAATCGATCTTTTATCTCTTTAATGACTTCGGTAGCGATACGTTTTTGTTTATCTGATAAATGATTGTCAAGATCATTAAACCAAGCGGTCAAATCAGAAATATCCATATCGCACAATTCAGCAATATTTTTTTTATTGATTTTAAAGAATAGTGCTTCTTTTTTCAAACGGGAACCGTCACAAACAGGACATTTTATTTCGTCCATGAATTCCTTTGCCCAACGCTTGATAGTTGTAGAACCACTTTCGTCATGTTGATTTTTGATGAAATGTGAAATCCCTTCAAAATCAATTTTATATTCTCTTGCAACCCCTAAGTCTTTGGAGTTAATAGTGAATTTTTCTTTTCCGCCATTCAAAATCATTTCCATGGCTTCCTGCGGAATGGTGTCTATGCCATCCGTCAATTTAAAACCATATTTTTCGCCTATGATTTCCA
This sequence comes from Flavobacterium amylolyticum, assembly GCF_048284335.1. Taxonomy (NCBI): domain Bacteria; kingdom Pseudomonadati; phylum Bacteroidota; class Flavobacteriia; order Flavobacteriales; family Flavobacteriaceae; genus Flavobacterium; species Flavobacterium amylolyticum. The sequence goes on from NZ_JBLVPG010000002.1 coordinate 221,258, forward strand.
ATTGCTTAAAAATCCAGGATGATTTATATTCACCCAAAGGAGCAAAACCACCATTTTTTATGGATAATTTCGGATTTGGAATAATTTTTTTAGTGTTGATTTCGTTTACCGTTCCTAAACCATTGCAATGATCACAAGCGCCTTTTGGGGAGTTGAAAGAGAATAAATTCGGTTCGGGATTTTGATAAGAAATTCCAGTACTTGGACACATCAAATTCCTGCTAAAAAAACGTACTTCATTAGAATCTTGATCTAAAACCATTAACACATTCTCTCCGTGATGCATTGCTGTATTAATGCTCTCGGTTAACCGTTTTTCATTTTCAGAAGTGTCATCTATCACCATTCGGTCCACAACGATTTCTATATCATGGGTTTTGTAACGGTCTAATTTCATTCCTAGAGTAATGTCCAAGATATCACCATTCACTCTAACTTTAAGGAATCCTTGTTTGGCTATTTGTTGAAAAAGCTCGGCATAATGCCCTTTTCTAGCCCGAATAACCGGAGCTAAAATATTAATTCGTTTTCCGGTAAAATCCTGAATAATCAAATCTTTGATTTGCTCATCATTGTAACTCACCATTTTTTCGCCGGTATTGTAGCTGTACGCATCGGCACCACGGGCGTAAAGCAAACGTAGGAAATCATAAATCTCCGTAATTGTTCCTACGGTAGAACGCGGACTTTTACTGGTCGTTTTTTGTTCAATGGCAATTACAGGAGAAAGTCCGTCAATTTTATCCACGTCTGGCCGTTCTAAGCCACCGAGAAACTGTCTCGCATAAGCAGAAAATGTTTCCACATAACGGCGTTGTCCTTCGGCATAAATCGTATCAAAAGCTAACGAGGATTTTCCTGAACCTGAAAGACCGGTAATTACGACCAGTTTTTCTCGAGGAATAGAAATATCTATGTTTTTTAAGTTGTGAACGCGAGCGCCCTGAACTTCAATGGTATTGTCTTTGTCTAACATAATTTTTGCAAAAAAGCAAAGTTACCATTTTGATTTATTCTTTCGATACAACAGTTTAGAAGATTGTGTTAAAGATTTTGGTACTTTTGATGAAAATATGCGTACGATTTAGAATAACTAAAATGCAGTATTAAATTTATTTTATGAAAACAAGAATAGGGATTTTAGGATTGGGTGGAGTAGGTGGTTATTTTGGAGGATTATTGGCTAAAGCTTATTTTGATTCTAAAGCAATAGAAATTATATTTATTGCTCGTGGTGAAACCCAAAATGCAATAGCTCAAAATGGACTAAAAATTATTTCTGATACGAATGAAGCAATTGTATTTCCTAGTTTGGTTTCGAATAATCCAGATGAAATCGGGAATCTCGATTACCTAATTTGCGCGACTAAAACCTATGATATCGAATCTAGTTTTGAATCTATAAAAAATTGTATTAACAACAAAACGATAATCCTCCCTTTATATAATGGTGTTGATGCCACGGAACGTATTCAGACTTTATTTCCTAAAAACACTATTTTACAAGGTTGTGTGTATATTGTTGCAATGATTGTTTCTCCGGGAATAATAAAGAAAATTGGTCCTTATGAAAAATTGTTTTTTGGTTCTAAAACGGCACCAATTTCAAAATTAAATGAGCTACAATCCATTTTCGAAAAAGCTGCTGTCGAAAGTTATCTCGTAGCAAATATTGAAGAAACGGTTTGGGAAAAGTTCATTTTTATTTCCGCTTTGGCTTCAGCAACTTCCTATTTGAATCAAAACATTGGTGGAATTCTAAACCATCCTGAAAATAAAGCAGTTTATATCTCATTGCTAAACGAGATTACTGCTGTTGCTTTCGCAAAAGGGTTAGTTCTACCAGCTGACATTGTTGCTCTAACTATTGCTAAATTAGAGAAATCACCACAAGACAATACGTCGTCTATGCACAGAGATTTACTTGCTGGACATAAAACAGAAGTAAATTCTCTAACAGAATATGTGGTAAATGAAGGTCTAAAATATGGTGTTACAACTCCTGCCTATCAGAGGATATTAGAAAAATTATCAAAATAACATTAAATTCAGATTATTCTTCTTCATTATCGTTCTGTTCTGATTCATTTTCAGAATTTTCCACTTCATTACTGGAGCTTATTTCGAAAAAACTAAAGATAGAACCTCCGTAACTTTTCTGGAATGAAAAGTGAATCATGTGATCCAGTTTGGTATATTTCGAATGTTCAATAACCATCATTCCGTCTTCATTAAGTAATTCTTTTTCGAAAACTAATAAGATGATTTTTTCGAAAGTTTTTTGATCCAAAGCATACGGTGGATCTGCAAAAATAATATCGTACGAAGTTTTACATCTTTCTAAGTACGTAAACACATCGCTTTTCGTGGCAGCAATATTAAAATCATATTCGGCTGCGACTTGCTTGATGAATTTTACACAACCAAAATCACCATCAACAGATGTAATTGGCGTGCTTCCCCTTGAGGCAAATTCGTAACTGATATTTCCGGTTCCTGCGAATAAGTCTAATATTTTAAGTCCTTCAAAACTGAAATGGTTATTTAAAACATTGAATAATGCTTCTTTAGACATATCGGTTGTGGGGCGAACGGGCAATCCTTTTGGTGGGAAAATGCGTCTTCCTTTGTATTTTCCTGAAATGATTCTCATGAGTTAAAAAGTATAAAATGATTTCTGTTTTCGGCATCAGAAAAATAATTGTTCCATCGTAAATCTTCCACATCAATAAGGGACACGTTGCGAATGTATTTGTAAGCGATTTTAAAATAATCACTTTCAATATCAATATTTCCGATTAGTTCCAATGGGAAGTTTTCGGGGTTTAAATTCAATTGTTCAGCCGTGAATAATATGTAATACAAGAAATCTTCGGGCGTATTGTAATCAAATGAATTGAAAAGGAGTAATTTTTGGTTTTGAACCACAATGATTTCAAAATGGTCGGTGTTAATATGTACAAACATTTTTTTATCATCCTTATTTTTGGAGGCAACCAGAAGTTTGGCAACCAAAATACTATTGGCATGTTTGTACTCGAAAGTACCAAATTGGTCAATAAAAAAATTATTGATATTCACATACGGAATGTAAACCGCATTAATTTGATAGTTTGGAATTTCATCGAAATCGAAAAAATCGGTTTCAAAAACCTTGGTATTGTATTGTAAATAACTGCCTAAAAAGTTCTCGTCAAAAAGCGCTGTGGGAACAAAAGTGGAAAGGTTATTATTATGAATAACCAATACTTCATCATACATATCCTTTAATTCTGGATGTTCTCTAAAAGCATCAGCAAACAAATCTTCAATTTTTGTGGCTTTGTGAAAGGTCTCAAAATGCACTTCTTTAAATGAAGTCACCGTATTGTTTAGCGTGTCAAAACAACAAAAAGAAAGCCCAGTCAAGGAAACTTGAATGGAAAGTTTTTTATATTTTTTTTCGGCTATGTTCATAATACTATTGATTTTTCAACAACGCAAACTTACAAATTTAAAAATCAATTTCAATGGCAATAGTAATGGCAAAATCAATAGTCGTAATTGAAAATTGAAATTGCTATTGCCATTGAAATTGAAAAAACATTCTTTACTTTGCAGTCAAATAATACGAAATGAATTCCTCCTTATTTTACAGTCTTTTGCAGAAAAAATTTCCTTTTCAACCTACCTATAAACAGGATATTTTTTTTCAAAAAATAGCAATTTTTTTAACCGAAACGGATAATAAAACCATCTTCGTATTAAAAGGATATGCTGGAACGGGAAAAACGACCGTTATTTCTACGATTGTAAATAGTTTATTGGACATTAATAAAAAATATGTCTTGCTGGCGCCAACAGGTCGTGCGGCCAAAGTAATTGCTAATTATTCGAATAAACCAGCTTTTACGATTCATAAAAAAATCTACTTTCCGAAGAAATCTTCCGGTGGTGGCGTTTCGTTTATGTTGCAACAAAATAAACATAAGAATACGATTTTTATAGTCGATGAAGCTTCGATGATTTCGGATACCAATTCTGATTCTAAGTTATATGAAACCGGTTCTTTGCTTGATGATTTGATTTCGTATGTATATTCGGGAACTAATTGTAAGATGATATTATTGGGAGATACCGCTCAGTTGCCTCCGGTGAATTTGGATATCAGTCCGGCTTTGGACATTCGTACTTTGGGTATGAATTATGATAAAGAAGTGGAACATATCGAGCTAGACGAAGTCATGCGTCAGGAAGAAAATTCCGGGATTTTGCATAATGCAACTGAACTTCGGGAATTATTGAAAGATTCCTTTATTGACGAATTCAAATTTGATGTCAAGAAATTCAAAGATATTGTTCGTTTGACCGATGGGTACGATATTCAGGATGCCATCAATTCTGCCTACAGTAATTATAGTATAGAGGATACTGCTTTTATTGTTCGTTCCAATAAAAGGGCGAATCAATATAATGAGCAAATCAGAACTAAAATCCTCGATAAAGAAAGTGAACTTTCCACAGGTGACTTTTTGATGGTGGTGAAGAACAATTATTTTTGGTTGAAAGATTCTGATGAAGCCGGTTTTATTGCCAATGGTGATATTATCGAAATATTAGAAATTTTTAATATCAAAGAATTATATGGTTTTAAGTTTGCCAAAGTAAAAATCAGAATGATTGATTACCCCAATCAGATTCCGTTTGAAACGGTTTTACTGATGGACACTATAAAAAGTGAATCGCCATCGTTGACCTACGAAGAATCTAACCGATTGTATCAGGAAGTGTTGAAAGATTACGAAGGCGAAACCAAATTCAAGCAATTCCAAAAAGTAAAAGCTAACGAATATTTCAATGGTTTGCAGGTGAAATTCTCGTATGCGATTACCTGTCATAAATCACAAGGAGGGCAATGGAATACCGTTTTTATAGAACAACCTTATTTACCGGATGGTATCAATAGAGATTACATTCGCTGGTTGTACACCGCAATGACCAGAGCCAAAAATAAATTATATTTGATAGGTTTTAAAGATGAGAATTTTGTGGAATAATTTTTTTAAAAATAGAAATGAACACATTAAACCACTTACATAAAATTTCAAGTTCTTTCTCAAATACCGAAAAAATGCCGGTGCTTTTTTTAGGACATGGAAGTCCGATGAACGCGATTGAAGAAAATCAGTTTGTGACTGGTTTTAGAAACTTGGCTAAAACCTTACCACAACCTAATGCCATTTTGTGTGTTTCGGCGCATTGGTTTACCAAAGGGACAAAGGTTACCGCAATGGAAATGCCACGAACGATTCACGACTTTGGAGGTTTTCCACAAGAATTATTTGAGGTGCAATATCCAGCGAAAGGAAGTCCGGAATTAGCATTGGAAACAAAAAAATTATTGATACCATTAGAAGTAGAACTGGACGAACATTGGGGTTTGGATCACGGTGCTTGGAGTGTTATTAAACATTTATATCCCGAAGCGAATGTTCCCGTGATCCAGTTGAGTATTGATTACACAAAATCTGGGCAATACCATTTTGAGTTGGCTCAGAAACTAAGTGCCTTGCGAACCAAAGGAATCCTGATTGTAGGTAGCGGCAATATTGTGCATAATTTGAGATTGGTCGATTATCACAATTTTGATAAAGACAATTACGGGTACGATTGGGCAATTGAAGCAAGGGAAACGATAAATAATTATTTATTGGAAGGGAATTTTCAACCGCTGATTGATTTTGAGAAACAAAGTAAAGCGTTTCAATTAGCGATTCCTACGCCGGAACATTATTTACCTTTACTATATACCTTGGGATTAAAAAGCAAATCGGAAGAACTGAGTTTGTTTAATGATAAGTTATTGGCGGGTTCGTTGAGCATGACTTCAGTTAAGATTATGTAGATTTATTTATTTATTTATTTATTTGGTTTTTTGTAGAACAAATTTAAGCGTATCTACAAAAGCTCCATCAACACCATTATCGATCTCAAAAGTCTGGTAGGAGGAATCTGCCATCATCTGTAAATTTTCTAATTGCAATGCATCTATTTTTGCAACATATTGCCCAGATTTTAAACCCAAGAAACTAAAATAACCATCTGGTTCCGAAAGAATACTGGTGATTAATGTATCGTGCAGATCATAAATAGAGACTTTTAAACCTCCAGTTCCCAGGAGTTGCTTCTTTTCTTTTTGATACACCATTCCGGAGACTTCTCCCATAACGAAAACCGGAATTTCAATTATTCTTAATTGGTTGGGATTTAGGGTACAATTTAAAGTTTTGTTTTTTATGCGCCAAGCAATAGAATTAACTTGGTTGGTATTAAGCTCCATATAATTTTTAATATAGGGTTCTAATCCAGTTATAATGGTGGTTCCATCGGGATTGACAAGCTGACGGTCCCCGCCCATAAATACAATATTTACTCCTTTTACCAAAGGTTCTTTAGTATCTCTTTTTCCATTTCCATTGATGTCTAAAAACGGAATAAATTTCACACTTGCTCTTCCCACACTTATTCGGTTATTAAAACGTACAAAATCAGATTGGGGTTCGAAGATTAAGCTTCCGCTGGCAGATTGCGAAAAAGAAGCACTATTTTTATAAAAAATACTGGAAAATCCGGTATTGATATGATCAAAATTATGCGTGAAACTAATTTGAAAACTACTATTTTGATTTTTAAAATTATAATCTAATGAGGCCTGAATATAGCCTTTTTTAAAAATTGGTTTTCTCAATTGTGTTTGTAATGTTGCCATGGCATCAGCATCGTATCCATACCGCAACTGTGGAACAAGGACGAATCTTTTAGGAAGTTGGAACGATGTTGAAATGGCACTGAATGCCAATGTTTTATGGTTTGTTGTGAAAAAGGCATTGGTCGTAAAATTAAAATTAAGCCCAAATGAATTTCCCGAGAGTAAAAGTTCGGAAGTGGTGAATTTAGTTGTGCTAAATAGGTTTTGTTGAATGGTAAATCGGGAATTTCCTGAAAAAAAAGAATTGCGAATCGGCATTGAAATACTTGCTTTCCGAATTTCGGAATAATTGAATCGAAAGGCTTGTTGTTTCCTGTCGTATTTGCTATAATCAAAGTCAAATCGAAGGTTTTTGGGAGTGGTATAGTTCAAATTTAGCTCATAAAGCACTTTAGCATAATAACTCCCCGTAAGAAACAATTGGGAAGCCAATCTAATGGAAGAATTCAAAAACGGAATAATTTTATTAGATTGAATAGAGGAAACATATTCCGCTCCTGCGCCCAAAGTAACATGATTAGAAAGACCATAGTTTACTATAGTATTACTAAAGACACTCCCTTTTCCATCCTCAATAATCCCGGAACTAATAGTGTATTCGATTTCTTTTTTCGGAAGGAAAAGAGCTGGAACTACAAGTTGATTGCTAAAAAACTGCTCTTCGCCCCAAGGTCCATAATACCTTAGTGTAACTTCGGTTCGTCCGTACATAAGGGGAACGTTAAATGAAAAAAAACCGTTTGCATCTGCCTGAAGATAATCGATTAACACATTGTTGATATAGAGTTCAACTGTCCAATTGGCTTGGGTATGATTGCTCAAAATATAGGTGCCAAACGATTTTCGGATTCGAGTAGAGGCATTGGATATCTGTGCTCCGATAATGGGAAATAAAATTGTTGCTTTAGAAGGAGCTGAAATTTTCCCTAAGGTAAGCTGCTTAATATATTTGTTTTCATTATTGACATACCGCCATCGATAAAACTGGTTTTTAGCTACAATGTTCTGGTTGCTAGTATAATTTAGGGACGTGGTCAGTTCGCCACCAGCTATAATTCCGCCTAAATTGAGGAGCATTCTTTCTGAATGGCTTCCTCCTGATTGCTGGATTGAATTAAAGGTCCAATTTGCTGTTCCCAAATGAAGTAATGGTTTGTCTCGTACTACTGTCGTATCCGCTATAAATTCTAGTTTCATTTTGTTTAAATTATCCCGCATACCTTGCAAACGGGCTTCCCTTATAGCTGGAAGTTCGAGTTTTGAAGACATGTTAACCGATAAGCTTCTAAAGCTAAAACTGTTTTCGAGATTAAATACTTTAGTAAAATATGACGCTTTCAAGAATAAATTGGTGCTGGTACAAATTAAATCATCTGATTTTAGACTAAAAATCTGTTCCTTGTAGGTAATTGTGTTGGTGCTTTGGTCAATTTTGAAGGGATGCTTTTGATTGATAAAAAAACCGTCAATAACACTAAAATTAGAATTGGGTGTGTTTTTTATTTTTATAAAATCGAAGATTTCGGGTATCGAAAGATAGACTTCGGATCTGCATATTATAGAAGAAATTTCGGTATCTCCACTATATTTGACTTTGAGGAGCACTAAAACTTCGTCACACTCTTCCTCTTGTGCCACACCAAAAAAGGGTATCGTACAGAACAATAAAAGGTACAGGATGGAAAGCAATTTAGTCATAAAGAGCGAAGAGAAAGGAAGTCCTTCTGCTAAAGGAAAATAATTTTAAAAACAGGTTGCAGTTTTGGCAAATTGGCAAATTTTAACCAAAAATCTTGATACAAAGTACTTAGCCGCCACTTTTGCTAAACAGATTTCAGGTATTAGGGCTTTTTATCTGCCTGCTTGTAAATAATTGTCCGTATTTAGTTCTAGCGTAAACATTATTAATTAGAATCTGCTTGTACATAAGAATTTTCAATTCTAATTTTAACTAAAAAATCACTCAAAGTTCTTGTGAAGGTGTCAAGTTCAGTGACTGAATCTTTTAAATAAATGCTTATGCTTTCTAACTCTTCTTTTGATATATTTTGAGAATCTACATGATTAATCAAACCTTGAATTCTACATATAGGACTTCGAACTTGATGGGGTACTTTAAAGAGCACCTCCGAAATGGAATTTTGATGTTTTTCTTTTTCGGTATCTTTTTGTATCCTTATGTCTTTGTATTGAAGAATAATAAAGTAAGATATCCAGATCGTAAGAATTGACAAGGCTCTGTTAGCAAAAACATTATAATGTACTTTGGTATTATAATAAATAGCTGTATCAATTATTGTTAAAGAAGTAGATACTATAGTAAATGTAATTATTTTATTTTTGCTTAGTGTATAGGAAATAACTAAAGGAATTATATACAAAACTGCAATTGCTACACCTAAAGGAATTATTAATTCTATTGTGAATATTAGTAAAATTAAACTTATAATAATTAATTTTATTATTCTTGATTTTTTATTATTATTCAACAGTCTATTAATTTAAAGGTTGTAAATTTTGCAATCTTTTTCACTTGCAACCTCACTCTTTGGCTTGCTATATTTTATGAAATGTAAAGGAGTAGTCTTTTAAGTCCGTTTTAGAAAAAAGTAGTTTTATTATTTTTTCTTGTCGGGTACACTTATTAAAAACGTCTGTTCAAGTATTTTTTATGGGTAAAATGATACAAAAAATGTATCGAGAACCCTTTTTATTAATAATTTTCTAGTTCTCGATGTGATTTTCTCTAAAATTCACTCTAACTCACATAAATAGCATCCACAACTAATTAGACTAAACGGATTTTAAATAGCTAATACTAACTATTATTTTATAAAAATTAAAAGAAAATTATTATATAAATTTTTTTTTATTTGGTGCCATTAATAACAGTATCAAGTGCATAATCTTTTCTAGCTGACAAATCCAAAAAAGACTCGGCATATACAGCCGCTTGATTTAAAGTGAAATAAAGCACTTGTAGTTTTCCCTTGGAAAAATCAATATTTGGAATAGTATTGAGTTTAATTTTGGTTCTGCGTAAATTTCCTGGAGCATATATTGCAAAGCCTTTTATTAGTCCCACATTAGTGCTGATTCCCTTTGGAGAAATATAATTGACATCGAGTTCCCCATATGCCGACTGATTGCCTGTGCGGTTAATATCCAAGTACAAATCTTGCGAGGCAAGCAATGCTAAATTCGATAAGGTCACTACCGTATTTGCAGGTCCTATCGTAATAATATTTGCAATTGAAATCCCATAAACAGGCGTTAGTTGAATATCTAAACCTTTTGGTTTGAGCGTATCTGTTGCGGTTGTTTCGATTTCTAAAAGCTTTATTTTAGGAACCGCTCGGAAATAAAGATGGGAGCGGTATTCGCCTTCTTTTAATTCGCTGGTTTTGATGAGTTGAATTTTTACTATCTGCGATTCATTAGGCGCCAAAGTTATGGTGCGTGGATAATAACGAAGAAATGGTGAAGCGAAATTTTGATTTTCTTCAGGTTCTTCAATCGTATTGAATTTACCATCTTCATCCATTTGAATCTGATTATAGGATAATTTATACGTTGTAGTATCCTTCCCGGTATTGGATAAATTAACATTTTGCACCCGGCTTTGAACTCCGTCAAAGACAATGCGTTTAGGGAATACCATTAAATCGCCTTGTGCCAGTAATGGAAACGAAAAATTTAACAATAGAAGAATAATAACCCTTTTTGTAGTCATGAGAGTATTTTATTTATAGTGTTTTGCTTTTCTATTCAATAGAATAAGCAACCTTAAATAACATAAAAAAGGGTACTTATTTCTAAGCACCCTTTTATATAATTTAGTTGTAATTTACGGTAACAGTAAATCCAGTAGCATTTAAATATGTGCCAACAACTTGTTCAGAACCAACGGTTAATAAAGCTCCAACAGTAAAGTCTTGTGATCCGCTCACTAAAGTTCCAGCAGTTCCAATTGAACTTTCGAAAGTACCAACTGACATTGTTTTTGTTCCTGTACCTAAAGCTGCAGTTGTAAGAGTAAGAGCAGTAGGTAATGTAATTGTATAAGCATAAGCTCCTTCACCTGAAACTTTAAATGCAGCAGCAGTAGGAGATCCAGTAGCTGTCGTTAATTTAACTCCGCCAGTTGCTGTTCTAACACCAAGAGGACTCAAAGCAAGTGTACCTCCAGTAGATAAAGTTGCAAATGACCCAAAATTTAATGGGGTTGTAGTACTAATTGCAATTGGAGCTACAATAGTTGTAGTGGTATTAATTGAATTTACAGAAGCAGGCGCACTTTGTGCCAAAACGTTTGAACTAAACACAGCAGACAAAGCCATAATAGATACAAGTAATGTAATTTTTTTCATGGTAAAAGATTTTGGGGTTAAGATTAAGAAGCAAATACAGGTTTTGTCATCATCCTTAATCAGTTTAAATAATTTGTTTTGTATTGACAAAAGTATCAACTACTGTGCAAATGTATTTAGTCAGTTGATATCTGTAAAATGAGAAGTAACAAGTGATCTCTACTAAGGTATAAGTGAAAAATAAGAAAGAAAAAGACTTTAAATATATAATAAGAAAAGCTTTTTTTTTTTTGGATTACTTGTTTTTTAATGCTAAAAAAACGTTAAAAAGTTAAATTTAACTAAAATTATTTGAATATTCAATAATTTAAAGTTTTTATAAAAAAGTGTTTTTTATGACTTTTTTAATTTTCTGTTTTAAAAAAGTTTAAATTGAATTTACTTTCATTTTTAAAATTAGAAAAAGAATATTAATTGGGTATAATTCGATCTAAAAATTCTTTTGTAATGGGTTTTTGATGGAAAGAAACCACATTTGGAGTTCCACAAACCCGAGCAATATCTTGATTGTCAATTGTGTTTGAAACAATAAATACTTTGGACTTATTTTTCACAGTCGACGGCAGTTTGTCATAAGCTTCTAGGAATTCAAAACCCGAAAAATGGGGCATGTATAAATCTATAAAAATTACCTGAGGTATCTGGTTCGTGTTTTCCTGATTTTCTTCTAAATAAGCTAATGCTTCACTTGCAAGTGAAAACTCGATGACTTTTTTTCCAAAATTATTATTGAGAATCATTCGAGAAGAACAGTAGCGTTCGATGGGATTATCATCAACAATTATTACTTTTTCGAATTTTGGTTTTAACTCCTCTTTCATGGTTTTTGTTTATAAGTGCAAGCATAAAGAGAATATACTTCGTTTTAAAACGAAAATAACTCCATTATTTTAGTATAAAATTGTTATTCTTTTAGTTTAATAAATTTATTAAAATCTTCTTGTCGTCTTTTGGCTACGGCTAAAAGCACTCCATTAGGAAATTCGCAAAAATAGCCTTCTTTTTTAGAAATTTTCACGATATGCCGCAAATTAATAATATAAGAGTGATGAATTCTAAAAAAATAGTTAGGATCTAGAATCGCACTGTATTCCCCTAAGTTTTTACTGGACATAATCTTCTTCCCATTCTGGAGAAAAAAAGTAGTGTATCTTCCTTCGGCCTGGCAGTAAATAATTTCTGACTTAGTAATTAGTTCAATTTTATCTAAAGAGGATACAGCTACATAATCGTTTGGCTGGTTTAAAGAGTTTAACAGCTCAATGGCCTTAATTTTCTGATTTTGATAAGATCGCTCCATTTTAATTCTTTTAATTACTTTGTATAAAGCTAAAATTAGAGAATTAAAATCGACTGGTTTTAAAATAAAATCAATTGCGTTTTGCTTAAATGCTTTTACAGCATCTTGTTTATTGGCAGAAATGAATACTAGTTTAGGAATACTTAGTTCTAATTCATTGAGCATATTAAAAAAAGTATCGTCTTTAAAGGAAATATCTAACAATACAAGATCTGGTTTTTGCAACTGTATGCTATTGATTCCTTCAATTATAGAGGTAGTTTCGTTTATTATTTTAAGAATCATAGAGTTTTCTTTTTCAAATTTTTTAATGATTTGTAAAGTGTCTTTCTCTTTCGTAATAATTACGGCATTAATGGGGATCATAGGGGTGTACTTAAGGGATAATTTATCTTTAAAACCGACGAATATCATTAATTTTTAATGTAGAGTATTCATTTTTAGTTTAGTAGGGAAAAGATAAAAAGATAATTTTGTGTTTCGAAAATAAAACAATAAACAGCAATATTATGAAGTAGTTCTTTTAAAAAAAATAAAAGTAATAATCGTTATGTTTCCTGTATTAAGTGTTGTTAAAAAGGTTGTTTTGCTAAAACAGTAATGTTTTTTTTAATTTAATTTTGGTGTTTCTATTAACACAATGGAATTTATTTTTCTTTATTTGTGCTCGTAAAAGCATTAAGAATTCATAATTAAATACTAGACTTTTGATCTGTTTGAAAGAAATTTTAGAATTAATTCATTTTAATGATTTAAGCAAGGTAGTAATGATTCTTGATAAAAAGAACTGTTTTTGAAAGTATGTTTTTTATTTTGCATCCTCATAACTGATTGTCAGTTTATTATTGGGGATGCTAACTAGTAATCTTAGAAAGTTAAGAAATTCAAAGTAACGACCAATTCAAATCATAATTATACAATCGTTAGAAATATATTAAAATGAGTCTTTAATGTAAGAATGCTTTCAAAATCTTGGTTTTCGGTTACGTAAGTGTTCCTAATTTTCGGAAGAGCGCACCTTTAAAATTATCTGATAATGATTTTTAACAGATTTTCAAAAAAATTAACAACAATACAAATTAAAAAGAAATTCAAATGTTTAAAGTTATTTGTTTTAATTGATGTTCTAGATAATAATTCCTTGTATTTGTTAAAAAAAAACTACTTTAGAAAAATTAATTTCAATAAAATATTCTCAACTAAATAATTCAGTCAATGAAAAGAAGATCTTTTTTAACTACAGCTACACTTGCTTCCGCAGGACTAACCACGCTTTTGATTACAGGCTGTACTTCGAGCACAAAAAAAAATGATGAAGAATCAGTAACTGTTGGAAACACAAATGTAGCCTTTGAACTGGATGAAGAAACAATAGGCAGTTTAAGAGAAAAATTAGCTTCGGGAAAATACACTTCGGAACAATTAGTCCAGTTGTATCTAAAGCGTATTGAAACGATTGATAAAAATGGGCCTCAGTTGAATTCGGTTATTGAAGTCAATCCCGATGCTGTTTCCATTGCTGTAGAAATGGATAAAGAAATGAAAGCGGGTAAGTCTAGAGGCCCTTTACATGGTATCCCAGTTTTGATAAAAGACAACATTGATACCGGAGATAAAATGCAAACAACTGCAGGATCTTTGGCCATGGAGGGGAACATTGCTTCAAAAGATGCTTTTGTAGTTAAACAACTCAGAGCTGCTGGAGCTGTAATTATAGGAAAAACAAATTTAAGCGAATGGGCAAATTTTCGTTCTACTCAATCGTGCTCTGGATGGAGTAGCAGAGGCGGTCAAACAAAGAATGCCTATATTTTGGATCATAATCCCTGCGGATCTAGTGCGGGTTCAGGAGCTGCGGTGTCAGCGAGTCTTTGTGTAGTTGCTGTTGGCACTGAAACTGATGGTTCAATTGTTTGTCCTGCATCTGTAAATGGTGTTGTAGGGATCAAACCTACAGTAGGTTTAGTTAGCAGATCTGGAATTATTCCTATTTCAAAAACGCAAGATACGGCAGGTCCAATGGCAAGAACTGTAACGGATGCCGCGATTTTACTAGGCGTTATGGCTGCTATCGATACTGAAGATTCAGTAACGCTAGAAAGCAAAGGAAAAACTCAAAAGGATTACACAACGTTTTTAGATGTAAATGCTTTAAAAGGCAAACGCATCGGAATTGAGAAAAAACCGCAAGGAAATAATAAATACATGAATCAACTTTTAGATGACGCTAAAGAGCTATTAATAACGAAGGGAGCGACTATTATCGAAATCGACTATTTGGATAAAATTAATGCATTGGGTCAAGCTGAATTTGAAGTTTTGCAGTACGAATTTAAAGACGGATTGAATAAATATTTAGCTACAGCCAATGCAAAAGTAAAAACATTAAAAGAGGTAATTGATTTTAATAACGCTAATGAAGACAAGGTAATGCCTTATTTTAAACAAGAAACATTGGAGAGTTCTAATGCCAAAAAAGGATTAGAAGATAAAACATATAAGGAGGCTTTAACAGTAAGTTTTGAAGGAACCAAAGGAGTTTTAAATGCTGTTTTTGAAGAAAATAAGTTAGATGCTATATGTGGGATTACGATGGGGCCAGCTTGTAGTATTGATATGATTTATGGTGATCGTTGGGGAGGATATTCTTTGACTTCTCCCGCTGCTGCGAGTGGTTATCCACATATTACGGTTCCTTGTGGAATGGTTTATGATTTACCTGTTGGTTTATCATTTTTTGGAACTTCCTATACGGAGGGAAAATTAATAGGATTGGGTTACGCATATGAACAAGCATCTAAAAAGCGAGTTACAGCCACATTAAAAGCTTCTTTTTTATAAAATAATAATTTTAAAAGTAATAAAAGGGCAAAAGCGAATCGCTTTTACCCTTTTATTTTTTTATAGTAGGCACATATTTCAGTAATACAACATTCTTGACATTTAGGTTGTGGTCTACAAATTTCTCTTCCTAAGAATGAAATAGCCATTCCAATTTCATCCCAAATTTCCCTAGGTAATACGTGCATGAGTTGTTTTCAGCTTTAATTCCATCTTTGGTTTCTGTGATTAATCCAATTCTGGGCGCTACTCGAATGACATGTAAATCGGCAATTATTCCTGTTGCAGGAACTTTTGCTTCGCGCATGATGACATTGGCTGATTTTCTTCCGATACCTTTTAGAGCGGTTAAGCCTTCCATAGTAAGCGGAATATTTTCGTTTTTTTGGATCGTTTGTGCGATTTCCAATAGCCAGTTGGATTTGGTACCAAAGTTTCTAACACTGGAAATATAGGGGATTAATGCGTCAAGATTAGAAACAGAAAAACTGTTCATATTTGGGTATGCTTCAAATAAAGCGGGAGCAATTTTATTGATATGGGCATCAGAATCTTGTGCAGATAAAACCACCATCACTAAAAGTTGGTATAAATTATGGTATTCTAACGGGTGTTTTCTCCCTTGATATTTTGTTAGAATAGGTTTTAATTTTTCAGCCCAGTCAATAGTATTTCCAAATAGGTCCATGGTATTATTCTTTAAAATCCACAGATAAAGAATTTACACAATAGCGCTGTCCGGTTTTGGTTGGTCCGTCATCAAACACATGTCCGAGGTGACTACCACAATTGGCACACAAGATTTCAGTACGTTTCATTCCGTGTGTTACATCTGAAATATATTCAACTTTTCCAGGAATAGATTCATCAAAGGAAGGCCAACCGCAATGTGCATCAAACTTGGAGTTGCTTTCAAACAAAGGCTCACCGCAAGCTCCACAGCAATAGGTTCCCTTTTCATAGTGCAAATTGTATGTTCCGGTATGTGGATATTCAGTTCCTTTTTGTCGAAGAATTTTGTAGCGTTCCTCTCCCAATTGCTGTTTCCATTCTTGTTCTGTTTTTTCTAAAGGGTATTTCATAATTTTAAGTTTTTTTATATTATATAACGTTGCTTAACAGTTATTTGTTTTGGATAAATTGAACTGTTCTTTTAATTACATTAGTGTTACCCAGAATTTTTCGATGTCCTAATCCGTTAGTGAGCAGTAAAGCGCCGTTTTTCAAATATTTATGAATGTGTATTCCTGCTTTTACCGGAACTTCCGTGTCATCATTATCATGGATAACCAATACAGGAATTGTAATTTCCTTTGCAGCCAGAAAAGCAGAATAGCTGTTCATTTTTTCGCCATATTTTTTTTCAAAATGCAAACGCAGAAGAGTACTTATATTTGGTTTCAATTCTAATTTAGCCACAAAATCATCCATAATATCTTCCACAATATCGCCACTGCCAATAAGTACAGCATGCTCTACTTTTAACCCTTGTTTTATAGCATTCAAAACAGACATTCCTCCCAATGAATGGCCAATCGCAGCTTCAAATGGTCCAAATTGTTTGTCTATTTCTAAAATTGAAGCAATAAAGTCGACCATAATAGTGGTTTTTCCAGGTGATTTACCATGTGCTGGTGCATCAAAACTAATAGTTGAATATCCCATTTTAAGTAATTCATCCGCTATTTTGAATAGTTGTGTGCCTCGGCCAGACCAACCATGAACCAGTAAAATTTTCTTTTCACTTTTCCCATACTCATATAAGATAATTTCTTTATTAATTGTAGGAATCTTAATTAGTTTTTGGATACTATTTAGCTCCATTTCTAATTCTCTTTTTGGAATTTTGTGTTTTATAGGTGTAGTAAATAATTTGGCAGCAAATAGGGTTATTAGTTTTGGCGAAATAAAAGAGATTAATTTACTGGTTAATAAGATAATCTTAGGAATTTTCAATGATTGCGTATGAATAGAAGTTTTTTTTGTCATTTCAATAAATTTTCATGCGAGTAATATTGTTAATTTTTTTTTACTAAATTTAGAAAACATAAAAGTAGTATTTTTTATAAAGTTTTTATTGGTATTAACATAAAAGGCGAAAATAATAGATACTTTACGGTATTCAAATTAACTGAAAACAACAAAATTTCACATATGGAAATATTTCATATCAGTGCAGAGTGTTATCCTGTAGCAAAAGTAGGTGGTTTAGCAGATGTGGTGGGAGCATTACCAAAATATCAAAATAATGCGGGACATTCAGTGCGAGTAATCGTGCCTTGCCATGATACAAAATTCAAGAAAGACCATGATTTTGAATGTGTACATTGGGGTTATGTAAAATTGGGAGACTTTAATTTTCCTTTTAATATTCTTAAAGAAAAAACTGATATACTTGGATTTGAGTTGTATTTGGTTGAAATCCCGGAATTATTTGACCGAAAAGATGTTTATGGTTACGAAGATGATATAGAGCGTTTTTTATCTTTTCAAATTGCCGCATTAGATTGGATATCAGGTAGAAATGAAGTTCCGGATGTTATCAATTGTCATGATCATCATTCCGGATTAATTCCTTTTATGATGTTGTATTCACATAAATATAAAAAACTACGCAACACGCCTTCGATGATTACCATTCATAATGGTTTGTATCAAGGACAGTTTGGGTTTGATAAATTGCATTATATACCGGAATTTGATTTGTCCCATATGAAAGTCTTAGAATGGGATAAGTGCATTAATTCATTGGCTGTAGCCATCAAATGTGCTTGGGCGGTTACGACAGTCTCACCAAATTATCTAAATGAAATTAACTATTCAGCCAATGGATTAGAATCATTATTTAATCTGGTACGTTACAAATCCAAAGGAATTTTGAACGGAATTGATATCGAAGTTTGGGATCCTGAGCAAGATGCAATGTTGGAAAAAAATTATTCAATTAAAAATTTCGAAAACGGCAAACAGGAAAACAAAGAAAAATTGTGTAATCTCTTTAATTTAGATCCAACTAAACCACTTTTTAGTTTTATTGGAAGATTATTAGAAGAAAAGGGAGGCGATTTATTGCCACAGGCTGCAGCTCTTTCATTATCAGAGAACTATCAGCAAATTAATATTTTGATTTTAGGTTCCGGAAATACTTTGATTGAAAATCAATTGAATCGTTTGTTGCAAGATTACAAAGGGAATTATAATACGTTTATTGGCTATAATGAAGAATTAGCACACTTGATTTATGCGGGTTCTGATTTTCTATTAATGCCTTCCAGAGTAGAACCTTGCGGGTTGAACCAAATGTATTCTCTTCGTTATGGAACTATCCCTATTGTGCGACGAACGGGAGGGTTGAAAGATACTGTAGTCGATTTTGGTGATGATGGAAATGGGATTTGTCACGATCAGGCTACTGTTGGAGATATTTGTTATTCAATCCAAAGAGCTATAAACGTTTACGATGACAAGGCAAATCTCAATAAAATTAGAAAAATAGGAATGAAAACAGACCATTCTTGGGAGCGTGTTTGTCTGGAATATATAGAAATGTACAATCTAATAATTAACAAGAAATGAAAGCTAAAAAGAAAAATGTTATTGCAATTATTTTAGGCGGAGGACAAGGATCCAGATTATATCCATTGACAGAAACAAGATCTAAACCTGCAGTACCAATAGGAGGTAAATATAGATTGGTTGATATTCCTATTTCAAATTGTATGAATTCAGATATTTATAGAATGTTTGTATTGACACAATTTAACTCAGCTTCTCTAAATGCACACATTAAAAATACCTATAATTTTAGTATTTTTAGCCATGCTTTTGTTGATATTCTAGCGGCGGAACAAACTCCTGATAATCCAACGTGGTTTCAAGGTACTGCGGATGCTGTTAGACAATGTATGCCACATTTTTTGAATCATGATTTTGATTACGCTTTGATACTTTCCGGAGATCAATTGTATCAGATGGATTTTGATGCAATGTTAGAAGAACATATCAAAAGAGAAGCTGATATCACAATTGCTACTTTACCGGTGAATGCTAAAGATGCGCCTGAATTTGGAATATTAAAGACAAATTCTGAAAATTGTATTGAGTCTTTTATTGAAAAACCAGCTAAAGAGCTTTTGCCGAATTGGGAATCCGATGTGAGTGAACAAATGAAAAACGAAGGCAAGCATTATTTAGCCTCGATGGGAATCTATATCTTCAACAAAAAACTATTGGTAGACATCATGTCAAATAAAGAGACCAAAGATTTTGGTAAAGAAATTATCCCGCAAGCTGTAGGGCATAAAAAAATATTAAGCTATCAATACGAAGGATATTGGACTGATATTGGTAATATTGATTCCTTTTTTGAAGCTAATATAGGATTAACAGAAGACTTGCCTAAATTTAATTTATTCGATAACGACAACAAAATTTATACAAGACCTAGATTATTGCCCCCTTCTAAATTCCAAAAAACAATGGTTGATAAATCATTAATTTCTGAAGGTTGTATATTGAATGCTAAAGAAATCAATCATTCCGTGATTGGTATTAGATCCAGAATAGGTGAGGGAACTATAATTCAAAATTGTTATGTAATGGGAAATGATTTCTATCAGAATATTTGTGATATGAATGAGGATCTCAAAAACAACAAACAGTTAATAGGTATTGGCGAAAGATGTTTTATAAACAATGCCCTTGTGGACAAAAATTGCCGCATTGGTAATGATGTTTACATCAATGGAGGCAGTCATTTAGAAGATTTTTCTAATGAATTGTACGCTATCAAAGATGGAATTGTTGTCATTAAAAAAGGAGCAGTTATACCGGATAATTACATCATAAAGTAAATTTACAAACTGTTTTTTCTTAAACTAATATTCTATTCTTTTTAGAAAAATAGAATTATATAATTGTTATATGAGCAAAGTTATTTCGCATTCTCTTTTTACAGATTTTGATATCGATTTATTTAAAGCAGGCAAACATTTTCGGCTCTACGAAAAATTGGGAGCACATCTCATTTCAGTTGATGGGGTAGAGGGTGTTTACTTTGCGGTTTGGGCTCCCACAGCTCATACAGTTTCAGTTGTTGGGGATTTCAATTTCTGGACTCAAGGAGAACATCCGTTAGCAGTTCGTTGGGATTCTTCCGGTATTTGGGAAGGGTTTATTCCTAATGTTCAAAAAGGAACAACCTATAAATATAAAATTGAATCCAATAATAATGGAATTGTCACGGAGAAAGCAGATCCATTTGCTTTTTACTGTGAAAAACCGCCACATACTGCTTCTGTAGTTTGGGATTTGAATTATAAATGGAAAGACAATAACTGGATGGAAACACGTCAAAATCATAATGGTTTGGACAAACCCTATTCCGTATATGAAATACATTTAGGATCTTGGAAGCGACATACCGAAGAAAATCGATTTTTGACCTATTTAGAATTTGCCGAAGACTTAGTAAACTATGTAAAAGAAACAGGCTTTACTCATGTAGAATTTATGCCTATAATGGAGTATCCGTACGATCCTTCTTGGGGGTACCAGTTGGTGGGATATTTTGCGCCAACTTCCCGTTTTGGAAATCCGCAAGAATTCATGCATCTGGTTGATAAATTACATGAAGCGGGAATTGGAGTTATTCTGGACTGGGTTCCATCGCATTTTCCAGATGACGCACATGGTTTAGGTTTTTTTGATGGTTCAAATCTTTTTGAGCATCCTGATCGTAGAAAAGGGTATCATCCGGATTGGAAAAGTTTAGTATTTAATTATGGACGGAATGAAGTGCGTTCCTTCTTAATCAGTAATGCTTTATTTTGGTTGCATCATTATCATGCCGATGCGTTGCGTGTGGATGCCGTTGCTTCCATGCTATACTTAGATTATTCTAGAAAGGAAGGTGAATGGGAACCAAATATTTATGGTGGCAGAGAAAATCTAGATACAATTAGTTTTCTCAAGGAATTTAATGAAGCAGTGTACTCTAATTTTGAAGGAGTACAAACCATAGCAGAGGAAAGTACTTCTTTTCCTATGGTTTCCAGGCCCACATCTGTTGGTGGTTTAGGTTTTGGAATGAAATGGATGATGGGCTGGATGCACGATACTTTAGAATATTTTCAAAAAGATACAGTGTATAGAAAGTACCATCAAAACAATTTGACATTTTCAATGACTTACACTTTCTCTGAGAATTTTATGTTGCCACTTTCCCACGATGAAGTAGTTTATGGAAAAAAATCTATTTCAGGAAGAATGCCAGGTGATGAATGGCAAAAATTCGCCAATTTAAGATTATTGTATGGCTACATGTTTATGCATCCCGGAACCAAATTATTGTTTATGGGAAGTGAATTTGGACAAAGCAACGAATGGAATTTTGAAGGAAGTTTAGATTGGCATTTGTTACAATATCCCCTTCATGCAGGCGTCAAAAAATTGATTACTGATTTGAACACATTGTATAAAACCCAACCTGCGTTGCATGAAAAACAATTTAGTCCGGAAGGTTTTGAATGGATTAATTACTCGGATCATCAAAATGCGGTAATGTCTTTCATCCGAAAAGGAAATGACACTAAACAAGATGTGATTGTAATTTGTAATTTTACTCAAGTTGTTCGCCCTAATTATCGAATAGGTTTACCTAAAAAGGGAAAACTAATGGAAATTTTTAATAGCGATGCTGCACTTTATGGAGGAAGCGGAGTCTCTAATTCTAAAAAAATCACAATTGAATCCATGCCTTATGATGGCAGAGATTACTCTATAGAATTACTTTTACCACCTTTAAGTGTGATTGTTTTTAGAATTATATAATTTACAAAAAATATAAATTCCAGTCTTTGGTATTAAAAAAAGAAAATTGCTACTGATCTTATGACATTATAACTATAACGTTTTCGCGAATAAAACGCAGATAGATAACTCCTTAAAAAGTATTTTTGTAAGTTTGAGTTCCAAAAGCAGATTTTAATTAATTACATAAAAAATGATTACAAATACAGAATTAGAATATAAAGGTGATTTATACCCTACAAAAATAGTTTCTTATGAACATGAAGTTGACTCTATATCTTTTCACACCGATAATAGTGTCATATTAAAAGTTACGGTATTAAGAGATAGTTTAATTCGCTTTAGGTTTACTACAAAAGGGTATTTTAGTAATGATTTTTCTTATGCTGTAGATCAAAATCATTCTCATGGATATAATTTTCTGGAAGTCTCTGAAGTAGAAGATTATTACCAAATAAAAACCAGTAAAGTGAATTGTAGAATTCAAAAAATCGATATGAGAGTATCTATTTATGATTTGGAGGAAAACATCATTTTAGAGGATGAATTGGGCTTTCATTGGGAAGAAAGCTATGAATATGGTGGGAACATCGTAAAAATGAGTAAAGCTTCTAAAGATGGCGAATGCTTTTACGGATTAGGCGATAAAGCCACCCAGCTCAATTTGAAAGGAAAAAGACTGGAAAATTTTGCTACAGATCAATATGCATTTCAAAAAGATCAAGAGCCCTTATACAAAGTAGTTCCATTCTATATTGGTCTACAAAATAAACAATCCTACGGAATTTTCTTTGACAACACCTTCAGAACTTATTTTGATTTTTGTCACGAACGAAGAAACGTTACCAGTTACTGGGCCGAAGGGGGAGAAATGAATTATTATTTCATTTACGGACCAGAAATGCAGGATGTTGTCACTACATACACTCATTTAACCGGTAAACCGGAATTACCCCCACTTTGGGCACTTGGATACCACCAATGCAAATGGAGTTATTATCCTGAAAGTAATCTAAAAGAAGTGGCTGCTAAATTCAGAGAATTGAAAATTCCATGCGATGCCCTGTATTTGGATATTGATTATATGGAAGGTTTTCGATGTTTTACTTGGAATAAAGAATATTTTCCCGATCCCAAAAGAATGGTAGCTGAATTAGCCGAAGATGGTTTCAAAACAGTAGTAATTATTGATCCGGGAATAAAAATTGACAAAGAATACGCTATATATAAAGAAGCCTTGAAAAATGATTATTTCTGTAAGAGAGCTGATGGTCCTTACATGAAAGGGAAAGTTTGGCCAGGAGAATGTAATTTTCCGGATTATACAAATCCTGCAGTACGAGAATGGTGGGCTGGTTTGTTTAAAGAATTAATTTCGGAAATTGGTGTAAAAGGAGTGTGGAATGATATGAATGAACCCGCAGTAATGGAGGTTCCTAATAAAACATTTCCTATGGATGTGCGTCACGATTACGATGGGAACCCTTGCAGTCATAGGAAGGCACATAATATTTATGGTACCCAAATGGCTAGAGCTACCTATCACGGTGTGAAACGATTTGCTTATCCAAAAAGACCTTTTGTAATCACAAGATCCGCATACGCTGGAGCACAACGCTACACGTCTTCTTGGACTGGTGATAATGTTGCCACTTGGGAACATTTATGGATTGCCAATATTCAGGTACAACGTATGTCTATTTCGGGCATGGGTTTCACTGGTTCTGACATCGGAGGATTTGCAGAACAACCTTCGGGTGAGTTGTACGCCCGTTGGATTCAATTAGGTGTTTTTCATCCTTTTTGCAGAACGCATTCGTCAGGAGATCACGGAGATCAGGAACCTTGGGCTTTTGATGAAGAAGTGATAGATATTACTAGAAAATTTGTAAATTTAAGGTACCAATTATTGCCTTATTTATATACCATGTTCTGGCAATATATAGAAGAAGGAATTCCAATGTTGAAGCCTTTGGTGTATTATGATCAGGAAGATATTCAAACACATTATAGAAATGATGAATTTGTTTTTGGAAATCAAATATTAGTTTGCCCCATTTTAGAGCCAAATTCGTTAGGAAGAAGAATGTATATTCCAAGAGGACAATGGTATAATTATTGGACCAATGAAGTAGTAAAAGGCGGAAAAGAAATTTGGGTTGATACTAAGTTTGATCAAATTCCAATTTTTGTAAAAGCAGGTGCAATCATTCCTAAATATCCTGTTCAACAGTATGTTGGGGAATTAGAATTTGATGAATTAACTTTAGATATTTATTATAAAGAAGGGAAAGAGAAGTCAGTGGTTTATGAAGATGCTCAGGATGGGTATGATTATAAAAAAGGGCGGTATAGTTTTTTATCCTTTCAAGCCACGGGTAAAGAAAAAGAACTAATTATACAGCTTCATAAAGAAGGAAAATTTGACACTACTTATTCTAAGTATAAAATAAATTTTATCGGATTACCGTTTAAAGTTAGTACAATCGAAATTGACAATGTAGAAGTTTCATTTGATAGCAGTACTTTAGAAAAGGACGGCTATTTAATTGTTGATAAAGAGTTTACAGCTTTACATATTATTGGTAAATAACAATAATGTTGATACTTTTATATTTAATTATATAAATATAAAAGTATATAATACTTGTATTTTTGTGTAATATTTAAAATCTAAAATTATGAAAAAGCATTTATTAATAGGAGTGTTTGCAGTAGGATTAATCTATTCGTGTGCTACAAATCCTCTTACAGGGAAGAAAAGTCTAAATTTTGTTTCTAATAGCGAACTGTTTCCAACATCTTTTCAACAATATGGTACTTTTTTAAAGGAAAATAAAGTAATTACTGGAACTGCAGAGGCTAGAAAAGTGGAAGCAGTTGGGATGCGAATTAAAGCGGCAGCAGAAAAATATTTAACCTATTTAGGCCAAACACAATATCTGCAGGATTACCGTTGGGAATATAAATTAATTGACAATAAAGAAGTTAATGCTTGGTGTATGCCGGGAGGGAAAATTGTTGTTTATTCAGGGATTTTGCCAGTAACATTGAATGATTCTGGTTTGGCTACCGTAATGGGACATGAAGTATCTCACGCATTAGCTAATCATGGTGCTCAACGTATGAGTGCTTCTCAATTGCAACAATTAGGAGCGGTAGGTGTTGCAGTAGCGACTGGAGGTAAAAGTGAACAAACACAACAAATATGGGGTCAAGCATATGGATTAGGATCTCAGTTTGGTGTAATGCTTCCTTTTAGTAGAAATCATGAAACGGAAGCAGATAAAATTGGTTTGACTTTAATGGCAATTGCAGGTTATAATCCGGAGGAATCTATTACTTTCTGGTCTAGAATGGCTGCAAAATCTTCAGGTCAAGCACCACCAGAATTTATGAGTACGCACCCATCTGATGCCACAAGAATTGCTAATTTAAAAGCATTAATTCCTGAAGCTAAAGCTTTAGCAGCTAAAGTTGGTATCATTTACAAATAAGAATTTGAAAATATAGTGTTCTTTTTCGAACATTTAAAAAGGCTATTCTCAAGTGAGAGTAGCCTTTTTTGTTATACTATTTTGCGACTTCTAAATACATTACAATTATGACGAATTGTTAATATCAAATAAAGTTGTTTTTTGGATTTTATCAATAAAAATTAAATAAATTCGCAACATAAATAAAATAAACATGGCTGATTTACCTAAAGGAAGTAAAAAATTATTAAACGCTTGGGCTTTTTATGACTGGGCAAATTCAGTTTACACGCTGACCATCGCTTCTGCTGTATTTCCAATTTTTTACGAAGCTTTATTTTCGGAACGAGATCATTATATTGATGTTTTTGGTTTAGATCTTAAAAATTCAGCTTTAATCAGTTTTGTTACCGCTTTTGCATTTTTATTGGTCGCTTTTATTTCGCCTTTATTATCCGGAATCGCTGATTATGTTGGCGATAAAAAATCATTCATGAAATTCTTTTGCTATTTGGGAGCATTGTCGTGCATGGGATTGTATTGGTTCAACCTTGAAAATATATACCTTGGTTTAGCATTTTACTTTCTTGGTTTAATTGGGTATTGGGGAAGTTTGGTTTTTTATAATTCCTATTTGCCAGACATTGCTTACGTAGCTCAACAAGATAAAATTAGTGCCAAAGGATATTCATTCGGTTATATCGGAAGTGTTCTTTTATTGATTATCAATTTAGCGATGATTATGAAACCAAAACTTTTTGCAATTACAGGAACAGATGGGGAAGCTGCCATGAAAGCCATGCGATATTCATTTATTATGGTAGGAGTTTGGTGGATATTATTCAGTCAGTATACCTATTATTTTTTGCCAAAAGGGAATAAGAATGCTAATAGTAAAGTAACACACCATATTGTGTTTAATGGTTTTAAAGAGTTAAAAAAAGTTTGGATTTTATTGAAAGACAATGTACCGTTAAGACGGTATTTAGGAAGTTTTTTTGTTTCCAGTATGGCCGTACAAACGGTGATGCTTGTTGCCACTTATTTTGGCGCACAAGAAATCACTTGGTCTTCAAAAGCTGAAAGTACCACAGGTTTAATTATTTGCATTTTAATTATACAATTAATAGCTGTTGTTGGTGCGGTGCTAACTTCAAATGCTTCTAAGAAATTTGGAAATATTCCAACTTTAATTGTAATTAATTGTATTTGGGTGGTATTTTGTGCCCTTGCATTTTTTATAACCTTACCAATACATTTTTATGTTATGGCTGGGATGGCGGGGCTTGTAATGGGAGGAATTCAAGCTTTATCGCGTTCAACGTATTCAAAATTATTGCCAGAGACCCAAGACACAGCTTCTTTTTTTAGTTTTTATGATGTTGCTGAAAAAATCGGAATTGTTATTGGAATGATTATTTATGGAGTAATAGATCAAATCACCGGAAGTCCAAGATTAGCAATTGTATTCCTTGGTACATTCTTTGTTTTGGCAGTTTTATTATTAAGAAGAGTTCCAAAAAAAGGTGTTTTAAATTTATAAAACACCTTATATAATTTACTTTTTGGAGAATTAAGTTCTTGATATAGCACCTGAGCCATTCACTTTGGTGTCTTTTTTCTTTGGATCTCCAGTGTATTCAATATCTCCTGAACCAGAGACTCTGGCGTGTAGGCTTTCGCTGCAGAAAACTTTACTGTCTCCCGAACCATAAACTGTAATCTTTGCGTTTTTAGCTTTCAAATCACTTGCATCAATGTCACCAGAACCATTTAAATCACTATTGAAATTTTCCGTTTTCCCGGTTAGAACAATATCTCCTGAACCACTTAAATTAACATTAAAGTCATTAGTTTCAACATCTAATTTCATATCACCTGAACCGGTTAATTTAGCTGAAAATGATTTCGATTTAATACTGTTTTTAGTTATGACATCACCTGAGCCAATCAAAGAAACTTGATTAATGTTTTCGAAAGGGACAGTTATGATAATTTGGCTTCCTTTGCTGGTACTGATATATTTGTTCTTTTCTGTAGAGATTTTTAATACTTCATCAACAACTTCAACTTTAATGTAAGGCAATAAATTATCTTCTCCTTTTATAGTAATGTTTCCTTCTTTTCCAGAAACTAATTCGACATCAAAAAAACCTATTATTGAAATTCCATCATAAGAAGCCGTTGTTCTTTTTTCAGAAATTACTTTACCATTTCCTTTTATTTTTTGATTAGACGGCCCTTGCGCATAAGTCATTGTCGTTAGTAATAGTGAACAACTAACAAATAATTTGATTGAAATTTTCATAAGTTAAGATTTAAGATTATTGTTTTTTCAGTAGTATTACATTTCCGTATTCTGAAAGTATAGATACATTATTGACTCCTTTTTTCTTATAAAAACCACTGTATTTTTTTAAGTTATTTGAGTCTTCTTTAGAATTTAATTCTAAATCATTGTCATATTTAAAATTGGCATATTTTACGGTCACATAAAAGTCAAAAGCATAATTAGCATCAAATCCAATGTTCAATCCGGTGTACCCCGCCGCAATAGTTACAGTATTGGCTTTTGCATTTATAGTTCCAATAGTAACATTGCTATATTTTGTGGACAGTTTTAAAGTATTGGATAATTCACCTATTTTGAGTGTTAGATAATTTCCGGTTGCGTCTAATGATTTTACATTCTGAATTTTAATATTTCCATATTTACTGATGTATTTAATAATATCACTTTCTTGAATGTCTACATCCGTATAATCAGAAGCCAAATCGAGTTTTGTTACTTCTCCAATTTTTAAATTCGAATACTTTGCCGTAATAGTTGCATTTTTTAAAAATGAAATACTTGAGTTAGAACAATATTCTACTAGGATGTTACTGGAGTTTCCAGTTAATCTGCCTAGAGCTATTTTACCATATTTACATTTAATTTCTGCTTCAGCGAACAAATCCGATGTAGTGATATTTCCATATTTATTATGGAGTTTTACACTTCCATTTTTTGGTATTTTGAGCGTGTAATTGATCTGAAAACTATTGTTTTTACCATTACTCTTATAACTGGAGTTTCCTAAAATAGTTTTTGCAGTAATCATCCCTTTCAGCGGAATTATAGCAACATCAATATCGTTGATGCGTTGGTTGACCCAGTTTTCGTTGTCACCACTCACTTTTATGATAATATCCAATTCGGTTTTATCTTCATCCCAAGTTGTTACTGAAATAGTACCGTATGAGTTATCGATATAAAGACCCGCATCCGAATTTACGAAATAGGTTTTTTTAATGGTTTTTTGTTGGGTATGGATGTAATCCGGATCATTTGAAAATCCTACAAATGGAATTAAAACTAATAACAGGAGTAGTTTAAACTGTTTTTTCATCAAATATGTTTTTTAATTTTTCATTGTTTTCAATGTGTAACAATACATTTTGTAAAAAAGAAATTCGTGTTTGAAGATTGCTGATCATCGCATAAATAATTTGTTTACTTTCTCCATTTGTTTCTAATTCCTTAATTATTTTTTCATAATCACTATCTAATTTTCTCATTTGTATGAGCGCATCTGAAATTATTTTTTCATTTTCAGGAGATTTTTTCGCTCTTATTTTCTCTAATTCATTTTCAATTAAAACGGTAAAAATAGAATCTGTTTGTTTGGTTTCTTTCGACGCAAATTGCAATTCTTCTGTTTTCTCAGGAGTAGTATTAAAGATTGAAAGTCCTAACATAACTACAATAGATGCAGCGATTCCAATAGAAACGAAACTTTTCCAATGCGATTTTTCGGATTTTAATTTTTTTACAAATCGTTCCTCATGATTGCTTTCAAGAGTCTCGATATCCCATTGATTCTCAAATTTGTCAAATAATTTGTCTAGTTTTTTATTTTCCTTTTTCATATTTCCTCTAGTTTTTTTCTTAAACAATCCCTGGCTCTGCTCAGTGTAGTTCTGCAATTAACATAACTGATATTAAGTATTTCGCTGATTTCTTCCTGATCATAACCTTCGATAAAAAAAAGAGTCAGTACCATTCTGTAATTGTATTTTAGCGAGTTTATGACCTCTAAAATTTGTTTTACTTTTAGCTCATTGAAATTTATAATTTCAGTTAAAGCGCATTCCTTTTCTTCAATATTATAAAGTATAGTATTAAAGTCTTCTGGTTTGAATTGATTGTTTTTTTTGTAAAAATCGATACTACAGTTCACCACTATTCTTTTTAACCAAGCCCCAAAAGCAACTTCTTGTTTATAGTCATTAATCTTAGTGAATGCTTTTAAAAAACCTTCCTGCATTACATCTTCAGCAAAATGAACATCTTTGACAATCCTAAAGGACACATTATACATCGCTTTTGCATAGCGATTGTAAACTTCACACTGTGCTTTTTGATTTTTTTGCCTGCAAAGCAAGATTAATTCTTCGATATTATAGTTGGTTAAACTCAAACAGCTGATTTTAGTTTATTACAAAGACTCTATGTTTTTACGTTTGTTACACTTTTATAAAATTAAACTATATTTTTTCTTTTGATGTGTTCTGAACTGTTTTATTAGGCTATTGTTTGTTGTTTCTTAAATATCACTTTCTAAAGGGAAATAGGATGAAAATATTATATTTTGGCACAGAGATTGACTTATTTATGGTTATTCAAATATTGAGGATTAAAGATAGATTTTATATAAAAAGACTACTTTGAAATCATATATTTGCTTAAATAATGAAATTTTTAATGACAAAAAGACTCAAATAATTATATGTCAAATCATAAAATACTTACTATTGACAATCTGTCACTTCAAGAATTTGATTCGGAAGCAGATTTAATTCCCCTTTTGACTCCTGAAGACGAGGAGGAAATGAACAATGAAGCATTACCGGAATTATTAGCTATTTTACCACTTCGAAATATGGTTTTATTTCCCGGAGTTGTGATACCCATTACTGCAGGAAGGGATAAATCAATCAAATTAATCAATGATGCTAATGCCGCTGGCAAAATTATTGGTGTTGTTGCTCAAATAAATGAGGAAGATGAAGATCCAACTAAAGATGATATTCATAAAATAGGTACTGTAGCCCGTATTTTGCGTGTGCTTAAAATGCCTGATGGAAATGTAACCGTAATTCTTCAAGGAAAAAAACGGTTTGAGATTGATTCTGTTATTGGAGAAACACCTTATATCACTGCTAAAATTAAGGAAGTCCCTGAAAAAAGACCTAAGAAAAACGATACTGAATTTGTTGCCATCCTTGACTCAATTAAAGAATTAGCGATTCAAATTATTAAAGAGAGCCCAAATATTCCTAGCGAAGCAACTTTTGCAATAAAAAATATTGAAAGTCAATCGTTTCTGGTCAATTTTGTGACATCAAATATGAATTTGTCTGTTAAAGAAAAACAAGACTTATTAGCAATTAATGAGTTGAAAGAAAGGGCTCTAGAGACGCTTCGATATATGAATATTGAGCTGCAAAAGCTCGAATTAAAAAACGATATTCAATCTAAAGTTCGATTCGATTTAGACCAGCAACAACGCGAATATTTCCTTCATCAACAAATGAAAACTATCCAGGAAGAATTGGGTGGCGTTTCTCAGGAAGAGGAAATGGATGAAATGTTGCAAAAATCTTTAACCAAAAAATGGGACGAGAAAACCAAGAAACATTTTGACAAAGAACTGTCTAAAATGCGTCGCATGAATCCACAAGCACCTGATTTTGGGATTCAAAGAAACTATTTAGAGTTGTTTTTAGAACTGCCTTGGGACGAGTACTCCAAAGATAATTTTGATTTAAAGAGAGCACAAAAAATTCTGGACAGAGATCATTTTGGTCTTGAAGATGTTAAGAAAAGAATGATAGAACATTTAGCGGTTTTAAAATTGCGAAATGATATGAAGTCTCCCATTATTTGTTTGACAGGACCTCCGGGAGTAGGAAAAACCTCCATTGGTCGATCTATCGCAGAAGCATTGGGTCGAAAATATGTTAGAATTTCCCTTGGTGGTTTGCGGGACGAAGCGGAGATTCGCGGACACAGAAAAACATACATTGGTGCTATGCCGGGTCGAATCATTCAAAGTTTGAAAAAAGCGGGAACCTCAAACCCAGTTTTTGTTTTGGATGAAATCGATAAACTATCAAATAGTAATCAAGGCGATCCATCATCAGCATTACTGGAAGTTTTAGATCCGGAACAGAATAATTCTTTTTATGATAATTTCCTTGAAATGGGGTATGATTTGTCAAAAGTGATGTTTATTGCTACGTCTAATAATATGGCTGCCATTCAACCTGCGTTGAAAGACAGAATGGAAATCATCAAAATGTCAGGGTATACAATTGAAGAAAAAGTAGAAATTGCGCGTCAGCATTTGTTTCCAAGACAATTGAAAGAACATGGTATGACTACAAAAGATTTGACTATTGGAAAAAAACAACTAGAAAAAATTGTTGAAGGATACACGCGTGAATCTGGGGTACGAGGTTTAGAAGCTAAGATTGCTCAAGTGATTCGTAATGCGGCTAAATCTGTTGCGATGGAAGAAGAATATAACAAAAAAGTAACAGACGCAGACATAATAAAAACATTGGGTGTCCCAAGGTTAGAGAGAGATAAATACGAGAATAATGATGTTGCCGGAGTAGTAACTGGTTTGGCTTGGACCTCTGTTGGAGGTGACATTCTGTTTATAGAATCGTTGCTTTCGCCAGGAAAAGGGACCATGACCATAACTGGAAATTTAGGTACGGTTATGAAAGAATCTGCAACTATTGCTTTAGAATATATCAAAGCAAATGCTAAATTTTTAGGGTTGGATTCAGAGATATTATCAAAATATAACATTCACTTACACGTTCCAGAAGGAGCTACTCCTAAAGACGGGCCAAGTGCGGGAATTGCAATGTTAACTTCATTAGTATCATTGTTTACACAAAAACGAGTGAAGAAAAACCTTGCCATGACAGGAGAAATCACCTTGCGTGGGAAAGTGTTGCCAGTAGGCGGAATCAAAGAAAAAATTCTGGCAGCTAAAAGAGCTAATATTAAGGAAATTATTCTGTGTCAGGAGAATAAAAGTGATATTGATGAAATAAAACCAGAATACCTTGAGGGGCTTTCCTTTCATTATGTGAAAGAAATGAGTGAAGTCTTGAAATTTGCTTTGACTGATCAGAAAGTCAAAAATGCTAAGGATTTGTAATAGAAACAAGTTCTGAATTGAAAAATCCAACTTCCAAAACTTGATATTCAAGAAAAGGGATTTGGATTTTTTTATTTGTAATTATAAGTTTCAAAGTTGCAATTTATTTTATTTATAATTTTATCTTCGCCTTTGCGTTTTACCATTCGTAAACTGCACTACAAAGCATGCTCAAAAAACTTTTATTATATTCGTTTCTTTTAGTCTTTGCTGCGTCTTACAGCCAAATAGGAGGGAAGTATGCCTATCAGTTTTTGAACTTGGTGACTTCGCCAAGACAAGCAGCATTGGGTGGAAAAGTGATTACGATTTATGACGATGACGTTAATCAAGCCCATTTTAATCCAGCAACCATAAATGCAGAAATGGACAATCATTTGGCTTTAAATTATGGAAGTTATTATAAAGAAGTCACATATGGTACCGCCTCCTATGCTTACACATACGATCGTCATTTACAAACCTTTCAGGCGGGAGTAAATTATGTTAACTATGGTAATTTTGAAGGATATGATGAAAATGGACAGCCTACAGCATCATTTACCGGGAGCGAAATAGCGCTTTCTGTTGGGTATGCCTACAACATTCCTTACACCGACATTCATATTGGTGCCAGTGCAAAATTGATATCTTCCAGCTTAGAAACCTATCATTCATTTGGAGGAGCTTTAGATATAGGAGCTTTATTTATAGATGAAAAAAATGATGTAAACTGGGCATTAGCCATTCGAAATATTGGAACTCAATTTTCTACTTACAATGGTACCAATGAAAAACTGCCGCTAGAAATTATTGCTGGAGTATCTCAGGAATTAGAGAATGTACCCATTCGCTGGCATCTTACGGTAGAGAATTTGCAAGAATGGAATATTGCTTTTTCGAATCCTGCCAGATCAGAATCGTCCTTTAATGGAGAATCAACTGAGGAGAACGTTTCATTTGTAAATAATGCGTTGCGACATGTAATTGTTGGGGTAGAACTCTTTCCTAAAAAAGCATTTAACTTGCGAGTGGGATATAATTTTCGACGAGCCGAGGAACTACGATTACTGGAACAACGCAATTTTTCAGGCGTTTCATTGGGATTTGGTCTTAAATTAAATAAATTAAAATTCAATTATTCGTATTCCAGATATACATTAGCTGGAAATACAAGCCTATTTGGATTAACGGTTAATTTTCAATAATGATTTTGATATAACACAGAACTTTAAATTTTATATTTTGAATAAAAAAATTACTATCGCCATTGACGGTTTTTCATCCACAGGAAAAAGTACTTTAGCCAAACAACTAGCAAATCATTTAGGATACGTCTTTGTAGATACCGGAGCGATGTATCGTGCCGTAACATTTTTTGCAATGCAAAACGGATACATCAGTACTGAATTCTTTGATAAACAAGCCTTAGTTAGTACTCTTTCAAATATAAAAGTGCAATTCAAATTCAATATGGATTTGGGTTGTGCCGAAATGTATTTGAATGATACAAATGTTGAAGCTGAAATCAGAACGATAGAAGTTTCTAATTTTGTTAGTAAAGTAGCCGAAGTCTCTGAAGTTAGAGCCAAACTGGTGGAACAACAAAAACAAATGGGGAAAGACAAGGGAATTGTAATGGACGGAAGAGATATTGGCACTGTAGTTTTTCCCGAGGCGGAACTTAAAATATTCATGACGGCTAGTGCAACTACAAGAGCAAGAAGGCGTTATGATGAGTTGGTAAAAAAAGGAGATTGTGTCACTTTTGAAGAAATATTGACTAATGTAGTAGAGCGTGATTACATTGATACCCATCGAGAAGATTCGCCTTTAGTAAAGGCAGAAGATGCGGTAGAAATAGATAATTCACATTTGTCGCGTGAGCAACAATTTGAGCTCGTTTTAGAATTAGTAAACGGAATTACTAAAACGATATAATTAGTTGCCAATCTCATTTTTAATAGTAGATTTACGCCCTGTTAATTTTTAAAAAATAAAACAATTCATCTCATGGGAATTAAGAATAGATTGATAATAATGAACTTCCTTCAATTTTTTATTTGGGGATCATGGTTACTCACTATTGGAGCTTATTGGTTTAATAATAAAAACTGGTCAGGAACTGAGTTTGGAATCATTTTTTCAACTATGGGAATTTCATCTGTTTTTATGCCTGCACTAACAGGAATTATTTCAGATCGATTTATAAATGCTGAAAAATTGTATGGTTTGCTTCATTTTCTAGGCGCATGTGCTTTGTTTTACTTGCCGCAAGTTGATAATCCTACTACCTTTTTTTGGGTAATGTTAGTCAATATGTTTTTCTATATGCCAACGATTTCTTTATCTATTACAGTTGCTTACAATGCCTTAATTGCTAAAGACAGGGATGTGGTGAAAGATTATCCACCAATTCGGATTTGGGGAACAATAGGTTTTATTGTTGCACTTTGGGTAGTTAGTTTGACCCACAATGAGACTTCAGCGAATCAATTTTATATTGCTGGAATAGTTTCATTTTTATTAGGAATTTATGCTTTTACACTGCCTAAATGTCCGCCGATGTGCAAAGGGGAGAAAACAACATCATTTGTAAATGCTTTAGGATTGAATGCTTTTGAACTGTTTAAACAACAAAAATTTGCTATTTTCTTTATCTTTTCGATGTTATTAGGAGCTGCTTTACAATTGACAAACGCCTATGGAGATACTTATATTCATGACTTTGCTACTGTTGATGCGTATAAAAATACTATTGCAGTTAAGTATCCTGCTATAATCATGTCGATTTCACAAGTTTCAGAAACCTTATTTATATTAGCGATTCCATTTTTTCTTAGAAAATTTGGTATTAAATATGTGATGTTGTTCAGTATGTTGGCTTGGGTGTTGCGTTTTGGACTCTTTGCTTTTGGGAACCCTTCAGATGGATTGTGGATGATTATAATGTCTTGCATTGTTTACGGAATGGCTTTTGATTTCTTTAATATTTCTGGATCTTTATTTGTAGAAACACAAACCGATTCGAAAATTAGAGGCAGTGCGCAAGGGTTATTTATGATGATGGTGAATGGTTTTGGTGCCTTGATAGGCAGTTTTGCCAGCGGATATATTATACAGAAATATTTTACTTTAGCAGATGGAAGTAAAGAATGGCAGAGTATATGGCTAACATTTGCTGGATATGCATTGGTGCTGGCTTTAGTTTTTCCTTTTGTTTTTAAATACAAACACGATCCAAAAATAGTTGAAAAATTAAATCACTAAACATTTTTTTTAAATAATTCTTACCCGATACCAATCCCAAGCTATCGGGTTTTTTAGCTAAAAATTATTGTAAAATTTGAATAATACCTTTAAATTAGATGTGATCATAGTAGTGTGAGGAGATTATTACATAAGGGATAGCGATACTATAAAAGTGATGTAAAGCTTTGTTGCTGGAATTCAATTGTTTATTGTTTCTTAATTATTTGTTTTCTTGTTTAAAAAGCTTGACAAGTAAATAAAGATATAGTATCTTTGCAGACCTTTTGGTGAATAGGAGTTTCCTTCAGGGTTCAATTAATTATACAAACAACTTCTGTTGTTTTCTATCACAGTAAGAAACTCGAGAGAATACAGAATACAAATTTTAATCAGCATGTCTGAACAAGTAAAATCACAAGAAGAGTTTTTAGCAAATTTTAACTGGCACAATTTCGAAGAAGGTATTGATGCAGTTGATCAAAAAAACTTAAAAGAATTCGAAGAACTAGTTTCAAAAACATTTATCGCTACAGATCAAGAAGAAGTAGTTGATGGAACAGTTGTTAGAATTACTGATAGAGACGTTATCGTTGATATCAACGCAAAATCGGAAGGTGTTATCTCATTGAATGAATTCCGTTACAACCCAAACTTAAAAGTAGGTGATACTGTAGAAGTATTGATTGACATCCGTGAGGATAAAACAGGTCAATTAGTATTATCTCATAGAAAAGCACGTACTATCAAATCATGGGATAGAGTTATTTCGGCTAACGAAACAGGAGAAATCGTTAATGGTTTTGTAAAATGCAGAACTAAAGGGGGTATGATTGTTGATGTTTTCGGAATTGAAGCTTTCTTACCAGGATCTCAAATTGACGTTAAGCCAATTAGAGATTATGATGTATATGTGAACAAAATGATGGAATTCAAAGTAGTGAAAATCAACCACGAATTCAAAAATGTTGTTGTATCTCATAAAGCGCTTATTGAAGCAGATATTGAAATCCAGAAAAAAGAAATCATCGGTCAATTACAAAAAGGACAAGTATTAGAAGGTGTTGTTAAAAACATTACTTCTTATGGTGTCTTTATTGATTTAGGTGGAGTTGATGGATTGATTCACATTACTGACCTTTCTTGGTCAAGAATCAACCACCCATCTGAAGTATTAGAATTAGACCAAAAATTAAATGTTGTGATCCTTGATTTCGATGACGAAAAAACAAGAATACAATTAGGATTGAAACAATTAAACGCACACCCTTGGGATGCTCTTGATGCTAAATTAGCAATTGGAGACAAAGTAAAAGGAAAAGTAGTTGTAATCGCTGATTACGGTGCTTTCATCGAAGTTGCTGAAGGTGTTGAAGGTTTAATTCACGTTTCTGAAATGTCTTGGTCTACTCATTTACGTTCTGCTCAAGATTTCGTAAAAGTAGGTGATGTTGTTGAAGCTGTTATCTTAACATTAGATAGAGATGATCGTAAAATGTCATTAGGTATCAAACAATTGTCTCAAGATCCTTGGACTGATATCACTTCTAAATACCCTGTAGCTTCTAAGCATTCAGGTATTGTTAGAAACTTTACAAACTTTGGAATTTTCGTAGAATTAGAAGAAGGAATTGATGGATTAATTTACATCTCTGACTTATCTTGGACTAAGAAAATCAAGCATCCATCAGAATTTGTAAATGTTGGTGAAAAACTTGATGTAGTTGTATTAGAATTAGATGTTGATGGTCGTAAATTATCTTTAGGTCACAAACAAACTACTGCTAATCCTTGGGATCAATATGAAGATTCTTTCGCTGTAGGAACGATCCACAACGGTGAAATTTCTGAAATTGTTGACAAAGGAGCTACTGTAGAATTCGGAGATGATATCGTTGCTTTCATTCCTACTCGTCACCTTGAAAAAGAAGACGGAAAGAAATTGAAAAAAGGTGATTCAGCTGATTTCAAAGTAATCGAATTCAACAAAGAATTCAAAAGAGTAGTTGCATCTCACACTGCTATCTTCCGTGAAGAAGAAGAGAAAAATGTGAAAGCAGTTTCTGAAAACACTTCATCGAACTCATCTAATAATGCACCAGCTGCAACTTTAGGAGATAACAATGATATGTTAGCTGCATTGAAAGCTAAAATGGAAAAATCAGAGAAAAAATAATTTCTTCAAATTTTTTGAATATAGAAAGCTCCGCAAATTGCGGAGCTTTTTTGTTTGTTTAAAACAATTGAGTTGTAAAATATTAAGTTTTTAAAAATCATTTTAGTACATAATAGAAATGCTAAGTTTCTGCGCTGGCTAAATTAACATATCTATATGATGAAACAACGCAAAATCAGGCTCCTAAAAAAGAAAATTCCCATTGCATTTGAGCTTTGTTTTTTGTGGACAGTTTCTTAATTTACTATTTTCAAACTTCGTACCTTTGCGTTTTAGAAATTGAAAGAAAATGATTGAAATAGGAAAATACAATACGCTTACCATATTACGCGATACCAAAGTGGGTTTGTTTCTGGGAAATCCAGAACAAGATCCAGAAGGAATACATGATATTCTGTTGCCTAACAAATACGTGCCAAACGAATTTGAAATAGGGGAGGAGTTGATTGTTTTTGTGTACTTGGACCATGAAGAAAGACCCGTTGCCACGACATTAGAACCTTATATTTTATTGAATGAATTTGCACTTTTGCGTGTGAATTATACCAATCAAATTGGTGCTTTTATGGATTGGGGAATGGAAAAAGATATTTTGGTTCCATTTAAAGAGCAGGCGCGTCCTATGGAAAAAGGGAAACGCTACTTAGTGTACCTTTATATGGACGAGAAAACCAATCGTTT
Source organism: Flavobacterium amylolyticum (assembly GCF_048284335.1). Taxonomy (NCBI): domain Bacteria; kingdom Pseudomonadati; phylum Bacteroidota; class Flavobacteriia; order Flavobacteriales; family Flavobacteriaceae; genus Flavobacterium; species Flavobacterium amylolyticum. The sequence continues at coordinate 260,108 of NZ_JBLVPG010000002.1, forward strand.
GGTGGCTTCCAGTAAATTGAATCAGTTTTTAAAAAATGATCACCTTACGGTTGAAAAAGGCGAAGAGGTAGATTTAATCGTTTCTCATATTACTGAATTGGGAATTAACGTGATCATCAACGAAAAGTACAAAGGCTTGATGTACAAAGATGAAGTCTATGATGATGCGATTCGTACGGGAGACCGCATGCGAGGATACATCAAAACGATTCGACCTGATAATAAAATTGATGTGGCATTGCAGGTACAAGGATATCAAAGTATCGAACCGAATGCAGAGAAAATTCTTGATGAGTTGAGAGCCAGTAGAGGTTTCTTGCGTTTGACTGATAATTCGCATCCGGAAGACATTAAAACGGTTTTGAAAATGAGTAAGAAAACTTTTAAGAAAGCGATTGGTGCTTTGTATCGAGAGAAATTAATCGAAATCAAGGAGGACGGAATTTACTTGATTAAGGAATAAAAAAAGAAAGACTAATCGTAACGGTTAGTCTTTCTCTTTTTAATGCTGTTTTAGAATATTAAATTCGAGCAGCACTAAAATAAATTTGAAGTTAAAGTAGCTTTATCCGCCTTTAAGAACAATAGTATGTTCTATACTATTTTAAAAATATTGACTTAAGCGTAAAGTACTTTAAAGTATAGTATGTCTTTAAATGTACAATCACTTGCTTACGAGTTAAGAAATAATTTCACGATAAGGCCGTTGGTTTTGTATATATTGGAAGATAATTTTCTAAAACAATCGTTTATTAATGTCTCGCTTTTGCAAGAACAAGAAAAATAGCTCTTTAGTTAACCGTAGGTGTTACTTTTTATTTTTTACTGCTGGGGCAAATGGTTGTTGCATTAACTCGTTAATCGGGGCTTTGAAAATATTTTTATAAGTTATTACCGTAGAAAAAGGAGCGACAACATTTTTAATGGTATTCAATACATTCTTTTTTTAGGTTAATAAATCAGTGAAGAATCAATAATTAATCAAGATAAATAATATTGTATTAATCTGATTAGCTTGATCTAAAATTAAAAATAATTTGAATTGGCTACTGTTAAAATGCTGTTTTTTAATTATTTTTTAACGTTTTGAAGCCTTTAATCAGAGAAGGATTACCATAAGCTTGGCTAAATAGAATAGATAAAATGTAAAAAATGATTTATTTTTACACTAAAATAATTTAAATCAATTGTAATGGATTGGATCACTGCTAAAGAATACGAAGATATCACTTATAAGAAATGCAATGGCGTTGCCAGAATTGCGTTCAACAGACCAGATGTGCGCAATGCGTTTCGTCCAAAAACAACTGCCGAATTGTATAATGCCTTTTATGATGCACAGGAAGACACATCAATAGGAGTAGTTTTACTTTCTGCTGAAGGGCCTTCTTCTAAAGATGGCGTGTATTCTTTTTGCAGTGGTGGCGATCAAAACGCACGTGGACATCAAGGCTACGTGGGTGATGACGGGCAGCACCGTTTGAACATCTTAGAAGTACAACGTTTAATTCGATTCATGCCAAAAGTTGTTATTGCTGTGGTTCCCGGTTGGGCTGTAGGTGGCGGACACAGTTTGCATGTGGTGTGCGATTTGACTTTGGCAAGTAAAGAACACGCCATTTTCAAACAAACGGATGCTGATGTAACGAGTTTTGACGGTGGTTATGGTTCGGCTTATTTAGCCAAAATGGTTGGTCAGAAAAAAGCACGCGAAATTTTCTTTTTGGGGCGTAATTATTCGGCTCAGGATGCTATGGATATGGGAATGGTAAATGCTGTGATTCCGCATGCAGAATTAGAAGATACAGCTTATGAATGGGCACAGGAAATTTTGCATAAATCACCAATGGCTATTAAAATGCTAAAATTTGCCATGAATCTTACGGATGACGGAATGGTGGGACAACAGGTTTTTGCTGGTGAAGCCACAAGACTTGCATATATGACTGAAGAAGCCAAAGAAGGTCGAAATGCATTCCTCGAGAAAAGAAAGCCGAATTTTGAGAAAAAATGGTTGCCATAAAAAAGCTTAAGGTTTAAGGTTTAAAGTTGTTTCGATCAAGAACTTTAAACTTTTTAATCCTTAAACTTTAAACTAAAATTTACAAATGGAAAATTTCACAAACGAAACGATTGATATGCGTCAACTTCCTAAATTTGAGGAAGTCATTTTTACGAATTTGCATCCTAAATATTTAAGAGTGGTTTTACTGAATATTGCCATAATTATAGGAATACTTATTCTTGTTCCGGTATTAATTTCTATTTTTAAGCCAGAGCTGTTTTCAGGAAGAGTCTGGTTGATTTTAGGAATCGTAATTCCGATACTTTCACTTTTGATTATTGTATTTTCTTATATTGGATTCCAAAAAAAAGGATTTGCATTTAGGGAACACGATGTGCTTTTTAGACACGGAATTATTGCTACAAACACCATCATAATTCCTTATAATAGAGTGCAACATGTAGCGTTGCATGAAGGATTAATTTCACGTTATTTTGGTCTGGCCAAAATTGAAGTTTTTACTGCCGGCGGAAGTTCCAGTGATATTGAAATCCCCGGAATCAAGAAAGAACAAGCCGAAAATATCAAACAATTGTTGATGAGGAAAATACAAAAGCAACTGTAATGATAGCTGATTTTAGCCAGCCTCAAAGGCAATCTGTAATAGGGATTTTAGTGATGTTTTTTTATACGCTTCAGCAATATGCAAGAGCCTTGTGGCCTATGATTGTGATTTGGATTTTCAAGTTTGACGAGGTTAATAAATTGTATTTTTTCCTTGGGATGACAACTGTCTTTGTAAGTATTGGAGTTGTTTCCTATTTAAAATACCTGAATTTTACTTTCTTTTTGGATGCCGAAAATGAAGAATTCATTATTACGGATGGCGTTTTCAATAAAACCAAAACTGCGATTCAGCTGCGTAAAATCCAACAGGTAAATATCAATCAGTCTTTTATTCAAAAGTTAATTGGTGTTTATGAATTGGATGTAGACACTGCCGGTAGCAATAAAAAAGAAGGCGCTATCAAAGCGATTTCGCATGAATTGGCTTTAGAACTGAAATTCCGTTTGTTGGAAAATGAAGAAACGCAGCATACAATTGGAACTGAAGAAACTTCATTGGAGGAAACCGAGCAAAAACTATTTGAAGCAGCGCATCCATTCATAAAAATAAGTTTTTTGAGTTTGCTGAAAGTAGGAGTAACTTCTAATTATGGTAGAAGTATTGCTTTATTGGTGATTTTCTTTAGTACGATTTACGAGAATTTTCAAAATTTTGGAGACGAAAGTAATGTTTACAAAGAAAAAGTAGGGTCTTACATCGATAAAAACCTAGTGTTGCAAACTATTTTAATGTCGATACTGTTATTGTTTGGAATTGTATTAGTTGTAAATATAATACGAATCGTTTTCAAATATTATGATTATAAAATAACCCGACAAAAAGGGTCTTTGTTGTTGTCTTTTGGGTTGTTGAATTCGAAAAGCACCATCATCAAACCTGAAAAAGTTCAGATTACAACCGTTACCAGAAATTATTTCCAGAAGAAAATGGGAATTCTGGAACTAAAAATCAAACAAGCAACCGGTGGAGAAAAGGAAGAACGAAAATCAGTAATAGAAATTCCAGGATGCAATGAGACTGAGAGAGATTCGATATTGAAATTATTGTTTCATAAAATTCCTGAAAAAGGATTAATGCTTCAGCCTAATTTTCGTAAACTTGTTTTTTCTGTTTTTCTTTCAATAGGAGTACCTTTGTTGGGATTTTTGGCGATTGGGTATTGGCTTGAACCAGTATTTTTTGAATACAGTTATGTAGTGCCGGTGTATGTAGTTATTATTGGATTAATCCAATATTTTAAATTTAAAAATAATCGATTATTCATCCATGAGCATTTTATAATAAAACAAAGTGGCGCTTGGGATATCAGTAATGATATTATTGAGCCCAGTAAAATACAAGCGATTACAACTTCGCAGCTTTTCTGGCATAAAAAGTTGGATATTGGTTCCATAATATTGCATACTGCAGGAGGAAATATCATTTTTCAGTTAGGGAATTATTCAATAGTAAAACAACAAGTCAACCTTTGGTTGTACGAAATAGAAACTTCCGATAGTAATTGGATGTAAACAAAATGGTTTAAAGTCTAAGGTTTAAAGTTTTCTATACAATAAATCTTAAGTTTTAAACTTCAAACTTTTAAATAAAAAAATATGAAGCATTGGATTGAAGCCGCACGTTTACGCACCTTGCCCTTATCTGTATCGGGAATAATAGTTGGAAGTATGTATGCTTTGGCGCACCCAACAGATAATATATTAACGCCAACAGAAGTCTTTAACTGGCGATTATTTGGCTTTGCCATATTGACAACACTTGGATTGCAGATACTCTCTAATTTTGCCAATGATTACGGTGACGGGATGAAAGGAACGGATAATGAAGATCGAGTAGGGCCAAAACGCGCGATACAAAGCGGTGTAATTACTCCGGAGGCCATGAAACGCGCTATTATAATCACTTCTGCATTGACGTTACTTTCGGCGATGCTATTGATTTATTATGCGTTTAGGGATACAAATTTATGGTTTTCCTTGTTTTATTTGATGTTGGGAATTCTTTCAATAGTATCAGCAATTCGGTATACGGTTGGAAATACAGCGTATGGTTACCGAGGATTTGGCGATGTTTTTGTCTTTGTTTTTTTCGGATTGGTGAGTACATTGGGAGTGAATTTTTTATACTCCAAACAACTGGATTTCGAATTGGTTTTACCTGCTATAGCGATTGGATTATTGAGCGTCGGCGTTTTAAATCTGAACAATATGCGTGACGAAGCATCGGATAGGAAATCAAATAAAAATACGATTGTTGTAAAAATTGGCGGAGCCAAAGCTAAAATATACCATTATATTCTGATTATAACGGCGATGATTTTGGTGTTGATTTTCGCAATTATAGATGATTTTCACTTTGATCAATACTTGTTTTTATTGGCGTATATTCCTTTAACTAAACATTTAATTACCGTTTATAAGAATCAGAACCCTAAGGAATTAGATCCTGAATTAAAAAAACTGGCGCTCAGTACTTTTGCCCTTTCGGTGTTGCTGGCGTTGTGTATGATTTTCTTCTTTTCGGATTTGATCGTGAATAATTATTGAAAAAAAAATCATTGGCAATTTCAAAATCAATTTAAAACTTTAAATCATTTCAATCTTTAAATTAAAAAAAATGAAAATAACATTTTACGGTCACGCCTCATTGGGTATAGAAGTTGGCGGCAAACACATCATTGTAGATCCTTATATTTCTGCGAATCCAAAAGCAGCTCATATTGATATTGAGACCTTAAAAGCTGATTATATTTTGATAACGCATGCACATGGAGATCATATTCTGGATGTCGAGGCAATTGCCAAAAGAACGAATGCAGTAATTGTTTCTAATGCTGAAATTGCTGGTTATTATGGCGCCAAAGGCTTTCAGACGCATCCGATGAATCACGGCGGTAGCTGGAATTTCGATTTTGGGAAACTGAAATATGTAAATGCAATCCATTCGAGTTCTTTTCCTGACGGCAGCTATGGAGGGAATCCGGGCGGTTTTGTTATCGAGGGCGAACATAAAAACATCTACATTGCTGGCGATACGGCCCTTACCATGGATATGAAACTCATCCCTATGCGCACCAAACTTGACCTGGCGATTTTGCCCATCGGCGATAATTTCACTATGGATGTCGAAGATGCTATTGTTGCTTCTGATTTCTTGGATTGCGATAAAATTCTGGGGTATCATTACGACACTTTTGGTTATATCGAAATCGATCATGAAGCTGCCATTCGTAAATTCTTTGATAAAGGAAAAGATTTGATGCTACTGGAAATAGGAAGTTTCATCGAATTGTAAATTTCATTACTGTAAAAAGAAGAATTAGGAGCTAATCCAGCTTTCCACTGTATCTTTCCTTATCTCGTTTAAAAAAACGAGATAAGGAAAGGATGCCATTTCAATCTGGGCTAAAAAACGTTAATCAAGAAAATGAACATTCAAAAAATAGCTTTTATAGTATTAACAATTATTTCATTTCAATCTGTTTTTTCTCAAAAAGACGGTTATTGGGATAAAGCTCGTGCTACAACCGAAGAAATTACGGTTTCCGCCAGAGACAGAATCATTATAAAAACCCAAGATCTCCCTGAAGGCACCACGGAAATAGTGTATAGAATAACACTTTTGGATAAAAATCAGCAAATGGCGGGTAGTTTGGTTTCGGTTTTAAAAGCCATTCCAGACCCAACAGGAATTAGTCAAGGTTCTGCAGGAGCTGTTTTTATCTTGTCTAAAATCTCAGGAGATGACAAATGCAAGTATGCCGTTTTCTCGAGTACTGACTTGGCTACAAAATACAAAGAAAACGGAAAAACTGATGACGCTTGTCTGGTTCAGGATACGCCGGTCAGTAAAGATGCCAAAAGACTTTCTACAGAGAAATCGGATTGTATGAAATCCAATTCGGGAAATTTATGGTTTGGTTTCGAAAGTAAAAACTGGATCATGAATCAAATGATTATACTCGAAGTCGTGCCATGGGTCGATAATAAACTGAGTCGTGGCTGGACTCTTGAAAATAGAAAAGCGATCATCGATCAATGCAAAACCTCGAATATGGCGCAAAAAATGACTAATTCAGATGATTTTTGCGTTTGTATTCTCGATAAAATACAATCCAAATACAAGTTCAAGGAATTCCAAAAATTATTAGCTGTAGAGCGTGCTAAAGCGTTTAAGGATTTTGGCAACAGTTGTTTTGGGGAAACCAGTCTTTCAAAAAGTGTTTATGATGATTTGCGCAAACAAGCTGCTGTATCAGCAAAACAAGGCAAACAAGGTGAAGCAATTCTGAAACTGACAACAATTATCAATGATGGAAAAGCAGTTGCATTGGATTACAATGCTATAGGAAATAGTTATGTGTTGACTAAGCAATACGGTAAAGCGATTAAATTCTTAAAAGAAGGCGAGAAGCTCGATGATTCGGAGTTGTTGATAAAGCTGAATTTGGCACACGCCTATTTATTAAATGATAACTATTCCTCGGCCAAAGCTATTTACAAGGAATACCAATCACAAAACGTTACCGATAGTTTAAGTTGGACTCAAAAAATAAAATTTGATTTTGAGGCTTTTAAAAAAGCGGGAATAGCTTCCGATGATTTTGATAGAGTTTTGAAGTTGATGGATAAATAGCTTGAAATTTTAAAATCTTAAATTTACTTAATTGTCTAATAGGGTTTTAATTTTTTTTTACAATACAAGAAATATAAGGGCATTTAAGTCTCAATTAAAAAATAATTTCCCAAAACGGGAACTTTTTAGTATCTTTGTAAAATAAATAAGCTTTGAGAGTAATTGCAAAAAAAATATTGAGAGATTTTTGGGTAGCTCATGCTGATTGCGAACAGCAATTAAAGTCTTGGTTTCAGGAAACAAGCAAATCCGAATGGAAAAATCCCAGCGATATAAAAAAGGAATACCCAAGTGCAAGTATTTTAAATGACAATCGATTTGTGTTCAATATCAAAGGAAATAATTACCGATTAATAGTTAAAATAAATTTTGATTATCAAATGGTTTGGATCCGGTTTATTGGAACACATGCAGAGTATGATAAAATTGATGCCAACGAAATTTAATTACAATGGAAATTAAACCTATAAAAACACAAAATGATTATAATCAAGCTCTTGAAAGACTTGAATTTATTTTTGATGCTAAAAATGGTTCGCCTGAAGGTGACGAATTGGAAGTGCTAGGAATTTTAATTGACCAATATGAGAATGACCATTTTCCTATTGGTATGCCTGACCCAATTGAGGCTATAAAATTCAGAATGGAACAAATGGGGTATAATCAAAATGATCTGGCCAATATTGTTGGTTTAAAAAGCCGAGCAAGTGAAATTCTAAATCGCAAACGAAAACTTTCCTTGGAAATGATCCGTCAACTGCATGAGCGATTAAACATTCCTACAGACGTTTTAATTCAAGCGTATTAAATTGGTAATTGAGTTTATATCAATTCATAATTCATAATTTATTGAAAGCAACGTACCACAAATACATTCTCGACTTCAAACGCCCATCAGGAACTTCCCGCGGCGTCATGACCGAAAAAGAAACTTGGTTTATTGTCTTGGAAAAAGAGGATAAAAAAGGAATAGGAGAGTGCGGAATTCTTCGCGGATTGAGTATTGATGACCGGCCTGATTATGAAGAAAAATTGCAATGGACCTGCAATAATATTCACCTTGGAAAAGACCAACTTTGGGAAGCGTTATTAGAGTTTCCTTCGATACAATTTGGAGTGGAAATGGCGTTCCAATCTTTGGAGAGTGAAAGCCCTTTTTTATTGTTTCCTTCGGACTTTACAAATGGCACAAAATCTATACTGATAAACGGCTTGGTTTGGATGGGTGAGGAGGCGTTTATGAAACAGCAAATCGAGGAAAAATTAGCGGAAGGTTTTCGATGTATTAAATTGAAAATCGGAGCGATAGATTTCGATAAAGAACTCCAGTTATTACGGTTTATTCGGGAACATTTTACGCCGGAACAAGTTGAAATTCGGGTTGATGCTAACGGTTGTTTTAATGAAAATCTAGCTTTATATAAATTAATACAACTATCTGAATTTAAATTACATAGTATCGAACAGCCGATATCAAAAAATCATACTGACAGTATGGCAGAGCTGTGTAAAACCACACCTTTTCCAATTGCTTTGGATGAGGAATTGATTGGTGTGTTTACTTTGATAGAAAAGGAACAATTATTAGAGAAAATCAAGCCACAATACATCATTTTAAAGCCTAGTTTTATCGGTGGTTTTCGAGGTACACAAGAATGGATTTCATTGGCTGAAAAGTATAAAATAGGGTGGTGGATTACCTCTGCTTTAGAGAGTAATATTGGATTGAATGCCATTGCACAATGGACTTTTTTGCAACACAATTCTATGCCACAAGGATTAGGAACCGGAGCGCTTTATACGAATAATTTTGATTGTCCGCTGGAAGTTTCACAAGGTCAATTATGGTATAAAAAAGAGTTGGATTGGACGTTTGATTTTGCTTTTTTATAATAAGTGTCACGAACATTTCTTATGTTCACCATCACCTAATAACAACGATACTGTTTTTAAACTTGGAGTACGATCCGCAATTAGTTTTACGATGCTGACAAACGGTATAAAGAGAATCATTCCTGCAGCACCCCATAAAATCCCTCCAACGATTACTACTATAATAATAACAAGCGTATTTATTTTTAAGCGGGTTCCTACGGCATAAGGAAATATAATATACGCTTCGAGTGCCTGAACAATAGAAAAAACTACAATGACGGCGAAAGGATACCAAATAGAATTGTACGTGATCCACGAAACCGCAATGGGCAACAGCGAGGATATCATGATGCCTACATAAGGAATGAAAGTAAGTATTGAGGCGATAAAGCCAAATAGAAATGGATGCGGTACACCAATAATCAATAGCCCGATACTATTTAGAAGTCCTACTATTAAATAAACTACTAACATTCCCTTGATAAAATCATAATAGGCATGGATGGTTTCAACAAGGATTTCGTGAATTGTATTTTTTCTTTCAGGTGGGAAAAGTTCATATAAGGCATTTGATAACATTTGGCGATGGAAAAGTATTAATGTTGAGAAAACAGGAATCATTAATAGAAAAAAAACAGATTGAGATAATGAAGAGGCCGTGTTCTTTAATATTGAAAAAGCTTGTGAACCGGAATTATTGAGTGAGTTGTTAATGAAATCTGTTTGCTTTTTCATACTAATATCAAAGCGTTCAGAGACAAAAACACTTAATTCATTTATTGTTTCGGTTAGTTTTTCCCTTAAAAAATACCATTCTTGAAGAAATTCAGAAAACTGTAGAAATAATAAATAAATTATGGATCCAATCAAGAGTGTTACACCTAAAATGGAAATTAAAATAGCAATTCCTTTATGTATTCTTTTTTTTTCCATCCACTTACAAATCGGATAGAGGATAAAACTAATGAGTAACGAAAAACTTAACGGAATAAATAGTGTTTTACCAAAGTAAAGAATTATTGACGTCAATACAATAAATTGAAGTATTTCTAAAACAGAATATTTTCTGTTGGGTTGAAACCGGACCGATGTTTTAGAAGATTGTATCATACAATAGTGTATTGAAACGGTTGTGTCTTATTTCTTTTTTTTTAAATATGTATTGCAACGGTTTTAATTTTATAACAATCGCCAGTGATAATTGGTTTGACCTATTTGATAAGGAAGGAGGATAGTTAAATATACGAGCAGAAATTCGGACGAAATTTTATTTTTTAATAAAAATTTGAAATCCTATTTTTAGTTGCTCTACCGATATGTGTCAAGTGCCTTCTCAATTTTAAAAAATCGTTTCGTTAATTTTTGATGTTAGTTCAGTTCTGGAAATATTTTCGCTAAAAAGTCAGGAGTCTGTTTCGATTATAACCTGTATTTCTTAGCCTTGTTCTAGGTTACGAATCTGTATTTGCTATTAAATGTAAACAACGATTCCTTGCTGAATTTGTTATTTTTTTTTGTATTTTGGATTGATCAATTTCATTTTCATATAATTCAATTTCGGATTTAAGGATATTTAAATCCCTCTTAAAGTGTATTTTTAATGTTTAAATCAGCATGTTTAGTTTCTTTAAACGCATTCAAAGACAGTATTGCTTGTTGCTGTATTTTATGTTGAAAATAACCAGTCCATCCAAATAAAAAACCAGTCATTCCTAATGCCTGCTTGGACCATTTCCAAATATCAAAATCATCCGTATGTTTAATAATTAGTCCATCTTTAAAATGAAATTGTGACTGAATTATATTTATAACTTTTCTATTAGTCTTACTAAAGTTATAAGTAGCTACCCATCGAGCTGAACCGATATATTCGTCGGCTTTGATATTTGAGAATTCAATTTTGATGTTCCCTTTACTTTTTTTTAGTAGCATTTTCCACATTTGGTTCACGTCATTTCCTTCTAATAATCCAAAAGCAGGATCACGAAACTGAATAATTGGATGATAACAGGCACACATTGTTGTTGCATCTCCATTTGCAAAAGCGGTATAAAACTGGATTAGTGTGTTCTCGTTTGAAGTCATATTTTAATTAAAGCGATTAGTAAAAATACTAAATTTTTTCCAAAAAATTAATATTTGGAATGTAAATAGAAAAGTACAAAGTAGATAACGATTCTATTTTATAATAATCAGTACTATAAAATGTATTTAAATAATTGTAATACATTTTATACTTTAAATCTATGAACAAAAAAAAAGGATAGACTTTTAAGTTTCTATCCTTTAATGCATTTATAAACAATATGCTTTTCAGTTCATTTTATTTACTAGCTGGAATGATATCAATAATCACGGTACGATTGTAAAAACGTTCTTCTGGGGTTTTATTTTCAAAAGGAGAATTGTTTTCATTTTCACCATAACCAGAAACATCAAATGTTACATCCTTTCTGCCAGTTTTAGCTAATGCGTTCTCAATAATACTTTTTGCATTGTTAGCACGAGCAAGGGATAAACCTTGATTGTAAATTTCTTCACCAATAATATCAGTATGACCTTTGATAATAACCGTTGCTCCAACCGGAATTTTAGCCGTTACTACTTCGGTGAGGTATTTTTCATACATGCTAATTGCTTTAGAGGTATTAAATTCATAGATTATACTGTATCTCATACCTTCATCCATTTTTGCAGGAGTCCAAAGTACCATGTGAACAGGAGTTTCTTTTTCTACAATTTTACCACTTTTAGTTTGTCCAATCATTTTTACAGTGTAATCGCCTTCTGGACGACTGCCTAAAATGGATTTCCCTGGAATGCTAACTTCATCTTGTGTGTAAGGGCCAAAAGATTGAATTTTACCTTGCTCATCCGCTATTTGCAATGACCAAGAGGATAATGCCTCACCTGCTCCTTTATTGTTAAAGGTAATATAACTTGAAGTTGGTGCTTCTTGCGAAGCCATGATTTGCACGGGTTTTAATGGAGCGTTAGGACCACTTTGAAATTCCATTAATAAATCCGGAGAATTACTTTCAATAGAAACTCTACGATCACCTTCGCGCAACAATACTAACTCTAACGTTCCACCAGGTTGTTCTGATGGGATGTTTGGTTTGGTTTGACCTTTAGTAGTAATTCTTGAAGGATCTATGGCAAATACATTTACTAAATACGTTTTAACTGAAGCTGCCATTGCAAGGCCATCAGTATTTCCTTTTTCTGATGAACCCACTAAAGTGATTGAAGAAGCTGGATTTTTTTGCATACGGTCTCCAAGGATGTTCAATACATTATAATACACAGTCATTTGACGTTTAGAACGGTCAGATAAATTTTTATTTGGATCTATCTCTAATTGATCTTCTTTGAAGTCTTTTACTTGATCTTTATTCAATAAAACGTAGCGGTTTGGTATTTCAGTTGATCCTTCATTAAAGAAGATATAGTTTCTAAGTGGGAAAATTTCAGTCAATCTGCTTTTCTCAGGAACATTACTAGGAGAATTTACTGAGAAATCAACCTCACGGTCTTTAACCATATCTGTAGCCTGTTGAATATTTTGTCCTTGTCCAAATTTAAGGGCAACACCTGCTCTGATGGTCGTAATATTCCAAGTTTCTGTTGCACGTGGATTTTGACCAAAATATGGCTGAAAAGATACAAAAGGAGACAAGACAAATTGTGTTTTGTTGCTGTCTGAAGAAAGGGGAATATCATACCCTGCACCAATTTGCATTGATAAAATAGTTTCTTCAATATCACTAAACTCACCTGTTACTGCTGGAGTCGGGGCTTGATTGGGAAACGCAGGATTAATACCTAATTGATACGTAAATGATTTGTCCAGGTTGAAAGCCAAGCGTGGACCACCATATAAATAAAAATTTGATTTGAATGGAGCAAAACGCACACTTGGTTCCACGGTAATGTAACTAAGATCAGTAGATAAATCAGCAGGACAGTCACAAGCAGTTTTTACCTGGTCAAAAGTACCTTTACGGCTATCATAACCCGCTTGTAGCATAACTCCCCATCTAGAATCTGCAGGGCGGTATTCTAAAAGTGGAGCTACGAAAAGCCCTGTACCATCACCATCATGAAATGTGGCGGGAGGTGTAAAACCAGCATTAAGCTGATTTGTTGAGCCACGGTAAAAATTAAAGTTAGCTCCACCAGCAACTCCAAAATACCAAGAGGGTTTCGCATATTTAACTTCCAGTGTTTCTTGTGCCTTTAGGGATGTTTGAACACTTAGCCACGTCAATGATACTAATAAAAGACTTTTGATGGGTAAATTATTAGGAGTCCAAGATTGACGTAATTCCTTTTTTAAATTATTTATATTGTCCATGTTTTTATTTTGTTTGATTTGAAATATATCCCGCCCATAGACGGGATAAAATTGTTTAGTTGAAACCGGCTTATACCTAATTCTTAGTTAGCAGGTACATTAATAGTGGTATTAACCATAGTTACGGATGCTACAAGTGAGATTGCTCTACCATTTAATACGGTTTGAACTGCATTTCCTGGTGTTGAAAATGTAACCCCAGCAGAGGCAATGATAGTTCCTGTCATAACACCACCACCAGCTCCATTAATTACAGCCGCACTACCTACGTACCAAAAAACATTTTTAGCTTGAGCTCCATTAACTAAATTAACACTTTTAGCACCTGTTGGTCCAGCAATTCCTACTGTTAAACCAGCTGCTGTTTGAAAAATCCAAACTGCATTAGGATCACCTTTGGCATCCAAAGTTAAATCTCCTAATGAGATTTTAAAAGTTGCACCTGCTGATTTATAAATTCCTGGAGGTAATACTAAATTTCCTAATTCACCTGCGCCAGGATCTGTTCCTCCCGGTTTTTGTGCTGGGGAAATACTAATATATGCTGCATTTGCATCAGCTAATCCTTGAGTTGCTATTGCTTCAGAAGCTGCTGAACCAGGAGTTGGTGGTGCAGTATGTATTCTGCCAGTTACTAGCCCTTTATTTAAAGGTGTTTCTGTGTAAACATCCCCAGTACTTCCATCATGAAATCCAGTTACTAATGTAGATGCAGCGGTTGTTCCGATACTTCCATTAATCACCGTATTCAAACCTTGATTTGTTATTCCGGCATTTCCTCCAAAAACTCCAAAAAACAAACCTGTTGCAGCTGTTGGGGCAGTTGTAATAATTGCAGGACTTACTGTAGTAAAATTCCATATAAAATTATTAGCTAATGCTATACCAGCGGTGTTTCTTGCACCAGTTGTAATAGTAGCAGTGTAGGTAGTTCCTGAAATTATTGGAATACTTGGAGTAAATGAGGCAGTTGTGCCAGAGTAGGCAACGATACCTGGAATTACCACAGTACCTTGTCTCAATGTAAAAGTAGTAGCATTAATAGTTAAGGGATCCATTGCTATACTAAAGTTAGCAGTGATAATCTTATTTAAATTAACTCCTATGGCACCGTCTATTGGATCAGTTGCCGTTACAGTAGGTGCAACACCAGTTTTAAATGTCCATACATAATCTTCTTGTAAAGCATTTCCCATCAAATCTTTACTGGCAGTTGAAACTCTTCCAGTGTAAGTTGTGTTTGGAGATAAAGCAGTCGTAGGTGTAAATGACGCTGTAGTACCACTATATGATACGGTACCTGCTACTGGTCCAGTTCCTATAATAGTAAAAGAGGATTGATTGATAGTTGCAGCATCCATCTCTTCATTAAAAGTAACTGTAATTATAGGATTGAATGAAACTCCCGTCGCTCCATTCACAGGACTTGTAGATTGTACAACAGGACAAACACCTATAGTTTCTTGAAAATCATCTGTTGCACAGCTGGAAATCAATGCAATAAATAATATCACAAATGTTAATAGTAAATTTTTAGCTTTCATTTTTTTTAATTTAGGGGATTAAGAATTTTGTTTACCAAAGGTGAGCTTGTTATCTAATAAAAGTATTACACAATTTAAATTATAAGTTGTAAAATTCACTTATTTTAATTGTTAAAATTTAAATTAAATCACTATAAATCAGCATTTTAGATTGTTTAAAATGTTAAAATAGTGTTTGTATTTATGTTTTTAGAAACAAACAAATACGAAATATTGATAGAAAGTAAGTTAAGCAACTGTTATTTAAAAAAAGTCTGAGTAAAAAATAGTACTCTAATGCAAGAATAATTTATGATCGAAAGGATTGATGTACTATTTACAAAAAAATGGAAGAAAAATATTTGAAATAAGGAATGTTTTATTTAATCCATTAGAATTCACTTAAATCGTTTATATTTAAATTTTCACCTTTCTCTTTAAGATCAGAAATAAAAACGGTTAGTTCTTTTGTGAAAGTATCAAGCGTTAATATCGATTCTTTTATATAATCTATTGTTTGTCGCACTTCTTCTGGAGAATTGGAACAGTGGTCAAGTTGGAGGGATAAGCCTAGAATATTTGTAAGAGGTTGTCGAACTCTATGGGAGGTTATAAACATGATTTTTTTGAGACCATTAATGTATTCTTTATGATACTTTTCAGCGATGTAGAGTTCAGCATTAGCTTTGATTAACGCTACCGTTCTCTTTTCTTTTTCTAAGTTTTGAAAAGCAAGTTCCTTATTGGCAATAATTAATTCGGCGGCTCGTTTTTCTTTTTCTAAGTTTTGAAAAGCAAGTTCTTTATTGGCAATAATTAATTCAGCAGCTCGTTTTTCTTTTTCTAAGTTTTGAAAAGCAAGTTCTTTATTGGCAATAATTAATTCAGCAGCACGTTTTTCTTTTTCTATGTTTTGAAAAGCAAGTTCTTTATTGGCAATAATTAATTCGGCAGCACGTTTTTCTTTTTCTAAGTTTTGAAAAGCAAGTTCTTTATTGGCAATAATTAATTCAGAGGCATGTCTTTGTTTTTCTTGGATCTCAAATACAAGTTTTTTATTAGCAAGAATTAATTCGACGGCACGCTTTTCTTTTTCATTATTTTGAAAAACAAGTTGATTATTTGTACTTATTAAATCCTCTTTTTTTATATTTCTAAACATTAGTTTTCAAATTAAATTTTAGATTAAAAGATTCTTTCATATTATTAATCAAGCTTTTTTTTGCATGGTAATAAAGAAATTGTTTAAAGATAAAAAAGGTTGAGCGACTTTTATTTAAAAAATCAATATACGATTAGTTATTTTCTAAATCGTTTTCTTTTAATTTTTCAGAATGTTTGGTAACTACATTTGTTATTACAAATTGCAAAAGTGTACCAAGTATTCTTTTTATAGGATTATGAGTTGATCCTAATAAAACTTTTTTTGTCAAATAACCTGTAGATATTCCGATTACATTACTAAGGATATTGCCTTTAAATTCTGAGGTGGTTGCCATTTGCCCAAATGCCTTTTTGATTATATTTAGAGGTTTTAAGCTTTCATAAGTATCATGATACTGATCTTTGAGTTGGGACAGTTCATTAGCTTGTTTTAATTTTAGTAATTGGATAGCCTCTTTTAATACTTGTGTCTGGTTGATCTTTTTCATATTAACTTTTTTTAAGCATTTTTACAATAATGAAATTACTGACGGGCATCTTAATCCATTCATCTTTAAAAATATAAAGAATGATTGCTACAATTAAATAAAAGCTAGACACTATAAAAAAGCCATAGTATACTTTTCCGACCAATTCACCAATCCATAATGAAAGGCCTATGTTTGCCAGAAAGGCAAACATTACAAAAACAATAGAAACGGTTAATCGAGAGAGTAGAGAAGACATTACATCTGCAGTTGTATCAACTACATTTAACTTCGCTAATTCTACTGTAGTTCTAGTGTAATCTTCTGCTTTTTCAAAAAGCATTTCTATTGTTGTTGCGTTGTTTTCCATGATATAATTTATAAATGGCTTATTGAAATGTAATAATTAATATCGTATTAGATATTTGTATTTTTAATTTCGTTTTTTGCATCATAAAACTTTGATTTTCCTTCAGCAATTAAAGTTTCGCCTTCTTTTTTTGTTTCATAAAACTTTGATTTACCATCTGCCATTAAAGTTTCGCCTTCGTTCCAAATTTTCTCATATTTTTGAGTGATGGTTCCCAATAAAGTATCTAATTTACCTTTTAATTCATCAGCGTAATCATTGCTCTTATCCATAATTTTTCTTCTTGTTTTGTCTCCTTTTTCAGGTGCAAACAATACTCCTAATAATGCCCCTACAGCAACTCCGCCTACAACTCCTAATATTATTTTATCTGCTTTCATAATTGTTTATTTTAGTATTATTTATTTATTTGTTTATTTATTTAAATTTTGATTAGATACCTCGTCCTTGTATCAGTCTGAATAGTATTGCTATTACAGCTATGACAAGAAGAACATGAATAATTGATCCTAGGCTGAATGCAAAAAATCCAATTGCCCAAAAAATGACTAAAATTACCGCTATTGTATAAAGAAGATTGCCCATGTTTTTAATTTTTAATGAATTAATAATTTAATTTAAATGTATTTTTTTGATATCAATTGTTTAGATTTTTCTACCTTGAATAAGTCTAAATATAATTGCAATGACAGCAATGACAAGTAGAATGTGAATTATTGATCCTGCACTATAGGCAAAGAATCCAATTGCCCAGAAAATTACTAGGATAACTGCGATGGTGTAAAGAAGATTGCTCATGATTTTAGTTTTTATGATTAGTTTTATTTATTCTATTTTTTTTAAAACATAAATAGGTTTGCAATATGTTCATACTAATAATGGAATTATTTTTTACTTGTAACAAAGAAAATTAAAATCCAAAAGCAGCATAAACACTCAAAACACTATTTTTAGCATCAGGAGAAGTAAAGTTATTTGATGAATCATTTTTTCCTATTTTAGTTAATCCATAATTATAACGTACTCCAAAACTAACCGGTTCTAAATCTAAACCGATACCCCCAGCAAGGCCAGCATCAAACCTGTTGAAATCATCAACATTAATGTTGTCTTCAAAATTGTAGCTACCGCTATCGGATTTGTTTGTCGTTTTACCGCTAACCAAGTATGCGGCATAAGGACCAGCATGAATATTGAAGTTTTTTGAAACATTTACTACTAATAAAAGTGGGACCTCTATGTAATCTAATTTAAATTGTGCTGTTCCGCTAACCAAAGCGTTGTTGTATACCAATTCAGCTCCTTTACCTGTATAGGATATTTCAGGTTGTATAGCAATATTTGTTGCCAAAGGTAATTTTGCAAAAAAACCAATATTAAATCCTGTTAACACATTATTATCATCCACATCGTCAGTATATAAATTAGAAAAGTTAACGCCTCCTTTTATACCAAATTTAGTACTGGTGTCTTGAGCTTGAACTTGTGTAAAAGCCATCAAACCTATTGCCAAAGAAGCAAATAATATTTTTTTTGAATTTTTCATTTTATTTATTTTTTTATTAAATTATTATACTACAAATATCTGCATCTTACACAAAGGGATTGTTACAATACTTTTAGTTAAATTTATAATATTCACACTTTGTAATTTTTTTTAATGGTTAATTAGCGTATTTAAGTATTTGATAATTAAATAATTATATAAAAAAAGGCGAGTTAAAAAACTCGCCTTTTGATTTGCTATTTGTTATCTACAGTCAAGTTTTTGATTGCATCACCTAATTCATTCATGTCTCGATTGTATTCTTCTTTAAAAGATTGCCAATCACTATTGGTTTCATTTTTGTATGTTTCAACCTTTAATTTAATGTCTTTATTTCTTTGCTCTAACTCTTCAATTTTTTTAGCATACATCTCATCAATTGATTTGCCAGTTTTTTTCATTTTGGATTTCATCTCTGCAATTCGAATTTCATTTTGTGTTATAGTAGCCTTTGTACTTTCCTTAAATGCTTTCCACTCCTCTTCTGTTGCGGCCGCTCTAGCATCAGATAATTCTTCTTTGGCATCATCAAGATTATCTCTTGCCTCTTCCACATTATCTTTGGCAGCTTCTTCTTTTTTTGAGGAATTCTGACATCCTAATAGTACACTTCCTGCTATAAATGTCATTATAGTAAGGGATAAAATTGTTTTTTTCATTTTATATAGTTTTAAAAAATATATTATTTAATTGTTTTATTACTAGTTGGTTAGTGTAATTAAAGATACTTAAATTATTTTGAGTACACAATATTTTTAAAGTATTGTAGGGGTTTAAAATTATCAGTTGAAAGTTTTAATTTATTTAAAGGCTTTCAAAAATTTTAAGCAATTCGGCTCTTGTTTTTCCTAATTTATCTTGATATTTGTTTAACATTTCTTCTTTTTTCTCTTTTGAAAAAAGAGACTTATTATTAGTTAAAGCAACAAATTTTTCTTTTAATTTGCTTTTCTGTTCTTCCCAATTTCCTTCTAGCGGTAACGAATCCATCTTTTTTGTATTGTATGCGAAATAGTTTTCACTTTACAAAGTTGGCTCTATTATGTATGCAATCAGTTATATAACTTTTGGGATTAGTTGTCTTATTCACTGATTTAAATATTGAATTATATTTAGGACTTAAAAAATAATAGCGTAGTGAAATAACCGGTCAAACGGATCTCCACTTTCTAGTGTTAATTGATCACCAGTTCTGGAGTAAACTGCCTACCAATTTCCAATTCAAATTTAGCACCATTTTAGAGATAAATTGATTATTTGAACTACTAGTTTTTACATAGTGTTAGAGCCAATACGAAGTATGACAGACATAATAACGGACATGAGTAAAAAGTAGAAAAGTATTTAAATTCTATTGTACTGTAAAAAGTAAGTTACTTATAAGGACTTAATTATGGCTATCTAGGAATACAGTAAAGAATTATATTGGATTGTAGGTTTTGTTTGAATTTGTTAATAATATATTTTCCTAAAATCAATTTCATTATTTGAATTCTTATATGAATGGGTTGAAATAAAAAAAGCATCCGTGTAAGGGATGCTTGAGTATATTTAATGATAAGAAATTAATCTTGATTGATCGTTTTTCTCCAAGTAAATGAATTGAGAATGTGTCTTTTAGCAAATCTTCCAGGAGAATCAGCGTTGACCATTTTTACATATGTTGCTTTAGGAACACTAATGTATTCGTAAACGCTACCATTTGAAAAATTGATAATTAATCTGCCTTCCACAAATTTGTAATCTGAAATTGTAGCTGTTGCAATTGTTTCAGTATATTCTGGTAAGTTTTGTTTTAAAGTTTCAGGATTGATGCTGACCAAAAAATGATATGCTTCAATAATTTTTTTACTGTTTTCTTCTGCAGCCTTTAATCCATCTTCATCTCCCTGAAATTTGTCAGGATGCGCTTCTTTCATAGCATTACGATAAATCGTTTTTAAATCTTTCAGCTCTGCAGTTTTATCTACATTTAGCAGTTTGCGGTATTCAACTATTTTTTTCATAAATATGGTAACTACTTGTCTTTTATTATAGAATCGATATAATTTGATTTCAAAATCGACAAATTTTTTGCAAAGGTACACTTTTTTTTATTTTTTTGGATTATGACCCAAAAATTTTAAGAAAAAAGTATTTTTATAAAGAATTCTTTAAAATATAAAACATTAAATAGTTTTATTGCTGCGGTTTGTTATTTGCTTTATCAAAGTTTTTTGACTTTTTTTGGTATTTATTATAGCTTATATCACTGGGATTTTCTATGATTGATTTTATAGTTATCCAATCTCCAACATTATGTTTTTGAGCCATTTTATAATCTAAAAGATATTCGCCACAGAAAAAGTTGTTGTTTTCGTCTTTTTCCATAACTCCGGTGAAAACACCTTTTTGTAACATTCTTTCTTCGGAAGCTTTAGTCATAATCAATTTATTTAAAATAATTCTACCGTGCAAAGTTAATCAAATATAATTTCTCTTGCTACGATTTGGGCTTTCTGATTACCTTTGTGTTATGGAAAATATTTTTCGACCAAACCCAAATTCCTTTAAAAACACTTTCTGTGTATTTAATGAGGTATCTATTGAAGCCATAAATAAATTAAAAATACAATATGACAGTAAATCGGGTAGTAAATATTATTATACTAAAATAGGAATGTTTCGTTTGTCGAATCATTGGGGCCGCTTAGCCAATAGCAAATGGCGTTTAGAGCCTTTAGAACCTGAAACGAGGTCTAAAATTAAATTGGGTTTTGCCTCTTGGGATAGTTTCTACCCGGATAATGCTTTGGAGGAACTGTATTATTTAGAAGTTAATTTCCTAAACAACACAATCAATTATCAACATAGAGATACTCCAAGGTATGATAAAAAAGCACTATTAAGAACGAGTAGCGAAACTACAAAAAGGATTAAGCAAGCTCGAAACATATTAAACTTGACGTCATGGGCTAAATATTTTGAGAGTGACGATATTGAGCTTCTGAGACGAAAAATCATCAATGCACTTATTTATACCAATAAAACTTTAGAAGAAATAAAAAAAGAAATCATTTAATATTACTCAAGCAATAATTTTTAAACTCTTTTAATCATTTGAAGCAATTAATAATAAATCGTTTACTGTAACTGGTTTTGATAAATAGCCTAAAATATTTTCATAAGATTTGGATCTGTTTTTATCTTCAATGGCAATTGATGAACTAACAATATATACAATAATTTCTTTATCAAATTGAGGTTTTAACAATCCCATTGCTTCCATAAATTCCCAACCGTCCATAACGGGCATGTTAATATCTAATAATATTATATCGGGAAGGGTTGTGTTGTTTTCTAAGGCATCAAGTGCCTCTTTTCCATTCTTGAAAGAGGAAATAGCAGAGAACATTTCGGATTTATGAATTATTTTATTTACGATTATTTGGTAAATAGCATCATCGTCTACTATCCAGATTGCTTTTTTTATCATTGAATATAGATTTTAAAAGTAGTTCCTATATTGGGTTCGCTTTCCACGGTAATAGTACCTCCCATTGCATCAATTTGATTTTTTGTAATAAATAATCCTATTCCTTTTGAGTCAGAATTATTTGTAAATGTCTTGTACATTCCGAAAATTTTGTCAGCATTTCTAACCAGATCAATTCCTATACCATTATCAGAAATTTGAAGGACTTTCATCTCGTTTTCTATAGCCAAATTAATTTTTATAATAGGTTTTCGAGCAGGATGCCTGTAGCGAATAGAATTTGAAATAATATTATAAAGGATACTTTCGAGGTAAGCAGGATTATAATTAATCATTGTTTCATCAGGTATTTCTGTAAAAATTGTAACTTCATGGGATACAATTTGTTCCGTAAGGACATTTTTAACGGTTGTAATATATCGTTCTAAGTTCAAAGGCTCTGATACCAAGCCGATGTTTGTTCGTATGTTAATGACTTCGTTCAAATGAAGCATCGTTTCGTTTAGCGAACTAGAAACAGTTTTTAAAAGTTCCATCATTTGTTCTCTTTCTTCTTCAGATTCAGAGGATTCAATCAAAGCAACAATAGAAGCAATATTGCTCGTATGTGATCTTAAATTATGTGAAACGATATAGGAAAAATTCAGCAGTCTTTTATTTTGTTCAGTAACGAGATTAAAGGATGTATTTAAATCTTTTTCGGCTTCTTTTGCTTTAGTAATATCAATCATAATACCACGTAAACTCGTGACTTTACCATTTTCCAAAACTACATTTACAATATCTCTTAACCAAACAATGGACCCATTTTTAGCCACCATTCTATATTCAAAATCATGGTCTAAACTTTCATTTGTTTTTACTTTACAATAATTCTGAACCCATTCCTTGTCTTCTGAATAAATGTGGTCACGCCAGAAAGAAGAGTTTCCTAACCATTCCTCTGGAGTATACCCTAATATGTTTTCTACTTTTTGGCTAATAAAATTAAAAGAAAAACTGGATGCATCACATTCCCAAACAATTCCATCAATTGTATTTATTAATGATTCAATTCTTCTTTGCGAATTAAGAATTGTTTTTTCTGATGATTTTCTATCTGTAATATCTTCGGTAGAGACTATGATTCGTTCTAATGTTTTCTCATAACCACGAATTACATTCCATCTTAAGTTTACATTACGATATTCACTTGCAGTATTTTTTATTTTAGTGTCAATAATTAATTGTTTTTCTCCTTGTGTTATAGCAATCAATTGTTTGGTAAAATCAGAAATTGAATCATTATCGATGATTTGTGAAAGCCCTAGAATTAATTCTTTTTTTGTTTTAACCTTATGTAGGTTTAAACACATCTTATTTACATTAATAATTTTTACTAAAGAAACACATTTATGAATGACATCAGGATGCATTTTTAAATAAAGCGAAACTGTTTCGGGACTTTCATTAAGAAGATTTAATTTTTGAAGATAACTTTTTACTTTAGAGAAATCTTCTTCCCACAAAGGTATCGGAGAATCTTCAAATAAACTTTTAAATCGAATTTCACTTTTTTTAATTAATTTCTCTGCTGCTTTTTTAGCAGATATATCTTCAACAATTGAGATGTGTGTAGTGACTTTTTTGTCCTTTTTTAATAAGGGCGAGACCGTTAGATTTACCCAAACAATATCTCCTGATTTAGTATAGCATCGTTTCTCTATAGAATACTCTCTGATTTTTCCATCTCTGAGTTTTTCAAGATTCAATAGATCTTTTTTCAAATCTTCCGGGTGCGTTACGGACTGAAAATTTCTCTCTTTCATTTCTTGTTGTGTGTACCCCAGTAACTGGCAATATTGGTTGTTAATTTCAATAAAATTACCAGTAAATGAATCGATATGAGCAATTCCTACTGCTGCCTGATCAAAAATAGCTTCAAATTTTATTTCTGAATTTAATAGTTTAGTGGCTTGGATATTAACTAATGATTGTAATTCCTTGGGTATTTTTAGTAGTGTAAATATTAAAACGCCAAAAAGTGCAGCCAGAATAATTCCAATAATTCCAGGAATTAAAATTTGTAAATAAAGATAATTTTGATGTTTTGATATCAGGTATAATTTCCAGTCTCCATCTGGAATAGTGGTAGAGATATTGTAGTTTTTTGAAAAATCTCTTTTATTTGGTAAATAAAAAATTTCTTTTTGGTCCTCAATATTGTATTTTGAAAACTGAAAATAATATTTTGAATCATCTACGTTTTCTATTCCCGAAGCTTTTAAAAAAGCATCTAATTTAATAATTACAGCAGAAAATCCCCAAAAACGATTATTTCTAAAAATAGGAAACCTACCTACAATTCCTACCCCGCCTTGTTTTAACTTCAAGGGTCCTGCGAAATACATTTTCTGGTTAGTAATTGATTTTAAGGCTTCTTTTTTAAGACTAGGCGTTGTTAGAATATTTAAATTTAAAGCTGCTTCATTACCCGCCAATGGATATATATACTTAATTATCCCTTGAGGAACCAATTGCACAGCGCTAATATTGGTATTTGATTCTATTAGTTTTTGACTAACGTAATCAAAATTTTCAGGAATACCTTTATCATTAATAGTTAGGGCTAGGGTTAATGTGGTGGTGTAACAATTCTTTAGTGATTGTTCAATGTTTTGATTGACAACATTAAGGATACTATTCATTTCCCGTTGTTCGTCTTCTTTTATTAGTTTGTATTGTTGAGAAACAATAAAACCAGCAATGTAACTTAAAAAGAGAAATGTTAATAAACCAGTTGTTTTCGGTCTGTCCAAGAACCATTTAATGAATTTAGTATTCTTTTTTTGAGGCTTCATGTATTGTAATAAGTAGGTTTTTGGGCAATATAGTTCAAAAAAATAAATATATAAAAAAATAATAGATGTGCACACTAATTTTTTGGATTATAGTTCTCTCTATTTTTTTTATAAACATATGGCTAGAAGAGATTAGACTTATTAGCGTTTTGTACCTACTAAAAAAAAGCAATTATCAAATGGGAAAATTATACTTCTGAAATTTTAATCTAATTATGGAATGTTGTTATCCAATTGTGTACGTGATTTTATCCTATGAAATAAATTATTTGAAACTAAAACAATTTTAATTTCAATAATTAAGCCGAACTTTGCAGTATATTTTCAATCAAATAACTAATTGGTATTTAAAGAAAACAGATGAGTAGAAATAACGAAAGGAATATTAAGAAACATAACGATAAATTACACAAAGCTCAGGACAAAGTGAAACAGGCTGGAATTCTTCGTAAAGAAAAACTTAAGCAAATAGCTAAAAAATTTAACGAAGATCAGGCTTTACAAAAATAGTTTACAATATTGACAAATGGAAAACGATAAATTTATTGAATTAAAAAATGCAGTTCAGGAAATAATAGACTTTATAGCGATTAAAAATGCTAATGCAGCTAATAATAAACTAGTAGCGGTCAGTGCTGATCTAGATGAATTATTAGATTTTGCTGAGGAAGATGAAGACCTCATGGAAATAAGTCGTTATCAAGTATTGCTGAATCAATTACAGCAAAAAATAGTTGGGCTCAACGGTCAGGCATCAAGTTCAGTTTAAAAGTTTCTTCAATATTCAAATGACTGAAAATAAATGCTATTGTGGTTCTGATATAACTTTCTCCAATTGTTGTGAACCTTTTATTAAAGGCGATGCAAATGCATCAACTGCTGAAACTTTAATGCGTTCCAGATATTCAGCTTATGTAAGTCATAAAGCAGTTTATTTATGGGCTACAACTCATATTACAGAAAGGGAAAAATATACTCAAGAAGAAATTTTAAATTGGGCAATAAATAACCATTGGTTGCAATTAGAAATTATAAATACTACAGAAAATACAGTAGAGTTTAAAGCTTATTTTTTAGACACTAATCTTCAAAAACATATTCATCATGAACTTTCTACTTTTAAATTTGAAAATGGTAGTTGGTTTTATGTTAATGGAAAATTCTTTAATTAGTTTTTAAGGTTAATAATAGGACTTGATTTATTGAGGAGTGTTTTTAACTAAAAATTAATAAACGTTTGTCCAGAGTACATTTTAAATTGATGTAATTTTAAAGTCTATGAAAAATAACATTAAAAAAGGTTTTTATTTCAAGCAATATGAAGCGCCATTTCAGTCTCCGTTTGATAAGCTCTTTGGTATTTTCAAAGAATTAATCACACACACTTCTGGAGATTTTGATGAGGCTATCGATTGGTTACGGGAATTGGACAAAGAATATAAACTCACCGATGAACACTACAGCATCGATGATTTTATTGAAGATTTAAAGAAAAAAGGCTACATTAGAGATGAACTCAAAGAAGATGGGACTTCAGGAATTGGGATTACTGCAAAAACAGAACGTGCCATCCGACAACAGGCTTTAGACAATATTTTTGGTAACTTAAAGCGTTCAGGAAGCGGAAATCATAAAACGAAACATTCCGGAAACGGAGACGAACACACTGGTGAATTTCGAGAATTTCATTTTGGTGATGGATTGGAGCGCATTTCTTTGACCGAGAGTTTGCGCAATGCCCAAATAAATAATGGTGTAGCAGATTTTATGTTGACCGAAAATGATCTGGTTGTTGAAGAAACACAGTACAAATCACAGATGAGTACGGTTCTGATGATTGATATCAGTCACAGCATGATTTTGTATGGTGAAGATAGAATTACGCCCGCCAAAAAAGTTGCGATGGCTCTTGCTGAGTTAATTACGACTCGTTATCCAAAAGACACCTTAGACATTCTTGTTTTTGGGAATGATGCCTGGACGATTGCAATCCGTGATCTACCTTATTTAAAAGTCGGGCCGTTTCACACCAATACGGTGGCGGGTTTACAACTTGCTATGGATTTACTCCGTAGAAAACGAAATACCAATAAGCAAATTTTCATGATTACCGATGGAAAACCTAGTTGTGTTCGCGAAAAAGACGGTTCTTATTATATGAACAGCAATGGACTCGATGAATATATTGTTGACAAATGTTACAATCAGGCACAACAAGCTCGAAAATTACATATTCCGATAACTACTTTTATGATTGCGAATGATCCTTATTTACAGCAATTTGTCAATCGTTTCACCGAAGCCAATCAAGGGAAAGCTTTTTACACTGGTTTAAAAGGACTTGGTGAAATGATTTTTGAAGATTATGAAACCAATCGCAAAAAGAGAATAAAGTAGTCGTCAATTGTCAGTTAGAGCGCAGTCAAGAACAAATGGAAAAGTAATAACATGAACACTTTCAAAAATAATATGAAAATAGAAAATATAAATACACTCGGAGAATTAAAAAAATCAGGTTACGAAAGCAAAAGCATCAAAGAGGAGTTGCGTTTCAACTTAAGAGAAAAAATAAAATCTGGAAAACCGACTTTTGAAGGCGTTCATGGTTTTGAAAATACTGTAATTCCAGAATTGGAAAGAGCCATTTTATCGCGACATAATATTAATTTATTAGGACTTCGAGGTCAAGCGAAAACACGATTGGCTCGTAAAATGATTGAATTACTAGACGAATACATTCCGTTTGTGACAGGGTCAGAAATTAATGATGATCCTTTGCAGCCTATTTCTCGTTTTGCTAAAGACATAATAGAAGCCAAAGGAGATGAAACTCCTATCTCATGGTTGCACCGAAGCGATCGTTTTTTTGAGAAATTAGCTACTCCAGATGTAACTGTTGCAGATTTAATTGGGGATGTGGATCCGATAAAAGCCGCTAATTTAAAATTGTCCTATGCAGATGACCGTGTGATCCATTTTGGTATGATTCCGCGAGCAAACCGCTGTATTTTTGTCATTAATGAATTGCCCGATTTACAGGCAAGAATCCAAGTAGCATTGTTTAATATTCTACAAGAAGGTGATATTCAAATTCGGGGTTTTAAGTTGCGTATGCCACTCGATATGCAGTTTGTTTTTACGGCAAACCCGGAGGATTATACGAATCGTGGAAGTATTGTGACACCCTTAAAGGATAGAATTGGTTCTCAAATCTTGACGCATTATCCTGAAAGTATTAAAATTGCAAGAACCATTACTGAACAAGAAGCAAAACTGGATGCAACGCAAAATGAGATGGTTTATGTGCCTTCATTAGCTAGGGATTTGTTAGAACAAATTAGTTTTGAAGCAAGGGAAAGTGAATACATTGATAATAAAAGTGGCGTAAGTGCTCGATTAAGTATTACGGCTTTAGAAAATCTATTAAGTACTGCCGAAAGAAGAGCATTGAAATCTGGAAGTGAAAAAACTACGTTACGTCTGTCTGATTTTATGGGAATTATTCCTGCTATTACGGGAAAAGTAGAGTTGGTTTACGAAGGAGAGCAGGAGGGAGCTGCAGCAGTAGCGCAGCATTTATTGGGCGATGCGATTCATACTTTTTTCCCAGCTTATTTTCCAAAAATTGAAAAACTAGAGAAAGAAGGCGTCAAAAACGCCTATACGGATATTATTGAATGGTTTTTTGCCGAAAGCGGTTTTGAATTATTAGATGATTGTTCTGATGAAGACTACGAAAGAATCTTGGGAAGTATTGTACCGCTTGAAATTTTGATCAAAAAATACCAGCCCCAATTGGAAAATGAAGATAAGTTTTTTATGAAAGAATTTATTCTTTGGGGATTAGTAGAATACAAAAAACTGAGTAAAGATCGCTTTTCAGAAGGCTATCAGTTCAAGGATATTTATGGAAGTTTTATCAGTAAATTATAACTAATAAAAAAGGGTTTGGATTCATTTCTAAACCCTTTTTTTATTATCTCTTATTGCAATATAAAAACAAATTAGTAATAAATAATTTTATTTATTACATAATGAGTCCCTAACGGGTTTTATTAGTCTACCTTGTCCCAATGGCAGTAAATACAGTCAATTAAAACAAATATGGAAAATAGTTTCGAGGCCTTGATTGCTACTTATATTGAGAATAAAGTAGGGATATCCGAAGATTTTTTGAGTACCCATTTAGCCAATAATCTAAAGCAAAACTTACTTGCTTTGAATCAGAAAAGCCTATTGATGGAAGCAGGAATTGGGAATTCAGAAAAGGTTTCTTATGATGGTGCGATACGAAGCGATTCCATTTATTGGCTTGACAAAAAACACAATAACGCATTCGAAAATGAATTCTTTACTCAAATAGAAGCCTTTATTGTTTATTTAAATCAAAGCTGTTATGCAGGAATAACGGGCTATGAGTTTCATTATTCGTTGTATGAAGCAGGGGATTTTTATCTGAAGCATTTGGATCAATTTAAGAATAATCCCAGTCGAAAATATTCGATGATTAGTTACTTAAATAGTAATTGGCAAGAAAGTGACGGTGGCGAATTGCTGATACATCAAGCTGACAACAATCAAAAAATTGCTCCTACTCAGGGTAAAACAGTTTTTTTTAAAAGTGATGAATTGGTTCATGAAGTTTTAGTGACCCAAAATACTAGAATGAGCATTACTGGATGGCTTAAGAGTGATTAAAATTCTATTTAAAAACGAAATAAAGTAAGTATATTTTTAAGTACTTGTTTATCGGAGGTATATTTCAAACACTCAGAACTCAGTTTTAAATAATTTATTAGATGGTAGTATTTTTTACCAAACGTACATTTTCTAACTTATAATTATTAAAAGTCAATGGAAGATTTATACAGTTTATAAAATTCGTCTGACTTCTGAAAAATTCTATACGGAGTGAAGACGAATTTAAATTAAATATAAACGATCTTGTAAGATCATAAATAAAACTAGTTATGTATAAAATTCATACTATTGATTTACACTTTCAATCTGAAAAACACTCCATAGGCGCTTTTTTAATTGAAACCGAAAAAGGTCCGATACTTATCGAAACCGGACCAGAATCTACTTGGGAATATCTTGAAAAAGGGATTCAGAAAATAGGATACCAGATTATAGATATTCAACATGTATTTCTGACCCACATCCATTTTGATCATGCGGGAGCTGCATGGAAGTTTGCACGAAATGGAGCTAAAATATACGTACATCCAATTGGAATTCCGCATCTGGCCAATCCCGAGAAATTATGGAATTCAGCCAAGATGATATACACAGATGCGATGGAGCTTCTTTGGGGAAAGATGGAATCCATACCTGAACAACAATTGATCGGGGTAACTGATGGAGATAGTGTAGACTTTGGAGATGTACGAATAAGAGTATGGTATACTCCGGGACATGCCGTACATCATAATGCCTACCAAATTGGTGACGCGATATTTACAGGGGATGTGGCTGGTGTAAAAATAGGAGAGGGTCCAGTAGTACCACCTTGTCCGCCACCTGATATTAATATTGAATTATGGAAAGAATCCCTAAAAAAACTTAAAGATTTAAAGCCAAAAGCCTTGTATTTAACTCATTTTGATTTACAAACAAATCCCGATGAATTATTGTCAGAACTAGAATTAGTTCTCGATGAATGGGCAAATTTCATAAAACCATTTTATGATAATCAAACTCCACCTGAAATAATAGTACCACAATTTATAGAATACACTAGAAAACAGTTTGTGAATAAAGGATTAAAGGCGGAAGAGATCCAAACTTATGAGTTTGCTAATCCAAGCTGGATATCCGTAAATGGTTTATTGCGCTATTGGAAACTAAAAGAACAAGGAAGGATTTAAGATTTTATAATTTTTGACTGTTTTTATTTTCGTTTGTCACCGCTTAAACCTTATTAATACTTTTTTTTGAATTGATGCTTTCTTTAACTTTATAAAAGAGTAATAGAAAAGAAAATAAATGGTAATTTTGAAGGCTAAAAATTCATTATGTTATTTCTGGTTTTAAGTGTTATTTGCAGTGTTACCGTAGGAGCGTTATTTAAAGTGGCTCGCGGATACGCAATTAGCGCTATTCAAATCGTTGCTTGGAATTATGTATTTGCTTTAATTCTTTGTTATTTGTCCTTTAGTCCAGCTCTTAATAATATAGGAAATTCGGCACCATGGAGCATTTATGTCTCGATCGGAATCTTGTTACCGACTGTTTTTCTTTTTTTGGCAGCTTCGATAAAACAAGTAGGTATCGTTAAAACAGATGCAGCACAAAGACTTTCTTTGTTTATCCCCATTATGGCTACTTGGCTGCTCTTCAAGGAAGATTTCAATATATTAAAAATCACTGCACTTTTGGTAGGATTTCCTGCATTGTTGCTTATTCTTGCTAAGCCTTCCCAAAACACGAATAATAAGTGGATTTATCCAGCAGTAGTTTTGCTAGGATTTGGAATTATAGACATTCTTTTTAAACAAATTGCATTGTATACAACTCTGCCCTATACAACATCATTAGTTATAGTTTTTGCAATAGCTCTGCTTATTATGATTGGTGCTGTCGTTTATGAGGTGATTGTGATTAAAATACCGTTTAATTTAAAGAATATTATTTTTGGAGGTTTAGTGGGTATTTTTAATTTTGGAAATATTCTTTTCTATTTAAAAGCACATAAAGTCTTCGCAGAAAATCCTTCAACAGTTTTTGCTGGGATGAATATGGGAGTCATTATAATAGGTAGCCTTGTTGGCATCTTTGTTTTTAAAGAAAAACTAACCAAAATGAATTTTACAGGTCTTTTTTTGGCTCTGATAGCAATTATTTTAATCGTGATCTCACAGATCATTTAATAAACTAAAATGTTACAACCTCATTAAAGAAGTCCATTAATTACTAAATTTTGTAGAAAATTTGCCGTCATATTATACGTAATTGTGGTTTGTTTTATAATTGTCCGTAAACACGTATTATATAATTTCCATTCAAAAATTGTATTGGATCGATTTGGCTTTGCAGGACAACTCCGTGATGAGGGTTTTCTAGTAATAATTGGGCTGCTTGAGCCAAGGGCGCTGCCGTGGTTGTTTGAATGGCTCTCAATTGATGTTTCCCTACTTTTTGAGGATGTATAAGTTTAGCCATTTCTCGTCTGCGCAAAATTCCAGATGCGTCCATACCTTCTACTGCTGCATACAAAACGATTTGATCATCTTCAACATGAGGCACTAATGCTTCCATTTTTTCTTGCAATCCTTTAATTGCGTCTGGAGCATTTTCTAAATCAATAAGTTGTTCCTGTATCCAACCATAATGTCCTGGATGACGTAAGGTCTTATAATCGAGCGAGCGTACTTTTTCTGATAATGCATCTGGTAAATCAGCAGCACCTCCAGAGGTAAGGTCTTCCTCATAAGTGATTCCATCAATAATAATAGTTGCTCTTTCGGATAATGCTGGTAGGTTAGTTTTTTTAAAATCCCGAAGTACAACAGTATCTTTTATGTACTCAGTAGCAACACCCACCGGACTCCATGTAAAACCATAATAATGAGGGGCAACTGCATGATTGGTTAGAGCTCCAACTTTAAACTCTAGTTTGTCTGTTTTATCTACTTCATAATCCTTACAAAACTGTTGAAAAAGCCCATTGGCAAGTAAATCAATATAACCGGGAGCTAAACCAGTTTGAAGTAGAAAACCAGTTTGAGCATCTTTTGCTAAAGCTATTATTTCTTCAGTTTCTGCAACATATTCTGTGAGGTTAGCATAATGTAACTTATAATCCTTTGCAAACTGGGCGATTCTCGTTGCTTGACTACCCGGTAGGCAGTCTAAAATAATATCTCCTTGAAGTAAGATTCTTTTCATATCATCTGTTAAGCCCTTTTCAGCAAGATGAAAGTCCTGAACAAATTCGGATTTTGTTGTTCCTTCTTGAATCCACTGTGCTACTTTTTTTGCTTTTGAATGGGTTCTGTCACCAATAAAAAGAGTAGGTGTTACTTCGCTCCATTCCATCAATAACAAACCAACAGCTTCTGCAATTCCTCCTGCTCCTGCAATAATTATAGTGTGATGCTTTTTCATATCTTAAAGATACTATTTTTTATTGGTTAAGCATTTAGAGCTCTAAGTTAAAAGAGGTTTGATCTTCTGATTAAATGTATTAGTTCAGATAATTGCATCCAAGGGGCTAATATCAGTAGTCAATTTTAGCGCTACTTGGATGTTTTTTTTAATATCAACCAGTAAATATTTAATATAGTAGATAATTTGATATTATTAATTTTCTATTTTTAAAATCAAATTATTTTATATTTAAGATAGTTTATTTGGTATACCTGCTAGTTTTTTATAACAGAAGGTACCAATACTAGTTAACGTATTAGGTTTTCTAAATTGCTTTTTAATAAGCTAAACGAAACAGGCTTTAATAATAGTACATCTGATTGGGATAATTAATCTAAATCATTTTATAATTTTCAAAAATAGCACATAGTTCGTCGTCTTAAACCATTTCAATTTCAAAGACTGACCGTTGTGCATTACACAACTACTGACGAGATATTTTATATGTTTTTTTCTTTTCTATTTATATTCTATATAATTTACGCCTTTGTTAATAGGAACCAAATAAGTATAATACCTTCAATTTTCAATACTATCCAATCGACACGATATTGTAAATCAATTGTCAATTGTTTTTTTATAGTTCGGCTCCTAGTTATAATTATTGGTCAATAAACAAAATATAAAAGGTTTATATATTTCGTTACTACAGAAGTTTTTGTTTAACAGACAGTTTTTTATGTAAAATCTAATACATATTCTATTATTATAACTATAATTAGATGTATTAATTGTAGTTAATAGAAGTTTAAATTGTCTTTTTTAGTACTATATATATTTATTACATCACTAAAATTAAGGATTGCAAAATTATTTTCTTAAAATTTGCTTAATTTATACTTTTGGATCTTAATTTTTTGTGTAATAAAGACCCAAAAGTTAATTAACTATTTTTGTACTTCCGTGATCAATAGCCTAATCAACAGTTAACCTCTTCTTAATACATCTGCGTTTACATTAGCAATATTGTAAATAACACGATATATATTATGAAAAAATTATTTTTATTATTTTTAATTTTTAGTATTAGTGAATCTATATTTGCCCAGAAAAGCAATATAGTTTCCGGTAAGATAACCGATGCCATTGGCAATATTTCGTTGCCTTTCGCATCAATAAAATTATTGAATACAGCAAATCGCAATACACTTTCTAATCAAATTGGTGATTATGAATTTTTAAATGTTCCTGCGGGTACTTATCAAATAGAAGTTTTTTATATTGGCTATAAAACTGTAAGCCAGCAAGTTGTAGTGGAAGATGGTAGACATACTGTAATCAATCTGGTTATGTCTAGCGGTTCTGAAAATCTAGATGAGGTTATTGTAAAAGGAGACCGAATTAGAAGTCAAGCGAGAGCTTTGAACCAACAGAAAAACAACAGTAACATTACTAATATTATTTCATCAGATCAGGTGGGGCGTTTTCCGGATGCCAATATAGGCGATGCTCTAAAACGGGTTCCTGGAATTACAATGCAAAATGATCAAGGGGAAGCCAGAAATATTATTGTAAGGGGATTGGCTCCATCTTTAAATTCGGTCACTATTAATGGGGATCGAATTCCGTCTGCCGAAGGAGACAATAGAAATGTACAGATGGATTTAATTCCATCGGATATGATTGCTACTATTGAGGTTAATAAAACACTGACTTCAGATATGGATGCCGATGCTATTGGGGGTTCTGTAAATTTAATTACTCGTGCCTCACCAAACGGAGAGCGAATTTCGGCAACTATGGCGGGTGGTTTTAGTCCAATTAGAGAACAAGCAAATTATACTGCAGGACTAGTTTATGGAAATCGGTATTTAGACAATAAATTAGGAATGGTCGTTAGTGGCTCTTATAATAATAATAATTACGGTTCGGATAATGTCGAAGCTGTTTGGGTAAAAGATGCTTTTAACAATGTGTATGTTGAGGAATCTGACATTAGAATTTACAATGTTCAGCGCATTCGAAGAAGTGGAGCGATTGCTTTAGATTATAAATTTAACGAAAATAATAGAATTTTTGCCAATGCAATTTACAATTGGAGAGACGATAGAGAAACACGTTTTAGAACACGTTATGACGATATTGAAGCAATTTATGATAATGAAACTATAACGGGTTTTACCGGAAGAGTTCGAAGACAGACAAAAGGCGGAATAGACAATAATCGCAATAAAAGCACCCGATTAGAAGATCAGCGGGTACAGAATTATTCACTAAAAGGAGAGCATCTTTTGAGCTCTAAACTGGATTTGGATTGGTCTGTTAATTACGCAACTGCAAGTGAGTTTCGCCCTAATGAACGCTATCTTGAATTTGAACAAGAAGGTTTGGCTTTTACACAGGATTTAAGCAACAATAGACTGCCTTTGATTAGCACTAGCGGAGAAAATTTAAATCAATTTGCGCAGACAGCACTTTCCGAAAATAGAGATCGTACTGATGAAAGTGAATTGGGTGCAAAACTAAACCTTCGATTTCCATTTTCAGTGTTTAAAGATCAAAAAGGACGGATTAGAACGGGTCTCCGTGTGCGATTAAAGGATAAAGAAAGGAATAATATATTTTATTCATATACTCCTCTTACTTCTTTTAATCTGGCAGATATTCCGACTACTTTTTTTAGAGGAAATGGATTTAATCCCGGAAGCCAGTACGTTTCGGGTACGCAAGCATCTGCATCTTATCTTGGTAATCTAAATTTAAATAACACCGCTTTATATGAACAAGAAGTGGACCCTTCTGAATTTTTAGCTGTAAATTATACTGCCAAGGAAAATATTTACGCAGGATATGTAAGATGGGATCAGGAATTTAACGACAAGCTTTCTATGATTGTAGGTGCTCGTATCGAAACAACCCATATTGATTACACTGGAAACAGAGTTCTAGATGAATCAGAATTGGAAGGTCAAATTAATAATACAAATACCTATACGAATGTCCTTCCAAGTATTGCTTTTAAATATGATGCAACAGATGATCTGATTTTAAGAGCTGCATTTACAACTGCTCTGGCACGT
Source organism: Flavobacterium amylolyticum (assembly GCF_048284335.1). Taxonomy (NCBI): domain Bacteria; kingdom Pseudomonadati; phylum Bacteroidota; class Flavobacteriia; order Flavobacteriales; family Flavobacteriaceae; genus Flavobacterium; species Flavobacterium amylolyticum. Next base: position 296,164 of record NZ_JBLVPG010000002.1, read on the forward strand.
CCTAATTATTATGCATTAGCTCCCTATGTCAATAATATAGCTGCAGATGCTGAGATACAAGCCGGAAATCCAGAATTAGACGCTACTTTTTCTCATAACTTTGATTTTATGGCTGAAAATTATTTTGAATCTGTTGGCTTGGTATCTGCTGGAGTTTTTTATAAAAACCTTAATAAGTTTATTTACACCTATAGTGACAATCAATACACAACCGCCGATTTTGCTAATGATTTCCCTACACAATCCAATCCTGTACCTATGGGAGAAAACTGGAATTTTATTCAATCCAGGAATGGGGATAATGTTTCTGTTTACGGATTTGAATTTGCCTTTCAAAGGCAATTAGACTTTTTACCCGGTAAATTTTTAAAAGGATTTGGAGTGTATGCTAACTATACTTTTACTCAGTCAGATGCCAAAGGAATTTCAGATGCTGATGGAAATGAAAGGACTAATGTAAGTTTGCCGGGTACTGCTCCACATATGATTAATGGGTCTTTATTCTGGGAAAACAGTAAATTTTCGGCCAGGGCTTCGGCTAATTTTGCTGCAGATTATTTAGATGAATTGGGTGCTTCTGAATTTCAGGACAGTTATTATGACAAACAGTTTTTTCTGGATATGAATGTTTCCTATAAATTAACAAAAAGCCTTCGCATATTTGCAGAAGCTAATAATATAACGAACCAACCTTTACGCTATTATCAAGGAACTTCAAACAGAACTAAACAGTTGGAATTTTATCAGGCTAGGTATAATGTGGGAGTCAAATTTGATCTTTAAAATTTTAATATTTGTAGCGTAGAAATGGAAAAACGTCATGGTTACGCTACTATTTATCATTTGTCATGAAAAAAAACGCAATACTATTTTTATTTCTTTTGCTTCACTTTCATTTGTTTGCACAAGATTATTTATCCGAGGAAAAATCAGGTTATAAAGGAGGATTTATTCCGGGATTAGAACTACAAGACGGAAGTCTTAACTTTATTGTTGTTGGTGATTTTGGAAGAAACGGATACTATTATCAAAAAGAAGTAGCCAATCAAATGGGGAAAGCGGCAATGACTTTAGGTTCTAAATTTACGCTAACAATGGGGGATAATTTTTATCCTAATGGGGTGTAAAGTACGCAAGACAGTCAATGGAATTCGTCTTTCGAAAATATATACACTAATCATAGTTTGTATGAAAACTGGTATATAACTTTGGGGAATCACGATTATAGAGGCAACATACAAGCTCAAATTGATTATTCAAAAGTGAGTCGCAGGTGGAATTTACCAGCTAATTATTATTCCAAAAAAATAGCAATGGAAAACGGAAATAAATTGTTATTGGTAGTAATAGATACTAATCCGTTTATTGATGGCTATTATAAAAAAGATTCGGATATGTATGAAAATATAATCGCTCAGGACACTACGGCACAACGAAAATGGTTGACTGAAACATTAAATACAACAGATGAATCAATCAAGTGGAAAATAGTAGTGGGGCATCATCCTTTATATTCAGGAGGAAAACGAAAAGAGAGTCCAGACACTAAATCCTTTGAAAAAAAGTTGCCAAGTTTTTTGACAAGCATAAGGTAGATGCTTATTTATGCGGACACGAACATGACTTTCAAGTAATTAAACCTAAAGGACGATACACAACTCAATTTCTTACGGGATCGGGTTGTGAAGTGCGACCTACAGGAAAACGCGAGGGTACCTTATTTGCCGCTGCGGAACCCGGATTTATGGCTTTTTCCGTTACCGATAAAAAACTTATAATGCAGGCCCTTAATGAAAAAGGAATTCTGATTTTTAAAACAGAAATTAATAAATAAGATGAAGAAAATAATACTTGTTCTTCTAAGTTTTAGCCTTTTGGCTTCTTGTAAAAACAAATTAGCAGAAATAAAAAAAAATGCGCTCAAGCCTACAGTAATAACAGAAATGACACCTCACGATACTGATGATCCAGCAATCTGGATTCATCCTGACGATCCCTCAAAAAGTTTGATTCTGGGAACAGATAAAGACAGTAACGGAGCGCTTTATGTATATGATTTGAAAGGGAAAATAATAAACAAAACGGCAACATTAAAACGGCCCAATAATGTGGATGTTGCTTATGGACTACAATTAGGTACTAAAAAAGTTGATATAGCTGTGGTTACAGAGCGAGAAACCAATAAAATCAGAGTTTATTCACTTCCGGATTTAAAACCAATTGATAATGGAGGTATTCCTGCCTTTGAAGGAGAAACAGAGCGTGATCCTATGGGAATTGCTTTGTATACCAGAGCAAGTGATCATGCTATTTATGCTATTGTAGGTAGAAAATCAGGACCTACAACTGACTATCTATGGCAATATGAATTGATAGGTTCGGAAAATGGAATTGTGACAGCCAAATTGGTTCGGAAGTTTGGGAGCTTTAGCGGAAAAAAAGAGATAGAAGCGATCGCTGTAGACAATGAATTAGGGTATGTGTATTATAGTGATGAACAATTTGGAATCAAAAAATATCTTGCAGATCCAGACGCTATGAATAACAAAGAACTGGCTGTTTTTGGTAAAAATGATTTTAAATCAGATAATGAGGGAATTGCCATTTATAAAAAAACAGACTCTACAGGATATATTTTAGTTTCAAACCAGCAAAACAATACTTTTATGGTTTATCCAAGATCTGGCACTAAAGAAAATTCTAATGTTTATCCATTATTAGCAGAGATCCCAACAGCTACTGTTGAATCTGATGGATCAGATGTAACACAGGTTAACCTTGGTTCTAATTTCCCTAAGGGAATGTTTGTTGCAATGAGTAACGGAATGACTTTTCATCTTTATGACTGGAATCTTATTCAGGATTTAATTGATTCAAAAGTTAAAAAATAATTTTTATTTATTTATGAGGTTGTTCGAAAAGGTATTTTCGAACAGCCTTTTTTATGCCGAATCCCAATAAAATATTATAAAACAAAAAGTGAGGAAAGACTTTTTACTACCTTTATTAAAAGTATAGAAAACTCAATTATTGCCCTTTTTGATAAAATAAATGTTGTAAAGAGTAATCAAGTAAACAACAATATCATCAGGAATTGTTATTTTTGCTTCAAATAAGTTCAGCAAATGGATCACTATTCAATGCATCATAGAAAGTCTTTTAGTATGAATCTTATATAATTGTAAGGTGATGATTATAAAAAAGAAACAATTACAGGAAGAATTCCTTTGCATTTAGTATTTTCTAAAAGGTTTTCTGCGGCGATTTCTTGAAATTCAGTAGTGTCTTGATACATTTGAATAATTCCTAAAGCATACGTGAGATTTGGAATAATTTGAAGGACGTAAGGATTTCCAAAAACATATAAAATGCATTTTTTTGACGTTAACAACTTACCTAAAAATTGAAGAACTCCATCTTTAATATCAAAATTATTTAAAGGTTTTGCTTTTGGAACAAATAAAGAAATGACCAAAGTATCAAATCGATTTAGGTTTTTTTCTAATTCATTTAGAACCGTAGATCCTCCAGTTTCATAATAAAATTCAGGAGAAGGTAAAGCTATAGTCAAGTTTTTGAAAAATGGATTGTTGGTATTTTTATAGATACTCATTTTGGCAAGATCTTCTCTATTTTTAGCATCAAAAACAGTCACAGTATTATGGTTGTCTTTTATTTTTGTCATGCAGTTTTGAGCAATATTTTGATTTAAAATCGAACAAGCTTCAAAATTAAATGTACTTTCAGAAAGATTTGGTAAACTCAGTTTCCCATCAACAATTCCTACTTTTTTCTTGCATTTCAAAATGCGTTGGAAACTGGCTTCAATTCGTTCCGGTGTCGCATTTTTTAGAATTTCCTGAATTCCCTCGGGGACATTTTCAGCAAAACACAATACATCATTTCCGGCGTTGAAAGCTTCCCATTCCAGTTGTCCTTTTTTGGGGTATAATTTTGAAACACTGTGCATGTTCAACGCATCCGAAATCACTAAACCATCATACCCTAATTCCTTGCGCAAAAGGGTTTCAATTATAGATTTGGACAACGTTGCCGAAGTGTTCTTTCCTTCATTCAAAGCAGGGACAGCTAAATGCCCAATCATAATCGAATCGACATTATTCTCGATACCTTTTATAAAAGGGTACAATTCATTGGTTAATAATTCTTCCAATGTTTCTTCTAAAATGGGTAAACCTAAATGGGAATCTACATTGGTGTTACCATGTCCGGGAAAATGTTTAAGGCAACCTAAAATTCCCACATCATTCATCCCTCTTAAATATTCAAGGGCAAATAAAGTCACTTTTTCTTTATTTTGTCCAAAGGAGCGATACCCAATTACAGGGTTATTCGGGTTATTATTGATGTCTGCTAAAGGTGCTAGGTTATAATGAATTCCCACTGATTTTAAGTCTAAACCAATTTGTTTTCCCACTTCATAAACCAAATGTTTTTCACTTTCGGGTAAAGCTCCAAGTGTAATGGCATAAGGATATTGTGGTGTTTTTTCAACACGCATAGCCAATCCCCATTCTGCGTCAATGCTCATTAATAAGGGAGTAGTAGCACAGTTTTGATACCTTATCACAAGTTCCTTTAGACGCTGAACACTAGTATCGTTAGGAACTACTTTATTTTTATTTTCATAATTCGTTGCGGCACTGGCTCTGCTATGAAAAAAAGTTAATCCACCTACGTTGTACTCTCTAATTAATCGTTCCGTTGCTTGTATGTTCTCTTCGGTATCATTAATGAAAACAGCAGGGAAGAAAATTTGCCCTATTTTTTGTTCTAATGTCATTTTGAAATAGTTTTAACAATAATTTTTAGCCTTACATCAAATGGAAGTTCACATTAGACGCTTAGAAATACTAGCTTGAATGGACTTAGGTTTCTTGCAGAGTTGAAGTTTATATCATTTATACTTGTTCCACTTTCTTACCAAAATCAGCTGGAAAGATTAAAAATCTGGAAAGTATTAATCCTGGTATCGTAGCTAAAAACACCCAAATAAAGAAATTTCCATATCCCAGATATTCCTGAATGTAGCCACTAAGCATTCCAGGAAGCATCATTCCTAAAGCCATAAATCCTGTTGCGATGGAGTAGTGGGACGTTTTAGATGCACCATCAGCCACATAAATTAAATACATCATAAAGGCAGCGAACCCAAATCCATAACCAAATTGTTCTGCAATTACTGTAAGATAAATATAAAAAACAGAACTAGGATGAAAATGAGAAAGAAAAATAAATCCTATTATCGGCAAGTGCATTGCTAAAATCATGGGTAGCATCCATTTGCCAAGTCCTCCTTTTGAAATCGCTATTCCACCTAGAATTCCACCAATTACCAGTGCTGCTACTCCAAATGTCCCATAAATGATGCCTACTTCCTCAGTCGTTAATCCCATGCCACCTTTGGTTGTGTCGTCTATTAAAAAAGGGGTTAACATTTTTAATAATTGAGATTCTCCTAATCTAAAAAGCAGTATGAAAGCCAATACAATTCCAATTTGTTTCTTTTGGAAAAAGGTTTTAAAAACAACGCCGAAACTCTGTTTGTTTTCTGTTTCGGTTGTAACTTTAGTGTTCTCTGTTTTTGGAGTGGTAAAAAAGTTATATACGGTTAGAAAAGCCATTATTAGGGCAACAATTATCATTGTGTAGGACCAAGCTTTGCTTTTATCTCCATATTTATGCTCTAGAAATCCCCCTAGGATTACGATTAAGCCGTTGGCAGTAAGCATAGAAAGTCGGTAAAAAGTACTTCGAATTCCTAAGAAAAAAGATTGTTGTTCTTTTTCTAAAGCCAATAAATAAAAACCATCGCTTGCCACATCATTTGAGGCAGACGCAAATGCCGCTACCCAAAAAATTGCTAGGCTTAATACAAAAAAATTACTCATAGGAATGGTTAATCCGACAATCAAAAAGGCTATAGCAATTACCAATTGCATCGTAAGAAACCATTTTCTTTTAGTAGCATATAAATCTATAAAGGGACTCCATAATGGTTTAATAACCCAAGGCAAGTATAATAAACTAGTATATACACCGATATCTTCATTATCAATTCCTAAACTTTTGTACATAATCACCGATACAGATATTATGATAGCGTAGGGAAAACCTGAAGCAAAATTTAAGAGTGGAATCCAAAACCAAGGGCTGTTGTCTTTTCTCATTTAAAAAGGAATAATAATATTCAATTGAATTTATAATGTAAAGTTTACTAGAGTTGCTTCACTTTCATTACCATAAAAATCAATGAATGTAATGGCACAGCTGGTATTTTTGTCTAATTTGTAAGTTGGTATTACGACTTCAATAGTATTATTATTTTCTTTAAACGCAACTTTATCAATAATTTGACTAGGATTAGTAATATCAATTTTCGAATTGAATTTAGCGCCATAAACCATTACATAACGCACTTTACTGTACAACGGATAAGTAACATTAAAACTGGAGGACACTGGATTTATCAAAACATTATTTGCTGTGGGAACAATCGCCATTTTTTTAATAAAATTAGGAACAACAAACGGCAGTGCGGGGTATTTGTATTGATTGTTTTCCAATAATCGAGTCACGCTCTGATTTTTATTCAAAAAGGATTTGGCACTAAAAAAAGCATTTCCTTGAATGTTTTTATAGGATCTTGTAATGTCTATTTGATTTGGAATCTCATTAGGATTATTCCATCTTTTGTCGGAATCGGCATTAATTTTATAGGTTCCATTTCCAATATAAACAGCAGTGTTTTTGGAGTTTTCAGACCACCAACGCAATAATTTTGAATACGAAGCCTTAGGATGATCCATACTCCAGTACAATTGTGGAACTAGGTAATCGATCCATTTGTTTTCCATCCACGCCAAAGGATCCGCAAACAAATCATCATAATTAGTTTGTCCGGCTTCCGTTTCGGAACCTCTTGGGTCTACTGATTTATTACGCCATACTCCAAACGGGCTGATACCAAACTGTACCCAAGGTTTGATGTTTTTAATCGAAATTGAAACACATTTCACAAAATCATTTACATTAGAGCGTCTCCAGTCAGCTAAACTCAATCCATTCCCGTATTTTTTGAAAGCATCAGTGTCATCAAATAATTCTCCTTTTATTCGATACGGGTAAAAATAATCGTCAAAATGGATTGCATCAATATCATAATTACTAACCACTTCTTCCACAACAGCAGTTAAGTGATTTTGAACTTCTGGCAATGCCGGATTGTAATAATATTTACCGCCGTATTTAATCATCCAGTCCGGATGTTTGAAAAAATCATGTTGTGGGCTTAAAAGCGAAGTGTTATAGTCCATCGTGGCTCTGTAGGGATTCATCCAAGCATGAAATTCAAAGCCTCTGGCATGGGTTTCAGCAATCATCCAAGCTAAGGTGTCAAAATAAGGTTTTGGTGCTTGGCCTTCTTTCCCAGTCAAAAAACGAGACCAAGGTGCAAATTCGGAAGGATAAAATGCATCCCCAACACTTCGAATCTGAACGATGACCGCATTGTAATTTAATTTCTTATAGGTGTCTAAAATCTCAATGTAATCTGCCTTTTGTTTGGCAACATTATCTGTACTGGTTTTTGGCCAGTCAATATTGACTACGGTAGCAATCCAAACGGCTCTAAATTCATTTTTAGGATTCGTAGCTAATGCTTGTGCGTTTCCATTCCAAACAGAAAGTAAAAAGATGGATAAAAGCAAAAAGGTGCGCTTGAAATTTTTCATTAAAGTCTTGTTTATAAAGTATTCAAAAATAGTTTTTTTAGTGAAATTTACCAGATAAATTGGTTTTAAAATTTAACTTATTTTATCAACACAATTTCTTTGCCATATTTTTCTAAATCAGTATTAAGTAGTATTTGATCGGATTTTAAATTTGATTAAAAACTATTTGATTTTTCTTATTTGATTTTTCATTTTTTGACAGTCTATAATATTTATATTTGTCAAAAATGCTATAGCATCAGTTTTTTAAAATATAATGTCTTTGATCATGCCAACTTCCCTTTCATTACTGCAGTTATCTCAATCATTAGAAGGAACACTTTTTTATGACGAGCTGCACAAGACCCTTTATGCTACGGATGCTTCAGCATACAGAATTATGCCTGTTGCAGTAGCCATTCCAAAATCAGAGGAAGATATTGTAAAAATCATTTGTTTTGCATCCAAAAACAAGATTTCGGTTACACCTAGAACTGCCGGTACTTCCTTGGCAGGTCAAACTGTGGGTAGCGGAATTATTATAGATGTTTCGAAACATTTTACTAAAATTGGCGCCTTTAATTCTATAAAAAAAACGGTTACCGTCCAGCCGGGAGTGATTCGAGACGAATTGAATTTGTACTTAAAACCGCATGGATTATTTTTTGGACCCAATACTTCAACCTCGAACCGTTGTATGATAGGTGGAATGGTAGGTAATAATTCGTCTGGAACAACGTCGATACGCTATGGGGTTACTCGGGATAAAATAGTAGAGATAAAAGCTATTTTGAGTGATGGAAGTTTTGCTACCTTCAAAGAAATGACTTCGGTAGAATTCATTGAAAAAACAAAAGGGAACACACTGGAAAGTTCGATTTACAAAACTATATTTGAGGAGCTTTCGAATACAGACAATCAAAAAGAAATTATAAAAGAATTTCCAAAACCAGAAATTCACCGAAGAAATACCGGTTATGCTATCGATTTGTTATTAAAGTCGGAACTTTTTGGAGGTACAGAAAAAACGATAAATGTAGCAAAACTCCTTTGTGGAAGTGAAGGAACCTTGGCCTTTACTACAGAAATTACGTTGAAAGTGGATGATGTACCACCCACGAATAATATTATGGTAGTAGCTCATTTTCACACCATTCAGGAAAGTTTAGAAGCAGTAGTGACTGCAATGAAACATCATTTGTATACCTGCGAAATGATGGATGATACGATTTTGAATTGTACCAAAACCAACCGAGAGCAAGCTAAAAATAGATTTTTTATTCAAGGAGAGCCAAAAGCAGTTATTATGCTTGAAGTGGCATCACATCACAGTATGGAAGATGCTGAATTGCAAGCCAATGCTTTAATAGCAGATCTTGAGCAGCACAACTTTGGGTATGCTTTGCCTAAAATTTATGGTGCTGATATTGATAAAATAAATGAATTGCGCAAAGCAGGTCTGGGACTATTAGGAAGTATTGTAGGAGATAATAAAGCGGCTGATTCGATAGAAGATACTGCAGTCGAATTGAGTGATTTACCAAATTATATTGCTGAGTTTTCCGCAATGATGCTACGTCACGGTCAGAGCGCCATTTATTATGCACATGCCGGAGCGGGAGAAATTCACTTACGCCCTGTTCTAAATCTAAAAACAAAAGAAGGATTGCATCAATTTAGAAACATCGCAACCGAAGTAGCAATTTTGGTAAAAAAATACAGAGGTTCATTGAGTGGGGAACATGGTGACGGAATAGTACGTGGAGAATTTTTGCCGTTTATGATAGGAGATAAAAATTATGAATTATTAAAACGCATCAAAAATGCTTTTGATCCCAATACAGTGATGAATGTTGGGAAAATTGTAAATGCCTACAAAATGGATGAGAACCTTCGGGTAGAAGCGGGTCGGGTAGAACCGGATATAAAAACGATTCAGGATTTCTCAGATAGTATGGGAATTTTGCGTGCAGCAGAGAAATGCAATGGATCCGGTGATTGCAGGAAACTCCCCTCTGCTGGTGGAACATTATGTCCCAGTTATCGGGCAACACGAAATGAAAAGGACACCACTCGTGCCAGAGCTAATGCGTTGCGCGAATATTTGACACATTCAGAGAAAGTGAATAAATTTGATCACGAAGAATTGTATAAAGTATTTGAATTGTGTGTGAGTTGTAAAGCGTGTGCCAGTGAATGTCCCAGTAATGTAGATGTTGCGGCTTTAAAATCGGAGTTTTTATACCAATACCAAAAAGCAAATGGATTTACGTTGCGCAATAAAATATTTGCCTTCAATGCAAAACTCAATAATTTAGGAAGCATTTTTCCTAGGTTTACTAATTTTATGGTGAATTTTCCTTTAGTTAAAAAAAGTATGGGAATAGCCTCTCAGAGGCAGGTGCCTCTCTTGGCTCCAAAGACGTTTAGAAAATGGTATGAAGAAAATTGGAATCAAGCACCGAGTGATTCTTTTGTAAACGGAAAAGTATGTTTGTTTTGTGATGAATTTACTAATTTTTATGATGTTTCAGTAGGGATAGATGCGTATGAATTATTGACTGAATTGGGTTACGAAGTGATTTTGGTGGATCATGAAGAAAGTGGAAGAGCTTTTATTTCAAAGGGTTTTCTGGAGGAGGCAAAAGCAATTGCGAATATAAACGTTGCTGTTTTTGCAGATTATATTACTGCTGATTGTCCATTGATAGGAATCGAGCCGTCGGCAATATTAACTTTTAGAGACGAATACATTCGATTAGCCGACGACAAAGAAAGTGCCGAAAAATTAGCTCCAAATGTTTTTACAATCGAAGAATTTTTCAAAAAAGAGATTGCATCTGGTAAAATTCATTCGGAACAATTTTCTGATGAAGAAAAAACAATAAAAATTCACGGCCATTGCCACCAAAAGTCTTTAAGTACTATTGAAGCGACGTTTGCAATGCTAAATATACCTAAAAACAATTCGGTTACTATTTATAATTCAGGATGCTGCGGTATGGCAGGATCTTTTGGTTATGAAAAAGAGCATTTTGAAATCAGCATGCAAATGGGCGAAGATACTTTGTTTCCTAAAATTAGAGCAACTGATACTAAAGTGACTATTGCTGCTGCAGGAACCAGTTGCCGTCATCAAATTTTTGATGGGACAAGCAGAAAGGCCTTACATCCGGTTACTATTCTAAGAAGTTGTGTGAAATGATTTTCTAGTTTGATATGATTTTTGAACCCTATAATACTTCACGTCCGTTTCAAGTGTTTTTCTTTTATTAGAGTAATTATGTATAATTTGACTTTGTAAAGTAATAAAAAAAATCATTTTATCTTTTTTAAAAAATAATAAAAATAAATTGTTAGAGAAACTCTATTAATTCAATTTGTTTTATACTTTTGAATTTTGAAGATAATTTACATTATCCTCAGCATAAAGACATACAATTTACAATATATTAACTTTTAATGATAAAATTTATTTTATGGCATCTTCAAGTTTATTTAGAAAGAAAACAGTACAAGATATTTTAAAACAGGTTGAAAAAAGAAATGCAGACGGACATAATGCATTAGGAAAACACTTAACGGCTCGTGATTTGACTGCTTTTGGAATTGCAGCTATTGTAGGGGCGGGGATTTTTAGTACTATTGGAAAAGCGAGTTCTGATGGAGGTCCTGCTGTTATCTTTTTATTCTTGTTTACGGCTATTGCCTGTAGTTTTGCTGCTTTTGCTTATGCTGAATTTGCTTCAATGGTTCCTGTCTCCGGAAGTGCCTATACGTATTCGTATGTTGCTTTTGGTGAAATTATAGCCTGGATTATTGGTTGGGCGTTAATCATGGAATATTCCGTAGGTAATATAACGGTTGCCATATCGTGGAGTGATTATTTTACAGGATTACTTGAAAGCGGTGGTCTTGAATTGCCGCAATGGGTTCAAATGGATTTTTTATCTGCTTCCAGAGGATTTGATGATGCTACAGCATTGATGCAAGGCGGAAAAGAATATGTAAACTTAAGTCCTGCTTTACAAGATGCTTATACGGCCTGGACGACTTCACCTGTTGTGGGTTCGTTTCATTTTGTAGCAGATCTTCCGGCTTTATTGATAATCGTTTTGATTACAGCACTGATTTACCGCGGAATGAAAGAGTCTCGTAATGCCAGTAACATCATGGTTGTGGTTAAATTATGTATTGTTCTATTGGTTATTGCTGTTGGAGTCTTTTATGTAGATACAGCAAATTGGGATCCTTTTGCTCCAAATGGAGTTACGGGTGTTTTAAAAGGTGTTTCAGCCGTTTTCTTTGCTTATATTGGCTTTGATGCAATTTCAACTACCGCTGAAGAGTGTAAAGATCCACAACGTGATTTGCCAAGAGGAATGATGTGGGCTATTATAATATGTACGGTTTTGTACATCGCCATAGCATTGGTATTAACTGGAATGGTTCGTTATGACCAATTGAATGTAGGCGATCCGCTAGCATTTGTTTTTGACAAACTAGATTTAAAATGGATGTCAGGAATTATTGCAGTAAGTGCGGTTGTGGCTATGGCTAGTGTTTTATTGGTGTTTCAAATGGGACAACCTCGTATTTGGATGAGTATGAGTCGGGATGGTTTGTTGCCAAAACGTTTCTCAAGAGTGCATCCCAAATATAAAACACCGTCGTATGCAACAATTGTTACCGGTTTTGTGGTAGCAGTTCCCGCTTTATTTTTGAATTTAATATTGGTTACCGATTTGTGTAGTATTGGGACTTTATTTGCTTTTGTATTGGTTTGTGCAGGTGTTTTGGTTTTGCAAAACAGAACGGATATTCCTCGTGGAAAATTTAAAACACCCTATGTAAACTCTAAATTTATTTTACCATTTTTAATTGCTATAGGATTAGTGTTTGCTTTTGGTTTTAATAAAAAAGCGACTATGGATTTCATAACTAATGAAACCCAAATTAACAGTTCAGCAGCTATCATTACCTCATTGAATAAAGAAGAAACTCAAAAAGTATATGATTATTTAGTAAGTATTGATGCTAAAAACAGTACTGATGAAACACCTGATTTAGAACTTTTGTTAAGTCAATATGAAGTAGATGATGCAAAATATTCTACTGTTATAGCGGGTTTACCAATAGCAGATGGAGTTAAATATGAAACGGGTTTTAGTTTATTCAAACACAAAATTCCAATGTGGATTTTCTTAATCGTTTTAGCTGGATTATCAGTTTGGTCTTTTAAATCAAATTTGTCCTTGATACCATTGTTGGGTTTGATATGTTGTTTGTATATGATGGCAGAATTGAGCGTTTGGAACTGGATTTATTTTGGAATCTGGCTTTTGATTGGATTGATTATTTATTTTGGCTTTAGCCGAAAAAATAGCAAGTTGAATTAAAGTTCTAAGAATCTTTTTATACCGGAATATAGGACTAATTACTAAGCAACTAACGAAAAGTAATATTAAATAAGGTTATATTGGCCTTGTAAATATAAATACAATTAAAAAAGAGATGTTCGTTATAAAAGCGAACCTCTTTTTTTGTTATAGCCCTTTAAAATTTCATTCTTTGAATCCTCACGGCGTTTAAAATTGCCAATAATGCCACGCCTACATCTGCAAAGACTGCTTCCCACATGGTGGCTAAACCGCCTGCACCTAGAATAAGTACAACGGCTTTTACGGTGAATGCCAATCCAATATTTTGCCATACTATTTTCTTGGTTTGTTTTCCAATATTGATGGCGGTAAAAATCTTCACAGGCTGATCGTTTTGGATTATTATATCTGCTGTTTCAATAGTGGCATCGCTTCCTAAACCGCCCATTGCTATACCAGCATCCGCTAGGGCTATAACTGGTGCATCATTTACACCGTCACCAACAAATGCAATTTTAAGATTTTGTAATTTCAATTCCTCGACTTTTTGGACTTTATCTTCCGGTAATAAATCACCGTACGCTTGGTCTATGTTTAATTCTTTAGCCACCGCATCTACAACAGCTTGTTTATCCCCGGAAAGCATTACCGTTTTTACGTTTATTTTATGTAAGTTCTGAATCGCTTGTTTGGCATCTTCTTTGATTTCGTCGGCAATTAAAAAATATCCTGCATATTTTTGATTGATTGCAATAACAATAATCGTGAAAGGAGTATTATCGATTTCTGGATCATAACTGATATCGAATTTTTGCATTAACTTAACATTCCCTGCCAAGATTTCATTTCCGTCTACTTTTCCTTTAAGACCATGTCCTGCAATTTCTTCTACATCAGTAACGGTTGTATTTTTTTCTGTTCCTTTAGCATATTCTATAATTGCGGTTCCCACGGGATGGGTAGATTTGGTTTCTAATGCGGCTGTATATTTTACTAAATCAGCTTCAGGAATAGCAACAGCCACAACTTTTTGGACCCTAAAAACGCCTTTGGTCAGCGTTCCTGTTTTATCCATAACCACCACCTGTATGGAGGCCATTAGATCAAGAAAGGAAGATCCTTTAAATAGAATTCCGTTTTTACTGGCCGCACCAATCCCTCCAAAATATCCCAATGGAATGGAAATAACTAAAGCACACGGGCACGAGATAACTAAGAATATTAAAGCACGGTACAACCAATCATTAAAATTATATTTTTCAACAAATAAAATTGGAAGCAAACAAATACCAATAGCCAAAAAAACAACTATTGGGGTATATATTTTGGCAAATTTCCGAATAAACAATTCAGTTGGGGCTTTTTTTGCCGTTGCTTCTTGCACCATTTTCAAGATTTTTGACAGTTTACTATCCGTGTACGCAGTAGTTACATCAACTTGAACAACGGTATTCAGATTAATCATTCCCGCAAGAACGGTCTCTCCTTTTTGTTTGGTGTTGGGTTTGCTTTCGCCTGTTAATGCTGCAGTGTTGAGAGAAGCAGTGTCTGAAAGTAGTTTTCCATCAAGTGCTAATTTTTCTCCGGGTCTTAATTGAATAATTTCTCCAATAATTATTTCGGATGCTTTTTTAGTAATGGCATTTTCTCCATCCAATATAGTGGCTTCATCGGGTCTTTGGTCTAATAATAATTTGATGTTTGTTTTAGCTCTTTGGACTGCCAGAGTTTGAAACAGTTCTCCGATAGCGTAAAAAAGCATCACAGCAACACCTTCGGGATATTCACCAATACTAAATGCGCCAATTGTGGCAATACTCATCAATAAAAATTCTGAAAAAATTTCGCCCTTAGATATGCTAACCAAAGCTTCTTTTACTACTGGAAATCCTACGGGTAAATACGCGACTGCATACCAGAGAATTCTTACACAGCCTACAAACCAAGTTTGGGGGATATAATTGTCCAAGCCAATGGCCACTATAAGTAACAAAAATGAAATAATTGCGGGTAGGAACATTTGAAGTAAACTATCCTTTACGTCAGAATGATCGTGACCGTCATCGTCTGCATGTTCGGATTCATTTTGAGGGGTACAACAGCCTGATTGATTATTGGATTTGTTGTTTATTTTTTCTTCTAACGTACAACAAAGTTGTTTTCCGGACGAATCATATTGATGTAGATGTTTCATATTATTCTAATTTATTAACTAACAACAAATAGCTCCAAGTTGTATTGGCGGACATTTTATAGAACCATAACTACAATATACACAACAATCTCCCTCTAAAGGTTTAAGTATATTTTTACAATTTTCACAATCATAAAAAAATTGACAAGCATCAGTGGGCATTATTTCTTCTTTTTGGAATTCGCAATTTGGACACGTTACAGTTGATTTTAACACAACAGTATTGCTTATATCTTTTGTACAATTGTTGCATTTTCCGTATACTTTGTTTTGGTAATAATTTACTCCCGTTGCGATCAATATTCCAAACATACCCGTATAAATAAATTGAATATTGCTGTTAGCAATACATCCAAAGAAAATTAAAAGGGCACTTGGAGCAGCTATAAGTAAAGGACGTAAAGAGGCATGTATTAGATAAGAAATGTAAAAACCTAAAATAGAAAGTAGTACCATTATTAGAAATACCCACATTGTCCATCCCCCAAATAATTCAAAACTGCCTAATCCAAGTACCGAGGCCCCAAAACTAAATAAAGGGAAACAACAAGGTGAAAATAGAACCGTGATGAAAAGCCCAATCACTCCAAATTTCTCAAGATTTAATTTAAGTTTCATAATAGGAAGTGTTTAAGTTCTTTAATTAGTGATCGTGACTCCCGCCTCCTTTTATAACTGAAAGTAGATAAAAGGCTCCTTTAGTCACAATTTTTGCATCGGCAGGAATTGTCTCAATAAATTTTACCTCTGTGTAACCCAAATCAGTAGTGCCAGGAATTACTTCAATGGCTTTAAAGTAAACTTCATTGTGTTCTTCCATATTGGTATGTTTTTCTTCTTTTTCTAAAGGAGCTTTTTCCTGAATAAATATGAAATATTTTTCTCCATTTCTTACAATGGCATCTTTTGGTAATGCTGGAACCGTATTGTTGTTAATGTTTATATTAGCGGAAACATACATTCCTGAAATTAATCCTTTTGCATCCTCGGCATTAATTTTAGCATGTACTGCTACTGTTTTACTTTCATTTGAAAAAGATTTATTGATGCCAAATATTTTTCCTCTAATGGATTTATTAGATTGATTTGTTAAAACAAAGTCTACTTCCTGACCTATAGAAATTGATCCTAAATCTTTTTCATATACATTTAAATCCAAGTGCATCTGGCTATTGTCAACTACTTCAAAGAGTACGACTCCTGTATCGGCAAAGGATCCTTTTGAAATGCTGATTTTTCCAACATAACCGCTAATTGGGGATACAATCGGTACTAATGAACTGTTGCTGTTTGGGCTTACATGTAAAGCGTTTAATTTAGTTTTTGCTGCTTGTGCTCTGGCTCGTTCTACTGCTAATTTGGATTTGACTTCTTGAAATGTTTTTCTTGGATTTACATTTTCATCACTCAATATTTTTTGTCTATTGAATTCTAATTGTAAATATTCTACTGTAGCAATTGCCGATTTGTAATCTTCCTGCATTTCTATAATAGACAGATTTTGAATGGTTGCCAATACTTTTCCCTTGTTTACAAAAGTGCCTTCCAATATATAAATATCCTTTATTACACCACTAATTAAAGTTGAAATATTTGCAGCATTCTGTGGCGGAACGGTGGTATACCCGTTGGCTTTTATGACTGTATTTAAATTACGATTTTCTACAACACCCAATTCAATGCCTATTGTTTTAAATTGAGGTGCTGTTAAAGTAACTGTATTTTCAGCTTTTTCTTCTTCTCTTACTTCCTCAGATTTTGTATTGTTACAGGAGACTAAAAGTAAGAAACAAGTAGCAATAAGTAAGCAATATGTTGTTGATCGAGGGATATACGTTATTTCTTTGATTGTTATATTTTTCATTTTTTTGTTGAGTATTAATTAGTAGAAATAGATGGAAATTGCAGCTGGATAGCACTTTGATTGAATGAATTTAGTGTTTCAGCATGTTGCTTTTTAATATCAATTGCTTGGTTTAAAAAGCTGATGTAAGTCCAGTACGTCATGTCACCATTGGCATAGCTTTTTTCAGCTGTTGTAATAATTTGTTCGGCATATTGGAGACCTTCATTTTGATAATATTCCAGTCCCTTTTGTTGCTTTTCAAATTCGTTTTGTAATTTCTGAATTTGTAATCGCAACGATAGTTTGTTTTTATCCAATTCTAATTGCGATTGTGAAATACTAATTTCCGATGCTTTGGCTTTAGCAGTATTGGCATTACCAAACAATGGAATTTGTAAACCGGCTGTAAATCCCTGAAAGTAGGATTTCGTATCAATGGTCTGGGCAAAATAACCCAATCCTAATTTTGGCGTTCTGAGTGCTTTAAACGTATTAGCTTCTTTTTGATACACTGATATCTGCTGTAGATAATACTCCGTTACTAAACTTTCAATTTTAGTTTTATTCGTATTCGTAAGGGACGAAAACTGAACTGGCGTTGTGCTGTCCGGAACAATATTAAGTTCGGTTTGAACAAAAAACTGCAATTGTTTTTGATAAATAATCCTATCGTATTCTAATTGTGCTTTTTGAGTTTCAATTTCTTTCACCTTTGCTTTGGCACTAATTACTTCAATATTTCCACTTTCACCCGTCTTGAAACGAAGGGTGGCATTTTTGAGGAATTTGGTATAAATAGCATTCAATTCATTGTTTAAGTTTTGAATAGTAACTCCAAATAGATATTGATAATAGGATAATGTTACGGCTTTTTCTAGTTCATATTCCGTTAAGGCTTTTCTTTTTTCGGCTAATTTTGCTAATTCTTCTTGCAATTGTCTATTGGCTTTGGTAATTTTTCCGATTGGAAAGTATTGCTGAACGGAAACATTGTGGTCGTAATTGGCACTATTAAATTGTCCTCCTTGGTACTGAATTTGCAATGGATCAACTTGAAAAGCATTTTTTTTGAGAACGGTTTGCTTTTCAATTTCTTTAGTAGCAATTTTTAAATCTATATTATTAGATTTAGCCAAATCGATAGCGTTCTCTAATGTGATTAATTGACTATTTTGGGCAAAAGAAAATGTGCTAATTAAAAGTATAATCCTCGTTAGAATGTGTTTTAATGTTCTTTTTTTCATTTTAATTCCTTTTTAATGTTGTCAGGAGTCTCATTTTTTTTATTAGAAAAAATATTTTTAGTAGAGGTTTCAAATAATAAATACAATATTGGTAAAACGATTAGTGTTAATAACGTAGCTGAAAACAACCCACCAATGACAACAGTAGCCAATGGTTTTTGCACTTCGGCACCACCACTGGTTGATAAAGCCATAGGAAGAAAACCTAATGAAGCCACGGCAGCAGTCATTAAAACGGGACGCAATCTTGTTTTTGTTCCTGTCAAAACCCGTTGCAAAGGATCAATTATTCCCTCCGCTTTGAGTTGGTTAAAATAAGAGAGTAATACAATTCCGTTTAATACGGCTATCCCAAACAAAGCAATAAAACCAATTCCTGCCGAAATACTAAACGGCATGCCTCTTAGCCACAAAGCAAATACGCCACCAATGGCTGATAATGGGATGGCTGTGAAAATTAATCCAGCTTGTTTGAAACTATTAAAAGTAAAAAATAACAATACTATAATCAATCCCAATGCAATAGGTAAGGCTACTGAGAGTCTTTTAGTCGCTTCAATCAAGTTTTCGAATTGACCTCCATAGGTTATATAATATCCTGTCGGAAGTTTAAAATCTTTATCTAGTTTTTGTTGTATTTCTTCGACCACACTTTTGATGTCCCGACCCCGAACATTTAAACCAACTGTTATTCTTCGCTTTCCATCTTCACGACTCACCTGAACGGGGCCTTGCTCATAAGCAATTGTAGCTACTTGTGAGAGTGGTACTTGTTGTCCGTTTGGCAATGGAATAAATAGATTGGTAACATCAGTAATGTCACTTCGATTGGTCGCATCCATACGAACTACAATATCAAATCGTTTGCTTTCCTCATATATCTTGCCCGCACTTTCTCCAGCAAATGAAGAACGAATAATTTGATTGATATCTCTAATATTTAGACCATATAACGCGATTTTACTATAATCATATTTAATTGTAATTTGAGGTAATCCATTTACTTTATCGGCTTTCAAATCACCAATACCTTCAATATTTTTAATTTTAGCAATGAGTTCCGTTGCTCTCGTATCTAAAATTTCTAAATCATCACCAAAAATCTTGATAGCAATATCGCTTCGGCTTCCTGTCATTAATTCATTGAAACGCATTTGAATGGGTTGCGAAATCTCTATAGTGGCACCAGGAATGGCTTCCATTTCTTTTTTTATTAAATTGGCTAAATCTTCCCAGTTTTCTGCCGAAGTCCATTCGCTTTTGTCTTTAAGCACAATAATTAAATCGCCACTTTCAATAGGCATTGGGTCAGTTGGGATTTCGCCACTACCAATTTTAGTCACTATAGTTTCTATTTCCGGGAATTTTGCTTTTAAGATTTTTTCATATTCGGTAGTTGTTTTTACCATTTGCGAAAGTGAACTTCCAGTCATAATAGAGGCATTAATCGCTAAATCGCCCTCCTCGATAGTTGGAATAAATTCACCTCCCATATTTTGAAAGATAACAAAGGCAAAAACGAATAACCCTATAGCAATCGCTAAGACGGCTTTCTTAAATTGTAACGCTTTATGTAAAAATGGGATGTAAATTTTTTCAAACCAAGCCATCATTTTATCACTGAAATTGGGTTTATGTTCCGTGTCTTTTGATAAAAAAAGCGCGCTCATCATAGGAACATACGTCAATGACAAAATAAAAGCTCCAACCACTGCAAAACCAACAGTCATGGCCATAGGTTTAAACATTTTTCCTTCGGTACCGATTAAAGCTAAAATAGGCAGGTAAACTATTAAAATTATAATTTCTCCAAAAGCAGCGCTGTTCCTGATTTTGGAAGCAGATTTGTATACTTCAGTATCCATTTCTGATTGCGTTAATGTTTTTTGCTTATTTAGTTTTTGTAAATGATGCATGGTTGCTTCAACAATGATTACGGCACCATCGACAATAATTCCAAAATCGATAGCGCCCAAACTCATTAGATTTCCGCTTACGCCAAAATAATTCATCAATATGACTGCAAAAAGCATGGCTAAAGGAATGACAGAAGCAACAATTAATCCGGCTCGTAAATTACCAAGAAATAATATTAATACAAATAGCACGATTAACGCACCTTCAAGTAAGTTTTTAGTAACCGTTCCAATAGCATTGTCAACTAATTTCCCTCGATCGATGAAAGCTTCGGCAACTACACCTTCGGGTAAGGTTTTGTTGATCTGAACCATTTTCTCTTTAATTCTTCCCACTACTGCACTAGAGTTTTCACCTTTAAGCATTAATGCTAAACCAGACACGATTTCGCCTTTTCCATCTTTAGTTGAAGCCCCATAACGCAGTGCTATTCCTTCTTTTACAACTGCAACATCTCTAATTAAAATAGGCGAACCATTACGATTTTTGACTACTACATTTTCTAAATCTTTGAGACCAGTTGCCATACCAACACCTCTAATAAAATAGGCATATTGGTCTTTTTCAATGTAGGCACCTCCAGTATTTTGATTGTTTTTTTCAAGCGCTTCAAAAATTTCAGTTATCGTTACACCCAAACTATTCAATGTATTAGGATTGACTGCAATTTCATATTGTTTTAGTTTTCCACCCCAAGTGCTTACTTCTGCAATACCTTCAATACCTTGTAATTGAGGCGTAATAATCCAATCTTGAATCGTTCTTAATTGTACGGCATCATACTTATTTTCATATCCTTTTTTGGCATACACCGCATATTGATATATTTCTCCAAGTCCTGTTGTTATGGGGGCTAATTCGGGCGAACCTGCATATTTTGGAATGTTTTCTTCAGCCTGTTTCAACCGTTGAAAAATTTGTTCTCGTGCCCAATAAATGTCCACATCGTCTTTAAAAACAACAGTAACTACTGAAAGTCCAAAACGAGAGATACTGCGCAGTTCGATTACTTTAGGAATCGTTTTGACTGCTTGTTCCAGCGGATATGTTATTAATTGTTCAACCTCCTGACTTGCTAAGGTAGGAGCGGTAGTAATAATTTGGACCTGGTTGTTTGTTACATCGGGTAACGCATCTAACGGTAAATTTTTAAGAGAATAACTACCCCAAACGATCAGCATAAGGGTAAATAAAAGTATAATGAATTTGTTCTTTATACTAAATTGTATGATTTTATCTAACATTTAAATATTATAATGAATGAGAAATGGGAACAATAAATTGCCCTTTGGATACTGTGGAAAAACCAGAATTCTCTGTACCGAATCCCGAAGTGTCGGGACAGGTATCATTATACTATTTGTGGAGGTTGCCAAATACTTCCAAAGAAATTAGAAGCAAAAACGGATTTATAAGTAGGTAGCTGCATGTTTATCATAGCAGAAACTACAGTAAAACCAAAGGGGATATTGGACTGATAACTCAATACTTGTGCACCACAACAATTACAAAAACAAAAAGGGGAACAGGAATCTTTTTCTTTATCATGGGAATGTTGTTCATCAATTGGCGCTAGTTTAGCCAAATCATGAACAGGACTATTTACTTCGATGTCAGCACACGGCAAACAGGAAAGAGCTATTAGATAAATTGATAATATCGATAAAATCCATTTCACGAATGTAAAATTAGGAATAAAATTCAAATGATTTTAATATTGATTCATTTTTAATTCATTTTACATGAAGTATAAATAAATTCTACGAACATCACTTTACTTTTATTAGTATTCCATTTGCTTTAATTAAATCAACTGTGTTTGCTTCATATGTAATAATGGGCTAGCAAAAAAAGCATTATTGAATGGAACCAAAATTCTTGCTTTTTTTTAGGTATGATCTTCATAAAACAGGGTACTTTTTGTAGCTTTTTAAAAATCGATAGGGACAGCCTAACAACAATTAAATAGGCTTCAAGCGAGGTAAAGTCTAGATATAAATTCGGACTAATTTCTTCTATAAAAAAGCAAGTGCCTACTGCTTTTTATCGAATTGGTTTTATACAATTAAATGTATAAGTGGTTGATTCTATGTATAATTTAAAAAATGAATTTCACTATCGATAAACCTAAATAAGGGTGTTAATTACTTATATTTATTTCTACATGATTTTAAGTTGATAAATTAATCTTTAGGGAATGTATAACCTCTAAAAGTCTAAAATATATTTTGCTATATTTGACATATATAGGTTTTGTTGATCGATTTCAAGGATATAGATTTCATAGTGTTAAGTACTATTTAAACATTTTT
The DNA here is from genome assembly GCF_048284335.1 of Flavobacterium amylolyticum. Taxonomy (NCBI): domain Bacteria; kingdom Pseudomonadati; phylum Bacteroidota; class Flavobacteriia; order Flavobacteriales; family Flavobacteriaceae; genus Flavobacterium; species Flavobacterium amylolyticum. The sequence goes on from NZ_JBLVPG010000002.1 coordinate 318,791, forward strand.
ACTTTAAATAATTATTTTTAAGCATTTTTATTAAAGTATTTGTGTTGATTATTAGCGTAATATTTGCACAAAAAAATGAATGAAACTTTGCGACTTACTATCTTCGTAAAAAAATAAAATTAGGTAAATGAAAATAATAGCAGTCATTCCCGCCCGGTATGCTTCGACACGATTTCCTGCTAAACTGATGCAGGATTTAGGAGGTAAAACGGTCATATTAAGGACATATGAAGCCGCCATGAACACCCAATTGTTTGATGATGTTTTTGTGGTTACCGATTCTGATTTAATTTATAACGAAATCGTTTCTCATAACGGAAAAGCCATTAGAAGTATCAAGGAACACGAATCCGGAAGTGATCGAATTGCCGAAGCAGTTGAAAATTTGGATGTTGACATAATAATTAATGTACAAGGGGACGAACCTTTTATTGAGGTAGAACCATTAGCCAAAGTAATTGAAGTTTTAAGAAATGATTTGGACAAAAAAGTAGATTTAGCTTCATTAATGCGCGAAATTACCAATGAAGACGATATTAATAATCCCAATAATGTTAAAGTGGTGGTCGATCAAAACAGATTTGCTTTGTACTTTTCTCGTTCCGTGATCCCATATCCCAGAGAGAAAAATGTGGGCGTCCGGTACATGCAACACATCGGAATTTATGCTTTTAGAAAACAAGCACTATTAGACTTTTACAGTCTCCCTATGAAATCATTGGAAGCATCAGAAAAGCTAGAACAATTGCGCTATCTGGAATTTGGGAAACGTATTAAAATGATCGAAACCCAACATGTAGGAATTGGGATTGATACGCCTGAAGATTTAGAAAAAGCTAGAAATATGCTTGGAGTAAATCGCTAATTAAAGAGTATTTTAAGCTAATTATTTGTAGTTAGACAACAATTTATTTCCATTACGGGCAAATTAGTATTCTAAATTTATTGTTGCTTAGCATTATAATAGCTTTTCGATTACTATCAATTCATTATGAACTTCAACTCGAGGAATAGTTTTGATTTTGAATTGGTTTTCATAAAACTCAGAAACGTATTTTTTATTTCGTAGGTTTTGTGCTTCATTCAATAACATCGTATTGAAAAGTATGAAACCTTTACTTTCTATAAGAGAGCAAATTCTTTTGATAAAAAAAGGTTCAAACAGGAAATTGGGCATTGTAATATCTTGAAAAATATCAATAATAATTAAATCATATTTAATTTTGGTCTTCAAAACAAATTCAAAAGCATCATCAATTATTATGTCAAGATTTTTAACTTCATCCAATTTAAAATACGCATTGGCTACTTTAATTATTTCTGGATCAATTTCGACTCCTGTGATCTTTCCTTTGAATCTTATTTCATCTATCAATGTTTTTATAACGCTTCCGCCAGCAACTCCCAAAACTAAAACATGATTCATGGTTACTATTTTTTCATAACCAATGTTTTTTAAGCCTAATCTTAAAATGCGTTGCAGACTGCCATACGAATAATTGGCATTTTCAGAATCTAAAACTAATTCGCCGTTTGACCAAGTCACCTCAATCGATTTACTCAACAAAGATTTTGTTTGATAAATTTTTATTGGAATTAGATAACTGAATATTTTTTTAATCATTTGAATCACTTTTACTCAAAAATAAGACTTAGATTAATTCATTACCTATAATTTACTGTTTTTATTTTTATGTAGGCCATCATTCATTGAACCTGAGTTTTTTTAGAACGAATAAATTATAAACCGCTTGATTACTTTTAGTTTTTTTCAATATTCAAATACTGAATTTAAAATTCCGGAGAATTATAAAATTAATGTTTACAATACATGACAGCAACAATTACGTTAATTAATATTAAAAAAATTCTGTTTAATCTAGATGTAGCAAGAATCTAAAACGATTTTTAGCGAAAAATTACAGTACGTGGTTTTGCTAATTCAAAATCCTGGAAGCCAAAATCAGTGGTCTCAAAAGAATTGGTTTTAAAAATATTTTGCCCATTCCCGGGTATGGAAGGATAAAAGGAAAGAGAAATTTGGAAGGAACTAAACACTAAGTAATCATTATTTATAATTAATCCGATGCCAATTTTTGAATATGCTTTACTTTCTGCCAAACCATTTTTTGCATTTCCTAACATAGCAATTGAATAATTTAAATACGGATTTAATCGAAATCCCCAAAGATTCCATGGCGCATAGGCTTGAGTTTGCAGTGTTACTATTGCTTTTTCAGTTCCATAATCTGCAATCCTAAATCCATTGAGTCCATAATCATCATTGATTGATAGTTGATCCCCTATTACATTCATTCGGTTTGATCCAATTATCACTTGTGGTTTTATAAACTGGCGTAATTTCCATTTTCCTAAACTAAATAGATTTGTAAAATAATTTGCCTGAAAAGAAAATGCAGTTTGTTTCGTTATAGATTTTTCGAAAAAAGTACCCAACTCAAAATTAGCACTTAAAAAGCCCCATTTATAAAAATTCCCAAACGCAGCACGTCCACCTAAATAGTAACGGCCACCGTTATTTTTATATTGATAACCAGTCGTTATTCCGTATACTTTACCAATAGGAACATCCTCTATAATGCCATTTCTGAATATATAACGGTCCCTAATAAATTTACGGGATGAAATTCCTATACCAAATAGGGCCAGTTTTTCATTAGAGTAAAAATCATCACGATCGTAATTAAACTCTGGACTTTCTTGGTATTTTAGATGTAAAAACCGACCTGTTGTAATAAGATTTGTTGTACGTTCACTTTCAGTGTTTCCCTTAAAAATCCTAAAAGCGCGCCCAAACCAAAAATCGTGAGTAATAAATTTAAAATTTTGAAATGCAAAAACTAAATTGGAATCAGGTAGGGTATCTTTTCGAAATTGTTGGTCTAAATAAATTCCACCCGCCCATTTGGTTAAGGGAGAATAAAAAGGACGATCAATAGTAATACTTTTAGCATAATAATCATCTAAATCTATGTGGTAGCTTAATCGGGTATTTATAAAAGTGTTTTTTATATTTGGAATACTGTAGGCTACAGAGTAAGCGCTTTTCCCATCACTAAATCTATTTCTAAAGTCATTTTCAAATTGATGACCTGATCCTAAAAAATTCAGATCTTTAAGTTCAAAATTAGCTCTAGAACCCGAAAGTGATCCTTTGGGAATGAGACTCCAAGAATCTAAAACTCGTATTGAAATATCAATAGAATCAGGACTATTTCGAATCAATTTTGGTGCAATATCAACTCTATTTATAAAGCGTTGCGTTCGTATCAAACGCTCTGACTCTTTTACTAATAAAGAATCAAAGGGTTTGTTTTTCTTAATAAGTAATAAATTGAGAATAGCGAGGCGATTTGTTTTTATATGTATCTTATTACCATTTCTTTCTGCCCAGTTTTTAGGTTTTTTTAAAGTATCAATTTCAGAATATCCAAAAGGGTCCAGAGTAAGAATAGTAATGTTTCTTATAATTTTACCTTCATAAGTTTCGTATTTTTTTTGGGTTTTTTTAGTTTCATCGTTTTTTATCACAGGCGATCTAAAAATTAATTTATGCATCAAACGGGTAAACTTATTCTTTTTTGAATAATTTTGAATATTTGTATAAAGGGAAGATGTATCTTTTTTAGGCTCTATTGCTTGAGCAAAAGAAATGTGAGAGTAGCAGAATACTACAAGAAATAGAATCAGTTTTATTTTTTTATACATTATTAAAGAATAAACTGTAAAGTTGTCATACAAACATAAGAGAATTTTTCTTCTAATGTTATTAGTATTAAAAAGAATGAGTTCAAAAGTATTTTTTAAGTTTAACCTTCAGTTCGATTAGGATCTTTTTCAGTAGTTGTTTCAGTAAACACTGGTACAATAACATCAGCCTTAAGTATAATTTTTTCAGAAGGTTCTTCAGAATCAAAAAGAGGTAATTTAATTTTGCGCCAAGTGTAGGTTTTAGGTAAATGATCGCCCATTAAATAGCCCCAGGGCTCTAGGGATTCAACTCTGTCAAAAATTACTTTTAAAACGGCAAGTATCGGAAGTGCTAAAAACATTCCGGAAACCCCAGCAATTGCTCCACCGATAATGATTCCAATAATTGATATGAATGCATTTATTTCTACTTTAGAGCTTACAATTAGTGGAACAATAATATTATTATCGATCAGTTGAACAACAATCGTGATTACAATAACACCAATAATTATTGATATATCTGGAGAACCGGTAAGAGAAGCCACTATACTTAAAACACCTGCAAATAGAATTCCAATGTAAGGAATCAGATTTAGAATTCCGGTTATTATACCCAATAAAATGGCATATTTTACACCTATTAACAGGAATCCAAGAGTAGTCATTGTAGAAATTAAAATCATTTCAATAATCAAACCTACAATGTAACTATTGATAGCTACTCTAATGTTAGTTAAAATTATTTTTAACTGATCATGGTTTTCTTTTTTGAATAATTTAGATAAAAAAAGTAAAAAATGAGTACGGTACAAAAGAATTAGAAAAGTGTAAATAGGTATTAAAGTCAAATTAATTAGGGTATCCGTAAAAGACATTAGTGTAGTTCCTATTATTTCTTTTCCTTTTTCTAACGAATCTTCTGTGGCAGTATCGATGTATTGTTTTTGTTCTCTTGAACTTAAATGAAAATTGTCTCTGACAAATCCTTGAATATTACTTAGGTGAATATTAATATTTCTTTCAATTCTATCAAAATCATCTGCAAAATCACTGATCTGGAATGATAAAAATATAAAAAGGCCTATAAAAACTAAAACAAATAATAGCACTGCTATCATTACAGCCAACACATGCGGAAAACGTAGTTTAGATTTAAAAAACTGAACTATAGGATATAATAATATGGCAAACAAAAACGACATCATTATTGGAATCAATATGTCTTGGCCAATATAAAAGATAAAGACAATGCTTATTAAGCCTAATAAAGTCAAGGTTAATTTAACATAAAACGGAAACTTTATAATCTCATTCATCTCTTTATAATTTTGTAGTGCAAACAAAGTATATTTTTGAAGTTCAAATTTTTTCAAGAACAAATATGTATAATTATAAAAATTAAAGTATTATACATTTTAGATCAATAGTTATATAATTATTACTTTTTCATACTACTTATTGAATAGTATAAAATCGCTTAATTATTATAAAGTTATGAATTAATCAACAAATTCTTTATTTTCGAAATGATTTTCTAGGATAGAGATCCCTTTTTGCAATAGTAAATTGTTTGGATATATAATCTTTTCTCCATCAATAGTTTTTAAGAAAACGTGAAAAGCGCCAATATCTTCGATTTCAGCTTCAATTGGAAAATCTTTATCATGGATTTTAATTACATCACCAATTTTAAACGGGAAGGAAAAAAATAAAATAATACCAGAGGTGATGTTACTTAAAATAGACCATTGGGCAAACATAGCAACTCCTACAACAGTAGTGATAGAAGATAGTGCAATGAAAATATCTTTGGTTTGAACCCCCCAAATTATTATTAGGGCTATAACTGCTAAAACATTGATAAACAAATGGATGTACTTAATTACTAAATTCGTCCTGTGTTCAATTGTTTGATTTGATTTAGCAAAGCGACGCACCAGTTTTGTTGAAATAATGCGTAAAAAGATCAATAAAAAACCTAGAATTCCGGATGCAATTAGTTCTTTAGTATATACATTAAATAAAGCCATATCTATATTTATTACGCTAAATTACTCAAGTATTCATACACTTTATCAGTAGGCATTCCCATTACATTCGCATATGAACCTTCTATTTTTGAGACGCCTATAAAGCCAATCCATTCTTGAATGCCATAGGCTCCTGCTTTATCAAATGGTTTGTAATTCTCCAAATAATAGTGAATTGATTCATCGCTTAATTCATTAAAAGTGACTTTGGTTATTTCATACAATAAATCAACTTTCACATTGGTTTTAAAACAAACTGAAGTTATTACTTCGTGTGTAGCATTCGACAATGATTTTAAGATTTCAAAAGCATCTTGCTCGTTTTTTGGTTTACCCAAGGCCTTGTTATTGTGCCATACAATGGTATCGCTGGTAACCAGAATTTCATTGGCTTTTAATTCACCTTCAAAAGCGCTGGCTTTCAATTCAGCCAGATAATTAGTGATTTGTTCTGCTTTCAAATCTGGTGAATAGATTTCCTCAATTTCTTTTAAACGAATTTCAAAATCCAAATCTAGATCTTTAAAAAATTGCTGACGTCTTGGAGAACCAGAAGCCAAAATTAAGATGTATTTTTTTAATTTATTTTTAAGCATTGTATTTATAGTAAGCTGTTAGCTAAAATTTTTTAGAAGTAAAATGTCGATTTACAGTTAATTAATAGGTTTTAAACAATCCTGTTTATGTCATAAAATAGACTAACAGAAAGTTCAAATATAGTAAAAAAATAGATTAGCATTTTAGAAGTTATTTATTGTTCTACCGTAAGTTTTGAAATGAAATATAACATATGTTAGATGTAGAATTTCTAATTTATATTTTAGTAATTAATTGAATTCTTAAATACTTCATTAGTTACATAATTAAAAGTCGAACAACTCGTTTTTCTGTCCCATTAAATTTTAATGTATTTAAAGATTTCAAGTTTTATTGTTACATTATGAATTAGTTAATACCTTAAATTAATTCGCTTTTTAAGTACTTAAAAAATTCAGTTAAAGCATAGTTAGAGTAATTTGCTCCACATATGCTACTTGGGTTATTTTTTTAGTAATCTAGAACATTTGTAAACTTTTTTTGGTAAATCTGATGCTTCTGTAGGTGTAGAAAATAAAACTTTCCTTGATATTTTAGTTTTTAACGGTATTTTTCATTGTTTAAATAGGTTTCAATCTTTCAAAATTTAGTACCACTAGATAAAACCAAGGGGCCACAACGATTTTTCAGTCAACTAAAAATAATAATCAAAGTAATGTATGAAATTGTAAGCTACATTTGTATTATGCTAAATGAATTTATAAAAGCTAAAAATCGACTGATACAACTTACGATAAAAACGGTTAAAAAGGAAAAAAGCCGGTAATGGATCTGTAAAATACTATAATCAGCGTTTTTATTATCTAAAAACGAGTTAATAAAATTAGCGATCTTTTTTTTGGATTACTATAAACATAAATTTTTCTTATTTCATACTAATTCATCAAAACGGATTCTGGTGTTAGTATATCCAATTCCATCATACATTTTTTCATCATGTGATAGGTTCTTTCGATATCATTATCCAAACCTATAGAAAACCGAATTAGACCATCAGTCAATCCCATTTCTATTTGTTCATCGATAGGAATCTCGCTAGAAGTTGAAGTTCCCGGAGCACTAAATAAAGTTTTATAAAATCCTAAACTTACTGCCAAATATCCTAAATTTTTGGCTTGCATCAATTCCATTAATGCATTAGCTTTTTCCAAAGTGCCAACATCTAGTGTCATCATACCTCCAAAACCATATTCGGGATTAATCATCGAAGTATACAATGCATGGCTTGGGTGACTTTTTAAACCAGGATAAACCGTTTTTAGACCCTCTTTTTCAAAACGTTCTGCAAGATACATCGCATTGTGGCTGTGTTGTTTCATTCTAATATGTAATGTATGTAAGTTTTTCATCACACTGGCAGAACGTAAACTGTCCATTGTTGGACCCAATAACATACTGGCGCCACTATTCACATTTTTTAAACTATCAATAAATTCCTGAGAAGCACAGGTGACGCCTCCCACAGTATCACTGCTCCCGTTGATGTATTTTGTCAAACTATGAATCACAATATCCGCACCTAATTTTGCAGGAGAAACAGATAATGGTGAAAAAGTATTATCTACCACTAATTTCAAATTATGTCTCTTAGCAATTTTTGCCAAACCGGCAATATCAGCTACTTCCAGTAAAGGATTACTCACCGTTTCACAGTACAAAACTTTAGTTTCGGGAGTAATTGCAGCTTCTACAACGTCTAGTTTTGTGATGTCAACAAAAGTGGTTTTGATGCCTAATCTTGGTGTGAAATTCTTCAAGAAAGCATAGGTTCCGCCATAAATAGTTCTGCTGGAAACGATGTGATCGCCAGCACCGCACAATTGCAACAATGTAGGGGTAATGGCTCCCATTCCTGATGCTGAAACATTGGCTGTTTCTGTGCCTTCCATCGCAGCCAAGGCTTTGTCTAAGTATAAATTGCTTGGAGAAGAGTGACGTGAATATAAATAACAGCCTTCTATATTGCCTTCAAAAGTATCGAACATTGTTTTTGCCGATAAGAAAGTGTAGGTTGAGGAATCCGAAATGGATGGATTCACACCACCAAATTCACCAAAGTACTGTAAATCCTGAATGTTGTCTGCGGGATTGAAATTTTTCATAATTGTTTTTTATTGTTATTTGAAGCTATTCCTGCTATTCGCTGTATCTTTTACTTTTTAAAGAAAAAAGTAAAAGGATGTCGCTGCTATCAGGGCTATTAGATTTCGGTATGAATAAAATCTATCCAAAATAACAATGTTCTAGATTGATAATCAATCATATTGTTTAATATTAGATTTTAAAACTATTATAATTAAATTATATAATTTAATTTTCTAAATTAGCCTCTCAAATAGGATTTATATAGATTTTATTTCAATTCAAATTTCAATAAAAATGACATTAGACCCCATCGATAAAAAACTACTTTTTTTATTACAATCCGACAGTAAAAAAACAACCAAAGAGCTTTCCTTAAAACTTAATCTTTCTGTTACTGCTGTTTACGAACGAATTAAAAAACTGGAGAGAGAAGGAATTATCGATAAATATGTCGTGTTAATCAATCGTTCGAAAGTCGAAAAAGGTTTTGTTGTTTTTTGTCACCTCAAATTGATTCAGCATACCAAAGAGTTTATTGCTACATTCGAAAATGAAGTGGTAAAACTCAAGGAAGTCCTTGAATGCCATCATGTGAGTGGTGATTATGATTATATAATTAAAATAGTAGTAAAAGATATGGAAGCGTATCGAGAATTTTTGGTTACAAAACTGACTACATTGCAACACATAGGCAGTACACATAGCACTTTTATGATTAGTGAAGTAAAAAATACGACTGTTGTTGATATTTAGAATAAAGGTGAATTTTAAGTGGTATTCAATGACAAGTAAATGTTAATTACTAAAAAATCGTAACAAAAAACCTTCGGAATTAAACTTTAAACAAAACTTAATTCCTTAATTTTGTGCAACATTTTATAAAAACACAATAAAAAAATATACTATGAGTTCATTTGACGTAGTCATTATAGGTTCTGGACCAGGCGGATATGTATCAGCAATTCGTTGTGCACAGTTGGGTTTCAAAACAGCAATTATCGAAAAATATTCAACTCTTGGAGGAACTTGCCTGAATGTAGGTTGTATTCCTTCCAAAGCATTACTTGCTTCTTCTCATCATTACAGTGAAATTGCTCATTTTGCAGATCACGGAATTGAATTTTCTGGCGAAGTAAAAGTAAATCTTGAAAAAATGATTGCGCGCAAACAAGCAGTTGTAGATCAAACTTCAGGTGGTGTGAAATTTTTAATGGACAAAAATAAAATTACAGTTCTGGAAGGATTGGGTTCATTTGTTGATGCTACACATGTTGCTGTTGCAAAAGCGGACGGAACTTCTGAAACTATCGAAGCTAAAAATATCATTATCGCTACAGGTTCAAAACCATCTTCTTTGCCATTTATCAAAATCGATAAAGAAAGAATCATCACTTCTACAGAGGCGTTGAAACTTAAAGAAGTACCAAAACATTTGGTAATTATCGGTGGTGGAGTAATTGGAATTGAATTAGGGCAAGTGTATTTACGATTGGGAGCGCAAGTTTCTGTAGTAGAATATTTGGATCGAATTATTCCCGGAATGGACGCTTCATTGTCAAAAGAATTGACCAAAGTATTAAAAAAACAAGGCATGAAATTCTACGTTTCACACAAAGTGAAATCAGTAGAAAGAAATGGCGAGAGCGTTGTTGTTCAAGCTGAAAATGCAAAAGGAGAAACAATTACGCTGGAAGGAGATTATTCATTAGTTTCTGTGGGACGTCGTCCGTATACTGATGGATTGAATGCTGATAAAGCAGGAGTGAAAATTTCAGATAGAGGAATGGTTGAAGTAAATGATCATTTACAAACTAACGTACCTAATATCTATGCTATTGGAGATGTTGTTCGCGGTGCTATGTTAGCGCACAAAGCAGAAGAAGAAGGAGCCATGGTTGCAGAAATATTAGCAGGTCAAAAACCACATATTGATTATAACTTGATTCCGGGTGTTGTTTATACTTGGCCAGAAGTGGCAGCTGTAGGACAAACGGAGGAGCAATTGAAAGCAGCTGGAGTAGATTTCAAATCAGGAAGTTTTCCTTTTAAAGCCCTTGGTCGTGCTCGTGCTGGAGGAGATTTAGACGGATTTGTAAAAATTCTTGCTGATGCAAAAACGGATGAAGTGCTGGGAGTTCACATGATTGGAGCCCGTTGTGCGGATTTAATTGCTGAAGCAGTTACTGCAATGGAATTCAAAGCATCTGCTGAAGATATTTCAAGAATGTCTCATGCACATCCAACATTTGCAGAAGCGATAAAAGAAGCTGCATTAGCCGCTACTGATAACAGAGCTTTGCATGTATAATTAGAGAATCTGAAATGAGAGATCAAATACTTGTTTAAAAATAAAGAAACCCGTTCTATTGAACGGGTTTTTATTTGTTATGAGGTGAATTTACTTAGCCTTTGGCCACAAATAAACCTTTGTAATTTTCCCAATGGCTGTAAATTAAAAACAGATTTCCTAAAAATAAAAATAAGGCAATTGGTATTCCTTCAGGGGATAAAAAAAAGTTAATAAACAAAATGTTTATGGTAATAGGTAATATTAAAATATTGGCTAATGTAACATACCGTCCGGTAATAAAGGATAATCCACAAAGGAATTCCATTGATTTTGCCAAGGGGATCAAATAAGTTGACGCAACTAAGCCGACATTAAAAGCCTTAAAGTTTCCTGTAACTTCTGGTTCCGGTGCTAGTTTTAGAAAGAAGCTAACAGACGCATAAAGTAGCAAAAGCCCAATTAAAGTTCGGATAATAATAATTGCAATTTTCATAGTATATGGTTTTTAGAGGTTACAGATTTGAGAATTATTATTTAGGAATAGCACTTTGATCCATATAGAAAATTTCCAATTGATGCCCATCTAAATCAGCAAAACTATTTCCGTACATCCACCCATGATCCTGTGGCTCCATATAAATTGAACCACCGGCACTAACTGCAATTTGAATCATTTCATCTACTTTTTCTTTGCTCTCGGCATCTATTGCAAGTAAAACTTCGGTATTTTTATGGGCATTACAAATTTCTTTTTTGGTAAAGTCTTTAAAACGTTGCTCCGTAACTAACATCGCAAAAATATTTTCTCCTATAATCATGCAAGTAGCATGTTCATCTGTAAATTGTGGATTGAAAGAAAATCCAAGTTTAGTAAAAAAATCAATGGATTTTTTTAAGTCTTTAACAGCTAAATTAATAAAAATTTTTGAAGCCATAACTGGAATTATTAAATGATTAAAAGAATTCAAAAACAAACCTGTAGTATCAAATTTACAAAAAAATAAGCTACTTTTTGTAAAATCAGTTATTGAAGGTTTATTTTTTGTTGTAATTTTGAATTTTAAACACCATCATTTTTTGAGAACTTCAATTTACAAGTCCATTTCTAATCCAAAATTGTTCAAGCAGCAACTTTTATTTTGGTCTCAACAGTTTCGAGAAATCATTTATTTAGACAGTAATGATTATCCGCAAAACTATTCCAGTTATGATTGTGTTCTTGCCGTTGATGCATTTACTTCAATAAAGACCGATCATCACAATGCTTTTGAGGATTTAAAACAATACCAGCGAAGTACTAAAGATTGGCTTTTTGGTACTTTATCTTATGATCTTAAAAATGACATTGAGGATTTACAATCAGATAATTTTGATGGACTAGATTTTCCGGATTTGTTTTTCTTTCAACCAAAAAAACTGTTTTTATTGAAAGGGAATCAACTGGAAATTCAATATCTTAATGTGTGTGACGCTGAAATAGAGGAAGATTTTGAAAGTATTGTTGAAAGTCAAAAGTCAAAAGTTGAAATAGAAGAAATAGTAACTATTCAGCAACGAATTCTGAAAGAAAATTATCTTGAAAAGGTTTCTAAAATATTGGAACATATTCATCAAGGCGATATTTATGAAGCCAATTTTTGTATGGAGTTTTTTGCCGAAAATACAACGATTGATCCAATTGAAAAATTTATAAAACTCAACGAAATTTCTCAGCCTCCATTTGCTGTTTTTTTTAAAAACAACAAACACTTTTTACTTTCGGCGACACCGGAACGCTATTTAAAAAAAGAAGGAGAACGGCTTATTTCACAGCCAATTAAAGGAACTGCCAAACGATTTTTGGATCAAATTGAAGATGAAAAATCAAAAATACAATTGGCTTTAGACCCAAAAGAAAGAGCTGAAAATATTATGATTACGGATTTAGTGCGGAATGATTTGTCTCGAACGGCACAAAAGGGATCCGTTGAAGTAGAAGAGTTATGTGGTATTTATACTTTTATGCAAGTACATCAAATGATATCAACAGTAACTTCAAGATTAGATGCACAATATTCCGTTGTAGATGCCTTAAAAACAACTTTTCCAATGGGAAGTATGACCGGAGCTCCAAAGATTTCGGTGATGAAAATCATTGAACAACTGGAAGAAAACAAACGTGGGCTCTATAGTGGTGCTGTAGGGTATATTTCCCCCAATGGAAATTTTGATTTCAATGTGGTTATCCGAAGCATTTTATACAATCAAGAAAAAAAATATGTTTCTTTTTCAGTTGGAAGTGCTATAACTTCGCAATCCATTCCTGAAAACGAGTATGAAGAATGTTTGCTTAAAGCAAAAGCTATGCGAGAAGTTTTAAGCTAAATCAAAATGAATTAATTAAATTTGAACATGCTACAGAAATTCAAAAACCATCTGCTTCATAATTTCCAATTCTTGAACGGAAAAAAATTACTTCTTGCTACAAGTGGCGGGAAAGACAGTATGGTCATGGTGCATTTGTTTCAGCAATTGAATTATAAAATTGGAATTGCACATTGTAATTTTCAATTGCGCGGTATGGAAAGTTTTGAAGATCAAAATTTCGTTCAGCAATATGCCACTACAAATGATATTTCAGTATTTATAACGCAATTTGATACCAAAGCTTTTTCTGAAGATTATAAAATATCTACCCAAGTTGCAGCCCGAGAATTACGTTACAATTGGTTTTATGAATTATTGGAAACGGAAAAATTTGACTATATTCTTACGGCGCATCATGCTGATGATAATCTGGAAACATTCCTAATCCATCTGAGTCGAGGAACAGGTTTAGATGGTTTGACAGGGATTCCGGAACAGAACGAAAAAGTAATTCGCCCACTTTTGGCATTCAGCCAGGCGGAAATGGAAGAATATGCCGGATTAAATAACATTCAATGGCGTGAAGACAGTAGTAATGCATCTGATAAATACCTTCGAAATAAAATTCGCCATCATCTGGTCCCAATGTTAAAGGAATTGAATCCAAATTTCCTTTCCTCGTTTAACAAAACGCAAATGTATTTGCAAGAGGCACAAGTTATGGTTGAAGATGCTTCCATTATGATTTATCAGCAAGTTGCAACGCAAGAGAAAGAAGATATTTACTTTGATTTAAAAAAATTAAAAAAATTACCGAATTACAAATCGTATTTGTACCAATGGCTCAAAGAATTTGAATTTTCGGCATGGGATGATATTTATGATTTGGTCGAAAGCCAATCTGGAAAGCAAATTTTTTCTTCTGAATACCGTTTGTTGAAAAATAGGAATTCTCTAATCCTTAGCCCGATAAATTTCGTAAATGAAAAGGAAGAATATTTTATTGACGAAAATCAAAAAGAAGTTAATATTCCCTTAAATCTTACGTTTTGTAAAGTAGCGGACATTAGTATCGTTTCAAATAAAACTATCTTTGTGGACGCCGATAAATTACAATATCCATTGGTTTTAAGGCATTGGAACGAGGGAGATAAGCTGCAGCCTTTTGGGATGAATGGTAAATCGAAGAAAGTAAGCAAGCTTTTTAAAGATGAAAAATTATCATTGATAGATAAAGAAAATACTTGGCTTTTATGTTCGAATGATCAAATAGTTTGGATTATTGATGTTCGTCAAGATGAACGCTTTAAAGTACAAAATACAACAAGAAATATACTTAAAATACAATTAGAATAATGAAGAAACTACTATTTATACTTATTGCTTTTTTGGCTTTTGCCAATGGAGATGCTCAAATTCTTGATCCTGCAAAATGGACCACCAAAATAGAAAAAAAATCAGATACTAATTATATCCTTACTTTCAATGTTGTCATAGAAAATGATTGGCATTTGTATTCTCAATTTACTCCAGATGGCGGACCGCTGCCATTGGAAATCATTTTCAAAAATCAAAAAGGAAATTTTAATTTGGTTGGTAAAGCCAAAGAAAGCAAGACCCGAACAGCTTTTAATGATATTTTTGAAGTAAACGAAACATTTTTTGAAAAGAAAGGACAAATTCAACAAGAAATCACAATTACAAATCCAAAGGTTTCTAAAATTGAAGTTAATTTCAATTACCAAGTGTGTAAAGAGGTTTGTATTAATATAGAGAAGAATTTTTCGTTTACGATTCCTGTGGCTTCAAAAACATTAGAGATAGCTACTGTAGCACCTGATTTAACGACAATAGATTCTGCCAAAGTTGATACTACAGTTGTAAATACGGATGGGAATAAAGCACAAATTGTTACTCCTGAAAAAGTTCCGGTATTAGATTCTAAGCCTTCCAAACAAAGGGGATTATGGTCTATTTTCTTTATCGCTTTTTTATCTGGATTTGCCGCATTGCTTACGCCTTGTGTTTTCCCGATGATCCCTATGACAGTAAGTTTTTTTACAAAACAAAGTAAAACAAAAGCAAAAGGAATTAGAAATGCCATTATTTATGGAATTGCTATTATCTTTATTTATGTAGTTTTAGGCTTTTTAGTGACTTGGATTTTTGGTGCCGATGCCCTGAATGCGTTATCAACGAATGTTTGGTTTAATATTATTTTCTTTATTTTACTAGTTACTTTTGCGGCTTCATTTTTAGGTGCTTTCGAGATCATGTTGCCTAATTCTTGGGCTAATAAAGTCGATAATCAAGCGGATAGAGGTGGTATAATTGGAATTCTCTTTATGGCTTTAGCCTTAGCGATTGTATCTTTTTCTTGTACAGGACCTATTGTGGGAACACTATTAGTAGAAGCGGCTTCTAAGGGAGGAATAGCACCAATTGTAGGGATGTTCGGATTTTCATTAGCTTTAGCCTTACCTTTTATGTTGTTTGCGATGTTTCCGGGTTGGTTGAATTCTTTGCCAAAATCTGGTGGTTGGTTGAATACTGTTAAAGTGGTTTTAGGATTTTTAGAATTGGCTTTGGCCTTCAAATTTTTATCCAATGCGGATTTGGTATTGCAATTGCATTTCTTAGAAAGAGAAGTGTTCTTGTCAATTTGGATTGCTATTTTTGGAACACTTGCGTTTTATTTATTCGGAAAAATTACGCTGCCGCATGATAGTCCTATGAATCATATTTCGGTGGGAAGATTGTCTTTCGGATTAGTAGTGCTGGCCTTTACCATCTATTTAATTCCCGGAATTTGGGGCGCACCATTAAAATTAATTTCTGGTTTCCCGCCACCAATGACCTATAGCGAAAGTCCATACGGTGTAGGAAACTCAAAAGGCGGATCGAATGCATCAGCCCAAATTTTGCCGCAAGGCGCACATTTAGGGCCACATGATCTTATTGCTTTTGACGATTATGAAAAAGGATTGGCTTATGCTAAATCAGTAAACAAACCCATTTTACTTGATTTTACCGGATTTGCTTGTGTGAATTGCAGAAAAATGGAAGATTATGTTTGGTCTGATCCCGCGATTCTTAAAATATTACAGGATGAAGTGGTATTGATCTCTTTGTATGTCGATGATAAAAGAGAATTGCCAAAAAGTGAGCAATATATATCTAAAGAAACGGGTAAAGAAATTGTAAGTGTGGGGAATAAATGGAGCGATTTTCAAATCACTCGATACAAAGCCAATGCGCAACCGTATTACATTGTTTTAGATACAGAAGAAAATATGTTATCTGATAAACCAGAAAGTTATAATTCAAATATCAATGCTTATAAAGGATGGTTGAAAGCAGGAATTGATCAATTTAAAAAAATAAAATAACCTATCGTCTGGTCACATAAATTTTAGACCGAATATTTAAATAAAATTGCACTAATTTCAACAAATCAATTGCTGGAGATTAGTGCAATTTTTATTTAGTAATAGTGGCGGAATATAATCCGTAGTATTAGGGGTATTTTGCTCAAGGTGGGAAGTAATGTGGTTTTATTCGATTATTTTTTCAATATAATCAGAATTTAAAAGATACAATGCACCCATATATCGTATTTTAAAAGCGACTAAATCTCCTATTTTATAGGTCTTTTTAGAATTAGAAATATCAATAACTAACATGTCAGAACTGGCATCTACAATGGTAATGTCAGCATCATCAGATTCGATGTATTGGGGTTGCATGTCTAATAAACCAATGTCTAGAATGGCTCTCAGGGAAGTGATTCCTAAATCAGTGACTTCGTTCATAGAAAAGGAATTTCCGGCAACATTCTCGCCTAATTCACCTGTTGGTGTTTTTGGCTTTTCAGTAATTTCGATAATTTCAGCATATAATTTAAAAACATCATTGTGCATTCCTTCGATAGTATTTCCTGTAAACAAATCTTTGCCAAAAAAAAGTGCTTCTCCTATTCGAAAATGATTCACAGCCATAGGTCGGGCATTTTTCAATATCAAAGGAATCGCAACTGAGGTTCCACCGGAGACGAATGGAATACTAATGTTAAATTTAGCTTCAATTAGCTGTTTGTATAAGCTCAATTGAATTAGTTTATCTTGAGTAGGCATTACACCGCTAAGACAATTAAGATTGGTCCCAATACCTGATATTTCTATGTTACGCATTTTTAAAATGGTACCGTAAAATTCTATTAATTCTTCTCCCATAACGCCTTCTCGAAGATCACCCATTTCAATCATGATGATGATTTTATGCGTTTTGTTTTGTTTGACAGCTTCATCCGAAAGCAATTGAATCGTATAGATCTCAGTGTTAAAACTAATATCGGCATATCGCACAATGCTTTCAATACTTCGTTTTGCTGGGGGTTTAATATAGACGGTTTGAATTTCGGGATCTAGTCCTTTAATTTTTTTTAAATTACTTACTCTGGAATCATGAATTTCACGGACTCCTAAGGCGATGATTTCTTTGAGATAAATTTTATTTCCGCATAAGAGTTTTGAAACTACTCCCCACTGGATGTTTCTTGATTTAAATGTTTGGTCTAAAAATTGATAATTTTCCTGTAATTTTTTTCGGTATAATTTTATAAAGGCCATTATTCTATAATTTTACGTGGAATTGCTTTAGAAATCCGAGTTAATAATTCATAATTGAGTTGATTACTGAAATCACTAAAGGAAGCGACAGAAACAGAAAGTTCTTTTTGTGTGCCGATCAGCACTACTTCGTCTTCTTTTTTTGCCATCTCAATATCAGTAATATCGACGGTCATCATGTTCATGTTTACGGAGCCGACTACAACACAGCGTTGTCCAAGTATCAGTACACGGCCTTGGTTGCTCAAAGAACGACTGTATCCGTGGCAATATCCTATAGGTATCACTGCGATTTTCATTTTCCTTTTGGCCATAAAACTGGTTCCATAACCAATGAAATCACCAATATTTACTTTTTTAACGCTCATTATTGCACTTTTCCAAGTGATAACGCGTTGCAGTGGATCTGTTTTGTTCTTTTTAGAATTGAGATACGTAACAAATACTTCTGGACTGGGCCACAATCCGTATTGCATTATTCCAATGCGCACCATATCCATTCTGGTTTGCGGAAACATTATGGATGCTGCTGAACATGCGGAATGTCTAATTTCCGGTTTTAAGTCGTTTTTACAAAAAAAGGTGTAAATTTCTTCAAACTTCTGGATTTGCTGGTCCACTCTGTAATAATTAGCGATACTTTCGGCTCCGGCATAATGAGTGCAAAGTCCTTTGAAATTAAGATGTTGTACGTGTTTCTTTAAAAAAGCAATCACAGTATTCAGTTCATTTTTTTCAAAACCGGTTCGGTTCATTCCCGTTTCTACTTCAATATGCAAAGTTGCCTTTTTATCGAGTTTTTTAGCGGTTTTCATAGCTATCGTAAGGCGGCTTTTATCAAAAATAAAGAATTCAATATCGTTTTTTATTACCCATTCCATATCTTCATCCTGAACGAGTCCCATAACCAGAATAGTTGCTTTGTCCTGTAGTGTTGCTTTTACGACTTTAGCTTCCTGAACATCAAAAACAGAAAAATGAGTTATGCCACATTGAAATGCCATAGCCACAAACGGCTGTACTCCATGACCATAAGCATTTCCTTTTACAACAGAGGAAACCAGTACTTTTTTTCCAAAAGTATTTTTTAAAAAATTAATATTTTTTTGATACGCGGAGCGATCAAGCTCGATAAGTGAATTAGTGTGCATTTGTAATTTGTTTACTGATTTGATGAAAAATAGCTACTCCAGTTGCAATAATTTCATCAGGAAAATCATAATCAGGATTGTGTAAAGCCGGTGTGTGTATTCCTGAACCCAGTCCAAACATGGCGCCGGGATAGTGTTGTGTAAACAAGCCAAAATCTTCACCCCAAGTAAATGGTTTTTCTTTTTCGAATAGTTCAAAATTATTAATTTTTGCTGCCTTTTTGATGATTGCTACAGCGGTTTCATGATTCTCATTGGCTTGAAAACCTTGCATCCATCGAATCTTACATTTCAGCTCACATTCTTTTGCAATTGATTTTGCTAAATTTTCTAAAACCAATTCTATTTTTTTCATTTGCAAATTACTGTCACTACGTACAGTAAAATGAATTTCTCCTGAACCAGCTGAAACACCATAGGCTTTTTTGCCCATTTTTGTGTAAATGGGTGTAATAAGACAAAATTTTTCTTTTGAAATGTCTCTCTGAATAATTGCATTAAATTTAGTTGTAATTTCTGCTATTGCTAATGCAGGATTAATTCCTTTTTCAGGTTCTCCGGCATGGGCTGTCTTTCCTTTCAGCTTAATAATCATGCTATGAACTGCACAAGTAAAAATATTGTTTTTTACGACAATCTGATTGAGTGGAAACCCCGGTAAATTATGTAAAGCAAATACATAATCGGGGTGCAAAGAAGCAAATTTTGGATCCGATAATACTTTTTGAGCACCACTGCCATCTTCCTCAGCCGGCTGAAATAATAAAATGACAGTTCCTGATTCCGGTTTATTCTGATACACTTCAGCAGCTAAACCGCAGAGAATAGCCATGTGACCATCGTGTCCGCATTTGTGGGAAATTCCAGTTGTACGTGATCGATGTTCAAAAACGTTCGTCTCTTCAATAGGCAGAGCATCTAGCTCACATCTAAATAATACTGTTTTTCCGGCTTTTTTACCTTTGTAAATTGCGACTACGCCAGTTTTTCCTACTCCGGTAATCAATTCATCAGGAGGGTGATTTTCGAGAAATGAATAAATACGTTTAGCAGTTTCAACTTCTTTACCTGAAACCTCGGGATGTTTGTGTAATTCCTTTCTTAACTGCACAAGTGAATCGGTATACTGGTTTGAATTTTCCATTTTGGACTATTTTATGAGGCGCATTTCCAAATATTTATTTGTAAAGCCTAGTTTTTCATATAGTTTTTTGGCAGGATTGTCCGGCTCTACATGCAGTGCGATATTTCCTTCGGCAATCGATATTGCTTTTTGCATCAATTGTTTTCCAAACCCTTTTCCGCGTTGGCTGTTGTCCACGGCAATGTATACCAAAATATTTTCGGGAATAAAATCTTTCATCCCTGTGTTGTTTAAAATCACGACCCCTACGATTTTTTGTTCCTCGATTCCCACTACAATGTTTCCTCCTTTGACTGGATTCATGGCATAATCAATACATTTCTGAATGTCTTCAATGGTGTCACCATATTGTTCTAAATGGGTATAAAGGAATAGTGCAACAATTTGATTGGTATAAATTGTATCTTCTCCAGTAGTAGCATTAATTTGTTTGAATTCCATTTTGTCTTTCTTTTTTGTTGTTGTAATAGAGTGATATTGTAATGAATAAAATAAGAGAAATACTTATTCCATAGAGGTTTGCATCTAAATGTTCCGGCAGTTTTAATCCTAAAGGAAGTTTATTCTCTGTAACAATTAGCAGGATTGTGGTGGCACCCCCAAAAAGCATGCTCCAAAAAGCAGCTGTTGGATGGCTTTTCTTCCAAAATAAAGCGCCTATGACCGGAACAAATAATCCGGACACCATGAAAGCATAGGAGTAAAGCATCAGTTCTAATACATTTTGCATTTGGGAAGCTATTAAAATAGCAAGAAAACCAACGATCAAGGTGACCATTTGTGAAAGTCGCAGTTCTTTTTTATGACTTAATTCTTTTTTAGAAAATTTAGCAATAATATCGGTGACAATATTTCCCGAAGCCGCCATTAAGCAACTGTCCGCAGTAGAAAGTATAGCCGAAAAATAGGAAGAAAGCATCAGTCCCATTAATCCTACAGGAAGTATGGTTGCCAGTAAAATAGGCAATCCCATTTCGCTGTCCATATTGGCTGCATCTGTAATACCGTCAAACATTCCTTTGGTAGCGGCCACTTTCGCCAGCATTCCCAGAATCACGCCCATAAATGCCATTATGGGCCATTCAAAAACACCGGCGATCAGCCATGCTTTTTTTGCTTCTTTCTCTCCCTTGCTGGCATAAATCCGCTGGTATAAAGTCATTCCTACAAACCAAATGGGTATTATGGTTATGGACCAATTTAAAATCTGATACCATTTTACATTGGTCAGTGATAAATATTCAGGGGATAATGTAGCTTTGATTGCGTCATACCCTCCCACGGCATTGTAGGCAACTGGAATCCCTATGAAAACCAAGCCACCAATCAGGACTAACCATTGAATCGTATCAGTATATATAACGGCTTTCAATCCTCCAATAGCGGTGTAGATTACCGCTATAAGTCCCATGACAATTAGTGCTGTTTGTAAATTAAGTCCTTCTATGGTTGCCGAAGCTAATTTGGCTCCAGCCAAAACTTGCGAACTCGTAAATCCAATATATCCAATAGCTGAAATAATTCCGGCCAACAGCGCGACTTTAGCGTTATAAAAATGATCAAATATTTGCGGAAAAGTAAAAAACTTATATTTATGTCCTAACGCACTTACTTTTGGAATAAGAAAAACGGCACTGAGCCAAGCGCCAAGCAGTCCGGTAAATAGCATCCAAGAACCTGATATCCCCATCGTAAAGCCAAGTCCGCCTAATCCTATTGAGAATCCACCCCCAACATCTGTGGCCACAACGGATAAACCGATGTGCCAGCTGCTCATATTTCGGCCACTTACGTAAAAATCTTCAGCCGTTTTGTTTTTGTTAAAAAAATATACGCCAACGCCTAACATAGCCAGCATATAAACAACAAAGATTGCATAATCTATTATGTGCATATTATTTATTTTCGATTATTTAATAGCCTGTATATGGAATTTTTCCAAAAGGCAAAAGATGCAGTAAACTGCAAAAAGATGATTTTTTCAGATTTTTTTTCTGAAATAAGGGATCTTAATTTTTGGGTTAAAAGTGTACAAAAAGAGACTTTAATAACCACAAAAAATAACTTGTTATTTTACAAATATAAGGCGAATTATCTGAAAAAAGTTATTAAAACAGGTAAAATGTGCTTTTTATGAGTAAAAACGCTCATTTTTCGGGTTAATAATGTGAATAATTCAAGACAAAGACAAAGGATTATCTGATAAAAAAACCACTAATTTGAATTCATAAATGAATTATTGGTGTGAAAGTGTTGAAGATAATTAACAATTATAAACAGCGTATATTTCTACTTTTTTATCTCAGTAAAGGCGATATGTCAATTTTAAAAAAGATGAAATAAGGATATTATATTCATAGATTTTTTTATCTTTAAAAACTATTTTAATTAAAAAAATTCATGAAAAAATCACTAAGTATTTCTCTTTTTTTTATTGGTGCAATTCTTTTTGCCCAAGATAAAGTACCAAATTATGTTGCTGATAATTATACCAAAAAAGAAGTGCATATTAAAATGCGCGATGGTGCAGAGTTGTTTACTTCTATTTACACTCCAAAAGATGGTTCAAAAAAATATCCAATTATAATGCAAAGAACGCCTTATAATTCAGGACCTTATGGAGAGAATCAGTTTAAAAAAAGTATTTCTCCAAGTGAAACCATGATGAAAGAGGGATATATTGTTGTTTATCAAGATGTTCGTGGTCGCTTTATGAGTGACGGTTTATACGACAATATGCGCGGTTTTTTACCTAACAAAAAAAGTAAAAAAGACACCGATGAAGCCTCGGATACTTATGATACTATTGACTGGCTGGTTAAAAATGTAGCAAATAATAACGGAAATGTTGGAACATGGGGAATTTCCTATCCAGGTTTTTATGCAACCTATTCTTTGTTAAGCAATCATCCAGCTTTAAAAGCAGTTTCACCTCAAGCCTGTATTGCTGATTTCTTTTTTGATGATTTTCATCATAATGGAGCTTATTTGTTGAGTTATTGGAAAGTAACACCATTATTTGGACCACAAAAAACAAAACGTACTA
The DNA here is from genome assembly GCF_048284335.1 of Flavobacterium amylolyticum. NCBI lineage: Bacteria > Pseudomonadati > Bacteroidota > Flavobacteriia > Flavobacteriales > Flavobacteriaceae > Flavobacterium > Flavobacterium amylolyticum. The sequence continues at coordinate 341,822 of NZ_JBLVPG010000002.1, forward strand.
CTGAACCGTGGTATAAATTCACGAATACAGGAACAAATGATGATTACCAATTTTTCTTGGATGCAGGACCATTATCCAATTTAGATAAGTATTATGGTAAAGAAGATGAATTTTGGCAACAGCTGAAAGACCATTCCAGTTACGATGATTTTTGGCAAAAACGTGGGATTTTACAACATTTGAAAAACATAAAGCCAGCTGTAATGACAGTAGGTGGATGGTTTGATGCAGAAGATTTATACGGGCCTTTAAACACATATAGTACTATAGAAAAGAGTAGTAAAAACTATAATACCATCGTGATGGGACCATGGAGTCATGGCGATTGGGCTAGAAATTCTGCAAAACAAGTGATTGGTAATATTAATTTTGGAGACAGTATTTCTGGTTTTTATCAAAAAAATATCGAAGCTAATTTTTTCCGCCATTTTTTAAAAAATAGCGCAAAAGGAGAAAATAAATTACCCGAAGCCTATGTTTTTGATTCAGGTGCTAAAGAATGGAAAACTTATGATTCGTGGCCTCCACAAAATACTGAAAAACAAGATTTCTTTTTACAAGACAATCGTTTGTCAAAAATGGCAAAAAAGAATTTTGCTTTTGAGGAATTTGTAAGTGATCCTAAAAAACCAGTTCCTTATTCAGAGGATATTAAACAACAAGGGCTTACGCCAAGAAAATACATGACGGATGATCAGCGTTTTGCTGCTAGACGACCTGATGTGCTGGTTTTTGAAACAGAAGTTTTAAATAACGATACAACTTTAGCTGGAGAAATTATAGCTAAACTGCAAGTTTCAACTACAGGAACTGATGCGGACTGGATTGTTAAAGTAATTGATGTATTCCCGAAAGATGAACCAGAGACAAAAGACGTTGCTTCTTATTTAAAAATGAGTAATTATCACATGATGGTGCGTAGCGAAGTAATGCGTGGACGTTTTAGAAATAGTTTTTCAAAACCAGAGCCTTTTGTGGCTAATGAAAAAACGGCGTTAAATATCAAGTTACAAGATGTTTTTCATACATTCAAAAAAGGACATAAAATCCAGATTCAAGTACAAAGTACCTGGTTTCCATTAATTGATTTGAATCCGCAAACCTTTGTGGATAATATATTCTATGCTAAACCTGAAGATTTTAAGAAACAGGCACACAAAATTTATAATGATTCAAAAATTGAGTTTACAGTTTTAAAATAAATTAGTAAGATTAAGGTTAATATAAAAAAACAAATAAAAGTTCTCAAAGAGACAGCTTATTTGTTTTTTTATAGGTTAGGTAACCTAGTACATTTTTATTTAAGCATACTAATGATATGGCATTAGCTAAAAAAAGCGATTCAAAATCTTATTTGAATCGCTTTTTTATTTGTTTAATTATTGGTGTTTCTGTGTGAAATTAGTGTGCTCCACCAACTTCTATTTCGTTTCCAATACCTTGTTTTTCTAGAATCCCAATTACTTTCCAACCATAGAATGCGATGAAAGCAAAACATAAAACTGGAATAAAATAAGAGGTATGAATTCCAATTATATCTGCTAACTTTCCTTGTAATGGAGGGATAATTCCACCACCCAAAATCATCATTACTAAAAAAGCAGAACCTTGAGATGTGTATTTTCCTAATCCGGCAATTGCCAGTGAGAAAATACAAGGCCACATAATACTTAAGAATAATCCGCCACTCATAAAAGCAAAAATTGCGATAGTCCCCGTTGTGAATAAACCAATAAGCATGGCTGTCATTCCCATTAAACCAAAAATCATTAAGGTTCTTGAAGGTTGGTCTTTCCCTAAAAAGAAACCAGCAATTTGAAACAAAATTACAAAGGAATAGGCATATAATGGTGTAACATCTTGGCCAGAAATTGCATTAGCGGTCAGTACTACACCAAAAGCTACGTAAGGAATAACAATAAGTAAAATTTTCTTTAATTGTGATGACGGGTTGAAAACAGTAATAGCTCCTGCCCAGCGTCCAATCATTAAACTACCCCAATACATAGACATATAAGGTGCCAAAGCAGGACCAGAAATAGAACCAAAGTCAGCAGTTACCAATAATTCTCCAAGATTACTTCCAATGGTTACTTCGACACCTACGTAAGCAAACAGTGCCAGCATCCCTAATACTAATTGTGGGTATTTCATAGCACCCCATCCTTCAGGATTTTTTTGAGCAGTTGTATTAGCGAAGAATAATCCAATGACCACAACTAAAAGGGTTGAAACGGTCAAAGCTAATCCTAAGAAATCTTTTTCTTTGTTGTCTATAAAACGACTAATAAATTGAGGGTCTTCATAACGAGAAAAGATATAAGCAAAAATAGCTACCAGAATTACAGTAATTGCAATAAGGGTTTTCATTGCTTTATTAGCCGTTTCAAAAGTAGAATCACTTTTTCCTGCCGGTAATTTTTTAGAAAAATGGAATAAGGCTGCAGCCAATAAAAACAGACCTCCAACAAATACATACAAGATTCTCATTGAATCCAATGAATCTGGTTTTTGAGCAAATTCTTCGATATTTACTCCCGCAATAACTCCAAACAAAGCGATGGAAACAACAATGGGGCCTATCGTAGTTCCTAATGAATTAATTCCTCCGGCAAGATTCAATCTGCTTGATGCAGAATGGGGTTCACCAAGAGAGGCTGCAAAAGGTTGTGCTGATGTTTGTTGCAATGAAAAACCAAGTGCAACTATAAATAAAGCGCCAAGAATAAATAAATAACTACCTTGTGTTACGGCCACTATCATTAATACGGCTCCAAATGTACTGACTAATAATCCATAAATAATTCCTTTTTTGAATCCCCATCCATTTAGAATATCTTTCTTTGCAATACTACTAAAAATGAAAAGTAATAAAGCTCCAATATAATAAGCCCCATAAAAAGCGAAATCGATTAGTTGACTTTGAAATTGGTCTAAGCCAAATTTAGCTTTGCAAAATGGAATAAAAATACCGTTTGATGCTCCAATAAAACCCCAAAAGAAAAATACTGTTATAAGCGTATAAAGGGCGGAATTGTTAGACCTTGTTTGTTCTGAATTCATAAGTATGCATTGGTTAATGATTGTAATTAAATAGTTTTAAAGCTGTAAGACCGTAAATATATTTGTTAAGTAAATTAAAAAAAAATAATTTAGACTAAATATTGTTATAATTATTGAATATTCACTAATTGTTAAAAAAAGATGTTTTTTTTTCAAATTTTTTCCTAATTCCTGCACTAGGATTAATTTGTCGCTTGCTGTAGAATACTCTTGAGCAGTAGAAATGGTATACTCTTTTTAGGATTCAATGAACTTCACTATATAATTTAAGAATTATATATCTGCGATTTTAATTTTTTTAAACTCTTATAAAAAAACCTATCTTTATAAATCAGTATAAAAAACACCCTATGAAAAGTGCTTTAGAAAATGTACCAGACATCAGTTATGAAAGTGCCGGCAAATTTGAGGAAACAAGGTTTGAAAAAATTCACAATGAAATTTTCAAAAATGCTTCAGAAGCGTCTTTAATAGTTGCTCAAGAAATTGCACAATTGATTCTATTCAAACAGTCTGAAAACAAATCCTGTATTCTAGGTCTAGCAACAGGTTCGTCACCAATTAAGGTATACGAAGAATTGGTTCGAATGCATCAAGAAGATGGACTTAGTTTTAGTAATGTAGTCACTTTTAATTTGGATGAATACTATCCAATGAAAAAAGAAAACCACCACAGCTATCATTATTTTATGCACGAGCATTTGTTTAATCATATTGATATTAAACCTGAAAATATAAATATTCCTGATGGAACAATACCAATAGATACACTCAAACAATATTGTATTGAATATGAAAATAAAATAAAAAAGGTAGGTGGACTTGATTTTCAATTGTTAGGAATTGGTCGGACGGGTCATGTAGGTTTTAATGAGCCAGGCTCTCATATCAATTCAGGAACTCGAATAATTACTTTAGATCACATCACTAGGGTTGATGCTTCTTCTGATTTTAATAGAATCGAAAATGTTCCCAAAAGAGCCATTACGATGGGTATTTCTACTATTCTTACATCCAAAAGAATTGTTTTGATGGCCTGGGGTCAGAATAAAGCAGAAGTGATAAAAACAACTATTCAAGGAGAAATGAGCCCTGAAACCCCAGCAACATTTTTGCAAAACCATACTAATACCACTTTTGTTTTAGACCAATCGGCAGCTTCCGAACTAGCCCGATTTAAAACACCGTGGCTCGTTCAAGACTGTGATTGGACTTTGGAACTAAAATGTAAAGCGATTGTTTGGTTGTGTTTAAAAACAAATCGCTCCATACTAAAACTTACTGATAGGGATTATAATAATAATGGAATGTCTGATCTTTTGGCTTTAGAAGGTTCAGCTTACGATTTAAATATAAACATGTTCAATGTATTGCAACATACTATAACTGGATGGCCAGGAGGAAAGCCTAATACCGATGATACCAACAGACCCGAAAGAGCGAATCCTGCTAAGAAGAGAATCATCCTTTTTAGTCCGCATCCGGATGATGATGTTATTTCTATGGGCGGTACTTTTTCTAAATTAATACGACAAGGACACGATATTCATGTCGTGTATCAAACATCTGGAAATATAGCGGTTACGGATGAAGAAGCATTAAAGTTTGCGGAAGTATGTGCTGATTTTGTGGATACTGATGCCACTAAAACAAACTTTAAATCGGCTGTCGATTTTTTGAACAACAAGTCAGAAAACCAAATGGATTCTCTTGAGGTTCGAAAACTTAAAGGACTTATCAGACGGCGTGAATCATATGCAGCCGTGCGGTACATTGGGTTAAAAGAAACAAATATTCATTTTCTGGATATGCCTTTTTATGAGACAGGACAAATAAAGAAAAACCCAATACAAGCGGAGGATATTGCTATTGTAAAAGCAATTATAGAAAAAATAAAGCCCCATCAGGTTTTTGCCGCTGGTGATCTTGCTGATCCACATGGAACACATGAGGTTTGTCTCAATGCTGTTTTTGCTGCTATGGCAGCGTTAAAACCACAATCGTTTATGAATGATTGCTGGCTGTGGTTGTATCGCGGTGCTTGGCATGAATGGGGAATTCATGAAATAGATATGGCGGTCCCGTTAAGTCCAGAAGAAGTAATGCTAAAAAGACACGCTATCTTATACCATCAATCTCAAAAAGATCGTGTGATGTTTCAAGGCAATGATTCTCGAGAATTTTGGGTGCGTGCAGAAGACCGAAACAAGCATACAGCAAAATTGTATGACGATTTAGGGTTGGCTGAATACGAGGCTATTGAAGCATTTAAACGTTTTGACTATTAAAAACACTTTGAATACCTATACATTATGAAATACTTTTTAATCCTATTATTGGGAAGTTTTGTTTCGAATGCGCAAATTACCAATGAGCAATTAAACCTGATGCCTTGGCCGCAAAGTATAAATTTGACTAGTGGTACTTTCGCTTTAACCAAAAATTTTAAAGTAAATATTACCGGAAATCCAAATCCAAGAATTTTTATAGGCGCAACCAACTTCCTACGAAGATTGGATGGCAGGACGGGGTTGTTTTTGGAGCAAAGCTTTTTGACAAAAGTCAATGAAAAACCCGAAGCCGAATTGCAAATAAATTGTGTTCGTTACGGAAAAATAGAGATTAACGAGGATGAAAGTTATCAACTAACTATCCTTTCCAATAAAATAATAATTAATGCCACAAGCGATTTAGGGGCTTTGCATGGTTTGGAGACTCTGTTGCAATTGCTACAAAATAACAGTACGTCATATTATTTTCCGACGGTTGAGATTCTTGATTCGCCAAGATTTACGTGGAGAGGATTGATGATTGATGCGGCCCGACATTTCCAGCCGGTAGATGTTATTAAAAGAAATTTGGATGCCATGGCTTCAATGAAAATGAATGTTTTTCATTGGCATTTAGCGGACGATCAAGGATGGCGAATTGAAATAAAAAACCATCCGAAATTGACGGAATTAGCCTCAGATGGAAATTTTTATACTCAGGAAGAAATCAAAAATATTGTACAGTATGCGGATGAAAGAGGGATTCTAGTCATTCCTGAAATAGATGTTCCTGGACACGCATCGGCGTTGCTAACTGCTTATCCGGAAATAGGAAGTAAAGTAGGAGAAGGAAAAATCACGTATGAAGTCCAAAGAAATTCAGGAATTTTCAATGCAACTTTAGACCCTACCAATGCAAAAACATATGAAATTTTAAACTCGATTTTTGATGAAGTTTGTCCGTTATTTCCAAGTAATTATTTTCATATCGGTGGTGACGAGAATAATGGAAAAGAATGGAATGCAAATCCTGCTATCCAGAAATTTAAAAATGAAAATAATTTAGTCAACAACCATGATTTGCAGACTTATTTTAATATGAAGTTAATTTCAATGCTCAAAAAACACAATAAAAAATTGATGGGTTGGGAAGAAATAATGACTGAAAACATGTCTAAAGACGCTATAATTCATGCTTGGAGAGGAACTAATGAAGGACAAACCGCTGGAGGAGCATTAATCAAAGCTGCTAAAAGTGGGTACAATACTGTTTTGTCCAATGGGTATTATATTGATTTAATGCTTGGAGTCGAAAGTCATTATTTGAATGATCCCATACCCAAAACTATTATCCTTACTCCCCAGGAAAAAACAAGGGTTTTAGGAGGCGAAGCGGCCATGTGGAGTGAACTGGTGACACCATTAAATATTGATTCCAGAATTTGGCCACGAACTGCCGCAATTGCGGAGCGACTTTGGTCTAATGAGGAGGTGAAGGACATGAACAGCATGCGTAAAAGATTGAAAACAATTTCATTTAGATTAGAAGAACTTGGAATTTCTCATATTAGAAACAAAGAAGTGATTCTGAGAAACATCAGTAACAATCAAGATACGCGTGTATTGAATAATTTTTCGAACCTTTGTGAACCATTGAAAAATTATAAACGCAATGGTGGCGGAAAGAAATACCGGATGCATTCTCCATTAACCTTATTTGCGGATGCTTGCAATGCAGATGCCTTGGAAGCACTAGATTTTAATGTTGCTGTAAGTGCGTATTTAGCGAATAAAAGTAAGGAAAATAAAGTACTAGTAACTGATTTTTTTAAGAAGTGGATTGTCATGAATGTGGATTTAATTACTTTGAGTGCAAATGCTCCGCTGGTACAACCACTTTTACCTTTGTCAAAAAGTTTAAGTGACTTATCCCAGCAGCTTTTACTTGTAATGGATAAAAAGCAAAAAATAAATCCAACGGTATTGGTTGATTTATTAGAGAAATGCAATACGCGAAGTGCTGCTGATGTAGAATTAGCAGTGTATGAGAGTTTAAAAAAATTGCTGTAAACACAAAAATTAAGATTTTTTTTATTAGTAGTTTTTAAATCCTGACTTTTGTGTCAGGTTTTTTTTGAAAATTATTTTAATATTCATTAAAATGCACCTATTGAAAATGTGTTTTTTTGGAATTCAATAAATCAGTATTTTTTTTCGTATTTTTGCAAAAATTTTATAAAATAAATATTCATGTTAACAGTAAATAATTTATCAGTTCAGTTTGGCAAACGAATTTTGTTTGACGAAGTAAATACTACCTTTACACACGGTAATATCTATGGCGTTATCGGAGCCAATGGCGCTGGAAAATCTACTTTTCTTAAAATTATTGCCGGTGAAATGGATCCTACTTCGGGACATATTCATTTGGAACCAGGAAAACGTATGTCGGTTTTAAACCAAAACCATAATATGTTTGACGAAAGTACGGTTCTTGAAACCGTTATGATGGGAAACAAAAGTTTGTATGCTATCAAAAAAGAAATGGATGCTTTGTACTTAGATTACAATGATTCAAATGCAGACAGGATAGGGGAGTTGCAAGTGCAATTTGAAGAAATGAATGGATGGAATGCTGATTCGGATGCTGCATCGATGTTATCAAATCTAGGTATTACAGAGGAGTATCATTATATGTTGATGGGAGATTTGGAAGGAAAGATAAAAGTTCGTGTTCTTTTGGCACAAGCGCTTTTTGGAAATCCTGATTTACTTATAATGGATGAGCCTACCAATGATTTGGATTTTGAAACCATAGCGTGGTTAGAAAATTTCTTGGCCAACTATGAAAATACAGTAATTGTAGTATCTCACGACAGACACTTTTTAGATTCCGTTTGTACGCATATTTCGGATATTGATTTTAGTAAAATAAATCATTATTCCGGAAATTATACTTTTTGGTATGAATCAAGCCAATTAGCTGCAAAACAGCGTGCCCAACAAAATAAAAAAGCCGAAGAAAAGAAACAGGAATTAGAAGAATTTATTCGTCGGTTTTCTGCGAATGTGGCCAAGTCAAAACAAGCTACTTCTCGTAAAAAAATGATTAATAAACTTAATATTTCGGAGATAAAACCATCAAGTCGTCGTTACCCTGCGATTATTTTTGATCAAGAACGTGAAGCAGGAGATCAAATCTTGAATGTACAAAATTTAAGTGCTTCAATTGAAGGTGACGTCCTGTTTAAAGGAGTAGATTTAAATATGGCTAAAGGGGATAAAATTGTTCTTTTCTCGAAAGATTCTCGAGCTACAACTGCTTTTTATGAAATATTAAACGGAAATCAAAAAGCGGATTCTGGAAGTTATGATTGGGGAGTTACAACTAACCAAGCGTATTTGCCAGTAGAAAATCATTCGTTTTTTGAGAGCGATTATTCTCTTGTAGACTGGTTGCGTCAATGGGTAAAGACCGAAGAAGAGCGTGATGAGGTAAATATTCGTAGTTTTCTTGGGAAAATGATTTTCTCCGGCGAAGAGGCTTTAAAAACCTGTCGAGTGCTATCTGGAGGAGAAAAAGTGCGTTGTATGTTGTCTCGAATGATGATGGAACGAGCGAATGTATTAATGCTTGATGAACCAACGAATCACCTAGATTTAGAATCTATTACAGCTTTTAATAACTCTTTGAAAAACTTCAAAGGATCGGTTATTTTTACCACACATGATCATGAATTTTCTCAAACTGTTGCTAATAGAGTTATTGAATTGACTCCTAACGGAGCAATTGATCGCTACATGACATTTGACGATTACCTTGACGATGAAAAAGTTCAGGAATTAAGAACCAAAATGTATACTATTTAAAAAATAAATTCTAAAAAAAGTTTAAAAAAAATCCAGATTCTAATTTTAGAATCTGGATTTTTTAATTTATAAAACCAAAATTTATCTTAAACTAGCGTCAAGTTCAGTTTCAAAATTCTTTTGCAGTTTGCTCATAATTTTATCAATTTGAGTATCTGTCAGCGTTTTTGAATTGTCTTGAATCGTAAAACTCAACGCATATGATTTTTTGCCTTCTGGAAGATTTTTCCCTTCATAAACATCAAATAAATTAATGTCTTTTAAAAGTGTTTTTTCTGTCTGACGAGCAATATTAAAGATACTTTCGTAGCTTACATTTTGATCAATTAACAACGCTAAATCTCTACGTACTTCTGGATATTTTGCAATATCGGTATATTTTATTTTAGTTGAAATCAATTTAAGAATCAAAGTCCAATTAAAATCAGCATAAAACACTTCTTGTTTAATTCCAAAATGTTTTAATATTGATTTTTTAACTACTCCTAATTCTACCAGTACTTCGGTTCCAACGCTAATAGCGATTCCTTCAGAAAAAATATCTGAGACTACAGGCAAATGCTGTGTTTTTTGAATGCCCAATCTTGATAATATTCCTGTTACATATCCTTTGAATAAAAAGAAATCCGAAGGTTTTTGAGTATTAGTCCAGCTTTCCTGGTTTCTATTTCCTGTAAGGAATAAACTTAAATGCTTTTTCTCCTCATAGCCTGCAAGATAATTATGGTATGTTTTCCCAAATTCGAATAATTTTAAATCTGGATTTTTACGATTGATATTATACGATACCGCTTCTAATCCAGAAAACAATAAAGACTGGCGCATTGTTGCTAAATCAGCACTCAAAGGATTTAGCATGGTTACATTATGCGATGCATCTAATTCTTCCGAAAGGGCAACGTAAGAGGCAGTAGTCAACGAATTGGCCATCATTTCATTAAATCCCTGAGAGTTCAATTGTGTGGCAATCGTATTTTGTATTTTATAATCTTCGTTTCTTGGTGAGTTGGAGACTGTAGCATTTAGTTTTTTTGAAAAATTAATGTTGTTGTATCCGTATACTCTTAATATTTCTTCAATAACATCTATTTCTCTTTGTACATCAACACGGTAACACGGTATTGTCAATCCAAGTCCCGCATCGGAAACGCTGTTTACTTTGATATCTAATGAAACTAATATTTTCTTTATGGTATCCTTGGGTAATTCTTGGCCAATAATTTTAGCCACTTTACTGAAGTTTAAAAACACCGAAAAGTCTTCAATTTTTTTCGGGTACACATTGATAACATCCGAAGTTATTTCTCCTCCTGCTACTTCTTGAATCAATAAGGCAGCACGCTTTAATGCATATTCCGTGATGGTTGGGTCAATTCCTCTTTCAAAACGGAAGGAAGCATCAGTATTTAGTTGATGTCTCTTAGCCGTTTTACGAATGCTTACCGGATTAAAGTAAGCACTTTCTAAGAAAATTGAATTCGTATTTTCAGACACTCCTGATTTTTTTCCACCAAATACACCTGCAATACATAAAGGTCCTTTTTCGTCACAAATCATTAAATCTTCCTCGTGTAAGGTTCTTTCTACATCATCAAGCGTTGTAAACTTTGTTCCGGCAGGAAGCGTTTGAACTACTATTTTACCGTTAATTTTTGAAGCGTCAAAAGCATGTAATGGTTGACCTAATTCGTGTAAAACATAATTTGTTACATCGACAATATTGTTTTTTGGATTTATTCCAATTGCTTTCAATCGGTTTTGTAGCCAAGCTGGAGATGGTTTTACAGTAAGTCCAGAAATAGTAACGCCACAATATCTAGGAGCAAGTTTAGGTTCCTTAACATCAATATCAATTTTCAAAGTTCTTTTATCCACTCTGAAATTACTCACTGAAGGTGTAATTAATTCTACATTAACACCACTTTGTAACATTCCTGCTCTTAAATCGCGTGCAGTTCCAAGATGACTCATAGCATCGGCACGATTGGGTGTTAAGCCAATTTCAAAAACCTCGTCATTTTCAATTTTGAAAACCGTTGCAGCAGGAGTTCCAGGTAGTAATGCTTCATCCAGTATCATAATTCCGTCATGGTTATCACCAAGACCTAATTCATCTTCAGCACAAATCATTCCGTGGCTTTCCTGTCCGCGTATTTTTCCTTTTTTGATCGAAAAAGCAACTCCTGCTGCGTCGTATAATGTAGTCCCAATCGTAGCAACAGGTACTTTTTGTCCAGCAGCAACATTATTTGCACCGCAAACAATCTGAACAGGAACACCATTTCCTAAATCTACGGTAGTTATTTTTAATCTGTCGGCATCCGGATGTTGAATACAGGTTAGAACATGTCCCACAACAATGCCTTCTAATCCACCTTTTATTGATTGGTATTTGTCAACAATTTCTACTTCCAGACCTAAATCAGTTAGCAATGCTGCTGTTTCTTCGGAGTTCCAGTCTATTTTAATGAATTGTTTTAACCAGTTGTAAGATATTTTCATCTTTAAATTTTAATGCGATTACTTCGTCAGTTCGACCTTCGGTCTCGGTTGCAAATATAAGGATTGCAGTTTGGAGTAAAAAACAATTTTTTTGGTTTTTTATAACTGATTTAAAGTATCATGTAAGTGTTTTAAATAACAAATAGCTGATATAAATCATAAATAAATATGAAATAAATAATAAAATTAGGTTAAAAAAATAGATATGAAAATTTAATGCTATTAGTTGAATGAATTGTGCTATTCTAAGAATTAGGATGAAGGTATATTTGATAAAACATAAATAGATAACGACATGGATAACGTGGTAAAAAGACCTGATTTTAAGGCAACATATGATAATTATATAGGGGGCAAATTTGTTGCGCCCATAGGCGGGCAATATTTTGAAGTAGTTTCTCCCATAGACGGAAAAGTGTTTACAAGAGCCGCACATTCCACCAAAGCAGATTTAGATTTGGCTGTTGATGCTGCCTATGAAGCTTTCCAGACATGGGGAAAAACATCTGTATCAGAACGCAGTAACTTATTAAATAAAATTGCTCAGGTGATAGAAGATAATCTGGAATATCTTGCAACTGTGGAGACTATTGACAACGGAAAAGCCATTCGTGAAACGTTGGCAGCAGATATGCCTTTGGCAATTGATCACTTTAGATATTTTGCAGGTGTAATTCGCGCTGAGGAAAGTTCCATCGCTGAACTGGATTCGCAAACTGTTTCCATAGCTTTAAGCGAACCTTTAGGCGTAATTGCTCAAATTATACCTTGGAACTTCCCAATTTTAATGGCTGTTTGGAAACTTGCGCCAGCATTAGCAGCAGGTAATACCGTTGTTTTAAAACCAGCAGAAAGTACGCCAATTTCCATTCTGGTTTTGATGGAATTGATTGGCGATATTTTACCTCCGGGAGTTATCAATATTGTTAATGGTTTTGGTGCAGAACTTGGAAGAGCTTTAGTAACCAATAAAAAAGTGTCAAAAGCTGCTTTTACAGGTTCGACAACTACAGGTCGTTTAGTGATGCAATATGCTACTGAAAATATTATTCCGGTTACTTTAGAACTTGGAGGAAAATCTCCAAATATTTTCATGAAATCCGTTGGTGATGCTGATGATGATTTCTTTGATAAAGCTATAGAAGGAGCGGTAATGTTTGCTTTAAATCAAGGAGAAATATGTACGAGTCCGTCCAGACTATTAGTTCACGAAGATATTTATGATAAATTTATTGCCCGAGTAATCGAAAGAACAGCGGCAATCAAATTAGGAAATCCTTTAGATAGAACTACTATGATGGGAGCACAAGCATCTTTGGTTCAAAAAGAAAAAATTCTAACTTACATTAAATTAGGAAAAGATGAAGGTGCAGAAGTATTAATTGGAGGGGAAGAAAATCATTTGGAAGGAAATTTAGCGGGAGGATATTATATCAAACCTACTCTTTTCAAAGGACACAATAAGATGCGTATTTTTCAAGAAGAAATTTTCGGACCAGTTTTAGCGGTGACCACTTTCAAAACTACCGAAGAGGCTATTGCTATCGCAAATGATACAATGTATGGTTTAGGAGCAGGACTTTGGACCCGTGACGCACACGAAATATATCAGGTTCCAAGAGCAATTCAAGCGGGTCGTGTTTGGATTAATCAATACCATTCTTATCCTGCAGGCGCTCCTTTTGGAGGTTATAAACAATCCGGTATTGGTCGAGAAAACCATAAAATGATGCTTGGACACTACCGTCAGACAAAAAACATGTTGATTTCTTATGACAAAAAGAAATTAGGTTTCTTTTAGTTGATAACAAATTAAGGGTTAATTTCAAACCTGACAGATTGTATGATTTGTCAGGTTTATTTTTAAAGGGATATAGTTGATTGAAATCAATTAAAATGGTATATGGAATATACGGATTTTGCGACAAATTGAGTTTCTTAAATAATAATGAATCTGCAAAGTAGCGGTAATTTTATAGCCCAACCATAAACATATTTTAAAATATTTTTGTAAAAAAAACAGTAAAAAAATGATAAAAAGAATTGATGCCACAGAAGAAGCAATAGAATTAATCACTATTTTAAAGGAAAAACATGGTGATTTGATGTTTTATCAAGCAGGAGGGTGTTGTGAAGGAACGCAACCACAATGTTTTGAAAAAGGCGGGTTTTATCAAAGAATGGGTGACGTATGTATAGGTACAATTGAAAATACTGAATTTTGGGTAGACAAAGATTTATTTGAATATTGGAAACATGCACATTTTACTTTGGGTGTAATAGATGCGTTTGGAGCGGGAGGATTTTCCTTAGAAACACCATTGAAAAAAACATTCCGAATCGAATATAGAATTTTTACTCCAGAGGAAGAATTGTCACTTGAACCCGTTGCATTTATAGAATAATCTAGTTTACGTACAATAATTGATATTGTTTAGGAGTAATCCCTTCATGTTTTTTAAACAAACGAATAAAGTAATTACAATTTTCAAATCCTGATAAATACCCAACCTCATTAATTTGTATCGAAGGATTTTTTAGTAATTGTTTGGCACATCTCATTTTTTCGCTAATCACAAATTCTATTGGGCTCATGCCTATTTCTCTTTTGAAAAATCGATAGAAAGAAGTAGTACTCATGCACGCTTTCTCGCTCAAATGTTTTATACTAATATTTTCTTTCAAATTCAATCGAATGAATTCGACTACTTGTGTGATAGGATTTTTTGGATCGGTAAATAAACCATCCTCTATAGCTTTTGCAGTTTGTGTCTGAATAATTCGAATCAATAATTCCTGTAAAGTCAAATCGGCCAAAGCATCTTTTGTAAGTAATGTGCTCATGCATTCTTTGATCAGTTTATTAATGGTCGTTGCGAATTCCACATTATTGTAAAAATAATAATTTTGGAAATTCAATTGCCAGAACTGGTCTTTTCCTTCTTTGGGGTATCTTTCATTCAAAAAATCTAAGGTATCTGTAATTTTAGTTTGGTCTATAGCCAAAGCCAAACATTGTGTCGGGTTATTTTTTGAAGCTTCAGGAAAATCGATTTTCATTTGCACGTTTGAAGGAATGACAACGGTTTCGCCAGGTAAATAGACAAAACTTGGATCGTCTAAGAGGTGCATTATTTTTTTGCCACGCAACATGCTGGTTACCACAAAATCATTAAATTTTAAAGGAACTAACGTAGAAGATTCATATGTTTCAAAAAGATTCAGTTCGCAATGGTTTAAAGAGTAAACGGTTCTGTTTTCTACTAATGTTTTTAACGATTTCTCGTCTGATAAATGTGGTGGATTTATAAAAGCACGGGTACTATTCATAATTTTTAAACTTTAAAAGGGGCAAAGTCTAAATTTAATGAAAATAATTAGAACCAGAACATTGTTTAACAAAACTTAAATTAATTCTTCCACATGTTTTTTGATATTCGCTGCAATTTTATGTGTTGGTAAATCATTTGCATCGCTTCCAAAAGGATCTTCTATTTCCTCTGCAATTAACTCCAAACTAGCCAAAACATAAAAAATAAATACAACAACTGGCACTACATAATAACCCAAACTAAAGGAGTATCCAAAAGGTAAAGTCATTACATAAAAGAAGATAAATTTTTTAAGGAAAGCACTGTAGGAATAGGGAATAGGCGTATTTTTGATTCGTTCGCAAGCACCACAAATATCGGTAAACGATTTGACTTCGTCGTTCAAAATGATAAGTTGGTCCCCTGTTATTTTTTTAGAATCATATAAATCATTAATCTTCTGAAATAGCATTTTTGCTACTTGATTGGGTTTGTGCTTGTGATGGTCAATTTCTAAATCTACATCTTCAAACAATTGTTTGCCTGTATCAGTGTCATTCAAATGTTTGTGCAAGATAGATGCATAACCAGGAATCATTTTTCTGAAATATTTGCGGTCTTTTTCTTCGGGTAACATAGCGGATAATTTTATTGAAAAATTACGACTATTATTAACTAAAGAACCCCATAATTTTCTGCCTTCCCACCAACGATCATAAGCGGTATTAGTCCTGAAAACTAATAGTAATGATATCACAAATCCTAACATCCCATGCATTATGGTGATGTTTTTTATATAACTGGTGTCAGCTAATTTTAAATATTCTACTTCTAAATATCCTACTATGCCAGAATAAGCACCTATAGCAATCATTATTGGAAATAAAGTTCTGAAGGTATCTGCTTTGTGAAAACGAAAAATAAAAGTAAACCAGTCTTTTGTGTTATATGAAACCATTTAAGATATTTTTTAGCAAAAATAAATTAAAAAATAAGATTACCAGCTAATTCTCGGAGTGCAATTTCAGATAATTTCCCTTGAAATTGAGCATTACTATACCGCACTTTAGCATTGACATAATTCAATTGCGCCGTTCTAAATTCTAAAGTAGTTATAGTCCCAATTCTAAACTTATCTAATGTTATACTGAGATTTTGTTTGGCTATTAATTCATTTTTTTCTTCTAAAAAAATTAATTCTAAATTAGTTAAATAAGTTTGATAAGAAGTAGCCAATTGGGAGTTTAAAGCTAAATTTTGTTGCTCTATATTCAGTTTGGAATTCTGAATTTGAATCTTGGCGATTTTCTCATTTCGGTTTTGAGAAAAACCATCAAATACATTTAATGTGGCACTAAAACCATAATTAAAACCTCTTGATTGTGATTGTGCAACAAAACCCAAACTGGATTGACTTTCTGAAAAATTATAGGCAGTATTTACCCGAACGGTTGGATAACGGGCTGCTTTTACCTGTTTCAATTCTAATTCAGCTACTCTTTTATTGATGATTTGGGCCTCTAATTGTGGATTTTGCTTTTCGGCCAAAGCAGTTAGTTCCGGAAGTAATAGCAGTCCATCGACTTCAAGAACATCGATTACTCTGAAATTAGTGGTTACGTCCCGGGCTAACAATTGATTTAATAAAATTTTGCTGTTAGCATATAATTCTTTCTGTCGTAGTAATGCCACCTGATCAGTATTAAGGTCTACTTGGGCATTTAAAACTTCTAATTTAGAGGCTTTCCCAATGGTAAATCTGTTTTGTGCCAAATTCAGCCGCTGATTCGAAATGACTATTGTGGTGTCTAAAGCGGCTAATTGTTGTTGTTGTTGCACTAAATCATAATACGCCGCATTTACATCGCTAATTCTTGTGATTACGGTTAGTTTTAATTGTGCTTCACCCAATTTTTGTAGTTCTTTCAATTGGTCCATTCGGGCAAACATTCTAAGTCCGTCAAAAACAGTCCAATCCAATCCAACGCCATACGTTAAATTATTATTTTTAGCGTTGTCTAATTCAGTTTGGGTTCCGTCCTGACGTGTTTGAGAACTATTTTGAACGCTGTTATTATCAAAAACAGAAGCTGTTACCGTAGGTAGCATTCCTGCATTTCCTATTGCTACGTTTGTTTTTTGTATCGATAAATTATTAGTGGCAATTTTTATTTCGTAATTATTTTCCAATGCAATTTTTACAGCATTTTCTAATGTCAAAACTTCTTGAGCATTCGTTTTTACGATACAAAATAAGAGTAATATAAAACTTTGAAATAGTATTTTAATAGTCTTCATAATTATATTTTTTGGTCAAGATTTTCCGAATTTTTAAATTAAAAAAAGATAATCGGCGTCAGCTAAGTTCCATTTAAATTATTAGATGTATGTATAGAAATTATTTAACTTCTTTTTCATATTCTTCAATATGATCAAATTCAGGATAATGTTTTCTAGCTTTAGACCACATCAAATACATAGCTGGGATAACGAACAACGTTAAAACCAATGAGAAAATAGTTCCGCCTACAATAACAACTCCCATCCCAATTCTACTTGTTGAAGCTGCACCAAGTGACATTGCAATAGGCAATGCACCTAATGAAATTGCTAAACTGGTCATTAAAATTGGTCGTAATCTTGCTTCCGAAGCTTCTAAAATGGCTTCTAATTTTGGTTTTCCCTGTTCCCGAAGCTGATTGGCAAACTCGACAATCAAAATCCCATTCTTGGTTACTAAACCGATAAGCATAACAGTACCAATTTGACTAAAAATATTCCAAGTCTGATCAAATAGCCATAAGGAAAATAATGCACCGGCAACCGCCATAGGAACAGTCAGGATAATAATGAACGGATCAATAAAACTTTCAAACTGGGCTGCCAGAATCAAAAAGATTAACAGTAAAGCTAGACCAAATGCAAAAGCGGTATTCGAACTGCTTTCAACAAAGTCTCTTGATTCGCCTCCTAAATCTGTTGTAAATGTATCATCAAGTACCTTAGCTTTTATATCATCCATTGCTTGAATACCGTCGCTGATACTTTTACCAGGAGCGAGACCGGCTGAAATAGTGGCAGACATATATCTATTATTATGATACAATTGTGGCGGATTGCTTTGCTCTTCTACTTTTACAACATTATCCATTTGAATCAATTGGCCTATATTGTTTTTGACAAACATAGAGGTCAAATCCAATGGTTTTGAACGATCTTTTTGGTCAAATTGCCCAATTACTTGATATTGTTTTCCATTCATCATGAAATAACCAAAACGCTGTCCACTCAACGAAAGCTGTAAGGTTTGGGCAATATCAATCACGGAAATTCCTAAACTTTCTGCTTTTTCACGATCAATTGTGACATTGATTTCAGGTTTATTGAATTTTAGATTTACATCCGTAACAGCAAAAGTTTCATTTTTGGCTGCTTCATCCATAAACAAAGGAATTTTTTCTCGTAGTTTTTCAAAGTTTGGAGCCTGAATAATATATTGTATCGGTAAACCACCACGCCTGTTTACAGCAATGGTTGGTTGTTCAATTATAGATGTTTTTGCTTCGGAATATTGCTTGGTCCATTTGGTTAATTTCTCTGCAATCTCTTTTTGGGAATCTTTTCTATCACCTGGTTCTACTAATGAAACTCGTATGAAACCACTATTTACAGAGGATGATCCATAACCGGGTGAGGTAATTACCAAGCTGACTTTTTTACCCGGGATCGAATCATCTACTAATTTTGAAACTTCTTGCATTAAGCGATCTGTGTATTCATATGAAGAGCCCTCGGGAGTAGTCATACGCATCGTAAATCCGCTTCGGTCATCATAAGGAGCTGTCTCTTTTTGTAATAAATTGAAGAAAAGATAAATCAATCCAAAACAAACAAAAAGAATGGGAAAACTGAGCCACTTTTTTTTCATGAAACGGGCCAGCGAACTTGCATATCCTTTATTTAATTTTTGAAAATAAGGTTCGGTTTTAATATAAAATTTTGATTTTTTTTGTTCACCACCTTTCATTAAATAGGCATTCAACATTGGGGTTAATGTCAACGATACAAAAGCAGAAATTAATACGGCTGCTCCAATGACGACACCAAATTCCCGAAACAGCCTCCCGACAAATCCTTCAAGGAAAATTACAGGTAGAAATACTGCTGCCAAAGTTACAGAAATGGATATTACGGCAAAGAAGATTTCGTTAGATCCTTTGATGGCCGCTTCTATCGGTGTCATTCCTTCCTCAACTTTTTTGAAAATATTCTCGGTGACAACAATTCCGTCATCAACGACCAGCCCGGTTGCCAAAACAATAGCAAGCAAAGTCAACACATTAATGGAGAATCCAAAAAGCCACATTATAAAGAAAGTAGCAATCAACGAAACGGGTATATCAATTAAAGGTCTAAAAGCAATAGCCCAATCCCGGAAAAAAAGATAAATAATTAAGATTACCAGAATAATTGAAATCCCAAGTGTCTCCGCTACTTCAATAACCGATTTTTTTACAAAAATGGTATTGTCAATAGCAATGTTTAATTTAATATCCTTGGGTAAATCTTTTTTTAAAGCTTCGAAAACAGTGTAAAATTCTTTAGAAATATCTAGGTAATTCGCTCCCGGAAGTGGAACAATGGCAACACCAACAAGAGGTGTACCGGATTGAGTCATTTTGGTTTCTAAATTTTCAGGTCCTAATGTGGCGGTACCTACATCACTAAAACGAACTACTTTTTCCCCATCGGTACGGATGATTATATTGTTGAACTCTTCGGCAGTGGATAAATTCCCAACAGTCTTTACCGTTAATTCGGTGTTTTTTCCAGTCAGTTTTCCAGAAGGTAATTCGACATTTTGCTGGTTCAAAGCGTCTCTTACTTCTGAAACGGTGCAACCATACGAAGCCAGCTTTACAGGATCAATCCACAATCGCATGGCATATCTTTTTTGTCCCCAAATCTGAACACCACTTACGCCTGGAATCGTTTCTAATCTTTGGGAAATTACGTTTTCGGCATAATCACTTAATTCTAAAGCACTTCTGGTATCACTTTGAACAGTCATCGAAATAATCGCCTCTCCATTGGCATCAGCCTTAGAAACTACTGGAGGAGAATCAATATCCTGTGGAAGGTTTCTTACAGCTTGTGATACTTTATCTCGAACATCATTGGCTGCATCTTCCAGGTTTTTATCCAAATTAAATTCGATAGTAATATTGCTGCTTCCTTGGGCACTGGAAGAAGTCACATTTCTAATCCCGTCAATAGAATTGATTGCTTTCTCTAAGGGTTCAGTAATTTGGGACTCAATAATATCAGAATTAGCACCTGCGTAGTTGGTACGGATAGAAACTTGAGCCGGATCAATTGAGGGGAATTCACGAACGCCTAGAAAAGTGTATCCTATTATTCCAAACAACACAATGGCTAGATTGATAACTATAGTCAGTACGGGCCTTCTAATACTTGTGGTTGATAAACTCATTTTTTTTTTGAATTATGAATTTTAAGTTATGATTATTAAATTTTCTGGTGAAAACTCATAATTCACAACTCACAATTAAAATTATTTTATAGTTACTTTTACAGGAGTTTCATTTTTCAAAGACATCACACCACTAGTAATAACGGTATCACCCGCTTTTAAACCAGAAAGTACTAAAATTGACGCATCTGTTCTGGTAGCCGTTTCGATCATTATTTCTTTGGCCTGACCATTACTAGAAATAAAAACTTTTTTCCCGTTTTGTACCGGAATAATAGCTTCTGTAGGTACAACAATAGCATCTTGTATAATATCCAATGGCATTTCTACATCAGCAAAAGTTCCAGGTAATAATTTGCCATCTTTATTATCCGCAATGGCACGTACTTGTAATGTTCGGGTACTAACTGCAATCTCTGGATCAATAGCATACACATTAGCAGTATATTTTTTATCAGAGCCGGCAATTTTAAAAGTTATTGTTGTATTTTTTTTAACTTGATTGGCATATTTTTCTGGGATTGAAAACGTAATTTTTAATTTCCCAACATTAACTAATTTCGCAACTAATACTGTTGGCGTTATGTAAGTACCCGGCGAAATAGAACGCAAACCAATTTTTCCAGAGAATGGCGCTCGTACTGATGTTTTTGCAATTTGTGCTTTGATCAACTGACTTTGGGCTTGTGCCGATTTTAAATCAGCACGTGCTAAATCGTATTCTTCCTGACTAATGGCTTCTTTTTGAAGTAATAATTTGGCTCGTCTTTCGTTTTCCGAAGCCAATCCTTCTCTGGTGGAAGTTTGTCTTAATTGTGCTCTTAATTCTAAATCATTGACTTTAAAAAGTACTTGTCCTTTACTGACAGCACTACCTTCCTGAAAATAAATTCCTTCTACTATTCCTGAAACTTCACTTCGAATTTCTACTTGCTCATTGGCTTCTATAGAACCTGAAAGGGATAAATTATTATCAAATGTTTGGTATTTAACTACAATACCGCTTACGTTCATTTGTTTATCTTTTCCTTTAAGATCATTTGGATCTCCATTTTTACTTTTGTTCTCTGAGATTCTATAAACAATAAATCCAATTATTCCGATCGTTAACAAGGCATAAACAAGGTGTTTTATTTTCATATTTGTTTTGTAAAGTAGGATTAGGTATCAATAATTTTAGTTAAATGCAAATCTAATATTTAGGAATGGTAATTGACGAATTGTTAATTTTTATTTAACGTTTGTACATACAACTATTAATAATAACATAATATTGCATTTAAATTAAATGCCACAAAATTCGCTTTGTAATTTTCTATGACTGTAAAAATGTAAAATGGTTTAATCCAAAGTATAAAAAATATGCGATTTTACTTAAAATAAATTCAAGAGACTTTTACTAAAAAGAAAAATATAGTAACTATTAGTTTAACTAATATAATTCCAAATATTTTTCTTTTTGGTCATTTCAATAAAAACAGCTCTCAAAGCAGCATGCTCCGGTTTTTGCATCCCGGCATCTTCCTTGAGTAAGTGTAACGCATAATTTCTGGCTAATGCTAAAGTGTCTCGGTCTCGAACCAAATCGGCAATTTGAAGATTAAGCACACCGCTTTGTTGGGTTCCCATCAAATCGCCCGGACCACGCAGCTTCAAGTCGACTTCGGCAATTTCGAAACCATCGTTCGTTTGCACCATCGTTTCCATTCGGGTTTTACTGTCCGAACTCAGTTTGTGACTGGTCATCAGGATGCAATAACTTTGTTCCGCACCACGGCCCACACGACCGCGAAGCTGATGCAGTTGCGACAATCCAAAACGTTCCGCACTTTCTATAATCATTACACTGGCGTTAGGAACATTCACGCCTACTTCAATCACGGTGGTGGCGACCATAATATTGGTTTTTCCTTCCGAGAAGCGTTTCATTTCGGCATCTTTATCCGCCGGTTTCATCTTTCCGTGAAGGATTGAAATTGAAAATTGTGGCAACGGAAAATCTCTGGAAACACTTTCGTAACCGTCCATTAAATCCTTGAAATCCATTTTTTCCGATTCCTGAATCAGCGGATACACAATATAGATTTGGCGACCCAAAGCAATTTCGTCCCGCAGAAATTTCCAAACCTTCAATCGGTTGCTGTCAAAACGATGAACGGTCTGAATCGGTTTTCGTCCTGGAGGCAATTCATCAATCACCGAAATGTCTAAATCGCCATACAAACTCATCGCCAAAGTTCTGGGAATAGGCGTGGCGGTCATCACCAAAACGTGTGGCGGTATCACATTTTTCTTCCACAATTTAGAGCGCTGTTCTACACCAAAACGGTGTTGTTCATCAATCACAGCCAGTCCTAAATTCTTAAATTTCACTTTATCTTCCAGTAAAGCATGTGTTCCGATAAGAATGTGTAACATACCATTTTCCAGTTCTTCATGGATAATTCTGCGTTGCGCTATTTTAGTGGAACCCGTTAGGATTCTGATATTGATGTTTAACGTTTCGGCCAATTCAGATAAACCAATAAAATGCTGATTCGCCAAGATTTCCGTAGGTGCCATCAAGCAGGCTTGGAAACCATTATCAAGTGCCAAAAGCATGCTCATAAAAGCCACAATTGTTTTTCCGGAACCTACATCGCCTTGCAACAATCGGTTCATTTGGGCATTGCTTCCCATGTCCGTTCGGATTTCTTTGATCACTCTTTTTTGGGCATTCGTCAATTGAAAAGGCAAATGATGCTGATAAAAAGCATTGAAATAGTCGCCTACGGTTGCAAACGGATGTCCTTTTATTTTATGTTTCCGAATCAAGTTTTTAGTGATTAATTGCAACTGAATAAAGAACAATTCTTCGAATATTAATCGGAATTTGGCTTTCGCCAAAACATCAGCGCTTTTTGGAAAATGAATGTTGAATAAAGCTGCTTTTTTAGGAATCAGTTTCAGTTCGTTGATTAAATAATCCGGTAAAGTTTCTGTGAATAACGCTTGCGTTTCCAGAAACAATTGTTGCATCAGTTTATTAATCACTCGGTTTGAAATCCCGCGATTCGTCAAGGTTTCTGTCGAAGGATAAACGGGTTGCATCGCCGAACGCAGACTTTGTTCGTGTTCGCTCATCAATTCAATTTCCGGATGCGCCATATTGAACGCATTCCCAAAAGACGTGCATTTCCCAAAAATCACACAGATTTCATTGAGCTTTAAACTCTCCCGAATCCATTTGTGACCTTGAAACCAAACGAGTTCCATTTGTCCCGTATCATCCACAAAAGTAGCGACCAATCGTTTTTGGTTTCGTCCAAATTCAACGGTTTTGATATTGATGATTTTACCGATGATTTGAACTTCGGCACTATTGTTTTGCAGTTCATTAATCTTGTAATACCGCGTTCTGTCAATGTATCTGTTTGGAAAAAAATTAACCAAATCCACGTACTTATAAATCCCCAATTCCTTGCGTAGCAATTCGCCCCGATTGGGACCAACGCCTTTGAGGTATTCAATGGGAGTGAGTAGGAGGTTGCTCATTTAGATTTTTTTGGACACGGATAAAACGGATTTGCTTCTCTCGACTTCGCTCGAGATGGCAAAAACGCAGATTAAAACGGATTTTTAATTTGATGGAGCGAAGATAGTTTTTTGTTTGGAAATTTGGAAATGATGAAATAAAGGAATTAGATAATTTGAAAACGGCATAAGAAAATTGGTATATTTGGGGAATTTTTGCAACATATTTAATTGTATAAGATAATCTTCTCCCTTTAAATAATTAAACTAAAAAGTCAAATATGAAACCTATTTCACCACTTGTATTAGCCTTATTTTTATTATTTTATTCAAATATTTCTTTTGGACAAACAGTAAACAATGAATTGAAAATAACACAAATCAGAGGTGATTTTTACGTGTACACTACGTATAAAATTTTTGGAACCAAAAAGCAAGATGCTAATGCCATGTATGTCGTGACCCCTGAAGGTATTATCCTTTTTGATTCTCCATGGGATACATTTCCTTTTCAGTCGCTACTAGACACGATTGAAGCAAAACATCATAAAAAAATAGTTTTGGTAGTTGCTACGCATTCTCATGAAGATAGAACTTCAGGACTTGACTTCTATAAACAACTTGGAATAAAAACCTATACAACTAAGCAAACGGATGAAATTTCGATAGAAAATGAAAGACCAAGAGCCGAATTCTTGATTGAAAAAGATACCGTCTTTAATATAGGAGACTTTAAATTTGAAACCTATTATGCTGGCGAAGGACATACAAAAGATAACATTGTAATTTGGTTTGAGAAACAGAAAATTCTTTATGGTGGTTGCTTAGTAAAAAGCATTGATGCTAAAGATTTAGAATATGTTGGAGAAGCAAATGTTACCGAATGGCCAAATACAATTAAACGGGTTCAAACTAAATTTAATAAACCTAAGTTTATAATTACAGGACACCATGATTGGACAAGTATATATTCTTTAAAGCATACTTTAAATTTATTACGAGAGAATGAAAAGAAAAATAAGCATAAAAAATAAAGTAGTTTCGATTTTTTGTTGGATTTATAGACAAAATTCCCTGATTTAATTAAATTTAAAAAATTCCCATCCACAATATCTTCGCAAAAATTAAAAGCTTAAAAAATGACAACTCATCTCGCACTACTTCGTGGCATCAATGTTTCCGGTCACAGTATGATAAAAATGGAGGCACTCAAAACGACTTTGGAAGCCATTGGTTTTCAAAATGTGCAAACGTATATTCAATCCGGGAATGTTTTTGTGGACACGGAGGAAGAAAGTTCTGCAAAAGTTGGTTTTCTAATCAAGCAGGAAATTTTCAAAGCTTTTGGACATGAAGTGCCTGTTGTGGTTATTGCCAAAGAAGACTTGGAATCGTGTTTCAAGAACAATCCTTTCTTGAAGGAAAAGGATATTGATATCAAAAAGTTATACGTAGCGTTTATTTCTACGACCTTGCAAAGTACCAGTATGAATGATTTGAAAATTAGCCAATTCAAGCCGGATGAAGCCAGTATTGATGCGAGCAGAATTTTTATTAAATACGCTGTTGGAGCGGGAAAAACCCGATTTGATCAAAAATACATCGAGAAAAAACTGAATGTAACCGCAACAATCCGCAATTGGAATACGGTGACACAATTGCTGAAACTCTACGAGGAAAGATAAACAAAGTACTTTACGGGTAAAAAAATAAGCCGCAGATTCGCAGATTTTTTAAAATCAGTGAATCTGCGGCCATTGATTTAGAAGCAACTGTAAACCGTTTAACAGGGTTAATTTTAGCGGCTTTTTCACTTTAGAAAAAAATAATTATAATTTGACGCAACCTTTTGCAAGAAGTAGCATCTATGTTATAAGTTTAAAAACTATAGCATATAACATTTTACTATTCTAGTATAAAAAAGTAAATTATTAGTGCTTATTAAAAACATTTTTCATAAAGTTTAGTTTTGGTTAATTTTAGAATGATGAAGCACTTTTGCTGAAGAGTACTCAGAAGTTGAAAAACTTTTGGTGCTCTTTTTCTATTTTTAAACGGATAAAAGAAGGATCTTTCAATAAAAATAGTAATTGATACGCACAAAAAAATTATATTTACCTATCAATTCATTCATTCAAAACCTCGTCTTTATTTTGCAAAACTCTAATATTTTAGCGCCATGAATTTAAAACTTTCTTTTGTTTTTACTGTCTTTTTTGTCTGTGTTACCATAGCACAAAACGGAAATCCAAACGATTATTTATCGGCTCAATTCCATAAAGAGCGCAGAGAAGCTTTACGTGCTAAAATGCCTGAGAATAGTGTGGCGGTATTTTTTGGTAATCCCATTCGGAACCGAGCCAATGATGTGGATTTTATCTACCATCAAGATCCTGATTTTTATTATTTAACAGGATATAAAGAGCCGAATTCAGTTCTGGTAATTTTTTCGAACAATCAAACCAATAAAGTAGGGAAGTCATTCCATGAATTGCTGTATGTTCAGGAAAAAAATCCAAGAGCGGAGCAATGGACCGGAGTGCGTTTAGGAACAGAAGGCGCCAAAAAAGAGTTGGGTTTTGAAGATGCTTTCAATGGAGCAGCATTTTTAAATTCAGGGATTGATTATGCCAGTTTTGATACTGTTTTCTTTAAGGAATTTGAAGAAGATACCCGAAATTCGAAAAATGAAAAAGCCGATTTATACAAGTTAATTGGCGCCTTTAAATCCCAAATTGGCTACAACGAAAAAGTGAAATCTCAAATGGATTCGAATGTGCAAAACGAAATTAATGCTAAAAAAAGCATCACTTCAAAAAAGGCCACTATAAATACCAAATCGATTTTGACGTATATGGCGAGTTTGCGGGAGAAAAAATCCAAAGAAGAGTTGGTTTTGTTGACTAAAGCGGTACGGATATCGGCAATGGGGCAACGTGAAATCATGAAAGCGATGCATCCCGGAATGTCTGAAACGGAAATACAGGGAATTCACGAATTTGTCTATAAAAAGTACGGCAGCGAGTTTGAAGGTTATCCGTCAATCGTAGGCGCTGGAAACAATGGTTGTGTATTGCATTATATTGAAAATAGTAAAATGAAAGTCGAAAATGATTTGGTTTTAATGGATTTAGGGGCGGAATATCATGGCTATACTGCCGATGTAACCCGAACAATTCCTGCTAACGGAAAATTTTCCACTGAGCAAAAACTTATTTATGATTTGGTTTATGAAGCTCAAGAAGCAGGAATTGCTGCTGCAAAAATTGGAAATAGTTTCAATGCGCCGGATGCTGCGGCTCGCAAAATAATCAGCGTCGGTTTAGTGAAACTAGGAATTGTTAAAACAGAACAAGAATCCCGTAAATATTTCCCGCACGGAACTTCGCATCACATTGGTTTAGATGTTCACGATCCAGGTTTGTATAATGCTTTTGAAGCCGATATGGTCGTTACTGTAGAACCAGGAATTTATATTCCTATCGGTAGTGATTGTGATAAAAAATGGTGGGGAATTGCGGTACGAATCGAAGATGATATTTTGATTACCACAAATGGACCCGTAAATTTATCTGCGGAAGCACCAAGAAAATTAAATGAAATTGAAGCACTTATGAATGAAAAAAGTGTGTTGGATACTTTCGTTGTGCCAAGTTTAGATTAGCAATTTCTTTCAGATTCTATAAAAATGAAACTCCGTTGTCTTATGACTTCGGAGTTTTTTATTTAAATTATTTTGCAACCAGATCACAATACCAAAACCCAAAATCAAACGCATCAGAAGCACTCGTATCGCAAGCGGTATCGGACGAATCTTCTTTTTCCGGTTTTTCATATTTTCGGTACACGATTTCACCAATTTCAAAATCTATGGGTTTTGAGAAAATGGGACCGTCAAATGTGAAGGTATGGAATTCACCATTTTCACCACAAACATCTACATTTTCAGGTAAATCGTTGATGAAATCTTGATCGATAACGCGACCAACGAAACTTTTATCCAAAAATCGTTCGTTGACACAAACCACAATTGTTTTAAAACCTAAAGTTATGAATTCTTGAATGAGTTCGTGAGTTGGGATTTTCCAAAGCGGGAAAACGCCTTCAAAACCCATCTCGCCTAATTTATCCTCCCGGTATTTACGCAAATCTTCCAGAAAGATATCGCCAAAAATAGAGAGGGTGACGCCTTGGTTTTTTAGTGTAGCCAATGTTTCGCGCATCACATTTTCGTAGACTTCCATCGTTGGCATTTCGGGTATTTGCATGATTTCAAGCGGTAATCCAATGCTTTCGGCTTGCTGTTCCAATAATTCAACCCGGACACCGTGCATCGAAATACGTTGGTATTGCTGGTTGACACTGGTCAGCAAGCAGGCAATATCAATTTCAGGATTTTGTAGGGTTTTGTATAAGGCTAAAGCAGAATCTTTTCCGCTGCTCCAATTAAATAAGGCTTTCTTTTTCAAAGTAATTTTCTTCTGATTTTCTGAAGGTAAACTTACAAAATTAGGCGGATTAGTTTGGGAAACCTTTGTAACTTTGGAAATCGTAGCATTAAATGCCCTAATAATGAAATACCTATTCTTTTTTATTTCCACGTTTACATTTGCCCAACAAACCCAATTTGTTGATTTTAAATCGGTTTTAGGAAAAATTGCCATAAATCCGGTTGAAAAGATAGTCTCAGGAAATGTCGATTATGATTTTGACGTTTTGAAATCTATTGATACCATTAAAATTGATGCTCAAAATATGGAATTTTCTGATTTGAAACTGAACGGAAAATCGCTTAATTACATCAATACACAAAAACAATTGCAAATTATTTTTCCATTTAATAAAGGAAAAAACAACTTGACTTTTCAGTTTTTGGCTAAGCCAAAACAAACGATGTATTTCGTTGGCTCACAGACAAATGATAATATACAAATTTGGACACAGGGACAAGGAAAATATACCAGTCATTGGTTTCCGAGTTTTGATGATGTGAATGAAAAAGTAGTTTTCAATTTAAATATTGCATATCATAAAAACTATCAGGTAATTTCTAATGGAATGTTAAAATTTAAATCAGAGCTTAATGAACTTTCGGTTTGGCAATACCAAATGCAAAAACCGATGAGTTCATATTTATTGATGCTTGCCATTGGGAAATTTAAAAAACAAACACAAAAATCAAATTCTGGAATTCCTTTAGAAATGTATTTGGAACCAAAAGATAGTGGCAAATTTGAACCGACTTATAGGGATTCAAAACAGATGTTTGATTTTTTAGAAAAAGAAATAGGAGTAAAGTATCCTTGGGAAATTTACAAACAAGTTCCTGTTCGGGATTTCTTGTATGCAGGAATGGAGAATACATCGGCAACGCTTTTCAACATGCGTTATGTGGTTGATTCAACAGGTTTTGAGGACAGAAGTTACACAAATGTCAATGCACACGAATTAGCCCATCAATGGTTTGGGAATATGGTCACTGCCCAAACCGGAAAACACCATTGGTTGCAGGAAGGTTTTGCAACCTATTATGCGTTACTCGCCGAAAAAGAAATTTATGGGGAAGATTATTTTTATTCGAAATTATATGATTCGGCGCAACAATTAAAATACGCTTCTCGAACGGATACGATTCCCGTTTTGAATGCCAAAGCCAGTTCATTGACTTTTTATCAAAAAGGCGCTTGGGCACTTTTTGTTTTACACGAAGAAATAGGAGATAAGGTGTTTAAAAAAGCAGTGAAAAACTATCTGAAAAAACATGCGTTTCAAAGTGTAAATACATCAGATTTCTTTGCAGAAATCAAAAAAATATCAGATTATGATTTGGATAATTTTAGTAAAGTATGGCTTGAATCAAGTGTTTTTAATACGCAACAAGCCAATAGTTTATTACTTAAAAACAGATCAATTCAAACATTGTTTGAAGTCGATAAATTGAAAAACAAACCACTGTCAGAGAAAAAGGATTTGTTTGAAAAAACAATGCGGTCTGAAGTGCATTTTTCTGTAAAAGAAGCAGTTGTAAACCAATTAAAAGAGGACCGTTTTCAAGAGAAAGAATCGCTCTTAACATTGGCTTTAGAAAGTAAAAATATACAATTACGTCAAACAGTGGCAGCCGCATTGAATGAAATTCCAGAAAGATTCAGAATACAATATGAAACGTTATTAGGAGACAAATCGTATCAAACCCAAGAAATAGCACTGTACAATTTGTGGAATAATTTTCCAGAGCAACGCATTCTATATTTAGATAAATCAAAAAAATGGATGGGCTTCAATGATTATAATTTAAGAACCTTGTGGTTGACACTTGCTTTATCAACGCCTAATTATGTTACAGATAAAGCATTATTGGTTAACGAATTAACACAGTATGCATCGATTAATTATGAAGCGAATACACGACAAAATGCTTTGGATAAATTGCTCGTTTTCAAAATGATAAATGACCTTGTTTTAGAAAATTTGGTCAATGCAACTACCCATCACATGTGGCAATTTTCAAAATTTGGTAGAGATAACATTAGAAAACTATTGAAAAATCCGGTAATAAGAGGTTCTTTGGAAAAAATACTTCCCCATTTAAATGAATTGGAGCACTATCAATTAAATCGATTATTGAAGGAATAGCAATTACTAGTGTCAATATTTTTACCACAATTGTCCTACTTCATTTTTGATATATGCCAAAGCAGCATTGCTTGGGGATTGTTTCTCCATTAAATCCTTCAAAAGTACTTCACGCAATTTATCGGCATTGTCAACACGATCACTCCTATTAACTTTTCGAATCATTTGGATTGTAGCATTTTTTGCTGTGACAATAATTGTCCAACATTCATCAGTCATGTATATCTGTTGTGCTAAATTATGATCAAATTCCTGTTCAATTTGGGCAATTATAAGATTTTCATAATCGTTTTTATCATTGGAAAGCGGTACAATTCGGATCAATAATTTGGTAGGATTGATACGTTCCAGATACAATGCCATGCGTTCGTAGGCTTGTAAGCGTATGGGTAATGCGTCTTTTTGAGCCTCTTTTTGTAACAACCAGCGTCTTGTGTTTTGTTGGTCCTTAAAATATGAATTAAATAGATAATAGGCAACTCCACCCGTTATTATTGACGGTATTGTGTAGGCCAGAATTTCTATAATTTTTGTAGTGTCCATGTTTTAATAAAATTTATAAAAGCAAAAATATACTTTTTTGACTATAAATCAATTTCATTTTAATAGCAATACATCAATACGAATAGTATTTTTGCCAATCTCTGCGGGAATAATAAAATATTAGTTAAATGGAAACCTATATATTAGTTTTACTTTGTTTGGCAGCTTTTGCAGCAGGATTTATTGATGCCATTGTTGGTGGCGGCGGTTTGATACAAACACCTATGGGTTTAATTTTATTGCCTAATCTTCCTGTTTCAACCGTAATTGGTACGCTAAAAGTTCCCGCTTTTAGTGGGACTTCGTTTGCGGCCTATCAGTATCTTAAAAAAGTGGATATGAACTGGAAATTGCTTGCTATCATGATGCTTTTAGCGTTTCCTTCGGCATTTTTAGGTTCTACTTTGTTGACGTATGTGAGCAATGATTTCATGAAACCATTATTGCTGGTGGTGCTTTCTTTTTTAGTGATTTACACGTATGCCAAGAAAAATTTTGGACAACATATTGAAAAGAATCATTCTTCGAGAACCCAAATTTGGAATGCAATTGGAATCAGTTTTGTGGTAGGACTTTATGACGGATTTATAGGACCTGGAACTGGTAGTTTTTTGGTGGTGGCTTTTATTGCCATTATGGGATTTGATTTTTTGCATGCATCCGCAAATGCTAAAATGGTGAATTTGGCGACAAATTTTGGCTCTATTTGTTTGTTTATTTTAAAAGGAAAAATCATCTGGGCTATTGCCTTGCCTATGGCTGCCAGTAATGCTCTTGGCGGCTGGATAGGTGCTAAATTAGCCATTAATAAAGGGAATAATTTTATTCGGATTTTCTTTTTGATAGTGGTGGTTGGTACTTTAATGCGTTTTGCTTACGATGTATTTTTTAAATAAAAAGTCAGAATCTTTTATTAAATACAAAAGTAAAGTGAATTAAGCGTTTCTTGCTTTTTGGTACTTAAAACCTCATTCAAAATCGCTATTTTTGCATACAAATACATAAAATTATTCATGCACAAATATATCGATCAACTTAACGAAGCACAACGAGAACCCGTTCTCCAAAAAGACGGCCCAATGATTATTATTGCAGGTGCGGGTTCAGGAAAAACACGCGTATTGACTATAAGAATTGCGTATTTGATGAGTCTGGGCGTTGACCCTTTCAGTATTTTGTCGCTTACGTTTACCAATAAAGCGGCTCGGGAAATGAAAAAGCGTATTGCTGATATTGTAGGAAACAGCGAGGCTAAAAACCTATGGATGGGTACGTTTCACTCTGTTTTTGCTCGAATTTTACGCTCTGAAGCGGATCATTTAGGATATCCTTCAAATTTCACAATTTATGATTCTCAAGATTCACTGCGTTGTATTTCTGGAATAATCAAAGAAATGCAGTTGGACAGGGATGTATACAAGCCTAAACAAGTTTTAAGCAGAATTTCCAGTTATAAAAATAGTCTGATTACAGTAAAAGCGTATTTCAATAATCCAGAACTGCAAGAAGCGGATGCGATGGCTAAAAAACCGCGATTGGGAGAGATCTATCAAAATTATGTTGATAAATGTTTTAAATCCGGAGCAATGGATTTTGATGACTTATTACTGAAAACTAACGAATTACTGACGCGCTTTCCGGAAGTTTTGGCTAAATATCAAAACCGTTTTCGCTATATTTTGGTAGATGAGTATCAGGATACAAACCATTCTCAATATTTGATAGTTCGGGCTTTATCTGATAAATTTCAAAATATTTGTGTGGTAGGAGATGATGCGCAAAGTATTTATGCGTTTCGTGGTGCCAATATTAATAATATCTTAAATTTTCAGAAAGATTATGAAGGAGTAAAAACCTTCAGATTGGAACAAAACTATCGTTCAACAAAAAACATTGTGGAAGCGGCCAATACCATTATCGATAAAAATAAAGTAAAGCTGGATAAAATAGTTTGGACTGCCAATGATTTTGGTCCAAAAATAAAAGTGCACCGTAGCATGACCGATGCGGAAGAAGGCCGTTTTGTAGCCAGTACCATTTTCGAACAAAAAATGCAAAACCAATTGCATAATGGTGCTTTTGCTATTTTGTACCGAACCAATGCGCAGTCCCGTGCTATGGAAGATGCATTGCGCAAAAGAGATATCCCATACCGAATTTATGGTGGTTTGTCCTTTTACCAAAGGAAAGAAATCAAAGATGTTTTGTGTTACTTGCGATTGGTTATCAATCCAAAAGATGAGGAAGCATTAGTTCGTGTCATCAACTATCCTGCTCGTGGAATTGGAGATACAACTGTAGAGAAGTTAACCATTGCCGCCAATCATTACAAGCGTTCAATATTTGAAGTGATGCAAAATATTGATAAAATTGACTTAAAACTGAATTCAGGAACCAAACAAAAATTGCAGGATTTTGTTACTATGATTCAAAGTTTTCAGGTGATTAATGAAAATCAGGACGCCTTTTACATCACGGATCATGTTGCTAAAAAAACAGGATTAGTTCAGGAA
Source organism: Flavobacterium amylolyticum (assembly GCF_048284335.1). Lineage (NCBI taxonomy): Bacteria > Pseudomonadati > Bacteroidota > Flavobacteriia > Flavobacteriales > Flavobacteriaceae > Flavobacterium > Flavobacterium amylolyticum. The sequence goes on from NZ_JBLVPG010000002.1 coordinate 375,537, forward strand.
TTAAAGAAAGATGCGACTCCTGAGGGAATGGCTAAAATTCAAAATATTGAGGAATTATTAAACGGAATCAAGGATTTCACTGAAGGTCAAAAAGAAATTGATGGTGCTCGCGGTGCACTGTCTGAATTTATGGAAGATGTGGCTTTAGCAACTGATTTAGACAAAGACACTAGTGATGAAGATCGTGTGGCGTTAATGACGATTCATTTGGCAAAAGGGCTGGAATTTCCACATGTTTTTGTAGTGGGTATGGAGGAAGATTTGTTTCCTAGTGCAATGAGTATGAGTACCCGAAGTGAACTCGAAGAAGAACGCCGTTTGTTTTATGTGGCGCTTACACGTGCGGAACATCAAGCCTATTTGACGTATGCGCAATCTCGCTATCGTTGGGGTAAATTGACGGATAGTGAACCTTCGCGTTTTATTGAAGAAATTGACGGACAGTATTTAGAATATCTCACTCCCACAGAATCAAATTATCGGTATAAGCCCATGATTGATAGTGATATTTTTGGTGATGTGGACAAATCGAAATTGCGTTTGGCCAAACCTGCTAGCGGGTCACCACCAGCCAAATATAATAATGATAATGAACCCAAATCAGATATAAATATTCGTAAGTTGAAACCTGTAACGAATACTGTAACTTCAAGCGGTAGTGCGAATTTATTTGACAATAAACTGGTTGCAGGAAATATTGTAATGCACGAACGTTTTGGCAAAGGTGAAGTAGTGAATATGGAAGGAGCTGGCGCGGATAAAAAAGCAGAAATCAAATTCGAAGTTGGTGGAATAAAGAAATTATTATTGCGATTTGCAAAACTGGATATCATAGGATAAAAAATTTGTTTTGAGTTTAGGTTTTAAGTTGTCTGTTACCTGTACTTTTAAACTTTAAATGTGTTTAACTTTAATTTAAAAAAATGGCTCAATTTATAAAAATATATGAAGATAAACCAAACGAAGCAGCAATTGCCAAAGTGGTTAAGGTTTTAAAAGATGGAGGTTTGGTAATTTATCCTACGGATACCGTTTACGGATTGGGCTGTGATATTACAAATACAAAAGCACTAGAACGCATTGCCAAAATAAAAGGAATAAAGTTAGACAAAGCTAATTTTTCTTTTGTTTGTCATGATTTGAGTAATATATCAGATTATGTGAGACAAATAGACACGTCTACTTTTAAAATTTTAAAAAGAGCATTGCCAGGACCGTATACCTTTATTTTGCCCGGAAATAACAATTTACCCAAAGAGTTTAAAAAGAAAACAACTGTAGGGATAAGAGTTCCTGATAATTCGATTGCTTTAGAAATCGTCAAGCAGCTGGGAAACCCAATTGTTTCGACATCCATCCACGATGATGATGATGTAATAGAATATACAACTGATCCTGAACTGATTTTTGAGAAATGGCAAAACCTGGTGGATGTAGTTATTGATGGAGGTTACGGGGATAATATTGGTTCCACAATTATTGATTTATCGGGAGATGAACCCATAGTGATAAGAGAAGGTAAGGGAAGTCTGGATATTTTGTAAAATTTAAATTTTTAGCAAAACTGTTGGTGAGTTATAATAAATCTCTATATTTACTTATGATTTCAACAATTACAACACATATGCATGATATTCTTAATTATATTTAATTGGTTGTTAAAGAAAAATTGAGGATACATAACGGCAGGTCAATTGACCTGCTTTTTTTATATTACTATTTCAGGACTAGACAAAATAATACAAAAAAAAACGCCCCGATGATTCGAGGCGTTAATATTTTAAAATAATCTGAAATTACGGTCTTTGTTTTTTCATTTCTTTTTCAATCATTTCATAGAATTGATCAATTTTTGGTAAAACAACAATACGAGTTCTTCTGTTACGAGACCTGTTTTCTGCAGAATCATTTGCAACTAAAGGAATATAAGAACTTCTACCTGCAGCAATTAATTGTTCTGGTTTAACACCTAATTGATTCGTTAATACACGGATTATAGAAGTTGAACGTTTTACACTTAAATCCCAGTTGTCCAGTAATACACCTGAACCGTTGTAAGGAACATTATCAGTATGTCCTTCAACCATACATTCAAAATCAGGTTTGTCATTAACAACTTTAGCCACTTTAGCCAAAACCATTTTAGCTCTGTCTGTTACTTCATAACTACCACTTTTGAATAATAATTTATCTGCTATAGAGATAAAAACTACTCCTTTTTCAACATTTATTTCAATATCTGGATCAGATATTCCTACTGAACTTTTTAAGCTAGTTACTAATGCAAGGGTAACACTGTCTTTTTTAGTTAAAGCATCTTGCATTCTACTTATTTTTAAATCTTTCTCTTTGATAGATTCTAATGCTTTTTCAATATTTTGAGCTCCCTTAGTCGACAATACCGTCATGTCTTTCGAAACACTAATTAAGCCTTGATTTTGTTCTTTTAAAGCAGCCACTGTTGCCGCAAAACCTGCTTTTTCCTCTAAGCAAGAATTTAATTTTACAGTTGCAGTATTTAATAAATCTTGGGTTTCTTTATTTCTAGTTTCTAAATCCGTGTATTTCTTTTTAGAAACACAAGAAGTTAAAAGAGCCATTACTGATAAGGCAATTACGATTTTTTTCATGAATTGTTTGAATTTAGTATTAAAGGTTAAAAAACAAAGTTAGTTTTTTAAAATTTATTTAAATCTAAATAAATCGTTAAATACGAGGATTTTTCTAATAAAATAGAAGTAAACGATACTTTTTACACTATAGTATTCAAGATTTTGAAATTCGTCTCTTTTTTTATAATACTGAACAAAACGAATATAAAAGGACCAATGAGCCTTGAGTATTGCCACAAAATGGTTGGATTTTCCTTGTACTAAAAATTGCAGACCTGCAATGCCATCGAGAACCATTCGTGCTAAAAGAATCGTATATAATTTTTTTTCAGGAAGATTTTTAGTCAGCATCAACAATGAATTTCTAAAATTTAAATATGTTTTTTTGGGATTTCCTTGTTGTAAAGTCGCCCCGCCTACATGATAAACAACCGATTGGAAGTTGTATTTTATTTTAAAACCTTTATTAAAAGCCCGCCAACAAAGATCAATTTCCTCCTGATGTGCAAAAAAGCCATCGTCAAAACCCTTTAAATCCTTATAAACGGTACTTCGTATAAAAAAGCAAGCTCCGGAAGCCCAAAAGATTTCACAATTAGTATCATACTGTCCGTTATCTTTTTCTAAAGAATCAAAAATACGACCTCTGCAATAGGGATAACCGTATTGATCAATAAATCCTCCGGCAGCACCAGCATATTCAAAATACTCTTTGCGTTTGTAATCCAGTATTTTAGGTTGGATAATAGCTGTATCTGGTTCCTCTATAAAATTTTTAATAATGGGCTGCAACCAATTTTCAGTAACCTCAATATCCGAGTTAACCAAAGCATAAACTTCAGCATCAATAGCTTTTAATGCCGCGTTATACCCACTTGCAAAACCCAAATTACGCTCATTTTCAACAATTTTAACTGATGGGAAAAATGTTTTTATAAAAGAAATAGAAGCATCTGTAGAGGCATTATCCGCAACATAAACGGTGGCTTCTGGAGAATATTTCAGCACTGATGGCAAAAATTTTTCCAACAATAAAATTCCATTCCAATTCAGTATAACAACAGCTATTTTCATCTTTAAAATTTGATTATTGGATTTGGTACATTGGTAATTCAGTTAAAAACTGGTATTTCTGATTCTCAAAATCCATTTGACAAAAGTAATGATTCAATCCGTTAGTCACCATCAGGAATTGCGCTTTCATCGTCATGTTATACCGGGCAATTTGGTCGAAAGTTGCTTGTGCAATTTTAACTTCAGGTGCTTTGCATTCGATTAAAATGAAAATTGAACCATCAGGATTGAAAACCACTACATCATATCTTTTTCGCAAGCCATTGATTTTTAGTACTTTTTCTACATTAATCAATGATTTTGGATATTTTTTTTCATCTAATAAAAACTGAACAACATGCTGTCTAACCCATTCTTCGGGCGTGAGAATGATAAATTTTTTCCTTATTTCATCAAAAATGGAGACTTTATTTTCGCTATTTTTGAACCGAAAGGTGTAAAGTTGAAAATTTAATTTTTGCATGCAGCAAAAGTAAGGCTTTTAGATAATAGATTAAAAGAGAATAGCGAATATGGACGAAGTATTAAAAATTGTAAATGATATAAAAAGTGGCAACATCAAACCCATCTATTTTTTGATGGGAGAAGAGCCCTATTATATTGATAAACTATCGGATTATATTGAGAAAAAAGTACTAACCGAAGAGGAAAAAGGTTTCAATCAAACGGTTTTATATGGGCGAGATGTTACCATAGAAGATATTGTTTCGACTGCCAAACGCTATCCAATGATGGCAGAACGACAAGTAATAATCGTAAAAGAAGCACAGGATTTAATCAGAACCATAGACAAACTGGAAAATTATGCTGAAAATCCAATGGCATCAACGGTTTTGGTATTTTGCTATAAATATAAAACATTAGACAAACGAAAGAAACTTACTAAGCTAGTTGCCAAAAATGGTGTGGTTTATGAAAGTAAAAAGCTCTATGAAAACCAAGTGGTAGAGTGGATTAAACGTGTTTTGTCAGGAAAAAAATATACAATTGAACCTAAGGCTACCGCAATGCTGGTAGAGTTCCTTGGTACAGATTTAAGTAAAATAAACAATGAATTGGAGAAACTACAGATTGTTTTGCCAATAGGAACAACTATAACTCCCAAACATATTGAGGAAAATATAGGTTTTAGTAAAGATTTTAATGTATTTGAATTGCGAAAAGCACTTGGAGAACGCAACCAATTAAAAGCCTATACGATTGCTGAAAATTTTGCTCAGAATCCAAAAGACAATCCAATGGTAGTAACTACAAGTTTGGTTTTTGGTTTTTTTATTCAATTGTTAAAGTATCATGGATTGAAAGATAGGAATCCAAAAAATGTGGCGGCAGTACTAGGGGTAAATCCTTTTTTTCTGAAAGAATATGATGTGGCTTTAAAAAATTATCCCATGAAAAAAGTAAGTCAAATTGTGGGTGCTATAAGAGATATTGATGTTAAGAGTAAAGGTGTTGGCGCTAATGCGATGTCTCAATCTGACTTATTACGAGAAATGCTCTATAAAATATTTAATTAAAAGGCAAAATTTCCGATATTTGTAATCCAAAAATTGGTGATTTAAAAATATATACCAGGACTATGTCAATGAATAAAAATACTATTTTAGGTTGGGCTACTTTAATTATGATCGTAATGGGTTTATTGCTGATTGCATTAGGTGCATTTAGATATGATGACGTAGCAGGATGGGGATTTGCTGCTGTGGGTGTGGGCTTTTTGGCTAACGCTTGGGTTTTTAGTTCCCTTAAAGGAAGAGTCTAGTAGGTGTACAAATTGAGAAAAGAGCCTTAATGGCAGAATAGAAATAATTTTAAATTAAAAAAAATGGCAGACGATAAAAAAGTGATATTCTCAATGTCAAAATTGAGCAAAACGTATCAAGGAGCAGATAAACCAGTCCTTAAAAACATCTACTTGAGTTTCTTTTATGGAGCAAAGATTGGTATTTTGGGTTTGAATGGTTCTGGAAAATCCTCCTTATTAAAAATTATAGCCGGTGTTGACAAAAATTACCAAGGTGATGTGGTATTTGCACCGGGTTATACAGTAGGATATTTAGAACAAGAACCTATTTTAGATGATAGTAAAACTGTTATCGAAATTGTCAGAGAAGGAGTTGCTGAAACAATGGCAGTTTTAGATGAATTCAATAAAATCAATGATAGTTTTGGTTTGCCTGAAGTCTATGAGAATGCTGATAAAATGGAGCAGTTGATGGATCGTCAGGCACTTTTGCAAGATAAAATTGATGCATTGGGCGCTTGGGAAATTGATACCAAACTTGAAATAGCCATGGATGCTTTGCGTACTCCGGAAGGTGATACGCCAATTAAGAATTTATCGGGTGGAGAGCGTCGTCGAGTAGCTTTATGTCGTTTGTTGTTGCAACAACCGGATGTTTTGCTTCTAGATGAGCCTACGAATCACTTAGACGCCGAAAGTGTACTTTGGCTAGAACAACATTTGGCACAATATGCTGGAACTGTAATTGCAGTAACGCACGATAGGTATTTCTTGGATAACGTTGCCGGTTGGATTCTAGAATTAGATAGAGGAGAAGGAATTCCTTGGAAAGGGAACTATTCTTCTTGGTTAGACCAAAAATCAAGTCGTATGGCACTCGAAGAAAAAGTAGCTTCGAAGCGTAGAAAAAACTTAGAACGGGAGTTGGACTGGGTTCGTCAAGGTGCCAAAGGCCGTCAAACGAAACAAAAAGCGCGTTTACAGAACTACGATAAATTGCTGAATGAAGACCAAAAACAATTGGATGAAAATCTGGAAATTTATATTCCAAATGGTCCACGTTTAGGAACGAATGTTATTGAAGCCAAAAATGTTGCTAAAGCATTTGGAGATAAATTACTGTATGATAATTTAAATTTCACTTTACCACAAGCTGGAATTGTTGGAATTATTGGGCCGAATGGTGCTGGTAAATCAACAATTTTCAAAATGATAATGGGGGAAGAAAAGCCAGATTCTGGAGAGTTCTCAATTGGGGATACCGTAAAAATTGCTTATGTAGATCAAGCCCATTCGAATATTAATCCAGACAAATCAATTTGGGAAAACTTCGCTGACGGTCAGGAATTAATTATGATGGGGGGAAAGCAAGTAAATTCAAGAGCTTATTTGTCACGATTTAATTTTGGTGGTGGAGAACAAAACAAAAAAGTGTCCATGCTTTCCGGTGGGGAACGCAACCGTTTGCATCTTGCAATGACTTTGAAAGAAGAAGGGAACGTACTTTTGCTGGATGAGCCAACAAATGATTTAGATATCAATACACTTCGTGCATTAGAAGAAGGTCTAGAAAATTTCGCCGGTTGTGCAGTAGTAATTTCTCACGACAGATGGTTTTTGGACAGAATTTGTACACACATTCTAGCTTTTGAAGGAAACTCTGAAGTATATTATTTTGAAGGTGGGTTTTCGGAATATGAAGAGAATAAGAAAAAACGTTTAGGGGGTGATTTAACTCCAAAAAGATTGAAATATAGAAAATTAATTAGAAGTTAAATCCTAATTGTTTCAATAATAGCAAGAGGATGTCCATTGGTCATCCTCTTTTTTTTGCATTATTTTTTTATTTTTTTATCGGAATTCATCATAATTAAAACCGCGGCAACCAGTCCTATGATTACTAAGCCAAATACTACAATCATTATAAAGGAACCGTTATCCCAAGAAAAAAGTGAAGTGTCTTTCATGAATTATTAAATTTAAGATTATTCAAATTTATACTTCTAACCAGATAAAAGAAATGATAATTATCATAATTGGTATTTTATTCTAAAAATTTAGTTTTTAATTCTTTGGTAGGAATCAGGCAATTTTCTTTTTTACCATACCATTTATAGCGGTTTTTTGCAATAAAATCGTAAATGAAATTGTTGAATGAGGTGGGTAATATTGAAAACAAAGTAGCAAAATAAAATAGTCCACCTAAATATTTTGCAATTTCAATTATGGCTTCTGATTTATGAAAATATGCAAAACCGGGTTGATAAAGAATAATACTATCTGTTTTTTTGATGTCAATTCCCAAGTGAATGATTATTTTTTGACCCAAATCTGATTGCAGAGCAACAAACCTGAAAACATCTTTTGTATCCTGTTTAATAACAAACTGTACTGCTGAATCGCAGAGATTACAAATACCATCAAAAAGTATTATTTTTTTATCTTTAGGGAGGTTTAGCATTTTCTTATTTTAGGGTAGTGTAAGGAATAAGCAATCGGACCTTATTGCTTAATTCATGTATTTGTTAATGTGATTGCCGTCTTAGATAATGATCGATACATACTTTATTTTTTTCCTGCTTCAACAAACTCTAGTGCTTCTAGGCTTACTTTTGAAGTAAATACACCATAATTCACGGTTGCTTTGTTTTTTTCAATACCATCAATCGTTCCTACCGCTTTCCCGTCAAACATTCGCACACGATCACCTACTTTTAAGATTGGTTTAGGTTTTTCAACTACTACTTTTAATTTCTTCTCTTTCTTTTCTTTTCTAATTTCTTCAACCTGAACTGTTACTTCTTCAATTACTTCTTTTTTCTTTTCTATCAGTGCTTTGGTTTCTTTAACAGTGGCTTTTTTGCGTTTTGAATTTTCTATTTCAATAATTTTTAAAAATTCACCAAGCAATTCTTTCTTATTCTTATTATTGAAATATTTCTCCGAAATATCTTCAATTTTTTGACCAATGTAAATTGTTTTCTGGTTGCTGTCATATAATTCCTGATAGCTTTCCAGTTTTTGTTTGATTTTTACATTGATAGTCTCCATTTTCTTTCCTTCTTCTCGCGCTTTGGTTTCTTCTTCTTTGAGTGTTTGTGAGGTTTTCTCCATCTTTGAGCGCTCTTTTTGAAGTGTGGCAATCGTTTTATCAAAACGTACTTTTCCAACTTCAATTTTCTTTTTGGCTCGATTGATTAAACTAAATGGAATTCCGTTTTTCAAAGCGACTTCAAAAGTAAAGGAACTTCCCGCTTGACCTAATGCCAATTTATACATGGGCTCTAATGATTTTTCATCAAAAAGCATGTTGGCATTGGTGGCATAAGGCAATTCGTTAGCCAAGATTTTTAGGTTTGAATAATGGGTTGTAATAATCCCGAAAGCTTCCCGATGGTAGAATTCTTCTAAGAAAATTTCGGCTAAAGCACCTCCCAATTCAGGATCTGAACCCGTACCAAATTCATCAATAAGGAACATCGTTTTTCTATTACACTTCTTTAAGAAGTAGTTCATGTTTTTTAATCGGTAACTGTAGGTACTAAGATGATTTTCAATAGATTGATTATCTCCAATATCTGTTAGAATCCTATCAAATAAAAAGGTTTCACTGCGTTCATGAACCGGAATTAACATACCGGATTGTAGCATCAGTTGCAATAATCCAACGGTTTTCAAGGAGATGGTTTTTCCTCCTGCGTTAGGTCCGGAAATTACAATAATTCTACTTTCCTGATTGAGTTCAATAGTCTGTGGATGTGTAACTTCGTTTTTATGTTTGTTATTCAAATATAAAATAGGATGGTACGCATCTCTAAAATAAACACGACGTTCCTCGGTAATTGTTGGCAAAATTCCGTTAATTCGGTTGGCGTATTTTGCTTTAGCAGCGATTACATCAATATCACTCAGGAAATCCTGATATTGAATCAATAATGGTAAAAAAGGACGAATATAATTGGACAGCTGTTTTAAAATTCGGGTAATTTCTTCTTTTTCTTCATATTCTAAATTGCTCAACTCGCGGGAATATTGTAAGGTAGCTTCAGGTTCAATATAGGCGATACTTCCGGTTTTAGAACTACCCAAAATAGAACCTTTTACTTTACGACGGTACATTGCCATAACGGCTAAAACGCGCCTGTTTTGTACAAAACTTTCTTTAATGTCATCTAAATATCCCAAAGCTGCGTATTGCGTCAACGCAGATCCAAAACTTTGATTGACTTTGCCTCGAACCGCATTCATATTCCTGCGAATATTCAATAAATCTGGTGATGCATTGTCTTTTATTTCACCATATTTATCAACGACTTCATCGACCATCGTTATGATTTCTTTAGTAAGTTCAACTTGGTTCGCTCTTACATTTAAATTTGGATAATAATCCTCGAATTTTCTCAAAAAAGTCAAAAGGAAATTTACCGTTGAAGAAATAGTGGCAATCTTTCGAAAACTGCCTACTTCTAAGAAACTGTCCTCTATTGCAAGAAATTTTATCTCGTGCGTGATGGCATCAAAACCATGATTGGGAATGGCATTGTTATTTTGGAAAGACGAAACATATTCAGATGTTTGCATTAAAGCTTGCATCAATGTTTCCTTATCTTTAAAAGGAGTTATTTCTAGAGCTTTTTGTTGTCCAATATCAGTATTACAAATTGTCGAAATGGTTTCGAGAACTGTAGGAAATTGTAAATCTTGTAATGTTTTTTCGGTGATAGATATCATTTTATGAGCTAAGTTGTAAAGGTTCAAAGTTACAAAGATTCACAGTGAAATGTATTAATTTTTTAGCCGACTTTGCGAAAAACTTTGCGAACTTTACCACAAAATAAATTACATGCAAATCAATCTTATTTCTTCCTGGCAATCCATTCTATCTGAAGAAATCCAGAAACCCTATTTTAAGGATTTAATGGAAACGGTTAATGAAGAATATAAAAATCATCTGTGCTATCCTCCTCAAGAATTAATTTTTTCGGCTTTTAATTACTGTAGTTTCAAAGATATAAAAGTAGTTATCATAGGTCAAGATCCGTATCATGGGAAAGGGGAAGCGAATGGTTTGTGCTTTTCTGTGAATGATAGCGTTCGAATTCCGCCTTCCCTACGTAATATTTTTCGAGAGATGAGTGAAGATTTAGGAACTATTTTTTTGCCCGTTTCCGGTAATTTACAAGCTTGGGCAAAACAGGGCGTGTTGCTTTTGAATGCTTCCTTAACGGTTAGGGAAGACAATGCCAACAGTCATAAACATTTAAAATGGAATATTTTTACCGATACTGTAATTCAGAAAATTTCGGAAGAGAATCAACATGTAGTTTTCTTGCTTTGGGGTAATTTCGCCCATAAAAAAGGTCTTAAGATAGATCGAAGCAAACATTTGGTTTTAGAATCCGGGCATCCTTCACCTATGAGTGCAAACCAAGGTAAATGGTTTGGTAACAACCATTTTAGTAAAACGAATGCGTATTTAAAAAATAATGGAATAGGAATGATTAACTGGCTTGCTTTGCAATAATCGTGATACTTAAATATAAATACTTGTTTTTATAGCATATTGCGTAAGTAATGGAAATAGAGCTTTTTTTAGAGGTGTTTCAGACTGTAAAAAAAGTGGGAACGACAGCAACAAACAAAGTTTTTACTTATGGGTACGCCTAAATTAAAAAAAGTATGACAGTCCTATATTATAAACACCAATTACAAGATCTATTTTTTTATAATATCTTCCAAAACCGCTTTGTCAGAATAATTAATTATTTTTAAAATTACTTCTTGGTTTTTGATTGTTTTTCCTTCAATGATATACAATTTACCTTTTTTGATCTCGATATTGCTTTTATCAAAATCAACATCACCAAATTGTAGTGTGTTTTTAATATCGGAAGTGTCAATCCATTTTTCTGCTAATATTTGGGAAGCTTTATCAGAGTAATAAAAAGGTTTGTTTCTTAAATCATTCAAAACTCTTGAATTGGGGAAATAATTGCAACGGGTATCTTTTCCACTAAAGACTAATGCTACAAAGAACAATCCTATTACTAAACCTACTAAATAATAGGCAAAACGATGTATAAACTTCATGAATTATATTTTTGGCAAAGGTAAAAGAAAGTTTTCTTAAAAAACAATTAAATTAATGTCGTTGAAGGGCAAATCAAACCAATCGCCAAGAGCGCTGTTTGTCAGGATGCCGTGGTACATATAAACCCCATTTTTTAATCCTTTATCACATCGGATGGCTCTTTCAATACCACCGTCTTCGGCAATTTTCATCAAGTAAGGAGAGATTATATTGCTGATGGATAACGATGCGGTTTTAGAATATCTAGAAGGAATGTTTGGGACACAATAATGAACTACATTGTATTTGATAAAGGTTGGTTTTTCATGAGATGTGACTTCAGAAGTTTCAAAACAGCCTCCGGTATCAATACTAACATCTACAATTACGGCTCCGTGTTTCATGTGTTCTACCATAGTTTCTGTTACAATAACGGGACAACGTTCTTTGCCTCGCATAGCACCAATAGCAACATCACATCGTCTTAGGGCTTTTAATAAAGATTTAGGTTGAATCGTAGAAGTGAAAATACGCTGATTTAAATTATTCTGAAGTCGGCGTAATTTAGTGATGGAATTATCAAAAACTTTAACATTAGCACCCAAGCCAATGGCTGTTTTGGCTGCAAATTCACCAACTGTTCCAGCGCCTAGAATAACCACATCAGTAGGAGGAACGCCAGTAATATTCCCGAATAACAATCCTTTTCCAAATTCATTGGTTATCATCAATTCTGCGGCAATTAAAATAGAAGCCGTACCGGCTATTTCGCTCAAGGATTTCACTGCGGGATAGGTACCATCCTCATCTTTAATGTATTCAAAAGCTAGGGCGGTAATTTTCTTTTTGCTTAACGCCTCAAAATATATTTTTTTTCTGGTTTTTAATTGAATTGCGGACAGAATAATTGTCTGTGGATTCATCATTTTAATTTCAGAGAGCGTTGCAGGCTCTACTTTCAATACCATCGGACAGCTAAAAACTTTTTGGGTGTCATTAGTAATTTCGGCACCAGCATCACTATACTCTTTATCAGTGTAACTAGAACTCAATCCTGCTCCTGCCTCTATCATCACCCTATGACCGTGATATGTCAATGAATTTACAGCATCTGGTGTAAGGCAAATACGGCGTTCTTGATAACTAGTTTCTTTAGGAATCCCAATAAAAAGTTCACTTTTTTGTCTTGCAATCTCCAGTTTTTCCTCTTGAGGCAATAGCTGTTGTTTTGTAAACGGAGTTATAGTAATTGACATTGATGTTATTATATTAAGGGTACAATTTACGTAAAAAGTTTTATAAAAAGTACAATTAGCATTTTGATATATTCAGTAGTACTAATGATTGATTGATTATTATAATATATTACGTTGCATCTTTATATCGGCTCTTTCATAAACGCCATCTTCTAAAGGGATTTCTACAAAACCAAATTTTTTATATAAATGAATGGCGGGTAGTAATTTCCTATTGGAATATAAAATCAGTTTTTGAATTCCTTTTGCTTCAGCAATAGTAAAACAATGCAACAGTAGTTTCTTTCCTACACCCAAACCTTGAACGTTATCTGTTACGGCCATTTTACTTAATTCATAGCTACTGTTATCTATTTTTATTAAGGAAACGGTGCCTACAATGACATTATTATATTTTGCATAAAAAATCATTCCACCTTTGTCTATTATTTGACCTTGCGGATCCGAAAGTACAATTTCATCTTTGGGTTCCACCTTGAAATATTTTCTCAACCACTCCAGATTCAAGATTTTTATGGACTCTTTTAAATCTATTGTAAAAGGGATAATTTCTACGGTATTGTCTACATTCATAATTACTTTTAACTTAAGGTTAAAGCGCGTTTTCCGTCAGGAAGCAGCACAATAGTTAGTACTGAATGGGTTTCAGGAATCAAATTTTGAATCTTTTCTGCCCATTCTATAAAACACCAATTCCCGGAATACAAATAATCATCCACACCCATGTCTAAAGCTTCTACTTCAGCATTTAATCTATAAAAATCAAAATGATAAACTAACTGATTAGTAGTAGTTTCATATTCATTAACTAAAGAAAAAGTTGGGCTACTTGTAACCCCTTTCACACCTAGTGTTTTACATAATTGTTTAATCAAAGTCGTTTTTCCAACACCCATTTCTCCATGAAAAAGAATAATTTTATTCGGATTTAATGCTATGATTTTTTCGGCCACTTCCTCGAGCTGGTCGATAGAAAAAATGATATTCATTCTGTAAAATTTGTTTAAAGTTTAAAATTTAGGTTGTACTTAAACCTAAAAATGGGTAACGGATATCTTCTTATTTCGGGTTAAAAACTAAAAATGGAATAATCATTTCTTCCAATGAAATTCCACCATGTTGATAGGTATTCTTATAATAACTCACATAATGATTGTAGTTATTGACGTAAGCCAAAAATAAATCATTTTTTGCAAAAATATAAGAACTGCTCATATTTATGGTAGGTAATCCAACATTTTTTGGTTCTTTCACTGCATATACATCTTTTTGTTCGTAGGTCAAACTGCGTCCTGTTTTATATCGTAAGTTCAAACTTGTATTTTTATCACCTACTACTTTTGATGGATTTTTTACGTTTATCGTTCCGTGATCAGTAGTCAAAATCAATTTGAAACCCATTTTTTGACCTTGTTGAATGATTTCCAGCAGCGGAGAATTCCTAAACCAACTCAACGTCAGCGATCGATACGCTTTATCATCAGAAGCAAGTTCTTTAACAACATCCATTTCTGTTTTAGCATGAGAAAGCATGTCCACAAAGTTATAAACCACAGTGACTAAGTCATTGTTTTTTAATGATTTAAAATTTTCAACTAACTTTTTACCGCCTGCAAGATTCGTGATTTTGAAATAATCTTCCTTGATATTTAAACCCAATCGTTTTAATTGCGCGGTCAAAAATTCAGCTTCAAAAAGGTTTTTACCTCCTTCTTCTGGGTCATTTTTCCAATATTGAGGAAATTGTTTTTCCATTTCCAGCGGTGTTAAGCCGGAGAAAATAGCATTTCTTGCATATTGTGTGGCCGTAGGTAGAATGGAGTAGTAGGGTACTTCTTTTTCCAGTTTATAGTAATTTCCCACTACGCTTTCAAAGGTTTTCCATTGATCGTAACGCAAGTTGTCAATGACTACAAATAAAATAGGTTTGTCTTTTTTCTGGAGTTCAGGAAGTACTAATTCTTTAAATAAAGTATGCGATTGTACAGGCTTATCGGCTTTTGGTGCAAAACAATCCTCATAATTGCGCTCAATAAATTTTCCAAATTGTGAATTAGCCTCTGTTTTCTGGGATTCAAGAATTTCAACCATGCTTTGATCGTCAATATTTTCCAATTCCAGTTCCCAAAAAATCAATTTCTTATATAATTCAATCCAATCTTCATAAGAGTTCACCATTGCCATTTCCATGGTAATTTTTCTAAATTCTTTCTGATAATCCAGCGTTGTTTTTTGCGAAATCAATCGGGAATGATCCAGATTTTTCTTCAAACTCAACAAAATCTGGTTTGGATTCACGGGTTTTATTAAATAATCGGCAATTTTAGACCCTATGGCTTCCTCCATAATGTATTCTTCCTCACTTTTAGTAATCATAATCATGGGAACCGAAGACTTCTTCTCCTTCATTTCTGATAAGGTTTCCAATCCGCTCATCCCAGGCATATTTTCATCTAGAAAAACAATATCAAAGTTGTTCTCCTCAAAAATTCCAATGGCATCTAACCCATTATTACAGGTCGTTACCTCGTAATTCTTCTTTTCCAGAAATAAGATATGTGGTTTCAAAAGGTCGATTTCATCATCGACCCAAAGTATTTTTATTTTATCCATAAGTTGTAGTAATAAGTATTCTAAAGAAGTAAATTAAAGTGCCAAATTACATTTTTTTGCAACGGCTACCTGCTAATATTATGATAATTTTTTAACATATTTATGCTACATTTCATAAAATCGCAATTCACTTTTGTTTTATTTTGGTTTGCATTTAGGCGTGCCTCGTTCTCCGTAATCTCTTTATGAATAAGGCTTTGCATTGTGTGTTTTTATCAGTTACGGTACCCGTTTTAGGGATGTATTGATAGAACGTAAAAGGACACGGATACGATTCTCTTGAGTTTGCGAGAATAATTGGAATGAATAATTATTGGTTCCTTATAAAAATGAGAAAATAGAATAATCCAAAAATAAATAGGATTTTTTAGGTGTGTATCCTTGTTTTCATCAGATCATAAATATTATACGTTTTCAATTCTTTTTTATAAATACAAAAACTGTCCAAAATTACTTTTGGACAGCTTACTCATAAATCTATTCGTTTAATTATTTGGGTTGTGTAACTGTATTCATTTGTAATGTTACAGCAGTTTGTGCTAACATTCTTCCGTTGATTGTTGCTCCGGTTTGCAAATTAATACCCGTCATTCCTAATATTGTTCCTTCAAAATGGCTACTCGTTCCGCATGTAACCGCGTCTGAAACTACCCAGAAAATGTTTTTGGCTTGTACACCTCCCGCTAAATTAATTTTAACACCCGAGCTTACTTTAAGGGTTTCAGCAACTTGAAAAATAAAAATATCTGTTGCATTACCTGAAATAGTGATATCAGTAGGTATGTTAAGTGCCGTTGACCATTTATATAAACCTGGAGTAAGTGTTTTTCCTCCAATATTTCCCGCTCCTAAATTTAAAAAATCAGGGTTTGGTCTTCCAGCAGCATCCGTATAAGCAGTCTCCATATCTCCAACAGCAACAGTTAATCGTGTAGCATTAGTGATACTACACGGCAGTGGTCCGGCAGCATCAGTTGAATAGATTGTTCCTAGAACTTCATCGCATTTAACTAAAATAGCGGCACCAGTAATTGGGCTAGAACCAATATCTCCTGTAATTGTTGATTTATAAACATCTGTAATTCCAGTTTTTGAAAGAATTGTAAAATCTCCTGCAATTCCAAGATTAACGGCACTTAATGAGCTAACTTTTTCTGAAGCATCAACTGATTTACCTGTTGGAGCAATGTTAGAGGACATTTTAGCAGTTAAAGAAGCTGAAGTTCCGGAAGAAGTAGTATTGTCATTTGTTTGGTCACAACTAGACAGCAATGCCATTAATACTATTGCAATGATTGGAAAAAATTTGTTTATTTTCATTATTTTTGTTTTTATAAAATGACTTTATTGTCAGGAAACAAAGTTTACTGTTTTGTTCCCCGAAAGAGTTACATAATATCAGTCAAATATTGTATAATTAAACTATTTTCCATTGTTAATATTGTTATAACTAATTAAATGTAAGTATACCTCAACATTTTCTGTTGTACTGAAATTGTTTCTGTTTTCAAAATATTACTTAATAAGAGTGCGAGCATCTAGCTTTTATTTATTAATCTAATTGAAACGAAGTACGGATGAAAATGATCAAACAATTAGGTGAAGGAAAGCACAAACGTTATAAAATTATTGTAAATGATGAAGTGTAGGGATTGTAAATCTATTCAATTAGAGACTCTTATTTGATGCATAATTAACTAAATTATTACCTTTTAAATAAAACACCATGAAAAAAAATATATTAATAATTATAGGGTTTTTGGGGTCATTTGGGATAGGTTTCTACGTTAACACTTTAGTTTTAAATAAAAATGATAACAAAATTGCGATGGAACAGGATAAAGATAAAAACAACATTAAAAAAGTGAAGAATATGAAATTAGGAGCATTTTCAGTGAGTCTTAATGTAAAGGACATTCAAGTATCTAAACAATTTTATGAGAATTTGGGATTTTCAGTATTTGCTGGAGGTTTAGAAAAAAATTATCTCATCATGAAAAATGATAATTCATTAATCGGACTTTTTCAGGGAATGTTTGAGAATAATATTTTGACTTTTAACCCTGGATGGGATGAAAATGCTAAAAATATAGCAGATTTTGAAGACGTTAGAGCAATTCAACGAGAACTAAAAAGCAAAGGTCTAAAAATAGATCCTGAAGTAGATGAGAAAACGTCTGGCCCAGCAGGCTTTATGATCACTGACCCAGATGGAAATGTTATTTTAATTGACCAACACCGCTAATTTATTTTTGCAATTGTAAAGCTTGTATATATCTTTCGATTCTAGAAATGCTGCTTGTGTTGCTAACAATGACTAATTCTGAACAAGAAATACAATTAAATTCAAATGTTAGACAAAAAATACTACGTTAACGGACAAATTGCCCATGAATTAGTTGGAGATCAATTGACTTATTTTTTCAAAAAAGGAAAAGTAAAAGCAAGAGGTACTTTTATTAATGGAGTGATGGAAGGCGAGTGGCTCTTTTATCGCGAAACTGGACAGCTTTGGCAAATAGGCAATTTTAAAAATAGCAAGAAAAATGGTTCTTTTATTCGATATGACAGAAACAATCAAATAGAATATCATGAGCGTTTTGAGATCGATAAAATTATTAAAAACAAAAAATGAATACTTTAGTTCTCAAAACGGAACGGTTAATACTAAGACCAATTGCACTATTGGATTTGGATTATATTCACAAATTACATTCTTTGAAAGAAACGGATGAATTCAATACATTAGGAATTCCGGCAGCTATTGAAGAAACAAAACTCCTTTTAGAAAAATGGGTTTTTGAAAATAATAAAGCACTTACAACTCATTTTACTTTTGCGGTCGAATTAAATTCCGGAAACCAAATTATAGGTTTAATTGGAATTAATTTGGGAAAAGTAAAATATAAAAATGCGGAAGTTTGGTTTAAAT
Source organism: Flavobacterium amylolyticum (assembly GCF_048284335.1). Classification (NCBI taxonomy): domain Bacteria; kingdom Pseudomonadati; phylum Bacteroidota; class Flavobacteriia; order Flavobacteriales; family Flavobacteriaceae; genus Flavobacterium; species Flavobacterium amylolyticum. Next base: position 393,838 of record NZ_JBLVPG010000002.1, read on the forward strand.
TTCACAAAGAGCATTGGAACAAAGGATACGCTACGGAATCTTTAAAAAAAATTATCCGTTTTGGATTTGATGATCTGAATCTGCATCGGATTGAAGCGGGTTGTGCGGTTGGAAACATTGGTTCTATTAGCGTTTTACAAAAAAACGGCATGATAAGAGAAGCCCACACCCGAAAATTGTTGCCGTTGTCATCTGGCTGGTCCGATAATTACGGATACGCTATATTAGCGACTGATTAATCTTTTATTTCATCTAAAAAAGTAATTTTATATGCATCCAAGAATTGAAACGCTATTAGAATCAAAATTGATTGGTATACGAACTACACTTTCGTTATCCAATAATAAAACTGCGGAACTTTGGAAAAATTTTATGTCAAGAAGAAAGGAAATCCAAAATACTATTGGTAGCGATTTGTATTCTTTACAAAAATATGATGCATCGTATTTTAATACTTTTAATCCAAATACTGAATTCGAAAAATGGGCCGCTGTTGCAGTAACTGATTTTAATGAAATTCCAGTGGCAATGGAACCGATTATTTTGGATGGAGGATTGTATGCGGTTTTTATTCACAAAGGTGATGTAAGGACTGCTTCAAAAACCTTTGAGTATATTTTTAGAACTTGGTTGCCCAACTCTGAATATGTTTTGGATGACAGAGTGCATTTTGAATTATTAGGAGAAAAGTACCAGAATAACGAACTCAGTTCCGAAGAGGAAATTTGGATTCCAATCCAACTGAAATAAAAAATTAAATTAATTCTTAAAAAGACAAATGGTATAAAAGACAAAACCACTGCCGGTAAAATAAGCAGTGGTTTTAAGAAACAGGAATCAATAATAAGTAGTCAAGCAATCTGATTATTGCCAGCCCCCACCAAGGGCTCTGTACAATTGAATTATCGCTTTATATTGTTGGAATTTGTTGTCTATCAAGCTTAATTCCGCATTTAACGCATTGTTTTTTACGGTCAGAACTTCTAGATAATTAGCTAAACCATAGGTCAATAATTCATCTGAATAATCCGTGGCTTTATTTAAAGCATCGACTTGTTTTGTTCGAACGGTGAGTTTATACGTTTCATTATTGTATAGTGCTAAGGCATCTGAAACTTCTTTTCCTGCAGTTAGTAACGACTGCTCAAACAGGAGATAGGCTTTTTCTTGATTGGCTTTGGCAATTTCAAACCTTGTTTTAATTTGCCTTTGATTAAAAAGAGGTTGAGTCAACCCTGTAATCACGTTTGCAAAAAGTGAATTGGCACTGAACCATTCTTTCAAATCAATACTTTGAAGACCTCCGGTTGCTGTAAGTTTTAATGTTGGATAAAAATTACTTTTAGCGATATTAGTCTGCTCAAAATTTGAAATAAAATTATATTCCGCCGCAATCACGTCAGGTCGATTTCTAAGTAAGGTTGCGGGAACCCCAAGTGTAATTGAAGGTTGCATAGTTTGCATTTCAAAAGTATTTCGCTCAATTTTAGCAGAACCTTCACCCATAAGTATACTCAAGGTGTTTTCAAGAATAATGACAGTATTTTTAAGGTCAGCTATTATAATTTCGGTTGCATATTTTTGAGCTTCAGTTTGCTTAACGCCCACCTCTGTTACATTTCCCGCATCTTTTAAGGCAATAATAGTTATGATACTTTGGTTTCTGTTTAACAACGTTTTCTCAGCTAATTTTATTTGTGAATCTACCGAAAGTAATTGATAATATGTTGTTGCAATGTTAGCGATCAGTTGCGTTTTTACGGCTTGATTAGCTGCTGTAGTTTGAAGATAGAGAGCATTAGTAGCGCGCTTGTTGCTTCTTATTTTACCCCAAATATCGGCTTCCCAGGATAAATTTCCTGTAAACTGATATTGGTCCACGTTAGTAGCCCCACCACCACCACTGATTAAGGCACCCAACTGACTGTTTCTGGAAAGTTCTTGATGTGTCCAATCGGCACCAACAGAAAGAGTAGGGAAGTAGCCTGCTTTTCCTTGTTTCATGGTGGCTTGTGCCGCCACGATATTTTGCATAGCAATTTTGATATCAAGATTATTGTTTAATCCCTTTTTAATATATTCCTGTAAAATCGGATCAGTAAAAACCTTGTCCCACGCAACATTTGCAAGAGAAACGGTATCGGTTGAAACGATTTCGTTTCGGTATAAACTTTCCGTTTTTAATTCTGGTCTTTCGTATTCTTTGGCAACAAAACACGATTGCAGTACCGTTGCGGTTATAACAAGTACAGCTATTCTATTTAACTTAGTCTTCATTTTTATCATTTAAAAGTGCAACATCTGATTCGTGATTTTCTACAGGAAGTGGTTTTGTAGAAATTTTTTCCTGTAGCGTTTGGAAAACGATAAACAATACCGGTATAACAAATACTCCAAAAATGGTCCCGATCAACATACCACCAATTGCTCCGGTTCCAATAGCATTGTTTCCAACAGCTCCAGCTCCTTTAGCCAACATTAAAGGCAATAATCCGAAGATAAATGCAAATGATGTCATTAAAATAGGACGTAAACGAGCAACAGCACCATGAATAGCAGCTTGCGTAATACTCATCCCTTTTTTTCTAGAATCGACAGAAAATTCAACTATCAAAATGGCGTTTTTAGCAAGCAATCCAATAAGCATAATTAAAGTAATTTGTAAATAAATATTATCACTTACATTAAATAAATAAGCAAATAGGTACGCTCCCGCTAAACCAATTGGTAATGAAATTAATACAGCAAAAGGCAGCATATAACTTTCATATTGAGCTGCTAATAAGAAATAGACAAAGACCAAACACAGTAAGAAAATATACAAGGTTTGACCGCCAGCACTAATTTCTTCACGAGTCATTCCTGAAAACTCATAACTATATCCAATAGGTAAGGTTTGACTAGCCACTTCTTCTACTGCTTTAATGGCATCTCCAGAACTGAAACCTTCATTTGGAGCCCCTGTGATTTTTACAGAAGTAAACAAATTGAAACGTTCTATTGCTTGAGGGCCAAATACTTTTACTAAACTCACAAATTCTGAAATAGGAGCCATCTGACCATTATTATTTCTAACCAATACCTTATTTAATGATTCAGGATTACTTCTAAACTCTGGATCAGATTGGTAAACTACTCGGTATTGTTTACCAAATTTGTTAAAATTAGAGGCGTAAACCCCACCATAATATCCCTGCATAGTTCCTAAAACATCCGTAACCGTTAAACCTGATTTTTTTATAGCAGCAACATTCAAATCAATTCGATACTGCGGGTAATTTGGCGAAAAAGAGGTGGCTGCATATTTGATTTCGGGACGACTGTTTAAAGCTTCCAAAAATTTATTATTGACTTCGTTTAATTCCTGAATACTTCCTCCTTTTTGATCTTGTAATTGAAATTCAAAACCATTGGTAAAACCAAAACCAACAAGTGTAGGACGCGCAAAATACAGTACTTTTGCATCTTTAACGGAGGCTGTCCGTTTAAATAATTCTGCTACAACAGCTGTTATTTCCTGATTAGCATCTTTACGTTCTGCCCAGGTTTTCAGTTTTACAATGACCATTCCGTAGTTACTACCAGTACCACTTATTAAACTACGACCTGAAATACGAAGCACTTCTTTTATTTCTGGAATGTCTTTTACTTTGTTTTCAATTTGTAATAATACCTCCTCAGTTCTTTCTAATGAAGTACCTGGCGGGAGCGAAACATCTGAAAGAATTGCTCCTGTATCTTCACCCGGAACAAAAGCCTTTGGAGTAATATTTAATAATAAGATAAAAATTCCTGCAAAAATTGCAATTCCCAAAAAAGCCAACCACTTGCGTTTTATAAAAAATTCAACTGACCTTTTATACTTAGCAGTTGTTATGTCAAATCCAACATTAAATGCAGTATAAAAACGTTCTGCAAAACCTTTTTTCTTGGCATTTTTATCGTGTTCTTTTAAGAAAATGGCACATAAAGCAGGGGAAAGGGTTAGTGCGTTAATAGCGGATAAAACAATAGAAACAGCTAAAGTTATTCCAAACTGTTTGTAAAAAACTCCTGCCGATCCACTAATAAACGAAACTGGAATAAATACTGCCGACATAACAAGCGTAATGGAAATAATTGCACTACTAATATCTTGCATGGCACTATGAGCTGCTTTTTTGGGATCGTGTTCACCAGCTTCCATTTTGGCATGGACAGCTTCGACCACTACAATAGCATCATCGACCACAATTCCCACAGCCAGTACTAAGGCAAAAAGCGTTAGTAAGTTAATGGTAAAGCCAAGTAAACTTAGAAAAAAGAAAGTTCCTAAAATAGCGACAGGCACGGAAATCGCAGGTATAAGCGTTGATCTCCAATCTTGTAAGAAGATAAAAACCACAATAAAAACCAATAAAAAGGCTTCAATTAAGGTATGAATTACTTTTGTGATTGATTCTTCTAAAAAGTCATTGGCATTAATTAATGTAGCATATTTTACCCCTTTAGGAAAATTTATTTCCGCTTGATCTAATACTTTTAAGGACCCTTCAATTACTTCTTGTGCATTAGAGCCTGCCGTTTGAGCAATTGCAATTGCAATAGATTTATTTCCGTTTGTAAATGTATTACTAGCATAATTAACAGCACCTAATTCAATTTTTGCTACATCACCTAATTTGAGTATTTCTCCGTTTTCGGTGGAACGAACAATAATTTCTTCAAACTCTTTTGCATTTTGTAAACGCCCTTTATATTTCAGGGCATATTGAAAAGATTGGTCGCTACTTTCCCCTAATTGTCCTGGGGCTGCTTCAATATTCTGCTCTGCCAATAAAGCGGTAATATCCGCAGGAACCAGTCCATAAGCCCCCATCACATCAGGCTTAAGCCAAATACGCATCGAGTAGTCTTTTTGACCAAAAATCATTGCTTCTCCAACCCCCGTTACACGTTTTATTTTAGGTAAAATATTGATGTTAGCATAATTTTGAAGAAAAGTGTCATCATAATCAGGGTTTTCACTGTAAAGTGATAAAATCAAAATATTATCACTTTGTCTCTTTGAGGTAGTAACACCTGCTCTTGTTACTTCTTGAGGTAATAAAGGCGCAGCACGTGATACCCGATTTTGTACATTCACAGCAGCTAAATCTGGATTCGTACCTAATTTAAAATAAATATTAATGGCTGCCGAACCATCATTATTGGATGTAGAAGTCATATAAGTCATGTCTTCAACACCATTAATTTGTTCTTCTAATGGAATTACTACCGAGTTCATTACAACTTCGGCACTGGCGCCTTGATAATTTGCTGATACAGTTACCGTAGGTGGCGCTATTTCTGGATATTGTGAAACTGGAAGCGAGATTAACCCTAAAACCCCCAAAATTACGATGATAATAGAGATCACCGTTGACAATACCGGTCTGTCAATGAATTTTGAAAACATATTTTGTTATTTATTCAATAGTTAGTTTGTCAATTATTTTTTTGTTGGATTGATTATAGTTTTAAAATCAACAAGTTCAGGCTTAATAAGTGTACCTTCAGTTACTATCCCAACGCCTTCTATAAGTATTTTATCTTTTAGATTTAACCCGCTATCCACTACAAAAAATTTACCGCCAGGAATTGCACGCACTTCAATTGGAACCGTTTTCACTTTGTTATCTTTACCCACAACAAGAGCGATACGCTTGTCTTGTAATTCTAATGAAGCCTTTTGTGGGATAATAATAACATCTTTTAAGTCAGTTGGTATTTGTATTGTTCCACTTCCTCCGGAGCGCAATAATTTATTTCCATTTGCAAAACGTGCTCTTACATTAAAGGAACCAGTTTGTGCATTGGCTTGTCCGCTAAAGGTCTCAATTTTACCATTTTGTTCAAAATGCATCCCATTGCTCAAAACCAAATTTACAGCTTCCATTTTGTTTATTTTTTCTTGAAATGACTTTCCTTCAGCATTTATCATGATATCCAACTGTTCTTTTTCATTTATTGAAAAATTAGCATAAATGATGCTCACATCTGAAATACGAGTTAATGGTTCTACAGTTTGACTGCTCACATAACTACCCAGTCTTAAAGGCAAAGTTCCTACAATCCCGTTAACCGGACTTTTTATAGTAGCATAATTAATTCTTGCAAGGATACTTTGATAAGTGCTTTTAACACTCGCTAAATTTGCTTTAGCAGTTTCTAATTGTACATCGCTGATTATGTTGCGTTCTACCAAAGGGATTAAACGATTGACTTCCACTTGAGCAGCAGTAACTTTTGCTTTTGCGGCTCCGGCTTCTTGTGTTGCAGTTTGGGTCTCTAATTTAAAAAGCAGTTGTCCTTTTTTAACTTCTTGACCTTCTTGCACATATATTTTTTCAATATATCCGTCTATTTTTGCACGAATGTCAATATCTGTAACTCCTTCTAAACTCGCAGGATATTCTGCTAATAAAGTGGTATTTGATGTTCCTATTTCGACTACCTTATATTGCATAACAGGAGGACCTGTTGGAGTGGTTTCTTTTTTACAGGAGAGCAAGCTTATTGATAACAAAATTGCACTTATAAAAGTTCTCTTTTTCATACCGGAATATTTACTAAAATTGATTTAATTATTATTTATTTCTATTTCTTTGAATTTTTCAATAGTTTTAATCAGAAGTTCCTCGACTTCACAAACATGGGCTTTATAGGCTTTGACATTTTCCATATTACATTGTTCTTCTGCACAAGAGACAGTTTTCTCTCGATATAGAATTAATTTGTCTATTATTTTTTTTTCAAAATCAAGGATTTTGATGTAGTTAGTTAATCTTTCACTGAATGGGGAAGGTTTAAAATACTTTTTTCGGTCACCGGATAAAGTGTAATAATTTATTTTATCCATTTTTAAAAGCAGATTTAAGTTTGTAGATATGGAACTTTTACTAGCACCTAGTTTTTCAACTATAGTTTCAAAAGTTAATCCGGTTTTACAACCATCAACTATCAGTAACCCAAGAATTCTGGAACCCAGTGGTGGTAAATTATACATTAACTCAAAATGAATTCCAAACATCTCGATTAGTTCTTCTCTGTCTTTTTGTGAAGTATCCATAATTTTTTTTACAAAACTACAGTTAGTTCATAGTTTACCGAACTAAACGAACTTAAATTTGTGTTAATTTTTAACAAACTGTATTTATTGGAGTTGTAACTTTCATGTGAAAATCTAAAGTTTAGACCTCAATTAGTTATATTTAAATTAAAAGTTAGTTGGTGAAAAAAAAATGCTTAATATTGAAAAGAGAACAATATCCATCTTACCATTTTATTAAACCAAATGAATTATACTATGACATCTAAAAACTTCAAAAGCTCTTTTTTAATAATTGCCTTATTTTCTGCAACTATAAGTATCGCACAACACAAATATGTGAATACGCCGCCAGAGGTTTCGCCAATGACCATGAAACCAGAAATGACTGAAATTTGGGAACCAGAAGTGAAAGTTATCACGCCAGCTAAAACGCTGGGGAACGCGCCATCGGATGCGATTATATTGTTTGATGGGAAAAACTTAGAGCAGTGGGTAAGTCAAAAAGATATAAGCAGGCCTGCTGGATGGAAAATTGTTGACAAAGACTATCTGGAAGTTGTTCCGGGTTCCGGAGCTATTCAAACCAAAATGGCTTTTGGAGATTGTCAGTTGCACTTAGAATGGAGTGCGCCAGATGTTGTTTTAGATGGCGGACAAGCGAGAGGAAACAGCGGCGTATTTTTTCAAAACAGATACGAATTACAAATATTAGATTCCTATAACAATAGAACGTACAACAATGGTCAGGCAGGAAGTATATATAAAGACCACTCTCCATTAGTAAATGCGGTAAAAACTCCGTTAGAATGGAATGCTTATGATGTAATTTATATGGCGCCCCGATTCAAAGCAGATGGAAGAATTGATGCTCCTGCAAGAATTACGGTGTTATTAAATGGTGTTTTAGTACAAAACAACACGACCATAAACGGTTTAACACTTTACATCGGTTTACATAATTATCCTTCGTCTCATGGCGAGGATGTTATTTCACTTCAGGACCATGATTCTAAAAATCAATTTAGAAATATTTGGATTAGAAAACTTTAAAAAAATATAACAACGGAGCGCTTCAAACGCTCCGTTTTTTTTGGTTCCAAATCACAATAAGGAACGTTTCTGTTTTGAAGTCTAATTTACTTATATTTGTTGACCTTAAAACAAATTTAATAGTGAGTCAAATCAATAAGCTTAAAATATTTAATGATCCAATTTATGGATTCATTACCATCCCAAATGCCTTAATTTACGATTTAATTCAGCATCCTTATTTTCAGCGCTTGCGTCGCATCTCTCAGATGGGGTTGTCTTATTTAGTATATCCAGGAGCAAATCATACCCGTTTTCATCACGCTTTAGGCTGCATGCATTTGATGCAAAAAGCAGTTGAAGTGTTGCGTTTCAAAGGTGTTTTAATTTCTCCTGAGGAGGAAAATGCATTGTACATTGCTATTTTATTACATGATATTGGGCATGGTCCATTTTCGCACGCCATGGAAAAAAGTATTGTTGAAGATGTACATCATGAAGAAATTTCATTATTATTCATGAACCAATTGGATGTAGAATTCAACGGCCAGTTGCGTTTGGCTATTCAAATTTTTAAAGGGGAATACTCTAGAAAATTTATGTTGCAACTAATTTCGAGTCAGCTGGATATGGACCGTATGGATTATCTGAAACGTGACAGTTTTTACTCAGGAGTAGCAGAAGGGAATGTCAATTCGGAGCGATTGATTCAAATGATGAATGTAGTCGATGATTATTTGGTAATTGAAGAAAAAGGAATTTATTCCGTAGAGAAATTTTTGATGTCTCGACGTTTAATGTACTGGCAGGCATATTTACATAAAACGAGTTTAGTCGCAGAGTTAATTTTGATGAAAATCTTAAAACGAGCCAAAGAATTAACCTTAAAGGGAATATTATTGCCTTGTAGTGAACCGCTATTGTTTTTCATGCAAAACAAGGTTACCAAAGATACCTTTGATACTGAGACCTTAGATTTATTTGCTCAATTGGATGATTTTGATATTATAGGTGCTTTAAAATCGTGGCAAAAACAAGAAGATTTCATATTGTCGTCTTTGAGTAAAATGATAGTAAACCGAGATTTATTAAAAATAAAACTGACCAGCGAAAAAGTGGCAATTGAAGAATTACAGCCATTAAAGGAGCGCTTTGCTATAGAGAATAATATTTCGCTATCAGAGACTAATTATTTTATATTTAAAGGCAAAATAAAGAATCAGGCTTACAGTAAAGAGGCAGAACCCATACGGATTTTGAAAAAAGACTGTACAATTGAGGACGTAATTGAATCTTCTGATCAGCTGAATTTAAAATCATTATCTAAATTGGTAACTAAGTATTACATCTGTTTCCCAAAACAACTACTATAAAAACACCATTTAAAATCTATTTTTTATATTTTTGTCGCAATGAAATTTACAGCAGAACAAATAGCAGGGATTTTAGAAGGTGAAGTTGTAGGGAATCCCATGGCAGAAGTTTTTAGATTGTCAAAAATTGAGGAAGGCGCTGAAGGGTCACTTACTTTTTTGTCCAATCCTAAATATCTTAACTTCATTTATTCGACAAAAGCATCAGTGACTATAGTTAATGATACTTTTGTTGCAGAATCGATTTTGACAACCACACTGATAAAAGTACAAGATGCCTATGCGGCATTTTCTAAATTATTGGAATTTTACAATCAGGTGAAGTTAAATAAAAGTGGTATCGAACAACCCTCATTCCTTTCGCAAAGTGTAAAATACGGAGATAATTTATATCTTGGTAGTTTTAGTTATGTAGGTCAAAATGTAGTTTTAGGAGAAAACGTAAAAATATATCCCAATTGTTTCATTGGAGACAATGTGATTATAGGTGATAATGTGTTATTATTTGCTGGAGCAAAAATTTATTCCGAGACTGTAATCGGCAATAATTGTACCATTCATTCTGGAGCTATAATAGGCGCTGATGGTTTTGGTTTTGCACCAAATTCAGATGGAACGTATACTAAGATTCCGCAAATAGGAAATGTGATTATTGAGGATAATGTCGATATTGGTTCCTGTACTACAATTGACAGAGCCACAATGGGTTCAACAATTATTAGAAAAGGAGTAAAGCTGGACAATCAAATTCAAATTGCCCATAATGTAGAAATAGGGGAAAATACTGTTATTGCTGCTCAAACAGGCGTAGCAGGTTCTACAAAAATTGGAAAAAACGGAATGATTGGCGGTCAAGTTGGGATTTCGGGACATTTGACTATAGGAAATAATGTTCGGATTCAGGCGCAAGCTGGTGTGGGCCGAAATATAAAAGACAATGAAATTTTACAAGGAAGTCCTGCGTTTGGATACAATGATTTTAGTAAATCGTATGTTCATTTTAAGAATTTACCTAAAATTGTAGCAGAAATAGAAGAATTAAAAAAACAAATATTAAACCAAAAAAATGGAAACAATGGTTAAACAGAAGACCATCAAAACAGAAATCTCGCTAACTGGAGTTGGACTACACACCGGTAAAGAAGTGAAAATGACTTTTAAACCTGCTCCAGTGAATAATGGTTTTACTTTTGTTCGAATAGATCTGGAAGGACATCCTATCATTGAAGCAGATGCTAATTATGTTGTCAACACACAAAGAGGAACTAATTTAGAAAAGCTTGGGGTAAAAATTCAAACTCCAGAACATGTTCTTGCTGCGTTAGTTGGGTGTGATTTAGATAATGTCATTATCGAGTTGAATGCTTCAGAGCTTCCAATTATGGATGGTTCTTCTAAGTATTTTGTGGAGGCACTTGAAAAAGCAGAATTTGAAGAGCAGAATGCAAAAAGAAATGTATATGTAGTCAAAGAAGTTATTTCTTTTATTGACGAAGCATCAGGTAGTGAAATCTTAGTAATGCCAAGTGATCATTATTGTGTAACAGCAATGGTTGATTTTGGAACTAAAATTTTAGGTACACAAAATGCAAACATGAAAAGCATTGCTGATTTCAAAACGGAGATATCAGAGTCCAGAACTTTTAGTTTCTTACACGAGTTAGAATCTCTTCTAGAAAATGGTTTGATAAAAGGTGGCGATTTAAATAATGCTATTGTTTATGTAGATAAAGAAATTTCTGCTGCAACGATGGAGAATTTAAAAGTTGCTTTTGGAAAAGATGAAATTACGGTTAAACCAAATGGGATTTTAGACAATCTTACGTTGCATTATCCAAATGAAGCTGCAAGACATAAATTACTAGATGTAGTGGGAGATTTAGCTTTAATTGGAACTAAAATACAAGGTAAAGTAATTGCCAACAAGCCCGGTCATTTTGTAAATACTCAATTTGCAAAAAAAATGGCAAAAATCATAAAGATAGAACAAAGAAATTATGTTCCAGTTTTTGATTTACACCAAGAGCCATTAATGGATATTCATAAAATTATGGCCGTTCTTCCTCATAGACCTCCATTTTTATTGATTGATAGAATTATTGAAATGTCTGAAAGCCATGTTGTAGGGATGAAAAATGTTACCATGAATGAAAATTTCTTTGTTGGTCATTTTCCTGAAGCTCCGGTTATGCCCGGTGTTTTAATTGTAGAAGCCATGGCGCAAACTGGTGGGATTTTGGTATTGAGTACCGTTCCGGATCCAGAAAATTATTTGACTTATTTTATGAAGATAGACAATGTCAAATTCAAGCATAAAGTATTGCCAGGGGATACTTTAATTTTTAAATGTGACTTAATAACACCTATCAGAAGAGGAATTTGCCACATGCAAGCCAATGCATATGCGAATGGGAAACTTGTTGCTGAAGCGGAATTAATGGCGCAAATTGCAAAAAAACAATAGATTTGGATCAAAAACGTTTCAATTGAATCTAAAAATATCAATTGAAGTCTTTTAGTCTGATAAATATAAAAATAAATAATAGCTGATGAATCAACCACTAGCCTATGTTCATCCAGGCGCAAAAATAGCCAAAAACGTTGTCATCGAGCCTTTTACCACCATTCATAATAATGTGATTATTGGAGATGGTACTTGGATTGGTTCTAATGTTACAATAATGGAAGGGGCAAGAATTGGAAAAAATTGTAATATATTCCCGGGCGCAGTAATCTCAGCGGTTCCTCAAGATTTAAAATTTGGAGGAGAGGATTCTTTGGCAATAATTGGAGACAATTGTACCATTAGAGAATGTGTAACCATTAACAGAGGAACGATAGCATCTGGACAAACTACTTTAGGAAATAATTGTTTGGTAATGGCAACAGCACATATTGCGCACGATTGTCATATAGGCGATAATGCCATTATTGTAAACGGGGTCGCTTTGGCAGGTCACGTTACTGTTGGAAAATATGCCGTTATTGGAGGATTGGCTGCAATTCATCAATTTATTCAAATTGGGGATCATGCCATGATATCTGGGGGATCTTTGGTAAGAAAAGATGTTCCTCCTTACACAAAAGCAGCAAAAGAGCCTTTGTCGTATGTTGGGATTAATTCTGTTGGATTAAGAAGACGCGGTTTTACAACTGAAAAAATAAGAGAAATTCAGGATATTTACAGAATTCTTTATCAGAAAAATTACAATACCACTCAGGCATTGGGTATTATTGAAGCTGAAATGGAAGCAACTCCAGAACGAGATGAAATTATTGATTTTATCAGAAATTCATCTAGAGGAGTAATGAAAGGATATTCCGGAAATTATTAATTTCCAACCGTCTTTGAAGGATTAGAGAAAGTAAGTACACATATAAAATAATTAAGTAACAATAATTTCAACCAGTTTCCTATCCTACGGGAGAAAGACCTGAGTAGGAAAACAAATAAATAAAAAATAATGGCATCTACATCAGATATTAAAAACGGATTGTGTATTAAATACAACAATGATATTTATAAAATCATTGAATTTCTTCACGTAAAACCAGGAAAAGGTCCTGCTTTTGTTAGAACTAAATTGAGAAGTTTAACAAATGGAAAAGTATTGGATAATACTTTTTCGGCTGGTCATAAAATCGAAGAAGTAAGAGTAGAAAACCATAAATTTCAATTTTTATATCCTGAAGGTGATGATTTTCATTTTATGAATACAGAAACTTTCGAACAAATTACTTTAAATAAAAATATTTTAGATTCGCCAGATTTATTGAAAGAAGGTGAAAATGTAATGGTAAGTATTAATACAGAGACTGATTTACCCCTTTCTGTTGATATGCCAGCATCTGTAATACTTGAAGTAACTTATGCTGAACCAGGAATTAAAGGAAATACAGCTACAAACGCTACAAAATCAGCAACTGTTGAAACGGGTGCCACAGTAAATGTTCCTTTATTTATTAATGAAGGTGATAAAATAAAAATTGATACGACCTCAGGTTCTTATATGGAACGTGTAAAGGAATAGAGTACACTACTCAGTATTCAGCTCACATGCTAGCTGAATACTGAATATAGAAACTGAATACTAAATTTATGAAATTCCAAAAAGTTTATACTTTAGAAGAAATTGCCAACATCATCAATTGTGAATATGTTGGTGATGCTACCTTTCCGGTTACAGGGATGAATGAAATTCATGTAGTGGAATCTGGTGATATCGTTTTTGTAGACCATCCTAAGTATTATGATAAAGCTTTAAACTCAGCAGCAACAATAGTTTTAATTAATAAAAATGTAGCGTGTCCAGAAGGGAAAGCCTTGTTGATTTCAGAAGATCCTTTTAGAGATTTTAATAAATTAACACATTATTTTAGGCCTTTTCAATTTTCGAATGTTTCAATAGCCACTTCAGCTTCAATAGGGGAAAACACTATAATTCAGCCAAATACATTTATTGGAAATCATGTTGTTATTGGGAAAAATTGTTTAATCCATTCCAATGTATCTATTTACGATTACACTGTAATTGGGGATAATGTAATTATTCATGCTGGAACAGTTCTTGGAGCCGATGCGTTTTATTATAAAAAACGTCCCGAAGGTTATGATCCATTACTTTCAGGTGGAAGAGTTGTCATTAAAGACAATGTGGGAATTGGAGCGCTTTGTACTATCGACAAAGGAGTGACAGGCGATACAACAATTGGGGAAGGAACAAAAATTGACAATCAGGTGCATGTAGGTCACGATACTGTGATTGGAAAAAAATGTTTAATTGCTTCCCAAACCGGCATAGCTGGCTGTGTAATTATTGAAGACGAAGTTACCATTTGGGGACAAGTAGGCACCACTAGCGGAATAACAATTGGCGCTAAGGCAGTTATTCTTGGACAAACTGGAGTGACTAAATCAGTAGAAGGAGGCAAATCATATTTTGGAACACCAATTGAAGAATCACGAGAAAAATTAAAACAGCTGGCTAATATCAAGAAGATACCAGAAATTCTTACTAAACTAAAATAATATGTCTGCTAAAGAAATCGTTCAGAAATTTTATAAATCTGATGCTCTCATTGATAGTGAAGTCATAAAAGATTTTTTACATCCAGAGGTGATTGTCGAATGGAATAGTAGTACAGGATTTGTAGAGCTGAATTATGATTCTTTATTAAATTTATCCAATGATTTGAGTAAAGCTTATGTACGTTCCAAGGTTCGTATAAGCCATATTATTGGTGAAAACGATATGATTTCGGTACGGTATTCTCATTTTGTAAAAACGATTGAGAACCCGAGAGAGGAGATGTTATTAGCCCATTTTATAGTTATTTGGCAAATAAAAGACAATAAATTATTTCGAGGCTACCAAATGAGCCAATTATCCTAATATAGTGTCAAAAAACTGAATGCTGAATATTGATTAGTGCTTACTATTTTATACTTTTGCATAACGATTTTAAAAACTACATAAAAAATATATCATGAGTGTTTTAGTTAATAAAGATTCCAAAATAATTGTTCAAGGTTTTACAGGAAGCGAAGGAACTTTCCATGCTTCTCAAATGATTGAGTACGGTACTAACGTTGTTGGTGGTGTAACTCCGGGAAAAGGGGGAACAACTCACTTAGACAGACCAGTTTTCAACACTGTAAAAGATGCTGTAGAACAAGCAGGAGCAGATACAACTATCATTTTTGTTCCGCCAGCTTTTGCTGCAGATGCAATTATGGAAGCTGCAGATGCCGGAATTAAAGTAATTATTGCAATTACTGAAGGAATACCAGTTGCTGACATGATAAAAGCAAATAGTTATGTTAAAGAAAGAAATGCTCGTCTAATAGGACCTAACTGTCCAGGAATAATTACTCCAGGCGAAGCTAAAGTTGGAATTATGCCAGGTTTTGTTTTCAAAAAAGGAACTGTTGGTATTGTTTCTAAATCTGGAACATTAACGTACGAAGCAGCTGACCAAGTAGTAAAACAAGGATTAGGAATCACTACTGCAATTGGTATTGGTGGAGATCCAATCATTGGAACAACTACAAAAGAAGCAGTTGAATTATTGATGAACGATCCAGAAACAGAATGTATCGTAATGATAGGTGAAATAGGCGGACAATTAGAAGCTGATGCAGCGCATTGGATTAAAGCAGATGGTAACCGTAAACCAGTTGTAGGATTCATTGCAGGAGTTACTGCTCCTCCAGGACGTACAATGGGACATGCAGGTGCAATTGTGGGTGGATCAGACGATACTGCCGAAGCTAAAAAACAAATCATGAGAGAATGTGGAATTCACGTAGTAGATTCTCCAGCAGAAATTGGTAAAAAAGTAAAAGAAGTTTTAGGTTAATCTAAAATCTAATTAAATATTTTAAAAGCCTCACAATTTGTGGGGCTTTTTTATTATAAATTGAATTAAAGAAATATCTTTGCACTTTATTAAATACAGCTATTTTCAGATGTAATCCTAATAAGAACAAACATAAACGAATGGTTTTTAATTGACCTCACGATTTTGTGAGGTATTTTTTTGTCGAAACCAGTTCAAATAAAAATAAAATAATATGTACAAAGAGTTAAAAAAATTCAAAGTTACCAATCAATTTTCATTTACTACACAAGATAGCTTATCAGAAGTTTGCAACGCATCAGAAGGTTCTGGAGTATTTTTAGTTTATTCGATAGGAGATGAAAAAGAGTTAATTATGGTTGGTTCTACTGGAACTGTTCAAAATAACGGAACTTTGAAAATTAAAAATGGTGGCCTTAAAGAAAAGATTGTTGAAGGACACCAATTTGCAAAAACAGGAAGAAAATATTCTTGGCCTGCACAAATGAAAATTGAAGATATCAGTACACTTGAAGTGGTTTGGTATGAAACATTTAATGATAAGACAAAAGTGATTCCAACATTTGTAGAAGGACAAGTTTTACAAAACTTCCTTGACGAAAATGGAAGACTGCCAAAATGGAATGTAGCTTTTTAGTCAATTTCAAAAATCATAAAAATTACTATTTAAAAGCTTTACCTCGGTAAGGCTTTTTTTGTACTACAAATTTCATAAAACGCTTAAATAATCTATATTTGTACATCAAAATAATAAACATACTTATCATTATAATATGAAATTACTAGAAGGAAAAGTTGCTATAATTACAGGTGCAAGCCGCGGAATTGGTAAAGGAATTGCAGAAGTTTTTGCAAAACATGGCGCAAATGTTGCATTTACATATAGTTCGTCAGTGGAATCAGCTTTGGCTCTTGAAAATGAATTGAATGCTTTAGGAATTAAAGCTAAGGGATATCAATCTAACGCAGCCGATTTTAATGAAGCGCAAACACTTGTTGATGCAGTTTTGGCTGAATTTGGAACGGTTGATATTCTAATAAATAATGCTGGAATTACTAAAGACAACCTATTGATGCGCATGTCTGAAGGAGATTTCGATCATGTAATCGATGTTAATTTGAAATCGGTTTTTAATATGACCAAAGCCATTCAACGTACTTTCTTGAAACAACGTTCTGGTTCTATAATCAATATGAGTTCTGTTGTGGGAGTTAAAGGAAATGCAGGACAAACAAATTATGCTGCCTCTAAAGCCGGCGTTATTGGTTTTTCTAAATCTGTTGCATTAGAATTAGGATCTCGTAACATTCGTTGTAATGTAATTGCTCCGGGTTTTATAGAAACAGAAATGACTGCTAAATTAAACGAAGATGTTGTAAAAGGATGGAGAGACGGAATCCCCTTGAAACGTGGCGGAACTACCGAAGACGTTGCCAATGCATGTCTTTTCTTTGCTTCAGATATGAGCGCGTATGTAACGGGACAAGTAATGAATGTTTGTGGAGGAATGCTTACCTAAATTTAATTAAAAAATTCTAAAATTCAAAGATTTAAAGGTTTTTGAACTACGCAATTAATTTTTTAATCCTTTAATCTTTTAATGATGAATAAATGACAACAAACACTATACTATTATTACTTCTTTCTTTACTAATAGCTGGTGGTTTGTCATTTTATCAATACATCTACAAAGCCAAAAACAAATCGAAAGTCGGTTGGTTTTTGGCTTTTTTGCGTTTTATGTCCATTTTCGGAATTTTATTGTTGTTGATTAATCCTATACTAACAAAAAATACGCTTGAAACTGTAAAAACACCTTTACCTATTGTAATTGATAATTCCAGTTCCATTTCTTTTTTGAATGCTAATATAAAAGCATTGGAATTGCATAAAAAAATACAATCAAACTCAGATTTAAAAAAGAAATTTGATGTGCAATCGTATCAGTTTTCAGACGATTTTGAACCAACAACACTATTTAATTTTAAAGGAATACAAACGAATATTGATGTTGTAGCTAAAAATCTAAAAAGCATTTATAGAAACACAAACTACCCAACGGTTTTAATTACAGATGGAAATCAAACTTCTGGTAATGATTATGTCTATAGCTTTGATGCTGTGAATAAAGTATATCCAATAATTGTAGGTGACACTACAACTTTGTTAGATTTTAAAATCAGTCAATTGAATGTTAATAAATATGCTTTTCACAAAAATAAATTTCCTATTGAAGCATTTTTGCACTATTCAGGAACTAAAAGTGTAACAGCAGATTTTATCATTTCACAAGGAAATTCGGTATTCAGTAAACAATCTATTGCCTTTTCGCCCTCCAAAAAAACGGCAACAATAAGTGTCCTTTTACCGGCTGATAAGATAGGATTACAGGTTTTTAAAGCTACTATTGAATCGAAAGAAAAGGAAAAAAACACGTATAATAACATCAAGAATTTTGCGGTTGAAGTTATAGATCAAAAAACAAGTATAGCCATAATATCAGCTATAAACCATCCCGATTTAGGTGCGCTAAAAAGAGCCATCGAGTCCAATGTACAACGTAAAGTAACTATTGTTAAGCCAAATGAAATCAAAATATTACAAGATTTTAATGTTTTAATTTTATACCAACCAACAAGCGAATTCAAAACCATTTTTGAGAATAATAAAGGAGCCGGAATCAATACGTTTATTATTACTGGAAACAACACCGATTTTAATTTTCTGAATCAGCAACAGAATAATTTGAGCTTTAAAATGAGCGGACAGAAAGAAGATTATTTGTCGGTTTTTAATGCGCAGTTTAATTTGTTTGCAGCTGACAATATCGGGTTTGAAAATTTACCGCCTTTGCAAAATGCTTTTGGAACCGTAACTACAAAAGGGGCGGTGTCAGTTTTGCTTTCATCAAAAATTAGAACAATTCATACCAATTCCCCTTTATTGGCTTTTACGGAAAATCAAGGCAAACGAACCGCTTATCTTTTGGGAGAAAACAGTTGGAAATGGCGTTTGCAAACGCATATCAACAATCAATCTTTTGAAAAATATGATATTTTCATGGATAAGATAATTCAGTTTTTGGCTTCTAATAATTCTAAAAAATCACTAGTAGTTGAACATGAAAGTTTTTATAATTCTGGTGAAGCCATTGAAATAAGAGCACAATTTTTCAATAAAAATTATGAGTTTGATGAAAAGGCTCGTTTGAGTATTGCGGTGACAAATATTAAAACTAAGCAAACTAAAAACTACAATTTATTAAAAGCAAATAATTCTTACAAAGTTAATCTAGACGGACTTAAAGCGGGTCCTTATACTTTTACAGTAAAAGAATTAAATTCAAAAACGGCCTATTCCAGTAGTTTTGAAATTCTTGATTTTGATATCGAAAAGCAATTTGTCAATCCCGATGTCGAAAAATTATCACAATTAGCAACACAAACACAAGGAAAAGCATTTTTTCCGGATCAAGTAGATCTGTTGATTAAGACGCTTTTAGAAAATGAGGAATACAAGGCGATACAAAAGAATATTGCTACCAAAACGCCTTTGATTGATTGGATTTGGTTATTGGTTCTAATTTCAATTTTGCTGACAACCGAATGGTTTGTTCGAAAATACAACGGATTATTGTAATACAATTAAACACCATGGATTTTAGACTGAAAGTATTTTATACCGTTGCCAACCGTTTGAGTTTTACAAAAGCTGCAACAGAATTGTTTATTACGCAACCTGCCATTTCAAAACATATTCAGGAATTAGAGGAGCAGTATAAAATTAAATTATTTGATAGAAATGGTTCTAAAATCGCGCTGACAACTGCCGGTGAAGTATTATTAAAGCACACTAAAAACATTTTTGAAGTATACCGTGAGATCGATTTTGATATGAGTACGCTGATAAATCAACGCTCCGGATTGTTGCGATTAGGAGCCAGTACGACAATTTCTCAGTATATAATTCCGCCACTTTTAGCCCGTTTCCATCAAAAATTGCAGGATGTAAAAGTGAGTTTGCTAAATGGAAATACGGAACAAATAGAAAATGCCTTATTAAAACAGGAAATTGAAATAGGAATTGTAGAAGGACAATCAAAAAATAAGTCTATTAAATACACCGAGTTTTTAAAAGACGAATTGGTTTTAGTCTGCAAGAATTCCAATCCATTAATCAGCCTTGATGAAGTGACCCAAGAGGATCTTAAAAGTATGCATTTCTTAATGCGAGAACAAGGTTCAGGAACACTTGAAGTTATTGAACATGCATTAAAACCATTTGAGATCAAACTATCAGAACTACAAATTGAAATGCAATTAGGCAGCACCGAAAGTATAAAGTCCTATTTAATGAACTCTGATTGTGTGGCTTTTATATCCATTCATGCAATAAAAAAAGAACTTATAAACAATGAACTGGCTATATTAGATATTAAAGACCTGATTATAGAACGCTTTTTTTATGTTATTACGTTACAAGGAAAAACCGATTCACTATCCGATTTGTTTATTCAGAATATTTCCAATCATTATAATTTAAAGTTATGATAGATTATAATTTGCGATTGGTGTAAATAGATTTATCGCTCCATCTTTGTATTGTAATAATTCAACAGCTTTACATTGGAAACGCATCAAAAAGTAATTCAAAAAGAATCTTTTATTTTTTTAAAAGTAAACTCCACATTGCAGCAACTCATTTTTGTTGCCTTGTTATTGATTTGTACCACAATTTTTGTTTCTCCGCCAATTGCTTTAGTATTGGGTTTGATTGTCGCCAATCTTTTTGGACATCCTTTCTTAGAATTAAATCATAAAGCCACTAATTATTTATTACAATTTTCAGTTGTTGGTTTAGGATTTGGGATGAATATTAACAATGCAGTATCAGCCGGAAAAGAAGGGTTTTTGTTTACTGTAATTTCTATTGCTGTTACTTTAGTTTTAGGAACTTTTCTAGGAAAATGGTTTAAAACCGACAAGAAAACCTCCCATCTAATTTCTTGTGGTACTGCAATTTGTGGAGGTAGTGCTATAGCTGCTATTGCACCAGTAATCGAATCAAATGAAAAGCAAACTTCAGTGGCTTTGGGAGTAATTTTTATTCTTAATTCAATTGCGTTGTTTTTATTTCCTGCTGTAGCTTACTGGTTAGATTTATCACAAAAAGAATTTGGATTATGGTGCGCCATTGCTATTCATGACACAAGCTCTGTGGTAGGAGCTGCGAGTAGATATGGACCTGAAGCCTTACAAATAGCAACTACGGTAAAATTAGCCCGTGCTTTATGGATTGTTCCAGTAGCATTGATTACGGCATTAATTTTTAAAAATAAATCGGGCAAAATAAAAATTCCTTATTTTATTGGATTGTTTATTTTGGCGATGACTGCCAATACCTATCTGCCACAAATGGTGAGTGTAGCGCCGCACCTAGTTTCAGTTTCCAAAATAGGTTTGACGGTAACTTTATTTTTAATTGGAGCCGGATTAAATAAAACTGTTTTTAAATCGGTGGGATGGAAACCACTTACGCAGGGAATTTTGTTATGGATATCGATAGCTTTAGCTACTTTAATCTTGGTTGTTTATTTAAAATAATTTTACGTAGAACGTTTTTCCGTTTGATAATATGAAATTTTAATCGCAAATAATCATACAAAAGTGCGATTAATAAAAAAGTTGCTGCAATAAAAAGGGTTTTCATTTTTAAAAAAACATAAAGAAAGCCTCCTAAAAAACAACCAATGAAAAAGAAAATAATAATGGATACTCTTAAAAAAATACTAGTTTTTAATTTTTTGTTTTCTTCGGTTTTTTTATAGAAAAATAATTGAGACAATTCTATTCCTAAATCTGTAAAAAGTCCTGTTAAATGTGTAGTTCGTACTGTTGATTGAGAAATTTTAGTAACTAATGAGTTTTGTATTCCCATAGCAAAAAGCATTGAAAAAGCGATCGAATTTCCTTCAAAACTAGTTAAGCCAGATTGCGTTCCAAAAAAACCAACACTTATTAAAACAATCATTTCCAGTGAAATTGGAATAACATGAGATAAATTAGGATGTTTTTTAGAAATCAATTCTGCTAAAAAATTAGACGTAAAAGCACCTAACAAAAAGAAAAGGGTAAAAACTAAAAAAGTTAATGCAGCCAGATAATTCTGCTTCATTATTTCTTCGGCAAAATAAGCAAAATGACCAGTTACATTTGTAGTTAATGTATTTATAGATAATACTCCCGTAACATTTACTATTCCGGCTACAAAAGACAACAAAGTAGCTAAACGAAGATTATGAACAAAAGTTCTGTTTTTTCCTTGATGTCGAAACATAGTTGTTGTTTTCTTTTTTATTAACAGAATCTTAAACCCAAATTTTCTTAATAACGATTTAAAGAAATATATTTGTATCTCAAAAAAAATAAATTTAATGAAAAAATTTAAAATCAGACCTACACTTATTGTTTTATCTACTATTGGAGTTGCTTTTTTTCTTATGTCATGGGGAATTATCGGTCATGAGCGAATCAACAGAGCAGCTGTAATGGCACTGCCAAAACCATTACAAATTTTTTTTTATAATCATATTGATTTTATCACGCAAGAATCTACGGTCCCAGATTTAAGAAGAAATGTATTAAACGACAAAGCTGAAGCCCCTCGTCATTATTTTGACATGGAGAATTTTGGTGATGTAGAAACTTTTCCCAAAACTATGGAAGAGGCAAAACTAAAATATGAGGAGAAATTCTTGACTAAAAATGGAATTTTACCTTGGTACATTCAGGATATGATGGTCAAGTTGACTAAGGCTTTTAAAGAAAAAAGAAAAAACGAAATATTATTTATTGCGGGTGATTTAGGGCATTACATTGCAGATGCACACATGCCTTTGCATACTTCTGATAATCATGATGGCCAAAATACGAATCAAAAAGGAATTCATTCTTTATGGGAAAGTCGTTTGCCTGAATTGTTTGTCAAAGATTATAAGTTAAATGTTCCGGAAGCTATATATTTAGAAAATGTAGATAAAGCAACTTGGAATATTATTTTTGATACTCACAGTTTAGTAGATCCTTTATTAGCAGCGGATAAAAAACTAAGATCAACAACCGCTGAAAACAAAATGTATGTAACGGATGCCGCAGGAAATGTAGTTAAAAACAAATATGGAGGTATGCAATATTCGGATGAATATGCAAGCAAATTTCATACGGAGTTAAACGGTATGGTTGAAAAACAAATGAAAAAAGCAATTACTGCAACTGCGAGTTTTTGGTATACAGCGTGGGTAAATGCAGGAAAACCCGATTTAAGCAATCTTGATGCAGCTGAACTCACAAAACGAAATAGTAAAGGATTGAAAAAGGATTTAAAAACTTTTGAAAAAGGTACTCTTTTTGGTTTAATAAATGAAAAAGAATAACAAATAAAAATATAATTTAAAACGGGTGAAACTTTAATTTCACCCGTTTTTTTTTGCTAATTAATTTTTTGATAGTTTTTTTTGTTTAATATATCAGAGGCTGTTTGATAATAGGAAATCGTTTCTTTTATTAAATTGGGTCTTTCTTTTATCAAGGGTGTCTGATTGTAAAAAATTTGAAAATCAAAACCTACTTTTTGCTTTGGTTTTAAGGTCAATTGAAATTGTTTGGCTTTTTGTTTGGGTGATATTATAGTTACAATACCATCCTTTATTAATCCTAAATCTTGATACGTTGCGATCAAAGCTCTGGGCTTATAATCAGATTTTAGCACGTCCTGACCATAAAATTTACTTTGATAATTAAAGTTTAATAATCCAAATACTGTAGGCATTATGTCAATCTGTGACATTAGCTTGGTATATTTTTTAGGTGCTATAAAATCAGGACTATAAATCAGGGCTGGAATTCTATATTTGTCTACCGGCAACTCTATTTTTCCTGCGCTTGAAGCACAATGATCTGCTAAAATAACAAAAACAGTATTGGTAAACCAAGGTTGTTTTTTAGCCATTTCAAAGAATTTTTTGATTGCAAAGTCAGTATACTTAACTCCACCGTCACGAGATTTTGCATCGCCTGGAATGTCTATTTTTCCATTAGGATAAGTGAATGGTCTGTGATTGCTTACGGTCATTATATGATTAAAGAACGGCTTATTTGCCTTTGCCTCAGTATTCATAATCGTGATGGCCTTGTTGTACATATCTTCATCGCAAACTCCCCAAATATTATCGAAAGTGATTTCTTTTGGAGTGAACGTTTTTTTATCTACAATTTCGTATCCATTTCCCACAAAAAAATCTTCCATATTATCAAAAAAAGCATCGCCACCATACATAAACTTTACAGTGTACCCTTTTTGTTTAAAGACAGTTCCGGTTGAGAACTTGTTTTTATTGTCTTTTCTTTTTACCACACTTTCCCCTGCTGTAGGAGGAAAACACAAAGTAACTGCCTCAAGTCCACGAACTGTTCTGTTTCCAACAGCATAGAGGTTTGTAAAAACTAAACTTTTGCTGGCCAGACTGTCTAAGAAAGGAGTGATATTTTTGTCGTTACCATACATTTTCATGAATTCGGCACTGTAACTTTCAATAGTTATTAGTACTACATTTTTATGATTTTCAGTAGCTTCATTTTTTATTTGTCTCAAAGTTGTTTCTCCTGAAATGGAAGGAATTTGTTTCTTTAATTGCGCAAAGGCTTCTCTATTGGGAACTGTTTTATAAAATTTGAAATAATCCAGTTCACTGCGCACAAATGCCAGATAGAATTTATAAATACCATTTGCCTGCAGCTCATTTGCAAAAACATTATGTGAGTTTTCTTTTAAAGATAAAAATGGAATGGCCAGTATTGAGAGACCAAAAAGCGAAAAATAAATTCCAGACAGTTTTATTTTTTCTACAAATCCTGGGAGGCTCTGAATGTACTTTTTTGATTTTTTTACAATTAAATAGGTTACACTTCCTGCAACAATAAAAAGTACAGTAAACAATGGAATAACAGGATATGACTCTATAATATTTCCTATAACCTCATTGGTGTAAACCAAATAATTTACTGCAATAAAATTATATTTTACCCCAAATTCATTCCAAAAAAAGTACTCACTAATTCCGTTTTGTAAAATTAGAACAACATAAAGAAAAATGACAAAAGAAAACAGCCAGAATCGTATTTGGTTTCGATATGTAGGCAAAAAAAGTAGCAATCCAAATAGGACTGTTTTAATTGCTATAAAAATGATACCAATTTTAGGCAAAGCACCACCATACTCATTGAGAATAGTATTTCCAAATGAAACATAAATCAACAATCCTACAAATAAACCAAAAATGATGTAACCGTAGGGTTTAAAATATTTCGAATTGGATATGAAAATAAGGTATATCCATAAAAAAGCACTGATCAATATAAAAATAAAAAAATCAGAAAGGAAACCAAATACGAATAGTGATAGGGTATCAATAGCAGTAAATGAGGCTTGGGTAATAGGATGGAATAAAAGAATTATTCTAGAAATGAAACTTACAGTCGTGTAGAATAGTAGTAAATAATAGAATGGTGCAGTTTTTTGAAACAGTTGCATGATAATAAATTTAAATGTAAAAGTAAACATAAACTTTAGTACTAATTTTTAAGAATTGCTTAATGTTTTAAAGCTATGAGTAACTTTTATTTTATTTTTTAGTTAAATGAAAACTACAGCTGTATTTTTTTCGTATACATTTATATATACTAACCCAATACATAAAAGAATTATGACTAGAAAAGAATTTTTTGCAAGAGTAGGATTTGGAGCTGCAACAGTTTTGTTACCGGCTTGCCTTGCAGGCATGGCCACAAGCTGTAGTTCAGATGACACCAATACAGGATCAGGCACTAACGCTGGTACTCCAGCGCCATCAGCTAATTCGAATTTTACAGTTGATGTAAGCATGGGGACTTTAGCTACAAACGGCGGGTTTCTAGTGACCAAAGGAATAATTATTGCACGAACTAGTGCAGGTGAATTTTTAGCAGTTTCAGCGGCATGTCCACACGAAGGAGTAATTGTCAATTATGATGAAGGAGGCAATAAATTTGTTTGTCCAAGGCATAATTCCCAATTTACAAGTAAAGGGGTTGTTACAAGCGGGCCAGCTTCTTCTAATTTGAAAGAGTATAAAACTACATTAGCAGGAACAACTTTGACCGTTTATGTTTAATTAAAATGTGTTGTTAGTATGAATTGGTGTCTTTTAAAGGGGAAATTAAATTGAAAATAAATACTAATTAATACTTTTTATACACAATTAATTCTTACTTAATTTTAACCATTTGAAAGCATTCCTACAGAAGAATTAAATACTTTTACACCTCTAAAATAGATCTCTAATGAAAAAACACGTGCTTATTTTTTTTCTCTTTTTAGGAACACTTGGATATTCCCAAAACTGGACAACAAATTTTGAAGAGGCAAGTAGTAAAGCGCTTCAGGAAAATAAAAACATTCTTCTTGTTTTTTCAGGATCAGATTGGTGCGCACCCTGCATAAAATTAGAAAATACTATTTGGAAATCAGAAGAATTTCAAAAAGAAGCGGAACAAAAATGGGTCATTTACAAAGCTGATTTTCCAAAGAAAAAAGTAAATCAGTTAGCATCTGAATTGTCAGAAAGCAATAAAAAACTAGCGGAACAATACAATAAATCCGGGAATTTTCCATTGGTTTTACTTTTAGATAAAACTGGTAGTGTATTAGGAATTACAGGATTCAAAAATACCTCTCCTACAGATTATATTGAATTAATCCATTCATTTGAGAGATAATGCAAAAATTAATTTTACTCTGTTTATTGTTGACATCGATTGTTTCTTTTGGTCAGATTGCCCATAAAAGGAAGTTGTCTATGTTGGGAAGTCCTTTTGAAGTTACGGCTGTCGCAAATGATACGATTAAAGCGAATGAATATATTGATTTGGCTATAGCCGAAGTCAGACGCATTGAGTACTTAATTTCTGATTGGATTCCTACTACACAAATCTCACTAGTCAATAAAAATGCAGGTATTCAACCTGTAAAAGTAAATGCCGAGGTTTTTGAATTAGTAGAAAGAGCGATTAAAATTTCTCAAATTACTGCTGGAGCATTTGATATTTCGTATGCTTCAATGGACAAAATTTGGAAGTTTGATGGTTCAATGAAAGTAATGCCAACGGAAGAAGCGATAAAAAAATCTGTAGCAAAAATTGGCTATAAAAATATTATTCTAGACAAAAAAAATCAGACTATTTTTCTTAAATCAGAAGGAATGAAATTGGGTTTGGGCGGCATTGGCCAAGGCTATATTGCTGATAAAGTTAAAGATTTGTTGCTTTCTAATGGATGCAAATCCGGTATTGTAAATGTTTCGGGAGATATCAACGCCTGGGGAAAACAACCGGATGGTAAACTTTGGAATGTAGGCATTGTAAACCCTTTAAATAAAAATAAAATTTTCGCTACATTTCCTTTAGAAAATAGCGCCGTTGAAACTTCAGGGAGTTATGAAAAGTATGTAATTTTTAATGGAACGCGCTATTCACATATTATAGATCCAAGAACGGGTTATCCGGCAACTGGCGTGGTAAGCGTATCTGTCTTTGCAAAGCAAACTGAAATTGCTGACGCTTTAGCCACAGGAATTTTTGTGCTTGGAGTAGAGGTTGGTATTGATTTAGTAAATCAACTTAAAGGGATTGAATGTATTATTGTTGATGATAAAGGAAAGATTTTTTCATCAAAAGGAATTGACATCAAAAAATATAATTAATTAACGACATTCAAAATGGTAAAAAAGATAGCGGTTTTATTTTTCACAGTACTGATTCTACAATCGTGTAGCACCGTAAAAGAATATGAAAAAGAAAAAATAAATGATCCCGATATGAAACTCACTGCAAGAACAGCGGAGCGATATGAAACCTCTTTTCAAGTATATCGAGAAGCGGCAGCAGGAGCAAACGGAGGTAAATCAGGAGGCGGTTGTGGTTGTAACTAATGCGCAAAAAAATATAAATTGTAATTTTTACACAATGAAAATAAATTTTTTACTTTTAATACTATTAATCAGTGGCACTGTATTTTCGCAAGATAAAAGCACGGTTCCAGTATTTAAAAAAAGAGTGTTAGAAAATACTGAGGTTGATTTTTTAGCCAGTTATTACGTCCAAGACGGATCAAAATCAGCCGTTTCTGGAGGAATAGGTTCTGAAAAATTAACGGATGTAGCCTCAAATATCGTGGTGGCAATGCCATTAAATGAAGATGATGTTCTAACAATTGATTTAGGGATATCAGCCTATTCATCAGCATCATCAAGTAATATCAACCCGTTTAATTCAACTGGAGCTTCCAGTTCAGGCAGTCCCAATGGGAGCGGACCTAATGGAACTCCATGGCAGGCATCCTCGGGTGCTTCAAGAAGTGATCAATTAGTAGCAGTTGGAGCTAATTATAGTCATAGTAGCGATTCTAGAAATTTTATTTGGAATTCGGATGTTTCTTTTTCTAATGAGTACGATTATACTTCAATCGGTTTTGGCGGAGGAATTGCAACTCTTTTTAATCAAAAAAATACAGAATTAAGCTTTAAAGCTAATGTGTACCTTGATCAATGGAGGCCTATTTATCCTACTGAACTTCATGAATACTCCTTATATGGTGCTAATTTTATGAGACAAGGCTATTTTAACGGTGTAACTGTTCTAGATCAAAACGGACAAGGCTCTACGAGTTATTTACCTTCTGCATTTCAAACCATTACCGCAGTAAATAGAAATTCCTATTCTGCTTCTTTTGGATTTTCTCAAGTAGTAACTAAAAAGTTACAGTTCTCCATTTTCTTTGATATTTTACAGCAGCAAGGTTTGTTGTCCTCTCCGTATCACCGAATTTATTTTGCTGATAAAGCTAATTATTACATAGGTCAAGCTAAATATATAAATAATTATGAAAGCACAACAAATACGGGTGTTTATAAACTGGCAGATGACATAGAGCGATTACCGGACTCCAGATCTAAAATACCATTAGGAGCACGATTAAATTATTATATTAATGAACGATTTATAGTGAGAACCTATTATCGCTTCTATTCTGATAACTGGGACATTCAATCCCATACAGCAACTATTGAACTTCCTATAAAACTATCAGATAAATTCACGGTTTTTCCAATGTATCGGTATTACACACAAATAGCTTCAAAATATTATGCCCCTTATGAAACTCATTTATCAACGCAAAGATATTATACTTCCGATGCTGATTTAGCTACATTTGATGCCAATCAATATGGTTTTGGGATTAATTATACCGATATTTTTACGGCTTCAAAAATTTGGAAATTTGGTCTAAAAAACATTGATTTTAGATTCAATCATTATCAAAGAAGTGATACTCTAAAGGCTAACATTGCCACCATAGCGTTTAAGTTTATAATGCAATAAAATTTAAAGTACTAAAAATATGCACATATTGATTGTCGAAGATGAAGCTGGTATTATTCAATTCCTTAAACAAGGATTAGAAGAAGAAGGGTATACAATAAGCAGTGCTTCAGACGGTTTAAAGGGATTTGAGTTAACATTAAAAAACAGCTATGATTTAATTTTACTAGACTGGATGTTACCCAAAATGACTGGATTGGAACTCTGTAGGGCCATTCGATTGAAAAACAGTCATACTCCAATCCTCTTTTTGACTGCAAAAGATACCGTGCAAGAAACTATCGAGGGTTTAAAAGCTGGTGCAAACGATTATATAAAAAAACCATTTAGTTTTGACGAATTGGTAGAACGAATTAAGATTCATTTCCGAAATCAAAATGAAAATCACATCCTTAAACTTGGAACAATTGAAATTGATAGTGCGAAACATCGTGTTCTAGTAAATGAAAATGAAGTAAATTTAACCCAACGCGAATTTGATCTATTAAAATATTTAGTAAAAAACAAAGGTAAAGTCTGCACTAGAACTCAAATTATTGAGGATGTTTGGGATATACATTTTGAATATGACACGGGTGTTATTGATGTTTTCATGAATGCAATTCGTAAAAAATTGAATTTAAAAATTGAGCAAGACTACATAAAAACCGTTCGTGGTGTTGGCTATATTGCAATTGACTAAATAATTATGCAACAACTTTCTTTTAAAAATAGAATCGCTTCTTATTATATTATAACTACAGCTTTATTGATTTTTGCAGTTTTCTTTATTATTTATTCTATTGTAGAATTTAGCGTTTACAGCCATGTGAATAATGATATAAATACGGAAATAGAGAAACATTTAACTGAAATTGAAATTCTGGGCAACACATTTAATTTAATTGATCAGGAAGAATGGAAAGAACGCGAACACAATACACTAGATGTAAATCCAGTATTCATTCAGTTTGTTGATCATAATAAAAATGTTATTGAGAAATCTCCTAATCTTAAAAAAGCGACATTAACATTCAATAAAGAAAATCCATCAAATAAACTTTTTGACACAAAATTAGCCGATAATTCGATTCGACAAATTCAAGTTCCGATATATCAAAAAACAAAAGTGATTGGTTACATCCTTATTGCTATGTCTTTAGAAGATGCTACAATGGTACTTAATAATTTATCCGAAGTACTGATTATTGTTTATCCTTTGATTCTGGTGCTACTTTTTTTTATTGCTCGATTTTTTGCTGGTAGAAGTATAAAACCCATTAGTTCTATTATAAGAACCTCAAATATAATTACAAAAGACAATCTAATTTCCAGAATTCGTTTGCCTCAAAACCGTGACGAATTGTATATTTTATCACAAACCATAAATAATTTATTGGATAGAATTGAAACAGCCATTGAAAGAGAAAAACAATTTACTTCTGATGCATCCCATGAATTAAGAACCCCGTTAACGGTTATTAAAGGAACCTTAGAAGTTTTAATTAGGAAACCTCGAAATCAGGGCGAATATGAGGAAAAAATAAATTTTTGTATTGCAGAAGTCAATCGATTGAACCATTTAGTAGACCAATTGCTTTTATTGGCGCGATTTGAAAATCAAAATCAGAGTTTAAAAATAGAAAAAGTCTATTTAAATGCTGTATTTTTAGATATTATAGCCCGAAATTCTCCCCTCATTAAGTTCAAAAATATTAATATTTATACTAATTTTCATAGCGATTATTATCTGCAAACGGATAGTTATTTGTTTTCAATCGTTATTAGCAACTTGGTTTCTAATGCGTTAAAGTATTCCAATGAAAATGGAAATTTAACGGTGAATATAAAAGAAACTCATTCTAAAATTGAATGTCAAATAATTGATACAGGAATAGGAATCCCTAAAGAAGACTTAAATAGAATTTTCCATCAATTCTACCGTTCAAAATCGAATCAACATCCTGAAATAAAAGGCAGTGGACTAGGCTTGTCAATTGTAAAAAGGTTATGTTTACTACTTAATATTGATATCACAATTACAAGTGAAGAAAATATAGGGACAAATGTTATATTGAGTTTCTCTAAAGTAAACCTGAAGTAATCCTTCAGGGGCACTCCTAAATCCTATCTGAATGGCTCATACATTGGTTTATAATTATTAAATTTAGAACACTTAACAAACTTATATCTAAAAAAAACGAATATGAATGATGCGCACTTGCATATGGTGGTAAACCATTTTCCAATCATCGGGACTATTTTTGGAATCGGAATATTGATAACAGGATTGCTTTTAAACAATGATTCCGTAAAAAACACAGCCTATATTGTATTAATTATTGCTACCGTTTTTGGTATATTGAGCATGAGCACCGGAGAAGGGGCCGAAGAGATAGTGGAAGATTTTCCAGGAATTGGCAAAGCCATTATTCATGAACATGAAGAAATAGCCGAAAAATTTGCTTTACTACTTTATGTCACTGGATTCTTTGCGTTAATTTCAATAGTAGCTTCTATCAAAAAGTTTCGATTAGCAAAGATATTTTCATTTATCACTTTGATTTTGGCTTTACTATCAGGAATTATTTCCATTAATGTAGGTACAACAGGAGGTGAGATTCGACACACTGAAATTAGAGAAAAAGACTTGAATCCATTGATTAATAAAGATAGTTTATCTCCAGAAAAATTAGATATTCAGATGAAAGAAAAATAATTTTAACAAATTCATAACTATAAGTTAAAATAAAAATTGCTTTTAAATAAATATATCTCCTATATTTGCAGAAGAATTAAAAAGAAAATAAATTCAATGTTTACAAATCAATTCCATCATCATCATTTACATTCTTGCTCTCAAGCGATGTGTTAATGATATGTGTGTAAATCAACATATTCTAAAACCCGTTTGAGTACATCAAACGGGTTTTTTATTACCCTTATTTGTACTCAATCAAAATATTTTAAACAAAAAAAATTAAAAAATGAGTACACTAAAGATTGCAATTCAAAAATCAGGTCGTTTAAATGAAGACAGCATACAAATCTTAAAAGATTGTGGCATTTCCATCAATAATGGGAATGACCAATTAAAAGCGGAAGCAACGAATTTTCCGTTAGAAGTATTATTCCTTAGAAATTCAGATATTCCCCAATATTTATTAGATGGAGTTGTTGATGCTGCTATTGTTGGCGATAACCTTTTGGTAGAAAAAGGAAAAAATATTATAATCGCTCAAAAACTGGGTTTTTCTAAATGTAAAGTTTCTGTTGCAGTTCCTAAAACTTTTGAATACAATTCCATCAAGGATCTTGACGGTATGCGTATTGCCACCTCTTATCCTAATACGGTAAACGAATATTTTGATTCATTTGGATTAAAAGTTGATATCCACCAAATCTCAGGATCGGTAGAAATTGCGCCTAATATTGGTTTAGCGGACGCTATTGTAGATATTGTGTCCAGTGGAAGTACTTTGTTTAAAAATAATCTAAAAGAAGTAGAAGTAATTTTGAACAGTGAAGCTGTTTTAGCGGTTTCCCCAAAGGTCACGCCAGAAGTTCAAAAGCTAATCGATATTCTACAATTCAGAATAGAATCTGTTCTGAGAGCGCGAAAATCAAAATACATTTTGATGAATGTTCCCAATGAAAAAATTGAAGCTATTGGAAAAATACTACCCGTTTTACGAAGCCTTACCGTGTTGCCATTAGCGCAACCAGGGTGGAGTAGCGTACACTCTGTAATAGACAAAGACAGTTTCTGGGACGTGATTGATTTATTGAAAGAAGCTGGTGCCGAAGGAATTTTGGTTTGTCCAATAGAAAAAATGGTCCTTTAAAGTTTCAAATAACAAGTAATAAATTAAAAAACACTTATTTTAATTTAGGAATCATCTAATCTTTGAATACAATTAAAATGAATAAAATATACAATCCAAAATCGGATACTTGGACTTCCATTTTAGAAAGACCAACAAAAACTGTTGATGATATCGAAGCAACAGTTAAAGAAATATTCAACGAAGTACAGAAAAAAGGAGATACTGCTGTTGCAAAATATACCTCTCTTTTTGATGGGGTAAAAATCGAGACAATTGAAGTTAGCAAAGCCGAAATTGCTTTGGCTATAGCATCTGTTTCCATAGAACTGAAAGAGGCTATATCACTTGCGAAATCAAACATTACAAAATTTCATATTGCCCAAAAAACGGAGCGAATAGAAGTAGAAACGATCGAAGGTGTAAAGTGTTGGCAAGAAAAAAGACCCATTCAAAAAATTGGTTTGTATATTCCGGGGGGAACTGCACCTTTATTTTCAACGGTTTTAATGTTAGCAGTACCGGCAGAAATTGCAGGTTGCAACGAAATAGTATTATGTTCCCCTCCAGATAAAAATGGAATTATAAATCCTGCTATTTTATATGCTGCAAATTTATGCGGGGTAACAAAAATATTAAAAGTTGGAGGTATTCAAGCAATTGCAGCAATGACCTTTGGTACCCAATCAGTTCCAAAAGTGTACAAAATTTTTGGCCCTGGAAACCAATTTGTAACTGTTGCTAAGCAATTGGCAACTCAATTTGGCGTAGCAATCGATATGCCGGCAGGACCATCTGAATTATTAATTGTGGCAGATGATACTGCAGTTCCTGCATTTGTAGCATCTGATTTATTATCACAAGCAGAACATGGTGCAGACAGTCAGGTTATTTTAGTTTCTACTTCTAAAAAATTAATTGATGCCGTTGAAAATGAAATCCAAATCCAACTGGAGGTTTTACCAAGAAGAGCAATTGCTAAAAAATCGATTGCTAATTCAAAATTAATTTTTGTAGAAAATGATACAATTGCTTTAGAACTAATCAATGAGTACGGACCGGAACACTTTATAATTTGTTCTGAATTTGATGATTTTTACAGCAACGGCGTATATAATGCCGGTTCTGTTTTTATTGGGAATTATACTCCTGAAAGTGCGGGGGATTATGCCTCAGGAACAAATCATACGTTACCTACGAACGGCTACGCAAAGAATTATAGTGGTGTAAATCTGGATAGTTTTACTAAAGCAATGACTTTTCAAAAAATATCCCAAAAAGGAATACAAAATATTGGAAAAGCCATAGAAATTATGGCAGAAGCCGAAGGATTACACGCACACAAAAATGCAGTTACACTACGATTAAATGCAATTGAAAATGGAAAATAATTTCGATATAAATAGTTTAGTTAGAGAAAACGTAAAGCAATTAAAGCCTTATTCTTCGGCTAGAGATGAGTTTGAGGGTTTTGATACTGAGAATATGATTTTTTTGGATGCCAATGAAAATCCTTTTGAAAATGGGGTAAACAGGTATCCAGATCCCCAACAAATGAGTGTTAAAGGAATTTTGGCAAAACAAAAAAATGTCAAAACCAATCAAATTTTATTGGGAAACGGAAGTGATGAAGTATTGGATTTATTATTCAGAGCTTTTTGCGAACCAAAAACAGACAACGTAATCACTTTGCCGCCAACATACGGAATGTATGGTGTTTTGGCCAATATCAATGCAGTAGAAAATAGAGAAGTCTTGCTTTCATCCGATTTTCAACCCAAAATCGAGAAAATTATCGAAGCTGTTGATGTAAAAACTAAAATTATTTTTTTATGTTCGCCTAATAACCCAACAGGAAATTCATTTTCTGATGAAAGTGTGGCGTACCTTTTACAAAATTTTAAAGGGTTAGTAGTGATTGATGAAGCATATATTGACTTTTCAAAAAAGGAAAGTTGGATTAATGAACTAGACGAATACCCCAATTTAGTCATTACCCAAACACTATCTAAAGCGTATGGTTTAGCTGGAATAAGATTAGGAGTATGCTATGCATCTGCTGAAGTAATTTCGGTTTTGAATAAAATAAAACCGCCTTACAATGTGAATGAGTTGACTCAAAAAAGAGCTTTAAATCGATTAGATGATTTAAATATTATAAATGAAGAAATTAATTCTATAATAATACAAAGAGAAGAATTACTTAAAGTATTACTTCAAATCTATTTTGTGGAAGAAATCTACCCAACAGAAGCTAATTTTATTTTAATCAAAGTAGATGATGCCAACAAAAGATATGCTGAATTGATTGCTAAGGGGATTGTAATTCGAAACAGAACAACCCAACCTTTATGCGAAAATTGTTTGCGTTTGACTGTTGGAACCGAAATAGAAAATATGAAATTAATTGAGGTGTTAAAACAACTTTAAACCTTAAAATCTAAACTTTTTTTAATGAAAAAAATACTTTTTATAGATCGTGATGGAACAATGGTTTTGGAGCCAAGTGATTATCAATTGGATAGTTTTGAAAAATTAGAATTTTATCCAAATGCTTTTCAATACCTAGCTAAAATAGCTAAGGAATTGGATTTCGAATTCGTAATGGTAACTAATCAAGATGGTTTGGGAACTGATTCTCATCCGGAGATTAATTTTTGGCCTGTCCACAATTTGATCCTGAAAGCGTTTAAAAATGAAGGGGTTGTTTTCGCAGCAGTATTAATTGACAAAACATTTCCACACGAAAATGCACCAACTCGCAAACCTGCATTAGGTTTGTTGACAAAATATATTGATAATCCTGAGTATGATTTAGAAAATTCATTCGTAATTGGAGACAGGATAACTGACGTGGAATTGGCTAAAAATCTAGGCTCAAAAGCAATTTTTATTAATACTGACGAAAGTTTGGGAAGTGATGAAATATCTTCGAAAAGACACGAATTGGAAGATGTTATTGCTTTACAAACCACGAATTGGAAAGATATTTATGAGTTTTTGAAATTAGAAGAACGTTCCGCTTCCATAGAAAGAAAGACAAACGAAACGGATATTTATATCAATTTGAATTTAGACGGAACCGGGAAAAGTAAAATCGAAACTGGAATTGCTTTTTTTGACCACATGCTCGACCAAATTGCGCGTCATGGACAAATGGATTTAGAGGTTTTAGTAAAAGGAGATTTGGAAGTAGATGAACATCACACGATTGAAGATACAGCGATTGCTCTAGGTGAAGTTTTTGCAAAAGCTTTAGGCAATAAATTAGGGATTGAACGCTATGGTTTTTGTTTACCAATGGATGATTGTTTAGCGCAAGTGGCGATTGATTTTGGAGGTAGAAACTGGTTGATTTGGGAAACCGAATTCAAGCGTGAGATGGTCGGAAAAATGCCAACGGAGATGTTCTATCATTTTTTTAAATCCTTTTCGGACGGTGCGAAAGCCAATATCAATATTAAAGCCGAAGGAACAAATGAGCATCACAAGATAGAAGCCATTTTTAAGGCTTTTGCTAAAGCAATAAAAGTAGCCGTAAAACGAGATACTGAAAAGATGATTTTACCTTCAACTAAAGGAATGCTTTAATTAAGTCAAAACCCTAAAGGCGAAAGTTAGAATTGATTTTATGCCTTTTGACTTTACAACAATAAGATTAAATAGATGAAAATAGTTATTATAAATTATGGAGTAGGGAATATTCAAAGTATCAAGTTTGCCATTGAAAGATTGGGATACAATGCTGTTTTGAGTAACGATTGGAAAGAAATTAAAGCTGCTGACAAAGTTATTTTTCCTGGTGTAGGCGAAGCCAGTTTTGCCATGAGAATGCTAATAGACAGTGGTTTAGATGTATTAATTCCGACATTGAAACAGCCTGTGCTAGGAATTTGTCTTGGGATGCAATTGATGTGTAAATCATCGGAAGAAGGCAATACAAAAGGATTAGAAATTTTTGATGTTAATGTGATTAAATTCACACCAAAAGTGAAAGTACCCCAAATGGGCTGGAATACAATCTATAATTTAAAATCGGCTTTGTTTCAGGGAATAAAAGAGAATGAATACATGTACTTAGTACACAGTTTTTATGTTCCTACTTGTGATGAGTCCATTGCAACAACCAATTATGAGGTAGAATATGCATCCGCATTACAGCAAAATAACTTTTATGGAACACAATTTCACCCAGAAAAAAGTGGTGATATTGGAGAACAAATTCTATCTAATTTTTTAAAACTCTAAATTATTTATAATGAGAATAATACCCGCAATAGATATCATTGATGGAAAATGTGTTCGCTTATCAAAAGGTGATTATAATACCAAAATTATTTACAATGAGAATCCGCTTGAAGTAGCGAAATCATTTGAAGCACACGGAATCGAATACTTACATTTGGTTGATTTAGACGGAGCAAAATCAAGTCAAATTGTCAATTACAAAATACTGGAACAAATTGCGACACAAACAAAATTGAAAATTGATTTTGGTGGTGGATTAAAATCGGATTCCGATTTGAAAATTGCTTTTGAAAGTGGTGCCAATCAAATTACCGGTGGAAGTATTGCCGTTAAAAACAGAGAATTATTCGAAAAATGGATTGCAGAATATGGTGCTGATAAAATTATTTTGGGAGCAGATGCCAATAACGAAAAAGTAGCAGTTTCTGGTTGGTTAGAAGATTCTAATGAAGATTTGATTCCATTTATCCAAGAGTATCAAGTTAAAGGGATTCAGTACGTGATTTGTACCGATATTGCCAAAGACGGCATGCTTGAAGGGCCATCCTTTGATTTATACGCTAAAATTTTGGCGCAAGCCAACGGCATAAAATTAATTGCTTCAGGAGGAATTTCTACCTTTGAGGAATTACCAAAATTAGCTGAAATGGGTTGTGAAGGAACAATTATTGGTAAGGCAATTTATGAAGGAAGAATTTCGTTGAAACAATTAGAGCACTACATAATTAGTAAATAGTTCAATTTAAGATATAAAGTATGATAACTTGTTATTTAAAATACACAATAGACCCTTTTCAAGTGGCTATTTTTGAGGATTATAGTAAAAGATGGATTAAATTAGTCAACCGTTTTGGAGGGAATCATCATGGTTACTTTTTACCATCTGAAGGTGCAAATAATATTGCATTTGCACTGTTTTCATTTCCGAGCTTATCTGAATATGAGAATTATAGAACACTAATTTTAGACGACAAAGAGTGTATAGAAGCTTTCAAAATAGCAACAGACACTAAATGTATATTAAGCTATGAACGAACTTTTTTGCGCCCAGTATTTGAATAAATAATACTTTTAACAACAAACAGAAATGCTTACAAAAAGAATTATACCCTGTCTCGATATAAAAAACGGAAGAACCGTAAAAGGCATTAATTTTGTAGACTTGCGTGACGCTGGAGATCCAGTAGAATTGGCTAAAATATATTCAGATGAGGGTGCTGACGAATTGGTATTTCTAGATATTTCAGCAACCGAGGAAAGAAGAAAAACCTTAATTGATTTGGTACGTAAAGTCGCTGCCACAATAAACATTCCGTTTACCGTTGGTGGAGGAATTTCATCAGTTAATGATGTAGAAGTCTTATTGCAAAACGGAGCGGACAAGGTTTCTATTAATTCTTCGGCGGTAAAAAATCCGCAGTTGGTTAATGATTTGGCTCAGAAGTTCGGCAGCCAATGTGTTGTGGTTGCAATTGATGCTAAACAGATTGATGGAGAATGGATTGTTCATCTAGTAGGAGGAAAAGTGCCTACTGAATTGAATTTATTTGCTTGGGCCAAAGAAGTAGAGCAAAGAGGTGCAGGAGAAATTTTATTTACCTCAATGGATAATGATGGAACTAAAAATGGCTTTGCAAACGAAGCTTTGGCAAAACTTGCGAGTTTAGTTAATATCCCTATAATAGCTTCGGGAGGAGCGGGAAATATTCAACACTTTGTGGACACCTTTCAAATAGGAAAAGCTGATGCAGCATTGGCTGCAAGTGTCTTTCATTTTAAAGAAATTGAAATCAAAACATTGAAATCAGCCCTAAAAAAGAATAATATCGAAGTTAGATTATAGAAATAGATACTAAATAAAGAGAAAAGAAAATCGGATTAGATAGTCTTTCAATCTCTAATTTTCAATCTTTAAAATTAAAAAAATGAATATAGATTTTTCAAAAAATACTGACGGTTTAATTCCTGCTATAATACAAGACAGTGAAACTAAAACAGTGCTAATGCTTGGCTTTATGAATGCTGAGGCGTATCAAAAAACAATCGATACCAAAAAGGTAACTTTTTTTAGCAGAACTAAACAAAGGCTGTGGACTAAAGGGGAGGAAAGTGGCCACTTTTTGAATCTGATAGACATCAAAAATGACTGTGATAATGACACTTTATTGATTCAAGTAAAACCCGAGGGTCCTACCTGTCACAAAGGGACAGATACCTGTTGGAGTGGTATAAATAAAGTGGATTATGGTTTTCTAACAACACTAGAAGATACGATTCAAGTTCGAAAAGAGAATGCTGATTCTGAAAAAAGTTATGTTGCTTCTTTATTTAAACTAGGGATGAACAAAATTGCCCAGAAAGTAGGAGAGGAAGCGATCGAAGTGGTAATTGAAGCCAAAGATAATAATGACGATTTGTTTTTGAGTGAAAGCGCCGATTTACTTTTTCATTATCTTATATTACTGCAAGCCAAAGGGTTTAAATTAGATGATGTGGTAACTGTTTTAAAAAGCCGCCAAAAGAAAAATTAGTTCACCTACTTTTCATACATAAAACCCAATAGTCATTCATTTTCTATTGGGTTTTCTTTTTTTCTTTTATTTCAAAGCACAATCCACTATATTTACTATTTATTTTTAAATTAGAAGTACAATAATGCAAGTGATGAATTCAGACAATACCACAATTATTAAAGAACTAAATAGTCCAATAATTAATACCGGTTTACATATAATCCTGACTACTGATGAACACGATGCCCGACCGGTATATATATCAGGAAATTTCAATAATTGGCGTACTCAGGACAAAGAATTTATTATGGAGAAAATTAATCGAAGTTCGTACCATTATAAATTTCCACATGATTTTGATTATCCTGCTACTCTTTTGTATAAATTTACTAAAGGAGATTGGAGTGACGTAGAAATTGACAGCCTTGGCAATCGTACAGAAAATCGTTCAACAAATATATACACAGGTATTCAAAAAGAACACGTTGCCAGATGGAGGAAAAACTGGTTACCATTTAAGCCATCTTATTTACCACAAGTTTTATTGATTTCAGATGAATTTGAAATTCCTCAACTCAATAAGACAAGAAAAATTTGGGCTTTATTACCTCATGATTATGATAATTCCAGTGAAAGTTATCCAGTACTTTATCTGCAAGATGCTCAAAATCTATTCAATGAATCAGCCGAATTTGGCAATTGGGAAATTGATAAAAAACTGGCGGTGATGTCTGAATATAAAATAGGAAAAATTATTATTATTGCAATAGAACACGCCGAAGAAGACCGCATTAAAGAATACAATGTAGGTAAAACAGTATTAGGTAAAGGGCAAGGAAAGAAATACATCCGATTTGTAACCGATACGCTAAAACCATTTGTGGATAGTAATTTTAGAACTAAAAAAGAACGGGAATTTACCGGAATAGGAGGAAGCTCAATGGGTGGACTTGTTAGCATATTTAGTGGATTGAGGAACCCAGAAGTGTATGGAAAATTAATGATTTTTTCCCCCTCTCTTTGGGTAGTTCCGGAATTAAAAATTAATTCAAAAAACCCAAAAATAACCGATACTAAAATTTATTTGTATGCAGGTGAAAAGGAAAGTCAAACAATGATTGCGGATCTAAAAAAATTTCAAAATAATTTGATTTCAAGCGAGTTTATAAAAGACCAATCAATGCTTAATTTAAGCATTAACAGGCAAGGGAAGCATAGTGAAACCTATTGGAGTGATGAGTTTCCTAAAGCAATAGAATGGTTATTTTTTAACACGAAAAACACTTAACAAACGCTATATGGTATCTTTGAACAATAAGTAAAAATAAATGAGCAAATGAAAGTAAATACATTACAAAACCTAACTAATTTCTCAGGAACAATTTTGATTCCGGCTTTTGAAACGTATTCAAAAAGTATTGTTCCTATTGCCTATGATGGAGTAGAGATTGATGCTAAAGTTTTTTATGGAAAAAAAGACACTCATTATCTAGCCGAAAAAAGTAACACTACTTATGTGTTTATTGGTTTAGGAAAAACAATAGATTATAAATCATTGAAAACTATTTTTCGTCGTATTTCATCTAAACAAAAGGACAGTTTAAATTCAAATGTGGCTTTAGTTATACCAGACCAATTTACTGAGGATCAAATGGAAGCTGTTGTTTCCGGATTGCTTCTGGGAACTTATGATTTAGGACATTTTAAATCAGATAAACACTTACACCCCTTTTTAGAACCTACTTTTAGCTTAAGTTTAGTTTCTGAAAAAGATTATTTGGCTACAGCCAAAAAAGGAATAAAGATAGCAAAAGCACAATTAGGAACGTATAATTTAGTAGACCTTCCACCCAATACTGTTACTCCAAAATATTTGGCAAATTGGGCTAAGGACGCTGGTGATACGTATGGATTTGATGTTGAGATTTTGGGCTACGAAGCCTCCAAAATTATAGGGCTTGGGGCCTTTTTAGCAGTAGGAAAAGGAAGTGAAAATGAACCACAATTTATTATACTGAATTATTCTCCTAAATTAGAGGTAAAAGACTTAAAACATGTTGGGTTAGTAGGAAAAGGAATCACCTTTGACACTGGCGGTCTTAATATAAAAACTGCAGGAATGGTTCACATGAAATGTGATATGGCTGGCGCGGCTGCGGTACTTGGAGCCATGCAACTTATAGCCGATTTGCAATTACCTGTAAAAGTAACAGCCATTGTTCCTTGTGCCGAAAATTCAGTTGATGCTAAATCATTTTTACCAAGTGATGTTATTCATAGTTATAGCGGGCATTCAATTGAAATTATAGATACTGATGCTGAAGGCAGGCTTGTATTAGCAGATGGATTATCGTATCTGATTAAGAATTTTAACCCAAAATACATAGTTGATATTGCTACACTTACAGGGAGCAGCGTTGGAACTTTTGGTTATGAATGTGGTGCTTTGTTTACCAATAATGACGAAATGGCTAAAAAATTACAAGCAGCTGGAGATGCAATTGGAGAACGCTTGTGGCCTTTGCCACTTTGGGAGGTGTACAAGCAAGATATTGAAAGCGATATAGCGGATGTTAAAAATTACAGTGGAAAACCAGTTGCAGGAGCTATAAGTGCTGCTAAGTTTTTAGAATATTTCACTCAAGATCACAAAGCTTGGGCGCATCTTGATATTGCAGGAGTAGCATTTGGAGATGACGAATTTGCTAAAAGTAAACACGCAACAGCTTACGGCGTTCATTTATTAACTAAATTCATTGAAAATTTATAACATATGGAAAACTCTAAAACCTTTCTTTGTATTTCAAATTATTTCAAGGGTGCCGATTTTTTAATTAATTTAAAAAAATTAGGCAACAAAGTTTATTTAGTGACAAGTGAAAAACTTAGAGATAAGCCATGGCCACATCAATATATTGATGAAATTTTTTATATGGAAGGGCAGGATGTCGATTGGAACTTAGAACATTTGTTATTGGGTGTTGGAAATTTTATGAAATCTACTAAAATTGATGCAATTATTGCTCTTGATGATTATGATGTAGAAAAGGCTACTTATCTAAGAGAGAACCTGCGTATTGACGGAATGGGACAAACTACCGGGCGTTATTTTAGAGATAAATTAGCGATGCGCATGAGAGCCAAAAGTTGTGGCATACCTATTCCTGCCTTTTGTTCGCTATTTAATGATCATGACATCAATACTTTTGCAGATACAATTGATGCCCCATGGGTATTGAAACCACGATCCGAAGCTTCGGCAACAGGAATTATAAAGGTTTATGATAAAGAGAGTTTATGGATCCATATCAACGAAATGGGGAATAATAGATTCAAATATTTATTAGAACAATTTAAACCTGGTGCTGTATATCATTGTGATAGTTTACTAACCGATGGTAAAGTGATATTTAGTTTAACTTCAAAATATTTAGCGACACCTTTGGAAATTTCTCAAGGTGGTGGCGTTTTCCGATCGGCTACCATAAAATACAATTCAGAAGAAGACAAAGCAATAAGAAAACTAAATGAACAGGTGATGAAAAGCTTTGGATTAAAACATGGAGCAGCACATACTGAATTCATAAAAAGCAATGAAGATGGCAAAATATATTTTTTAGAAACATCATCAAGAGTAGGCGGTGCCCATCTAGCAGAAATGGTGGCTGAAGCATCTAATATTAACTTATGGAAAGAATGGGCGACCATTGAAGACGCATTGGTTAAAGGGACTAAATACATTTTGCCAAAGGTTAAAAAAGGATATGCCGGCATTGTTTTAACTTTATCAAAATTCCAGCATCCTAATTTATCTTCGTTTTCCGATCCGGAAGTGTGCTTCAAAGTACCCTTGGAATATCACGCGGGGCTAATTTTAAAATCAGATAAGCAGGACCGAATTTTAGACTTATTAGAAGATTATGGAAATCGGTTTACTACTGATTTTACTGCTGTTGCAGAGCAAATAAAAGTAACCAATCTTCATTAAAACACAATATTAGAGGTTAAAAAAAGCGATTATTTCAATAGAGATAATCGCTTTTTTAATGGTTTCTTAAACTTAAGATTTTTTAGCTTGTTATACCTTCGCTAAAATATTCGATTTAAAAAATAATTTCAATCTCCACTTCCCATGAAAAAGACATTCCTTATTTTTAGTTTTTTAGGATTTTTTAGTTGTAAAACTTACGACACTACAAATTTAATTCAATCCCAAAAAAACATAAAAAATGAATATTATACCATTGCTTTTGGTTCTT
Source organism: Flavobacterium amylolyticum (assembly GCF_048284335.1). Taxonomy (NCBI): domain Bacteria; kingdom Pseudomonadati; phylum Bacteroidota; class Flavobacteriia; order Flavobacteriales; family Flavobacteriaceae; genus Flavobacterium; species Flavobacterium amylolyticum. Next base: position 437,968 of record NZ_JBLVPG010000002.1, read on the forward strand.
GTGACAATCAAAAAATTAAAAATGAGCTGTGGACCAGCATAGATTACAATAATCCGTCAGTTTGGATTTGGGGAGGTGATAATGTATATTCTGATACCGAGGATATGAGTTTTCTAAAAAGAAATTATGAAATTCAAAAACAAGATGCTGATTATCTCAAGTTCATTGAAGACAAAATCGTATTAGGAACATGGGATGATCATGATTATGGTGCTAATGATGGCGGTCAAGAATATCCTTTTAAAAGACAAAGTCAACAGTTGCTATTGGATTTTTTAGATACTTCAAAATATGCTCCTGAGCGAACGAGAGATGGCGTTTATAATACTAAAACTATTCTTGTAAATGGGAATAAAATAAAAGTTATTGTATTGGATTCCCGTTTTTTTAGAACAGCATTGACTAAAGCCACCGATTTAAAAAAACGTTTTCAACCTAATAAATATGGAGAAGGAACTATTTTAGGCGAAGCCCAGTGGGAATGGTTACAAAAAGAACTTGAAAATTCTGAAGCCCAGTTTAATGTGATTATCAGTAGCATTCAGTTCTTATCAAATAAACATGGTTTTGAAACTTGGGGAAATTATCCACATGAAGTGGACAAACTGGAAAAATTGATTGTTTCCACTAAAGCAAAAGGTGCTTTTATACTTTCTGGAGACCGCCATATAGCCACTTTTTCTTCAAAAAATGTTACGGGTTTATCCTATCCGTTAGTAGATTTTACCTCGAGTGGATTGACGCACACCTATACTTCATTTTCTGGCGAAGAAAATCCTTATGTAAAAGGAGAAGTTATCAAAGATATAAATTTTGGTATATTAAAATTTGACTTTAAAAACAATAAAGTGATAATGGAAATAAGAGGAAAAGAAAATAAATTAATGCAAGAATTTATACAAATCTATCCTGGAAAATAAATTTAGACGTTATATTTGTTCAAAAGGAATTTGCTATGAAAAAACAGTTATGTATTATTTTTATATCGCTTATCATATTTAATGGGAGTAATGCCCAAGGTCTATTGGATAAAAAAGAGGAAATATTTACCCGACAAGATACTTTACGAGGTAGTATTACTAAAGAAAGAGCATGGTGGGATGTAAAAAATTATCATCTTGATATAAAAGTTAATCCCGCTGACAGTACAATTATAGGTTCAAATACCATAAAATATCAAGTGCTGCAAGATTACAACAGTATGCAAATTGACTTACAAAATGCTATGGAAATTTATAAAGTCATTCAGGATGGTAAAGTTTTAAAATACAGAAGAGAAGGAAATGCTTTCTTTATTGAATTAATCGCCCCTCAATCAAAAGGAGCGATAAAAGAGTTAACGGTTTTTTATGGAGGAAAACCAAAAATTGCAGTAAATCCACCTTGGGATGGAGGAATCACTTGGAAAAAAGACAATAATGGGAATCCTTTTATTGCTTCTTCCTGTCAAGGTTTAGGAGCCAGTGTCTGGTGGCCAAACAAAGATCATATGTATGACGAAGTGGATAATATGCTCATCAGTGTAAATGTTCCAAAAAATTTGACGGATGTTTCCAATGGTCGTTTGGTAAGTATTAAACAGCTCAAAGACGGGACAAAAACCTATAATTGGTATGTGTCAAATCCTATCAATAACTATGGTGTAAATATAAACATAGGAGATTATGTTTCGTTTTCAGAAAAATATAAAGGAGAAAAAGGAAATTTAGATTGTAGTTATTATGTTTTGAGAGACAATTTGGCGAAAGCAAAAAAACATTTTCAAGATGTTCCAAGGATGCTAAAAGCTTTCGAACATTGGTTTGGACCGTATCCATTTTATGAAGACAGTTATAAATTGGTTGAAGCGCCGTATTTAGGAATGGAACATCAAAGTAGCGTAACCTACGGAAATGGTTTTCAAAACGGCTATAAAGGAAGGGATTTGAGTGGAACGGGTTGGGGATTAAAATTTGATTTTATTATTATTCATGAATCAGGGCATGAGTGGTTTGCCAACAACATCACCTATAAAGATATTGCCGATATGTGGATTCACGAGAGTTTTACAAACTATTCAGAAAGTCTATTTGTAGAATATTATTATGGGAAAGATGCTGGATTTGAATATATCCGAGGGACCAGAAAGGGAATAAACAATGATAAGCCGATTATAGGGAACTATGGGGTAAACAGCGAAGGTTCAGGAGATATGTATCCAAAAGGAGGTAATATGTTGCATACTTTACGCCAAATTGTTAATAATGATGAAAAATGGAGAGATATATTAAGAGGTTTAAACAGTACATTTTATCACCAAACTGTTACTACAAAACAAATTGAAGATTATTTAAGTCATCAAGTTGGAATCGATTTATCAACAGTTTTTAATCAGTATTTAAGAGATACCAGAATTCCAACATTAGAATATTTTTTCAAGGATAATCAAGTGGGTTATCGCTGGACAAATTGTGTAACTGGTTTTAATATGCCAGTAAAAGTAACGCTGAATGGAAAAGAAGAATTGCTACAACCAGAAACGGAATGGAAGAATACTCCATCAAATACTGAAAATTTAAAATTACAAGTAGACAAAAACTTTTATGTAGCCAGTTTTAATATTACGGAGTACTAACAACAATATAATTCCTCATTTCATAAATATTTTCATTTTTTTTAAAGAAATAAAATGTTACTTTCAAATTATAGAAGAGTAGTAATAAAAAAGGGATACTTTAATATCCCTTTTTTTTTATTTAAAAATATTTAGATTAAGTTTTTCTTAATGTAGTTAAGACTGGTTACGGCCGATTCTATTGGATTTGGTTTATAGTTGGATTCGTGTTCCAAAAAGAAACGTTTCATTCCTGCAAGTTCAGATTGTGCAAAAATCGATTTGAAATCAATTGTTCCAGTTCCTATTTCGGCATTCCAATCGGGATTAACTTTATCCATATCTTTTACATGCCACATAGAGAAACGTCCGGGATATTTTTTGAATAATTGCAACGGATCATTTCCAGAACGAACGACCCAGTACAAATCCATTTCAAAATCAACTAGATTTTTATCCGTTTCATTTAATAAAATCTCATAACCATTCGTTGACCCAAATTTTGTGAATTCAAAATCATGATTGTGATAGGCTAATTTTAAACCTCCAGCTTTGCAAAGTTCTCCAACTTTATTTATTTGTAAAGCTAGTTTTTTGTAATCATCACCACTTTTTCCACGCAATTCTGAAATTATATAAGGAACTGTTACATATTCACTTCCTAAATGATTGGCTGTTTCAATATAGGATTTTACGATATCAGTTGAGCCATCTTTAATCATAGCGTTAAAATCGAAATGATTGCTAGTAGCTTTTAAAGCGTTATCATTTAGCATTGATTTAAAATCCTTTACTGAAGTTCCAAAAAAGCCTTTGTCTACCGAATAACCAAAAGTTTCTACTTCTGTAAATCCAGCTTTTCCTACTTGAGCTAAAACTCCTTTAACATCTTTAGGTAATGTATCCCGTAGTGTCCATAATTGAATCCCAATGGCTCTCTTTTTTAAGTCAAAAGCAAATGAAGGAGCAATAGCTAATGCGCCTAATGCTAAACCAGCATTAATTAAAAATTCTCTTCTTTTTATCATGGGTTATTTTTTAGATTAGTTAAATATCACAAATTGCAATAGCCTGTTTCAAAGAAGCGAGTTTGTCTGGGTTTTTAGGTACAAATTCTTGACCTACATAACCTTTAAAACCAGTTTTTGCAATTGCTTTCATTATTGCGGAATAATTTAGTTCTTGTGTATCATCAATTTCATTTCGACCAGGAACGCCGGCGGTGTGAAAATGTGCAATGTATTGATGGTTGTCTCTTATATTTCTGATCACATCACCTTCATCAATTTGCATGTGGTATATATCGTAAAGCAACTTGAAGTTTTCAGAATTTAAGCGTTTCGCCAATTCCACTCCCCATGATGTTCTATCACATTGGTAATCTATATGATCAATCTTGCTGTTTAATAATTCCATTACTAGAATAACATTATGTTTTTCAGCTAGTGGGATTAGTTTTTGCAAACCAGTAATACAATTATTCCAACCTTCTTCATCTGTTATTCCTCTTCGGTTTCCACTAAAACAAATTAGATTTTTATACCCTGCTTTTGATACTAGCGGAATCATTTCAGTGTATTTTTTTATTAGAATGTCATGGAATAGAATGTCATTGAAACCATCTACTAAATTAATTTCGGCACCGTTGCACATAGTAGAAACAAGATCATATTTCTGTAGCATTGGCCAATCTTTAGGACCCACTAAATCAATCCCGGTAATTCCCATCTTTTTGGATTCGATACAAAGTGTCTCTAAAGCGATATCATTAAAACACCACCGAGAAACGGAGTGATTTATATTTCCTTTCCATTTACCCAATTGTATTTCTGTTTCATTTTTTGGCATTGCGAAAGCAGAAAATCCACAAGGAATTCCCATAGCAGCAGTTCCGGCTAATATTCCTTTTATGGCAGATCTTCTATTTAGATTCGTACTCATTTTTTATCTTTATGCTGCAGAAGATGTTTCTTCTACTTTGTTTTTTTCATTGAATAAAAGAGCAAAAAGTAAGAACACTGCTAAAGCAATTCCAGCAGGAATAATCCATACCATCTGCCAGTTTACAGCACCATCTGCCAGTTTATAATTATCTGTTATCCAACCTGCAACAGCAAAACCTATTAACATACCAACTCCGTAAGTCGCTAAAGTAATTAAGCCTTGGGCTGCACTCTTGTATTTTTCTCCTGCTTTTGAATTGGTATAAATTTGACCAGAAACAAAAAAGAAATCATAACAAATACCGTGTAAAGCAATACCTATAATAAGCATGAAACTTAAATCATCTCCATTACCATAAGCAAATAAAACATACCGAATTGCCCATGCTAACATCCCAATTAAAATCGTTTTTTTGAAGCCAAAACGGGTAAAAAACACAGGAATCAATAATAAAAACAAGGCTTCAGATATTTGTCCTATTGCCATTTTTCCTGTTGGATTTTCAACACCCGCTTGCGTTAAAAAGAGATTAGCATTTTGATAATAAAAAGCAAGAGGAATACAAATTAGAATAGATGAAACAAAAAATATTGCAAAGTTTTTATCTTTTAATAATTTTAATGCATCAAGACCTATTATATCTCCAATTTTTATTTTTTCACCACTTACTTTTGGTGGCGTTTTTGGTAATGAAAAGCTAAATAAACCTAATATAAATGCTGCAATACCTGCTAGTAGAAAGGTGTTTTTAAGTAAGCCTGAACTTATTCCTTCGGTGGAATCCCAATGAAAGAAATAACTTATTGAAAGTCCCGCAATGATCCAGCCAATTGTCCCCCAAACTCTAATATTAGCAAATTCTTTTTCCGGATCTTTCATTTGATTGAAAGAAACTGAATTGACTAATGCTAATGTTGGCATGTATAAAATCATGTAACTCAGAACGTAAGTATAAAACATCCCAACTTCTTCCGACTGATACATCTGATACATCAAAAATGCACCAATAAGATGAAGTATTCCTAAAATTTTTTCGGCATTAAAATAACGGTCAGCAATTAATCCTATAATAAAAGGTGCTATGATTGCGCCCCATGATTGTGTTGAAAAAATTGCAGCAGTTTCTGATCCTGATGCTTTTAGATTATTCCCCAGAAACGTACCCAGAGTTACAAACCATGCGCCCCAGATAAAAAATTCTAGGAACATCATGATAGATAATTTAATTCGAATAGTGGTATTCATTATTTTTTTGGTTAGTTATTTTGGTAGTTACTATTTTAGTTACTAAGTGGTTTGAATTACATTCCGTTTTCGCAGCCTGTAGTTATATTCATCGAATTCCATTCTTTTATCATAATGTTTCTAAACCAAACATTGTCACCATGGTCTTGTAATGCAATTTTGCCTTTTTTGAAACCAGCAAAACCTGGCCATGTTGCAAATTTACTTCCTGCAACCAAAGTTTTAAAATTAGCATCCCAAAGTGTCGTTTCAACTATTTTTACTCCGTTCAATAACATGGTTAGCTTTCCGAACTTACATACAATATCTACCGAATTCCATTCCCCGACTGCTTTTACAGGTTCTGAAGAACTTTTGATTAAATCATATAAATCTCCTGCTCGGTGTTTTTCAATTTTACCATCAGGATGACCGTCGTTATCCAATACTTGCATTTCTAGACCGGTTTCATAAGTGTTTTTGAATTTTGTTAAATCCTCGTTTACATAGAAAATAACTCCGCTGTTTGATTTAGCTGCAACTTTCCATTCTAATTTCAGATGAAAATTTGTGTATTCTAAGTCGGTTACTAAATCCCCACCTTGACCTTCTTTTGAAGCTGTAGGATCAAAATGCAACACACCTTCTTCTACTTTCCATGCTGAACCAGCAACTGCTTTTCCATAAGAATGCCATCCTGATGTAGTTTTACCATCAAATATCGATTTAAAACCTTTGGGTAAAACTGCTTGAGCATTAGTCGTTTGAATCATTATGATAAGTATTAATGAAATACAAATATTTTTAATCATTTTTCTGTTTTTTAATATTTATTAATTGAATGGTGGATTATAACGTTAATGCTTTCCAACCTTGACGATATTCTCGTTTTACAAATTGATTTACTTCATCAAAATTCGTAATTCTCATTTTGTCATTATCCCACAATAATTTTGCAGAGCGTCCAGGATATACCTCTTCACCAAGCTCATCTCGCTTAATATCATATCCTCTAATTGCTAAATTTGCCATTAACAAAGCTTCCGTTAATGGACCTGCAATTTCGAAAGGAGAGCTAAGTTCTTTTTTTCCATAACCAGCTATAGAAGCTTCAATCCATTGCTTGTAATGCCCATCAGCACCATCTTTTACACGGGCATATTTTTGAGCAACTTTTAGATTTTCATTTTTGCTAAGAGGTAGCAAACGAGGATTTAATCCATAGGTATCACACATCATTTTCCCTTTTGTACCAGTGAATAGTGTTCCATTTCCACCATCTCCAAAAATTTCATTTGGCCCTAATTCAGAAGGTCTTTCCGGTTGAATTCCTCCATCCATCCAGTGTACTGCAATATCACCATTTGTTTTTTCTGTTTTTGGAAATGTTAACGTTACGTGACTTGAAGGTGGGCAACTCTCAGGAAAATAGCCTCTTTGAAATTCGTCTACATACACCGAACCAATACTACACTGAACATCTTTAGCATATTTAAGGTTTAACACACTAAATGGAGCTTCAAGTAGGTGACAACCCATATCTCCTAAAGCACCTGTTCCGTAATCCCACCATCCGCGCCAGTTAAAAGGCACTAATTTATTTACATATTCTTTATAAGGAGCCGTTCCCAACCACAAATCCCAATCTAATTCTTTAGGAATAGCTGCTTTATTGGCTGACCAAGGAATACCTTGCGGCCAAACTGGACGGTCTGTCCAAGCATGAATAGTGTGAACATCACCTATTAAACCCGCTTCATACCATTCTTTCATGATTCGGGTACCATCGTTTGAGGCACCTTGGTTTCCCATTTGGGTTACCACCTTATACTTTTTGGCAGCTTGAGTCAAAATACGAGCTTCGTAAATATCATGAGCCATTGGTTTTTGTACATACACATGCTTTCCTAACTGCATTGCTGCTAGAGCCTGAATAGCATGGTTATGATCAGGAGTCGATACAGAAACGGCATCGAAGTTTTTATGCTCTTTATCTAACATTTCGCGCCAATCGGTATAAAATTTAGCTTTAGGAAATGCATTTACACTAGAAGCTGCTCTTCTAACATCAACATCACATAAAAATGAAATATCGGCTTTCCCACTGCTGGCAAACATTGCTATATCTGACTTTCCTTTTCCACCAACACCTATACTAGCAATTGATAAACGATCACTGGGAGCAATAAATCCTCTTCCTAAAACATGACGAGGAACAATCATAAAGGCAGCTGCAGCTATCGCAGTAGTTTTTATAAAATCACGACGGTTATTTGTAATTTTATTTGCTTCTTCTTTTTCTTTCATTTGAATATGGTTAGTTAGTAGGAATAAAATGGGGTAATACAGGAGGTATCTTTATACTTTCGTTAAAAGACATACACACATCAAGATTATTTTTTTAAAGTTAAAATATATTTTGACATTGATTTTGCATCATCTTTTTTTAGAGATGCATGCGCAGACATAGGAATTGCTCCCCAAACTCCAGACCCACCTTTAATTATTTTACCGGATAAATAATTAATATTTTTGTCGTTGAGAGGGTATTTTTTTGCAATATCTAAATAGGAGGGACCTATGAGTTTCTTATCCATTTTGTGACATCCCACACAATCAGATTTAGCTATTAATTTTTCCCCATCGGAAATTTGTTCCATGGTCTTGGATACTTTAGTCGCTTTTATATAGTTAGTATCTAAATTATCACTAGTGAATGAGGTTAAGCCAATTAATGCAACCCCAAAAAATAAATATTTAAGTTTCATTTTACAGTATTTAAGTTTTATAATCCTAAGTTTTTTCTATTAAAAGCTTGGTTGGTCTCTACGGCAGCAAAATCATCAAATGCTTTATCAGTAACTTTTATAATATGATTTTTTATAAATTGAGCACCTTCACGTGCGCCATCTTCTTGGTTTTTAATGCAACATTCCCATTCCATAACGGCCCAACCTTTATAATCATATTGTGCTAGTTTGCTAAAAATAGTTTTAAAATCAATTTGACCATCTCCAGGAGAACGATAACGACCTGCACGGTTTATCCAGCTTTGATACCCTCCAAAAGTTCCTTGTTTGCCTGTTGGATTGAATTCAGCATCTTTTACATGAAATGCTTTTATTCGTTCATGATAAAAATCAATGTATTGAATGTAGTCTAACTGTTGTAATACAAAATGTGATGGGTCATATAACAAACACGCTCTGGAATGATTATTCACCGCCTTCAAAAACATTTCATAAGTCTCTCCGTCAAACAAATCTTCTCCGGGATGTATTTCATAACAAAGATCGACCCCATTTTGATCAAATTCGTTTAAAATTGGCAACCAGCGTTTGGCTAACTCTGCAAAACCATCTTCGACTAAGCCCGGTGGCCGTTGAGGCCAAGGATGAAAATATTGCCAAAGTAAAGAACCACTAAAGGTGGCATGAGCATTTAAACCTAAATTTTGGGATGCTTTAGCTGCATATTTTAATTGTTGAACAGCCCATTCTTGTCTGGCTTTTGAATTTCCATGGACGTTTACCGGAGCAAAAGCATCAAAAAAATCATCATACGCTGGATGAACAGCTACTAACTGACCTTGTAGATGAGTAGATAATTCTGTAATTTCTAAACCGTAAGAAGCAATTGTGCCTTTAAGTTCTTCCGCATAGGTTTTACTTTCTGCTGCTTTTTGTAAATCTATAAAACGGGTATCTAATGTTGGCATTTGAATACCTTTAAAACCCAAATCAACTGCCCACTTACAAATCCCATCTAAGGAATTAAAAGGAGCTTTGTCACTAATGAACTGGGCTAAAAATACTGCGGGACCTTGTATTGTAGTCATATTATAATTTTGTCTAAACTTTTATGAATTGCTATTTTTATAAAACGAATGGCGTCCATTTTACATCCGATTGTGATGATGCCACTACGTTATCAATAAAAGCCATTCCTCTAATCCCATCTTCAACAGAAGGAAAGTCTAACATTTCAGGTGTTGGCCCTTTATCTTCTAATTTACAACCAAGTGTTAAGGCAAAATTTCGATAGATATTTGCAAAAGCTTCTAAATAACCTTCTGGATGACCTCCTGGTGTTCTGCAATTATGAGTAGCAAATGAAGATAAATGCGCACCGTAATTACTTCCGGCTCTCAAAATTTGAGTTGGCTCATCCAACCATCTTACTATTAAAGTGTTTGGATCATGTTGGAACCATTCGATACCTCCCTTTTCACCGTAGATTCTAATTCGCAAAGCATTTTCTTCACCTGCGGCTACTTGTGATGCCATCAAAACACCTTTTGCACCGTTATCAAACTTCAATAGCACCGCTCCGTCATCATCCATTATGCGGCCTTCAACTAATGTATTCAATTCCGCACAAACATCGGTAATTTTAGCACCGGTAATATATTCAGCTAGATGTGCTGCATGCGTTCCGATGTCACCCATTACGGAACTTTTACCTGATTTAGTTGGATCAGTTCTCCAAGCCGCTTGCGCATTACCTTCTCTTTCGGATAGTTTACTCAACCACCCTTGCGGATACTCTACCCAAACTTTTCTAATCTTACCTAGTTTTCCTTCTTTAACCATTGCTTTCGCTTGTTTCACCATTGGATAACCTGAATAAGTATGAGTTAAACAAAGAATTAATCCTGTTTCTTCTACTTTTTGTTTCAATAGTTTTGCTTCTTCCAATGAAAAAGTCATCGGTTTTTCGATTACAACGTTAAAGCCATATTCCAAAGCCATCATTGCAGGTGCAAAATGAGCAAAGTTTGGAGTAACAATCGTGACAAAATCGATTCTTTCGTCAGCAGGTAAGGCTGCTTCAGCTTTAATCATTTCATCATACGTTAAATACGTTCTTGATTCGGGAAGAAACAATGCTTTTCCTGATGCAATAGCTATTTCGGGTCTAATACTTAATGCCCCGCATTTCAATTCAATTAGGCCATCCATATTGGCGGCTAAACGGTGAATAGCACCTATAAAGGCATCTTGACCACCACCTACCATACCCATTCTTAATTTTCTCATACTGATGAACCTATATATTTCCTTTTTTTAATTGTTTGACCGCATAATCACAGGCACGTGCTGTTAATGCCATAAATGTCAATGAGGGATTTTGACAGGCGATTGATGGCATACAAGAACCATCAGTAACAAATACGTTACTTACTTCATGCATTTGATTCCATTTATTTAAAACGGAGTTTTTAGGATCATTTCCCATTCTGGCAGTTCCCATTTCGTGAATAGCCATACCAGGATAGCAGTCATTATCATAGGTTTTTACATTTTTGATTCCGGATGCTTCCAACATTTCGGCAGCATCATTCATCATGTCCTCGCGCATTTTAGCTTCATTCTCTTTATACTCACAATCAATAGCCAAAACAGGTTGTCCCCATTTATCTTTTTTGTTGTGATCGATATAAACCTTATTTTCATAATATGGTAACATTTCTCCAAAGCCCCCTAATCCCATACTCCATGAATCTGCAGGAAGTGACATGCTGTCTTTAAAATCGCCACCGAAAGCTAATTCAGCAACTTCCTTATGCCATAATCCTCTGCTAGCGCCTCCTTGATATCCAAAACCTCTTAAATAATCTCTTTTATCAGCACCTACATTTTGGTATCTAGGAATATAAATACCATTAGCTCTTCTTCCGTAAGTATATTTATCTTCAAAACCTTCGGCAGTTCCTTCAGCACCACAACGAAAGTGATGGTCCATTAAATTATGTCCTAATTGTCCACTGGCATTACCCATTCCTTCCGGATGCGCTTCTGACGTTGAATTCAATAAAATAAATGTAGAACCTAAAGTAGAACCATTTACAAAAACAATTTTAGCATAAAACTCCATAGTTTCATTTGTTTCTGCATCTATCACCATAACCCCTTTTGCTTTTTTGGTGTCTTTGTCATAAATGATATGATTCACAATAGAGTAGGGTCTTACAGTTAGTCTATTGGTTGCCATTGCAGCTGGTAAAGTCGAAGATTGCGTACTAAAATAAGCACCAAACGGACAACCACGACTGCATAAATTTCTATATTGACAGCTGCCACGTCCTTTGTGAGGTACTGTTAGGTTTGCTGTACGACCAATAGTAAGAATACGGGTTCTGTTGTAATGTTTCTCCATTCTCTCTTTGACCGATTTTTCGACACAGTTCAAATCCATTGGAGGCAAGAATTTTCCGTCTGGCAAAAGAGGCCAGTTTTCAGCTTGACCACTAATTCCAGCAAATTTTTCTACATAATCATACCATTTGGTAAGGTCTTTATAACGGATAGGCCAGTCATTACCATAACCATCTTTAGCGTTATCTTCAAAATTGTGATCACTAAATCGGTAACTTTGACGACCCCACATCAAAGACTTTCCACCAACATGAAATCCTCGGTACCAGTCAAAACGTTTGTCTTCAGTATAGGGGCATTCTAAATCATCTACCCACCATTTTTCAGTAGCTTCATTGTATGGATAATCCCGTGTTTGAACCGGATGTGTTCTTTTTTGTTCTTCGGTAAGTTTACCTGCATGTTCAAACTCCCAAGGAGCCTTCATTGCTGATTCGTAATCTGTAATATGTTCAATGTTCATACCTCGTTCCAGCATCAAAACTTTCAAACCTTTCTCCGTAAGTTCTTTTGCTGCCCAACCACCACTGATTCCTGATCCTATTACAATAGCATCATATGTGTTTTCCTCTTTTAAATTGGTATTTATATTCACGTGTTGTATTTTTATTTTTTAAAGATAATTTTAATTCCAGAAGTTCAAATAAGTTATGTTGCCCAAGCTTTTTGACCGGGAGTATATGGTGCGCTTCCATCAAATCTACCTGGAACGGGAAGGTATTCACGGGCTTGAGTACATCCTATTTCTGAAGAAAAATAACCTAGAATTGTCAAATCTCTAGCAATCAAAAAGAAAGAAGGTGCCTTATCTGCAGCAATTGTCTCATCCCTCAAAGAAGTCATTAATTGCTGACGTTCTATAACTGACATAGACAAAAAGTCTTTGTTGAAATCTTTAGAACATTTATATTGCATTGCTTTAAGCCCAGAAGCAAAAATTTCTTGCATTTTTGCAGGATAACAATCTTTAATCATCATTGGAATAAAAGCACCAAGTCCTGCTGCTTTTGCTCCTGGAGAAGATACAGTTGTTGGTATAATGATATCCGCAAATTCAGCTAAAATTTCTTCGTCAGTAGCCGAAAAAGATACTCGATTTTTTTCTTTTTCTGGTAAAGTAAAACTTTCAAATAAAACGCCCATAGTCGTTGCTGAGATTGCGCTTCCCATCAAAAACGCAACGCTTTTTAGTGCTTCTCTTCTATTCATCTGTTAATTATTAAAATTATTGATTATCCTTAATTTATTATAACCTTACAATAATAAAGAAAAAAAAAACAGGTTAATTTTTTTTATGTTAAATTATTGAATAATTCCATATTTTTCAAATTATTAAGGGAATCACTTTCAAAAATTCATTAAACAGTATCTGTAATCTATGAAAACAAGAAAAAATAAATGTTTTAAAAAAATTAAACAGCATTGTTTTTTTTAAAAGCTACGTTTTTTATACTAATTAGCCACTACTTTACTTACAAATTTATTTTTTAGAGCCTTTTGTAATATTATCAATGCGTTAAAATGACATAATACCTAAATATTTATTCAAAAATGAATTACAAATAACATTTATAAATGTTGAAGCTAAAAATGAAGCAAATAGATATTAAAAAAAACAAAAGGTATGGTGAAAAATCTAAAAAAAATTGTGGTTGATAAAACCTAAAAAGTATTGAAACAAAATTTTGTTTCTAAAGCATTTAAAGAATGGCTCTATTATGGAATATTTACGCTAATAAGTATTTACCGTTCAAATAATCCCAATGTACCGCCAACCCAATCTTTGTCTTTATTAAATTTTACCCCAATCATTTCCCCTCGGCTTAAACGGACTAAATTACAAAGTAGAGTAGGAGCTTCATCCTCTTTTTTCCAAACGCACAAAACACGTACTTCGGCTTTTACTTTACCCTCTGGGGATTGTACAATAGGCTTGTAATGTACCTTTTTTTGAAGGATATAAAGTTCTTTATCAACTACAGATTCGATATCGTCTTTGGTAACATGAAAAACAACACCAGTTCCTGAAAAAGAAAATAAGGGTTTTAACACATAATTTTCTAAATCATTAGGAATTTCTTTTAAATCGCTCACTAAAGTAGTTTCGATACAATATTTACCTTTAAGAAAAGGCAATATAAATTTACTGATGCGAAAAAACCAATTGGGATGTCCAGCCCATTCTACATCTAAAGCATCAGAAAAATGAAAATTTAACTTTAAATCGGTTCGCAAATCCAGTTCATCAAAAATAACTCGGTTGTAAATTCTTTTTACTAAGATTTCATCGCCTTTTTCGTTTTTATAAAATAGTTGTTTGCCTTTCTTTGTTAGTTCTGTAACGCAAACTATTGGTATGCCAATATCTCGTTGACAGTAATAAAAATCGATTTTGGTATTTTGTTTTTCGGGTTCTATTTCGAGTAGAATAACATTTTCTTTTGCATGCTTGTTGCAGATTGCTTCTTCCAGAATATCTAAATATTCTTTAGGTTCAATATTATTGATAAACGGTGTTAAGTTAGTGAGAAAAGGATACTGATTTTTAAATTTTTCATACAAATTAATCTGATAGTTATACAATGATGGGAATCCTTGTACTTCGATTAGTTTTGGGATAATTGCTCCATCTTCCTCACAAATTCCAAAATCTATTGCTAGAAAAGTAGTGTGTTCGTCCTCATTTGGAACTTTATGATTTAGTTCTAATGATTTATTTGTAAGTGCTTTAAATTCTTTTTTTTGAATAAAAGCTATAACTTCATTACAGCCTTCAACCAATTGTTCTTTTAACTCATTCGAAATAAAAAAGGGTGTTTCACATAATCTAAAAGTAGGCATATAATTAAAATCGGAAGCAATATCATCCTTGAATTCTTGATATTTTTTTTCTGTAAATTGAGTATTAAACAACTCCCGATATTTTGACATCATCTCGAAATTAATTTATTAATTAGAAAGCACTCTTTTAGTTTTCATCAAGTCATTAATTGCTATTCTCAGGAAATTTGGAATCAAAGTTTCATTTGTTTTATATATTTTATCATCATCCAATAAATCTTCCAGCATATTCCGAAACTTTTTTTTCCCTTTCATATTTTTGATTTTCTCTTTGGCATCTTTGTTTCTCAAATATGAAACAAAGCTTATCGGATCAGCTTCTGGATGAAATTGGGTCCCTACAAAATAATCCGTAAATCGAACCGCCATAATTGCACGTTCGTATTGTACATTATCCCTGATTTTTTCTAAAGAAATAATTGTAGCTCCTTTTTTAGCAAAAATACTGAGTTTAGGCTGTACAACTTGATAATCTCTCGAATCGATTCCGTAAAAAGGATCAGCTAATCCTTCAAATAAAGGATCCGTAAGGCCTTCTTTGGTTTTATGAATAGTCATTACACCAAAAGAAGTATCATTTCTTTTAGTCACTGTAGCTAAACCAAAATGCAGACACGCCATTTGAAAAGAATGACAAATAAACAAAACATGCTTTTTAATTGTATTTTCCGTATTCCATTTATTCAATGAATCAATAAACGCATAATATTTCACATCCCAATTTCCATCACCAATTAATGGATTTCCAGGTCCACCAGTAGAAATGTAAATATCAAAATTGTTAATATCTGGCAGTTCACACTTTACCCGAACATCAAATATTTCAAAACTTACCAGTGGACTAAATCGATTAACAATATCTATTATACAACGCATCCCTTGATTGGGTTCACCTTTATACATATCTAAAAGTGCAATCTTTATAATTTTATTTGGCATAACTATATTTAAGAAACAATGTACAAAGATAATTTATATTTTTATAATCCCTTTGTAAATTCCTCAGTTATAAAGTCTACTACTCTGGAAAGATCGCCTGTCTCTTCAAAAACGATTAATTGTTTGTCCGCTCCGGTTCCATTTTTTAAAATTTCATGAACATAGTTTATGTTTTCTCGACTTCCCAATTCATCCACTACATCATCAATAAAATCGAGTAATTCTAAAATAAGCATCTTGGTTTCTACTTCTTTTTGTAATCCAAAATCAATCATATTATTTTCAATTCCATAACGTGCTGCGCGGAATTTATTTTCTTTTATCAACGCCAACCTATAAATATTGAAACTGGTATTATTCATATTCAATTTGTAGAGTTTAGCTACAATTCCTTGAATAATTGCTACTATACAAATGGTTTCATCAACGGTTAAACACATATCACAAATTCTGAATTCGATAGTATTATAAAAAGGATGTAAACGTAAATCCCACCAGATTTTCTTTGGATTATCGATACAATTAGTCTTTACCAATGTATCCAAATAATTCTCATACGAACTCACTGAATCAAAATATTCAGGTAATCCTGTTCGTGGAAACTTGTCAAAAACTTTAGTTCTGAAGGACTTATAACCCGTTTTTCTGCCTTCCCAAAAAGGAGAGTTCGTTGAAAGGGCAAAAATATGCGGAAGAAAATATGTGGCTTGGTTCATCAATTGCAAACCAATTTCACGGTTTTCAATTCCGACATGGCAATGCATCCCAAAAATTAGATTTGAACGTGCTGCATCCTGAAGTTCATTTACAATATCGTGGTATCTGGGGTCGTCCGTTATAGGTTGATCTTGCCATTTCGAAAAGGGATGCGTTCCCGCACCACCTACAATAAGATCTTGTTTATCGGCTAATTCTACAATTTTAGAACGCAAAAAACGAATCTCATTTTTAGCATCACGTACATTATTACAAATATTGGTTCCTACTTCCACCACCGATTGGTGCATTTCAGCTTTTACTTGCTCATTCAAAATGATTTTGGCACCATCTACAATTTTTGATAAATGGGATCGTAAATCTCTTGTTTCAGGATCTATTATTTGATATTCTTCTTCAACACCAAGTGTAAAAACAGGTAGTTTTTTCATTAATTTATTTTTTTATGAGCTATTTACTTTGTCAATTCGTTTCGCTCGTGTCCTGCTTTTCGTTTCAATTTTCCTAAACCTTGAAAAAATCAGAGCTGTAAAGGGTTTTCTACACATACGACGTTCATGGAACCCCGATAAAAATTAAGTAAAGTATTCCAAGTAAGGGCAATTTATAATTAACTCTTTATTTTGCAGCTACAGCATCTTTGATAAAAGTTCCCCAAGTCAAGTTAAGTTTACCTGGTTTTTGTTTCTTTGCAGCAGCGATAGCCATTTTTGCAGCCTCCTCAACCACCCATTCAAAATTCTCAGCTCCTACCGAGGTCAATTCAGCATCTGGTGCAGGGTTTCCAAAATCTATAGCATATGGAATGCCGTCTCGAACAGCAAATTCAACCGTATTAAAGTCATATCCCAATCCTTTACAAAGTCTCAAAGTATAGTCCTTTATAGTGGCTAATAATTTTTTATCAACCGGGGGCCCATCAATCACATAACGTAAATGATGTGGATTTCTTGGTTCATATTGCATAATTCGAACCGCTTTGCAGCCCAAACAATACACTCTGAAATATTCCGTAAAAACAATTTCTTCTTGTAACATCATTACTAGTTGTCCAGTTTCCTGATGTTTTTCCCAAAACTCTTCTTTGTTTTCCAATCGATAAACGTTTTTCCAACCACCACCGGCATACGGTTTCATATAGGCTGGAAATCCAATATAATCAAAGATTCCTTCCCAGTCCATTGGGTATTTTAAATTCCGAAAAGATTTTCCAGATGTATCCGAAGGATGTTCTGCTGAAGGAAGTAGTACGGTGTTAGGCAACGGAACTCCCAAGGTGTCTGCTAGTGCATTATTAAAAAATTTATCATCGGCACTCCACCAAAAAGGGTTGTTGATTACATTAGTTCCTGTCAAAGCAGCATTTTTTAAATAAGCACGGTAAAAAGGAACATCTTGTGAAATTCGGTCGATAATCACGGCATATTCACCATCTTTATTTTGAACTACTTTGTCTACTGCAACAGCTTCGGCACTAATTCCTTTTTCATTTTTTGAATTAACTCTGTCAATAAAAGCTTGGGGAAAGGTATCTTCCATTCCAAATAAAATTCCAATTTTTTTCATCCTGATTCGTTTATAATTTTAAAAAAATTTAATTCTTGATAAATAATGAGGAAACATTTCTTGCCAAACCGGCCAATCGTGTTTTCGTTCCTGACGAATATCAAGCCAATGATGTACATTTCTTTCGCTCAGAACTTTACTTAATTTTAGATTGGCATCAAAACAAATATCCCAATTAGAAGTTCCCAAAACAATATCCATATTCCATAATTCAGAATCATTTAGACCATATAAAAAATCTTCGGGACTGTTGTAAAATACATCGTCATTATGAAAACCATCCATAAAATTTTTAATATTAAAGGCACCGCTCATTGAGAACAGATGACTTACATAGCCCGGATGTCTAAAAGCAAAATTTGCTGCATGGTAGCCGCCAAAACTACAACCCGACATAACGACTTTTCGTGAAGGGGTATTATTCTTTACTTTTTCAACGATTTCATGACAAATCATCTTGTCATATCTAACGTGATTTTCTATCCGATGTACCGGATGGATTTGTTTGTTGTAAAAACTATCCTTGTCAGTACTATCAGGACAAAATATTTGGATTAAACCTTGCTCCAAATACCATTTTGCAGCGTCAATCAATCCCATATCTTTATTTTCATGATAACTACCCATTGAAGTAGGAAATAAAATCACAGGATATCCCGCGTGACCAAAAACCAACATTTCAATTTCTCTATTTAGATTGGGTGAATACCATTTGAAATATTCTTCCTTCATAATCTTATTTTTAACAATTATAGTGAAAAAAGTCGCACAAAAAACATAAATAGTGAGGCTCAAACAAAATTTATTATAAAAAATAATACGAATCTCAAATTTATATTAATCGACATAAATTTGATAAATAAGGCTGTCTTTTTTAAATTATAAACAACAAAAAAGCATGTTTTAACATCTCTAAATTTATAAATAATAGGATTGTTGGCTAAAAATTGAACGCAAATCGTTTATTAAATGAATGTTTTTAGAAAAGGGAGACAAATAGGTTTAGCTATTTTTTAAATTTCAAAAATTTGAATTTGACTTTTTAATCGTTCAATGAGCATGCTCATCATTCTTTTATTTATGCTAGAAGAGTTTTTTATATAAATAGTATATTCATCAGTTGTAAATAAACCAATTATCATTCCTTTTAAAGCATTTCTAAATTTGATGTCTTTTTGAATAGTGTTTTCTATAACGGATAATTTTTTATCAACACTGTGGCTGTAAAAATCAAGTTTATTTTTACTAATATAATTCTTAAAAGAAGCTACAAATAAATCGTTTTGCAATTTTAAAATTGGTCGAAGTACTTCATTTTGAAATGATTCTTCAGTTGTAGATTGAGTGGTAACTGAACCTATTTTCTGGCCTCTAAATTCTTTTAAAAAAGTATCGCGTTCGTTCATGATTTTTTCTTTAAAATTAAAAAATTAATACCTGTAAAACTATAATCTTTTTAAAAAAAATATAAAACTGTCATTATAAGAAGTTGAAAACTCTACACTATCAAATTTCTCTACTTAATACTTTAACCTTGCTATTAAACCTGTAACTCATTTTCGGAAATCGTTTCAAAAATTTCCAAATCAAAATAACCTACCGAAGCAATTATATGATCAAATATGTCTGACATGATGTATTCATAATTTTCAAATCGTTTGTCATGTGAAAAAGCATAAACTTCAAGCGGGACGCCATGTGATGTAGATTGTAATTGACGACAAAGCATCAACATCTCTTTATTTAACCCAGGATAATTAAATAAATATTCTGTAATATACTTTCGGAACAATCCTAAATTTGTTAGGTTTCGACCGTTTATAGCAATGGATTTGTCAACTTTATGGCTACTATTATATTCATCAATTTCTGATTTTCGAGTATCAATATAATCCGATATAAGATGGATTTTCTTTAATTCCATTAATTCCGTTTCTTCCAGAAAGCGAATACTACTCGTTTTAATAAGAATGTGTCTTTTTATTCTTCGTCCATCAGAATTGAGCATACCGCGCCAGTTTTGAAATGAATCAGAACTTAAGCTGTAAGTTGGTATCGTAGTCGTAGTATTATCAAAATTTCGAACTTTTACGGTAGCCAGATTGATTTCAATTACATCTCCATCAGCACCAAACTTATCCATTGTGATCCAGTCGCCAATTCGTACCATATCATTGATAGAGACCTGCACACTCGATACAAAACCTAAAATGGTATCTCTAAAAATCAAAATAATCACAGCAGATACAGCTCCTAATATAGTTAGAAGTTCTTTTTCATCTATATCAAACAATTTAGAGATAATCACTGTAATTCCTACAGCCCAGAGAACAATCATGATAACTTGAATAAAACTATCTATAGGTTTATCACTGTAACGAGGCTTGAGCTTTAGATAATCTCTTAAGGCATTGAATATGGTTCTAATAATCCATAAAACTAGCATTACAATATAAATGCCGACTAGTTTTCCAAAAACACCTTCCCAATATTCATATTTTTCCAGAATTATAGGAACCGATTTATAAATGAATAATAACGGAATTAAGTGAGCGATGTATTTTGCAGTTTTGTTTGTAACCAGTAAATCATCAAATTTAGTTTTGGTTTTTTGAGCAATAACCGCCATAATAGTTACCAAAACAAGCCGAAAAATAACATAAATTACATAGGCTAGAATACATAAAATAACAATGTTAATCACCAAGCTGCAATAAGAAGCTAAACTGTTTCCAAATCCCCATTTCCGCAATACGGGATATAAAAAATTGAATATTTTTTCAATAAACTTATACATTTTGTAAGTATTTCTTTTCTACGTAAAAAGTTCCAAAAGGAAGTATAGAAGCAATACTGATGATTCCAAATTTTTTAAGATCCCAATTTTGTTTAAATTTCAACACTATGGCTAAAGCAACATACGCCACAAATAAAACGCCATGTGACATTCCTATTGGGTAAAGTAACGTTTTATATAGAGGTAAATTACTAGGTTTTATAAAAAGCATATTTGAAAATAAAGCCAAATAGGAAACTCCTTCAAGTATGGCAACAATTTTGAAAATTTTAAGCATAGAAATTAAATTTGATGATAAAAGTAAAAAATTAGGTTTTGAAAAAGCGAGCTTGCTGATATATTTGTGTCAAAATTAAGTATTATCATTGATTTACGGGGTATTGATTGCTAAAGTAAATTACTTTTGTATTCTTAAACTTTGATAATGAGCAAACGCGATTTAAAAAAATACTTGGCAGAATTAAATAAAGAGCAACTCGAGGAACAAATTATCGAATTGTACGAAAAATTCAGTCCGGTAAAGGTGTATTATGATTTTGTTTTTAATCCAAAGGAAGAAACACTTTTGAAGGAGTGCAAGCTTAAGATTTCAAACGAATATTATCCTCTGAAAAAATTGGGGAGGCGTAGTAAGCCAAAAATGCGTCGTTCAGTTGCTCAAAAATACATCAAGCATTTTACTATTTTGGGAGTAGATCCCTTTGTAATAGCTGATGTAATGCTCTATAACATTGAAATCGCACAAACATTTTCATCCGAAAACACCATCAAACAAGAACTGTTTTTTAAAAGTATGTTCAACTCCTTTGAGCAGGCAGTAGTTTTCCTGATTGCAAATGGAATTGTAAGCGATTTTAAAACCCGAATAATTGCAGTTCATCAAGAAACTATTATACAAAAATGGTACAATGAGCCCGAATTCAATGCAATTGTAGAGCGGTTTGAATATTGAATAGTTACATAATTCAATTTTATTTATTCAATCCTATTTTTTTTTATTAAAATTGACAGATAAACTGTTTTTTAGGCGTATTTTTGCAAAAATCCAACAATAAGCAATGTCCCAAAACACTTTAGAAATAGAAATCGAAGACAAAAAAGAACTTTATGCGTACCAAAAAGGCGACATAGATGCCATCTTTGAGCGCATCGATAATGCACCTCCGCAGCACCATTTATTATATCAATTGCCTACAGGCGGTGGTAAAACAGTAGTCTTTTCAGAAATAGTCCGTCGTTATTTATCGCAACACGATAAAAAAGTGGTTGTTTTAACACACAGGATTGAGTTGTGTAAACAAACTTCAAAAATGTTGAAGGGCTTTGATGTGAAAAACAAAATCATCAACAGTAAAGTAAAAGAGCTTCCGGACCAAAATGACTATTCTTGCTTTGTGGCCATGGTTGAAACCTTGAAAAATCGTATCAATGACGAAAAACTGCATTTGGATAATGTAGGATTGGTAATCATTGATGAGGCCCACTACAATTCATTTAGAAAATTATTAAGTTCTTTTAAAAATGCATTTATATTAGGAGTTACTGCAACCCCTTTAAGTTCAAATATAAAACTACCAATGCACGAAAGCTACGATGAATTAATCGTAGGGGATACTATTAGTTCCTTAATTGAAAATGGTTTTTTAGCAAAAGCAATCACTTACAGCTATGATGTGGGGTTGACTTCATTAAAAGTAGGTATAAATGGCGATTACACCGTAAAATCTTCCGATGATTTATACACTAATATGGCCATGCAAGAAAAATTATTGCATGCGTATACTGAGAAATCGTTAGGCAAGAAAACCTTGATCTTCAACAATGGTATCAATACGTCTTTGTACGTTTATGAAACGTTTCGAGAGGCTGGTTATGCAGTTCGTCATTTGGATAACACCAGCAATAACGAGGAAAGAAAAGATATTTTACATTGGTTTAAGCATACTCCTGATGCGATACTAACATCAGTTGGGATTCTTACTACCGGTTTTGACGAACCTACCGTAGAAACAATAATTTTAAACAGAGCTACAAAATCGTTGACACTATATTATCAAATGATTGGTCGTGGTTCAAGGAAATTACCGAATAAAGATACTTTTAACGTCATTGATTTAGGAAATAATGCAGCGCGGTTTGGATTGTGGAGTGAGCCCGTAAACTGGCAACACATCTTTAAATCCCCTGAATTCTATCTAGAAAATTTACGGGATGATACAGAGATCGAATTGTATTTTAAATACAATATGTCACCTGAATTACGTGCTAAATTCAGTAAAACAGCTGTAGTAACTTTTGATGTCGATGAAGAACACAAACTAATTATCAAGCAAAATTTACGTTCTAAAGTAGTTTTGGAAAAATCCTTAGAGCAGCATGCTGCCATGTGCGTAGATAATACCGAAGAATTGCAACAGGCAAAAGCATTGATGCGTGAATTAGAAGATGATATTGAGTGCCGCATCAAGCGCTACTCTAAATGTTTGAGTCAATGCAGTAAAAATTACAGAGAGTGGTTGGTAGACGATTACAAACTAAAAATGACCTTATTAATAGGAAAGAAATATCGTGAGAAAATCATGAACGAAGCCGATTAATTATTTTCAGGAGCCATTTCCCGCTGTCTGCTGTATCTTTTCTTTTCTTAAAGAAAAAAAGAAAAGGATGTCGCGACCATTGGGGCTAAATATTACGTTTACAAAACAACTTTTTTTATACAATTATAAAATCTAAAAAATGCCAAAACAATTCTCTGATTTAGGAATTTCAGCACCCATACTCAAAGCGATAGCCGAATTAAAAATTGTTGTGCCAACAGAAATTCAGCTAAAAACAATTCCGTTATTACTATCCAATACAACGGATTTAGTTGGGCTTGCTAAAACTGGAACTGGAAAAACAGCCGCATTTGGATTACCAATTTTACAATTAATAGATATTAATTCTCCTGTCGTTCAAGCAATAATTCTTGTACCAACAAGGGAATTAGGCCAACAAATATTTAAAAATTTAGAATTTTTTGCTAAATTCCTACCCGAAGTTTCTATTGCAGCAACGTGTGGAGGTATTCCAATTAAGCCACAAATCGAAAGATTGTCATCACCTACACATATTGTTGTGGCTACTCCAGGAAGATTAATCGATTTGATTCAGCGTAAAGCTATAAATTTAAAAGAAACTAAATTCCTCGTGCTGGATGAAGCCGATGAAATGGTGACAATATTAAAAGAAAGTTTAGACGAAATTATTGCTGAGCTGCCTAACCATAAAACTTTTTTATTCTCGGCAACCATGCCAGGAACTGTAAAACAGCTAGTCCAAAACTACTTGAATAAAAATGTAGTACATGTTAGTGCTAATATGGAAACACTAGGAAATCAAGGAATTGATCATCAGTATATTGTAGTAGATCCTATTGAAAAACTAGATGTTTTGATGCATTTTTTGAATTCTAAGGAAGGCGAACGCGGTATTATTTTTTGCAAAACAAAAGCTGCTGTCAATAAATTAGCAAAAAACTTGGCCATTAATCGTTTTTCATCAGGCGCATTGCACGGAAGCTTATCTCAAGGAATTCGGGACAGAATCATGGAACAATTCCGTGAAGGACACATCAATATTTTAGTAGCCACTGATTTAGCAGCGAGAGGAATTGATGTAAAAGAAATTTCTTATGTTGTTAATTATCATTTACCGGATGTTTATGAAGCCTATGTGCATCGTAGCGGAAGAACGGCCAGAGCAGGAGCAAAGGGACTTTCTTTAACGGTATTACAACCAGAAGAAGTAGTAGAAATAGTTGATTTTGAAAAGGAATTAGGAATAAAATTTGTTGAATTTAAAAAACCAACCGTTGCCAGCATCGAAGAAAACAATACATTATTGTGGGCCAAGCAAATCTTTAAGACCAAGCCCAATCATGATGTTGCACCAGAATTCAAAGAAAAAATAAAAACGGTTTTTCATCATTTGACTAAAGAGGAACTGATAGAAAAACTATTGGCAAATCATTTGTTGCAAACAAAAAATGATGCCCTATCCAAAACGGAACAACCAATTAAAAAACAAAAGAGAACGTAATTAAGTCGTCCTCTTTTAATTAGATATTAATGAACTATTACAATTTCCTTATCAGGAGAAGTAATAGTTTTTTTTATATTTCGTTTTCCAATAACTAAAATCGTTAAAGCCAGAATGGTTGAAACAGCCATAATTAGTACCATTGGTAACATAGAGTCTTTTACAAAAATACCCACTGCAAAAGAAGCCAAAGCACCCAATCCTAATTGAATTGCGCCCATTAAAGCCGATGCACTTCCTGCGTTTCTAGAGAAAGGAGCAAGGGTAAGTCCCGCCGTATTTGGATTAGAAATCCCTAAACATGCCAGAAATAAAAATAACATCGTGATAGTTTCATACAAGCCTAAAAGAGTATTCATAGATAATACTAAAAATAAAACACTGATTATTGACTGCGTTATCAAAGCACCCAAAATCATTTGCTCACTTGTAAATTTTCGTAGTAACAACGAATTTAGTTGACTCGCTCCTATAAAACTTAAAGACATAAAGGCAAATATCCAACCGTATGTTTTGGGATCTACTTTGAAAACATCCATAAATAAAATTGGAGAAGCCGCTACGTAAGTAAATAATCCTGAAAAAGCCACCGCCCCTGTAAAAGCATAGGTGTAAAACTGAGGTTCTTTTACAATACTTATAAAATTTGTAATAATTAGCTTCGGTTTTAAGGAGATTGAAGTGTCTGGTTTAAACGTATTAGGCAAAATAATTTGAGCGGCAACAAGAATAACAATTCCCATGCACATCAATATAAAAAAAACGGTATGCCAACCATAATCTTCAGTAACATAACCTCCAACTGTAGGTGCTAACATTGGCGAAAGCCCCACAACTAGCATTAATAAAGAGAATACTTTAGGAATGTCTTTTACTGGAAAAAGATCGCGAACCATAGATACCGAAGCGACAGTTGCAGCGCAACTCCCAACAGCCTGAATAAATCGCAGTCCGATAAAAGTATCAATATCCGTAACAAAAACACAGCCCAATGAAGCTAATATATACACTAATAATCCTATAAAAAGTGGTTTTTTTCGACCAAAACGATCTAATAAAGGTCCGTAAAGCAATTGTCCCGCTGAAATTCCAATGAAATAACTCGATAATGTCATGGAAACATTCGCTACTGTTGTGTTTAGGTCTTTAGCAATTCCAGCAAAACCAGGTAAATACATATCAATTGAAAATGGTCCCAGTGCCGTTAATGAACCTAAAATTAGAATTAATTTGATGTATTTTGTTCTTGTCATCTCGGTATCAATCATGAAAATTGGAATTTTTTAATTTTTTGCAAAGGTAATTTAATTTACTGCTAATTTTTTAGCAATAACATGATTCCTGACATAAAAAGCAGCCCCAACATAATTTTCTTTAAAAGAACATCATTTAATTTGAGATACACTTTTTTACCCAATACGAGTGCTAATATAAAAAAAGGCAGAACATAAAGAGCGTTGTACAATTGATTCAAAGTTAAAATACCTTCAAATGCTAATACGGGAATTCTCATTATAGTTACTAAACCCAAAATTCCAAACATTGTAGCTCGTAATGTCTTTACATCTGAGGTTTCGTTATTCACAAGAACAACATATAAAGGACCTCCAGTTGAAAAAACACCAGAAAAAAATCCTCCTAAAAAACCTAATATAAATTTCATTTTGGAGAATAATTGTATTTCTTTTTTAGTTCTTAAACTGTTTAGTACAAACAAAATAATAAATATACCCAAGGCTTTTTTTAGAATCATCGGTTTTCCATAACTTAAAACTACTATTCCTGCAATAAGACCAATAAATGACGACAATGCTATTTTTTTAAGAAGTGGTTTATCGATATATTTCCATTCTTTATAAACATAAATTGGAGTTGATATAAAATAAAATATAGATAGATAAGCAATAGCTTCTGATAATGGCATAACTAATAGTAAAAAAGGTAAAGCAATCAGAGCACCTGCAAAACCGGTAATAGTTTGAACAAAAAAGCCAATGAAAATTCCAATAGTAAGCAATAATAACATCATATCCATCCGACAAAATTAAATCAAGTGGTAAATAAATTAAAATTTAATCAATTGATTTAGGGCTATTATTCCATAATAAAAATGTAAATTAGCCTTTATAAAACTTTATAAATGGTAGATACTATAGATTTAAAAATTATTGAAAATCTTAAAGTTAATTCCCGAATTTCATTTGTTGAAATTGGAAAAAATATAGGGCTTTCGCCATCATCAGTAAGAGAACGCGTCCAAAAATTAGAAGATACAGAAGTTATTAAAGGATATAATCTTCAACTTGATAACAGAAAACTTGGTTTTGGTTTAGAAGTATTTATCATGTTCAAATTGTTTAGTGGAAAACTTATAGTGTTTAGTGATCATTTAGATGAATTTCCTGAAATTTATGAAATCTATAGAATTACGGGAACACATAATATTTTTATGAAAGTTGTTTTAATTGATCAATTGCATTTGCAACAATTTATAGATCGACTACTAGTATATGGTGAACCTACAACACATTTAATCTTATCTGATTTAAAGAAATTATAGTTTGTATTAATTAATTTAACAAGACGATTTATAATGTATAAATTTGCACTATAATTTATATTATGTAAAATAGAATTTATTTAATATTAAAAAGGTTTCTTTATTATTCAAAAAAAAACATCACCAAGTGGTGATGCTAAACAGTAAATATGATTCGTTTTTATTTAATAGAAAATGGGATGTTCCATTTTTCCCAGCTTAACACAATATTATTTGTATTTATTTTATAAATTAATTTTTCAGCTATTGTCTTTGCAACTTGTTGTTTCACAACAACTCTAATTTGATCTTCTTTTACTTTATATTTATAAGCACCCCATTGTTTAGCTTCTTTATTGAAAATAATAACACTTTCTTTTTCTTTAGGAACAACAAAAAAGGAATATTTACCCGCTGGCAACTTTGACCCCTCAATTAAAAGATCCTTGTCCGTTTCAAATGTAGTTGCTTCATTTGCACCTGCACGCCAAACTTCATTAAAGGGAACTAATTTTCCCCAAATTTCTCTTCCTTTAACTGCAGGACTGTCATAATTAATAGTAATTGTTGCACCATTAATTTTGCCTGTAGCAACTTCTTTACTTGTAGTCGGTTTTTCTTGAGCATTAATAAAATTCACAATCAATAATGCAATAAACGGAAAAAGTATTTTTCTAAATAATTTCATGATTTAATATGTTTAGTTTTAAATATAAAAGTAAAATAACTTCCTATAACTTAACAACATTATTGATTTATTTATGAAAAGATTAAGTAATCTATAAATTAATTATTTTGCCTCAATAATGACTGTGTTATAATTTTAAAATTTGTTATTTTTACAACATATAGATTTTTTACATACTAATTATGAATACAATTGCGGAATACATTGCTGATTTTTTAAAAGAATATCCACCCTTTAATCACTTGACATTTCATGAATTATCTGAAATAGCGACAAGTATTCGTGTTGTAAACCTAGAAAAGCACAAAACATTATTTCAAATAAATGATCTTTTACACGATAGTTTTTATGTAGTAGCTTCCGGAGTCATCAATTTATCTGTTATAGCAGATGCTGAGGAAACGCTGTTAAACAAGTGTAACGAGGGAGATATTTTTGGCTTGCGTCCCTTTTTTGCCAAAAATAATTATATGATGACGGCTAAAGCTAGAGAAGAAAGTGTTGTTTACGCTATTCCAATAGCTACTTTTCGACCTTTTGTAGCCAATAATTCGGATGTATTAAATTTCTTGTTAGAAAGTTTTGCAGTAAACACCCGAAACCCAAAGGATAAAGAAAATTCAATAGGCAAATTGATATCTGATAATGTATTTTATTCTGATCAACAATCGGAAATGCAGTATTTTCAATCATTATCGTATAATAACACTCCTTTAATAGCAACAACTAATGCTATTGTAAAAGATGTAGCACAATTAATGACAGAAGCCTTAAAGAACAACATTGTGATATGTGATAATAATTTCCCTTTAGGAATTATTACTGATACAGACATGCGTTCTAAAATTGCCACAGGCCGTTTTCCGGTATCAGTTACAGTAGATAAAATAATGTCATCTCCAGTGATTACAGTTTTAGAAAATGTTTCCTTAGCTGAAGCTCAATTATTGATGTTAAAGTATAATGTAACTCATTTGTGTGTTACAAAAGATGGTACTGATAAATCAATGGTCAAAGGTATTATATCTGAACACGATTTAATTGTTGCTCAAGCCAGTAATCCAGGAGTTTTAATTAAAGAAATTAAACGGTGTCAAGCACCAAAAGAGTTAAAACAAATTCGGGATCGTCTGACTGATTTGATACAGACATCAATTTCTAAAAACATACCCCTTTCACACATTTTTAATATTGCCAGTGAAATCAACTTAGCTATTATTAAACGTTCGGTCGAATTATCAATTTTAGAATTAGGCTCTCCTCCAGCCCGATTTGCATGGTTGAGCATAGGTAGTCAGGGTAGAAAAGAACAATTGTTACTGACAGATCAAGACAGTATTTTAATTTTTGAAGATGTGTCTGCTGATAAATATCGGGAAGTAAAAGATTATTTTCTTAAACTTGGAAAAAGAACCACATTGACACTCGAAAAAATTGGGTACGAACTATGCCCAAACGGACATATGGGAAGCAACATGCTTTGGTGTAAATCACTGACAGACTGGACAAAACAATACGACAGTTGGATGAACACTCCCGGAGAAAATAGTAATGATTTGAGTAGTATTTTCTTTGATTATGAAATTACTTTTGGTGAACAAAAAATTGAAGATGCTATAGGAAATGTAGTTTTCAAAAATGCCAAAAACAATACTTTATTCTTTGACTTTTTAGGAAACGATGCTTTGAGAAAAAATTCTCCACTAAGTTTTTTCAAAAAATTCAATGTTGAGGAAGAAGGCCCAAATAAAGATAAATTTGATATTAAAACTCGTGCCTTGATGCCATTAATTGATGGTGCACGTTTATTTACATTAAATTTTGATATCAGAGGAATCAATAATACCAGCCAACGCTTTAAGCAGTTAGCGATAGTAGATCCTAAACATACCGAAATCTATCTGAATTGTGCGGAAGCCTTTATAACATTATCAAAATTTAGAACTTTAGAAGGTTTGAAAAATGATAATACAGGGCAATTTATAAATTTAGAAGAATTGTCTAAAATTGATAAAGAGAAATTAAAAAATGCATTATCCCCTATGAGAGAATTGGAAGAATTAATTAAAAGTAAATTTCAACTTACTCAATTTTCATAATTATGTTAGACTGGCTAAAACACATTAACAAAGAGTATCCTGAATTTTGGAAGACATATCTTTCTAAATTTGATAAAAAATCAACTCGTTTTGTTGTACTGTCTACAGAAACCTCAGGATTAAATCCTATCAAGGATGTAATATTGTCAATTGGTTCTTTTGCAGTAATTGATGACAGCATTATTATTGGGGATAGCTTCGAAGCCGTTTTATTACAATATAAATTTTTTCATGATAACGGACTTTCAAATGAATTTTTGGTAGAAAGTAAGATGAAGAAATTAGGAGAACCTGATGCTATAAAATCATTAATTGAATTTATCGGGAACTCTATTTTAGTAGGCCATCACATTGATTTTGATGTTGAAATGATCAACGCAGCCTTAGATAGGTTAGATTGTGGAAGATTAAAAAATGAGGCTTTAGATGTAGATGTTATGCATCGCAAACTGAATGATATTAATGAGAAGCAGTTTTCTTTGGACGAATTGTGTACTATTTACAATATAAACAAGAGTGAACGTAATTCTGCTGCGGAAGATGCTTATAAAACTGCTTTGCTATTTTTGAAATTAAAATCAAGACTGGGGATTAAGTAAATTATTATATCTAAAATTTTGATCTAATAACGTTATTCCAACCCACAATTTTCCATGATGGCTTATTGATACCGGTTTTATTTTTTTAGTAGTTTGATCTAGTATAAAAGGAATTCCATTTATTTTACTGATTTTAACTCTTGTATTCAATGTCGTTATTTCATCAAAATACACCGGATTTGCCACTGCTATTGTGTGTATTTTAGTATTTGAAATTTTAGTTTTAGTAAAATATGTTTTTCCTTGTATAGAAACACTTCCTATAGTTTGGCTTTCATAAAAACATTCTAATTGCAATGGAAAATACCCTCTGATTCCTGTTTCTCTATTGTAAATCTTGTAAGCAGCTTCCTTTCTCGACCATAGGTTCCAAACCATAGTATCAGGTTTTGAGGAGCCCAAAATAAGCCATTGTTCCGTGGGAGTAAATATTTTATCTAAATATCCTTTGCGTCTCCAGTTACTTTCTTTTTTAGCCAAAGCCAAATCAATTATATCATTACCTATCATTTTTAGGGTGTTGGATTTTAGACTAATCGGTAATTAGTAATTGACTATAACCAATGAAATAAATTAATAAAAATTAAAAGGTGTCTATCCATACTAATTCTTGTAAAAATAGCAATTTGGGATTACTATTTTTCTGATAATTTAGTTTCAATAATTTCCATCGCAGATTTTACATTTATCATTCGCTCCATTGATTCATTGTCAATAACAATGTTATATTTCTCTTCAATATCTAAAATAACGTCAACTAAATTGGCCGAATTAATTTTCAAATCAGTAATAAAATCGGTTTCTTCTGTCAGTGTATCAAAGGCTTCTTGATTTAAGACGTATGGTTTTACAATGTTTTTTAACTCTTGAATGCTTTCCTGTTTGTTCATATTTTAATCTTTAAATTTTAATTTTTTTAAACTTTATATTTTTTAAAAATTACACAACCATTCACATCCCCAAAACCAAAACTGGCTTTAGCAATTATATTTAAATCTTTATTAATGAGTTGTTGTGGAATTCTAGATCCATCAATGAGGGCAACAATTTCAGGGTGTAAATCGTCACAATTGATATTTGGAAATATAAATCCCTGATGCAACTGCAATACGGAGGCCACACTTTCGATACTTCCCGCAGCAGATAAACAATGTCCAATCATTGATTTTAAAGAGTTAATATATGGAAAATCAATTCCCCTTCTTTGTAATGCTTTGCTCCAATTATGCATTTCCAAACTATCTTTTGATGTGGCTGTCAAATGCCCGTTGATTGCATCAATTTCATTAGTAGAGATTCCTGCATTGATCAATGCATTTTGGATGCATTTTTGTACTGCAATTGGATTGGGAGCTGTCATAGTACCCAGTCCGCGTTGTCCGCCGGAATTTACATTTCCTCCCAAAACTTCGGCATAAATTGTAGTCCCACGCTTAATCGCACTTTCTAAATCTTCCAAAACCAAAGCTCCTGCCCCACTTCCCGGAACAAATCCTGATGCGCTTGAACTCATAGGTCTTGACCCTTGTTCCGGTGAATCATTATGCTTAAACGTGCAAACTTTCATAGCATCAAATCCACCCCAAATATAAGGCCCCGAATCACTGGTGCTTCCGGCCAAAATACGTTTCGCCTGACCTGATTTTATCCTTTCAAAAGCCATCAAAATACTCTCCGTTCCTGTAGTACATGCCGACGAATTTGTTGAAACCTGATTTCCTAAACCCAATTTACCACCTAAATAAGCACTTACGCCGCTATTCATGGTTTGAGCAACTGCTGTACTTCCTAATCTACGAGTTTGAAAATCATCTATTTTATAGATACTTTCGCGAAATTTTTCAATTCCAGAGGTTCCGGTGCCAAAAATAGTACCGCTGTCCCAATCCGGTTCTTCATTACTATTTAACGACAATCCTGCATCTTTCCAGGCATCCATTCCAGCAATGACACCATATAAAATTCCAGTTGAATTGAAATTGCGCAACTCTAATTCTGAAAAATATTTTAATGCTAGCTCAGTAGGAACTTCCGGTTTTCCTGCTATCTGGCAAGAGAATTGTAACCGTTCTAATTCGGGATCATGCTTGATACCAGAGATTCCGTTTTTGATTGCATGTGTAAACGCATCAAGTCCTACTCCATTTGGAGCAACTACACCAAGACCAGTAATTACGACACGTTTTTTCATTTATTTAG
Organism: Flavobacterium amylolyticum; assembly: GCF_048284335.1. NCBI lineage: Bacteria > Pseudomonadati > Bacteroidota > Flavobacteriia > Flavobacteriales > Flavobacteriaceae > Flavobacterium > Flavobacterium amylolyticum. The sequence continues at coordinate 470,951 of NZ_JBLVPG010000002.1, forward strand.
AAATTACCATTCCTGCAATTATTCCTTTACAAATCGTTTCTCCACTTTCATTCACCATTTTTACTTTACATTTTAATTTTCCAAACCGGAAGTATATTTTTTCAGAAATTACAGTTACTTTTTCATTTGGAAAAACAGGTTTTAAAAATTCTATTTCAGTTGATGTTAAAGCAATTGAAGTAGTTGTGTTAAATAAATTGTCTAATAAAAAAATCCCTAAAGAGACTAAACCAATTTGCGCCATAACTTCCGTTAAAATTACTCCAGGAGTAATTGGATTTTCTTTAAAATGCCCTTTATAAAAATCAAGGTTTTCATCAAAAGTGTAAGTCCCTTCCACTTCATTTTCATTGATTTGGACTATTTCGTCCACAAATAGAAACGGCTTTGAATACGGTAATTTAGATATAATCTCTCGGTTAGTCATTTTTTTTGAAAGTAGATTTAGCAAATTATTACCACTACAATAATGAGATTTCACAAAATCTGTGAAACCAGTTTTTAACTTATTTAAAACTGTAAGAGAACTCGCTGTGCTGAAAACCCAGGACCAAAACTCAACATTAATCCTTTGTCTCCTTTTTTGGGATTACTGTCCATAATACGTTCTAAAACATATAAAACCGTTGCACTGGACATATTGCCGTACAAACGTAAAACTTCTTTCGTATCATCAATATTTTTCCCTAAACCCGAAAACAATGCTTCAACCGTTTGCACAATTTTTTTTCCTCCTGGATGAAAAATTAAATGATCAATATCTTCCATTTTTAAATTATTTTTTTTCAAAAAAGGATGAATAATATCCGGAAAATGAGAAGCAATCGTTTCTGGAACTTCTATATCAAGCACCATTTGTAAACCAGAATTCGTCAATTTAAAGCCCATCATGTGAATGTTATCGTAAAAATGGTACATTTCTTCCGATAAAATTTCCGGTCCTTCGTCGTTTTCATGGGAAGTAAGTAAAACACAAGCCGCACCATCCCCAAAAATTGCTGCACTTACAATATTTGACATGGAAAAATCATCTAATTGAAATGTTGCAGTAGGGCTTTCAACGGCAATTACTGCTGCTCGTTTTCCTGGATTTGCCTGGAGGAAATTTTTAGCATAAATAATTCCTGAGATTCCAGCAGCACAACCCATTTCAGTTACTGGAAGACGAACGATATCCTGACGCAATTTGAGTTTGTTAATCAAATAAGCGTCTAAGGAAGGAATCATAATCCCAGTACAACTTACCGTTATGATGTAATCTAAATCTTCAGGATTCCAATTGGCTTTTTTTAACGCTTTTTCTAAAACTTTTTCACCTAAATCGATCACTTCGCGAACATAAATATCGTTTCTTTCTTCAAATGAAGTTTTTGTAAATACTTCAATTGGATCCATAATAGAATACCGCTTATCAACTGCTGCTCCTTCGAATATTTTCTTTACTTTTCTAATGAAGCGTTCATCTTGGCCGATGAGCCAAGCATCTAAAAAAGGAATAATTTCATCAGTGTTTCTAGAATATTTGGGTAACTGTTTGGTTACGGTTTTAATTTTTACACTCATATTTTAGAAATTATCCATTGGTAACGAAAAGCCCATTTCCAATGAATTTTATAGTTATTAAAGTTTAATTTTTTGGAGAATTGAACTAATTCTTCTTTTTTAAATCCTCTTAAAATGGAAGTTAAACCATCTTCTCGAGACATCTCATTTAATTGAAATACAATGCACAATACCTGAAATAAACGATAGGCTACTGCGCTTCTGTGTAAATCGTTTATGACAATTCCAATTGCTGCATTAGTATAAAAAACACCTAGTAACTTACTAATTTCATCTTCTTTAAAATGATGTAACGTCAAGGTACATAAAAGAATATCATACTTTAATTCCTTAAATGATTCATCAAAAATATCCTGACATTGATAATTAATATTGGAATAATTATCAGATAATTTTTGCGCATGAGAAACTGTAAAATTATTTGCGTCTATACCTATTAATTTAAATTTTAGATTTTTTTTTATTCCATATTCAGCTAAGGTTCGCAACATATCACCATTACCACAACCCACATCAACGATTACAATTTCTTTAGTTTCAGATAAAGACGGTAACAATTCTTGAACCCCATGTAAAGTTAGTTGGTTTCCTCCTAAAAGCTGATTTATTCTAGCAATTTTGTCTAATGCATCACGTAAGATTTCCCCTTCCATGGAAAAATCATCCATTATTTCTGGTCTATCTGTTCGATATGTGGTATTTAGGGCCATTTAAGAGTTAAGAATTAGGGGATTTCCATGCGTTTTTTTAATAATATGAGGCATTATAAACGGAAATATAATTAATAAATGCAGTAATGCTGCTGAAAGTTTTTGCTTTTGCAAAATATTGGATAAAAGTCGTCCCATTTTAAGTCTTGCTTTGAAATTAAAATTCCACTCGAGAATGTATTGCTTTTCTAATTCATCTCGGGATTTAATTTTATCCGTATAGTATTTAACTACTAATTCCGAAACAATTTTAGCGCTATGGATAGCCATTGCCATTCCATTTCCGCAAAGCGGATGAATTAATCCCGCTGTATCGCCAATCATTAAAATATGATTTTCAACAGCTTGTTTTTTTTCAAAGGAAATTTGACTGATGGTCAAAGGTTTTTCAAAAAGCAAGCTACTTTTTTCGAAAATTACTCTTAAATGAGGGTTTTCAGAAACTACACTTTTTTGATATTCATCAATATTTTTAAACTGCTTAAAAGTCTCATAATCTGTTAAATAACAAATGTTAATCATGTCGTTTTCGACTTTAGAAACTCCGCAATATCCTCCTTTAAAATTATGAAGACCAACACTGTCATTTGGAAAATCTCCCGAATAATGCGCCTTAACAGCCAACCAATATGATTTTTTTTGAATGAAATCCCTATTTAATTTTTGGTCAATAGTAGAACGTTTTCCAAATGCACCAATAACTATTTCTGATTTTAAAATGTTTTTATTAGCAGTCGTAACAGTAAATTGATTGGTCTCAAATAGTATATTTTCTACATTGTCTTGAAGAATTTTGCATCCATTTTCAAGTGCTTTCTTATACAAATGTTCGTCTAAAGCAAAACGGCTAATTCCAAAACCTCCCAGAGGCAAAGCGCTTTTTATTATTTTTCCTTTTACTGTAGAAAATTCAAGTTTAGTTATATTAGTAGGTTGTAATTCATTAATATTTAAACCCAACCAATTGAGATATGGCAGTACTTCATTAGAGATGTATTCGCCACAAACTTTATGTTTCGGATAGCTATTCTTTTCTATTACTGTGACTTCAAGACCTAATTTAGATAAATGTATAGCCGATGTCAATCCTGCCAAACCACCACCAATAATTATTACTTCTTTATTTTTCATGTTGAAGTAAATTTATGGATTTGTTTAGCATTATTACAATTATATTAATAAAAAAACGTGTCTATTATTTATATTTTTAGCTTTGGAAGTTGATTCATATATGATTTTGTTTCATTTTTTAAAAAATGAAACAAAATCACCAAAGGTTTGATTTACAATTTCCCTTCTTTTATTTCTTCTACAATTTCAGGATTTAATAGTGTTGAAATATCTCCAAAATTAGAATAATCTCCTTCCGCAATTTTTCGAAGAATCCTACGCATGATTTTACCGGAACGTGTTTTGGGCAAACCGGAAACAAACTGAATTTTATCCAATTTAGCAATGGGACCAATATGATCTGATATATGCTGATTAATTTCTTTAGCTAAATTTTCTTTATTTCGGGTTTCGCCTGTCTCTTTTAGAATAACAAAGCCATACAAGGCATTTCCTTTGATATCATGCGGAAAACCTACAATCGCTGATTCTGCAACTGCTGGATGTTCATTTATGGCATCCTCAATGGGGGCCGTTCCTAGGTTATGGCCTGAAACAATTACCACATCATCTACTCTACCAGTTATTCTATAATAGCCTACTTCGTCACGCAAAGCTCCATCACCTGTAAAAAATTTACCTGGAAAAGCAGAGAAATAAGTGTCTTTATAGCGTTGATGATCGCCCCAAATAGTTCTGGCAATACCTGGCCAGGGAAATTTAATACATAAACTTCCAACGACTTGATTTCCTTCTATTTCATTTCGCTTGTCGTCCATTAATACGGGTTGGATTCCAGGTAATGGCAACGTAGCATACGTTGGTTTTGTTGGTGTTACAAATGCCAAAGGCGAAATCATAATACCACCCGTTTCTGTTTGCCACCAAGTGTCTACGACAGGACATCTTTTATCTCCCACGTGATCATTGTACCAATGCCACGCTTCTTCATTGATAGGTTCACCAACGGATCCAATTACTTTAAGTGATTTCAGTGGATATTTTTGTACAAATTCAATATTCTCTTTTGCCAAAGCGCGTATGGCTGTTGGCGCCGTATAAAACTGTGTTACTTTGTGTTTTTCGATTACTTCCCAAAAACGACTAAAATCAGGATACGAAGGAACTCCTTCAAAAATTACTGTTGTTGCACCGTTCAATAATGGTCCATAAAGAATATAAGAATGTCCTGTAATCCAGCCTATATCGGCAGTACACCAAAAAACATCGTTTTCTTCATAATTAAATACATTCTTGAAGGTATAGGCTGTGTACACCATATATCCTGCAGTAGTGTGCACCATTCCTTTTGGCTTACCAGTTGAACCAGAAGTGTATAGAATAAACAATGGGTCTTCAGCATCCATTATTTCTGCTACATTATTATCTGATGCTTGATCTAAGAGGGGTTGCAACCATTGGTCACGCCCTTCTTTCATCTTAATATCAGAGTGAATTCTTTTAGCCACTAAAACTTTTTCAACACAAGTACATTTTTCTAATGCTTCATCTACAATTTCTTTTAAATCAATAGTTTTGCTACCACGGTAACCTCCATCTGAGGTAATAACCATTTTACATTCACTGTCATTAATACGTGTGGCTACAGCCGTAGATGAAAACCCAGCAAAAACAACTGAATGTATCGCTCCAATCCTGGCACAAGCTAATACTGAGACTGCCAGTTCCGGAATCATGGGCAAATAAATACAAACTCGATCTCCTTTTTTTATGCCTTGCTCACGCAATACATTTGCCATTTTACATACCCGCTGGTGTAACTCATTATAAGTAATATGCAATGCTGCTTCTGAAGGATTATTCGGTTCAAAAATAATTGCTGTCTTTTCGCCTCTTTTAGCAAGATGTCTATCGACACAGTTTTTTACAATATTTACTTTTGCTTCAGTAAACCATTTTATATCGGCATCAGCCATGTTAAACTCAACAACTTTATCCCATTGTTGGTACCAAGTGAAATTTTCTTCTGCTATTTTACCCCAAAATTTTCTAGGTTCACGAACTGATTTATTGTAATGTTTAAAATATTGTTCTAAATTTTCAATTTTGTAGTAGCTCATGTTATAATTTTTTATAAAAGTATTAAATCTCGCGCTATTCTTAAAGTTATTTAAATTATTAATACTCTTAAAAAAAATAGATTCTTAAATGAAAATGCCTTTTTAGTGCTAATTTGTTTTGTATTTGTGGTTTTTGACAAAAATGCGGAATAAAAAAAGGCAAAAAGATTGCTATCCTTCTCGCCTTTGGTACCAACAAAATTTAACTACAATTATTTTAGTACTACAAACTATGATTTTTTGAACAATAATCAACCAAAACTATTTAGTTCAATCACGGTATAATTACTAAATTTTTTAAACATGATTTATTAAAAAAGGATCTATTATTCTTTTTCTGCTTCTTAGGGATTACCTCACTCAACTTTAAGCTTGTATAAAGTTAAGTGAATGTATAAGCAATTATATGCATTTCTCCTTTTTAATAAATTTTAACTAATTCAAAATATTATAAAATCAAATGATATAGTGCTAATCCCAACCCACCCTTGTGTGGTTATTACGGTTTTATTATCCTATTTGTTTCATAGCTGTCATTGATTCTCTCAACCATTCCCCTACTTCTTCAATGGGATGCTGACGAATACTTTTGTTTACAGCAATAAGAACTGCATTATCTACTCCATTTGAAGTTGAAAAAGGTTTTCCTATTACATTCGTATCGACTGTTTTCATGAATTCAGTTAATAACGGTTTGCAAGCATGATCAAATAAATAACAACCATATTCCGCAGTATCCGAAATGATTCTGTTCATTTCATATAATTTTTTTCGGGCTACCGTATTTGCAATCAATGGCAGTTCGTGTAACGATTCGTAATATGCGGATTCTTCAATAATTCCTGTTTGCGTCATTGTTTCAAAAGCCAATTCTACACCCGCTTTTACCATTGCAATCATCAAAACACCATTGTCAAAATACTCTTGCTCAGAAATATGTGCTGCTGTTGGTGCTGTTTTTTCGAATTTAGTTTCTGCAGTTGCAGCTCTCCAAGTCAATAAATTAATATCATCATTAGCCCAATCAATCATCATGTTTTTTGAAAATTCACCAGAAATAATATCATCCATGTGTTTTTGAAACAATGGACGCATGATCTCTTTTAATTCATCGGCTAATTCATACGCTTCAATTTTTGCAGGATTTGACAAACGATCCATCATGTTTGTAATCCCACCGTGTTTCAAAGCTTCCGTTACTGTTTCCCAACCGTATTGAATTAATTTAGAAGCATAAGCTGGCTCGATTCCTTTTTCAACCATTTTGTCGAAACATAAAATGGAACCTGTTTGTAACATCCCACAAAGAATGGTTTGTTCTCCCATTAAATCCGATTTTACTTCGGCTACAAATGAAGAGTTCAACACTCCAGCTTTGTGACCTCCAGTAGCAACTGCATACGCTTTTGCTTGTTCGAAACCTGCTCCGTTTGGATTGTTTTCTGGGTGAACGGCGATTAAAGTTGGCACACCAAAACCTCTTTTATACTCTTCACGTACTTCAGATCCTGGACATTTTGGTGCACACATAATTACAGTGATGTCTTTACGAATTTGCATTCCTTCCTCTACAATATTAAAACCGTGAGAATAAGCCAAAGTTGATCCGTTTTTCATCAAAGGCATAATCGCTGTAACTACAGCAGTATGTTGCTTATCTGGCGTAAGGTTACATACCAAATCAGCCGTTGGAATTAATTCTTCATACGTTCCCACTTTGAATCCATTATCAGAAGCATTTTTAAACGAAGCTCTTTGTTCTAAAATTGCATCTGCGCGCAATGCATAAGAAATATCTAAACCAGAATCTCTCATATTCAAACCTTGGTTCAAACCTTGTGCTCCACACCCTACAATGACTACTTTTTTTCCTGCTAAAGCTTTAATTCCGTCTACAAATTCAGATTGATCCATGAATTCGCATACGCCTAATTGTTCTAATTGTAATCTAAGTGGTAATGAATTGAAATAATTTGCCATTTTTTATTATTTAATGATTGTAAAATTTAATAATTGATAGGGTTACTTATTGAAAATTAAACAGATTCCTGTTTAAGCTCTTCTAATAAGGTTGAAATCTCCATTTTTGCTTTGGAGACCGATATTCTTCCAGAGCGAACAAATTGCATGATTCCAAAAGGTTTTAATTTTTCGTATAATGATTCTATTTCAGCACGTTGTCCTGATTTTGAAATTACAAAAAAGTCTCTTGCAACCGTAACGATTTCAGCATGGCTTTCTTTAATTATATTCTGAATTTGTTTTTCATCAAAGAGTAAGCTCGACTGAATTTTGAATAATGCATTTTCTAAGAAAATAGTTTCTTCGTCAATATGATAAAAGGCTTTGATAACTTCTATTTGTTTTTCGATTTGTCCAACTATATTTTGCACCCATTTTTCAGTTGTATTAACTACAATGATAAATCTGGAAACATTTTCAATTTCAGATTCGGATACATTTAAACTCAAAATATTAATATGGCGTTTCAAGAATATTCCAGATATTCTGTTTAATAAGCCAACGTTGTTTTCTGAATAAACAGAAATAGTAAATGTTTTATTTTCCATAATATTAACTTAATCGGATATCAGAAACCGATGCTCCTGTAGGAATCATTGGGAATACGTTATTTTCTTTCTCTACCATAACTTCAAGAAAATAGGATTCTTTTGAAGCCATCATTTCAGCAACGGCAGCATCTAAATCGTCTCTTTTGGTTACTTTTTTTGCTTTGATGTAATAGCCTTCGGCAATGGCTATAAAATTAGGATTGGTCATCTCCGTTGAAGCATATCTTTTGTCAAAAAACAATTGTTGCCATTGTCGTACCATTCCTAAAAATTCATTGTTTAGCACTACAATTTTTACAGGAACTTTGGTTTGAAAAATAGTTCCTAATTCCTGAATGGTCATTTGAAAACCTCCATCACCAATGATAGCCACAACTTCACGATCTGGCATTCCCATTTTGGCACCAATCGCAGCAGGCAATGCAAATCCCATAGTTCCTAAACCGCCAGAAGTCACATTACTTTTAGTCGAATTAAATTTGGCATAACGACACGCAAACATTTGGTGTTGTCCAACATCCGAAACCATAATCGCATCTCCTTTAGAATGTTTGTTGATCATTTCAATCGTTTCTCCCATAGAAATGCCTTCTTTCTTTGGTTTTAACTCATCATTAATTACGGCTTCCAATTCAATTTCATATTTCTCTTTGAACTCATTGTGCCAAGATTCATGAGAGTTGCTTTCGATTAAAGGAAGCAAAGCTGTTAACGACTCTTTTAAGTCTGCCAAAACTGCCACAGTAGTTTTCACATTCTTGTCGATCTCAGAAGGGTCAATTTCTAGATGAATAACTTTGGCTTGTTTTGCATAAGTAGCTAAATTTCCAGTAACCCGGTCGTCAAAACGCATTCCAAGCGCAATTAAAACATCACATTCATTCGTTAAAACATTAGGTCCGTAATTACCATGCATGCCTACCATTCCTACATTCAATGGATGATCTGTTGGTAAAGCCGAAAGTCCTAAAATAGTCCAAGCAGCCGGAATTCCTGATTTTTCTACTAAAGCTCTTAACTCTGTTTCCGCTTGGCTAAGAATAATTCCTTGTCCAAATATGATAAACGGTTTTTTAGCTGTATTGATTATTTGTGCCGCTTCCTGAACTTTTTTAAGGTTTAAAACTGGCTTGGGATTGTAACTTCTAATACTGGTACATTTTTTATAGCTAAATTCAATTTTGTCAAACTGAGCATTTTTTGTAATGTCAATTAATACGGGACCTGGACGGCCTGACCTAGCAATATAAAAAGCTTTAGCCATGATTTCAGGAATTTCTGAAGCTTCAGTAATTTGGTAATTCCATTTGGTTACCGGAGTCGAAATTCCAATAATATCTGTTTCTTGAAAGGCATCGGAGCCTAGCAAATGTTTTCCTACTTGTCCTGTGATGCATACCATAGGAGTGGAATCAATCTGCGCATCAGCAATTCCTGTCACTAAATTTGTTGCTCCCGGACCCGAAGTTGCAATCGCGACTCCCACTTTTCCTGTTGCTCTTGCAAATCCTTGTGCAGCATGCGTTGCGCCTTGTTCATGACGCACTAAAACGTGGTGTAATTCATCTTTAAATTTATATAATTCGTCATAAACAGGCATTATGGCACCTCCAGGATAACCATAAACTAAATTTACTCCTTCTTCTAATAAGCATCTAATAACGGCTTCGGCGCCGGATATTTTATTATTTTCCATCATTTATTTTTTAGCTGTTGCAACTGTTTCAATACAATTGTGACAGATTTTTGATATTGCTTTAGGCTTTTATTTATCTGTTACGCATCCTGTAGATGCACTTGAAACAGATCTGGCATATTTTAATAAGACTCCTTTTGTCGCTTTCAAAGCTGGTTGAACCCAATTAGCTTTTCTTTTGGCAAATTCGGTGTCAGATATTTTTAGATTTATCGTATTTTTTATCGCATCAATAATAATCAAATCACCATTTTCAACTAGTGCAATACCACCTCCATCATATGCTTCGGGTGTTATGTGCCCTACCACAAATCCATGTGAACCTCCCGAGAATCTACCATCTGTAATCAAAGCAACACTATTACCTAATCCGGCGCCAATAATTGCTGAAGTTGGTTTTAACATTTCAGGCATCCCAGGACCACCTTTTGGCCCACAATATCTAATGACGACTACATCTCCTGGTTTTACCATTCCAGCTTGAATACCAGGAATTACATCGAATTCGCTTTCAAAAACAACAGCAGTCCCTTCAAAATATTCCCCTTCTTTTCCGCTTATTTTTGCAACAGCTCCTTCAGAAGCAAGATTCCCATACAATATTTGAATATTCCCTGTTGGTTTTAATGCTTTTTGGATTTCATAAATTACTTTTTGTCCATCATTTAAATCAGGAACTGAAGCTAAATTTTCGGCAACTGTTTTTCCTGTTACTGTTAAACAGTCTCCATGAATGAATCCTTCTTTTAACAAATACTTCATCACCGCTGGAACACCTCCAACATCATGTAAATCCTCCATCATATATTTACCACTCGGTTTCAAATCAGCAAGAACAGGAGTTTTATCACTTATTGCTTGAAAATCTTCCAAGGTAATTTCAACATCAACAGAATATGCCATTGCAATTAAGTGCATTACCGCATTTGTAGAACCTCCTAAAACGGCTACCAGTGTAATCGCATTCTCGAAAGCTTTACGAGTCATAATATCTCTTGGCTTAATATCTTTTTCTAAAAGTATTCTGATCGCTTTTCCAGCTTCATGACATTCTTGTCTTTTTTCCTTACTCAAAGCAGGATACGAGGAACTATAAGGCAAACTCATTCCTAAAGCTTCAATGGCTGATGACATTGTGTTCGCAGTGTACATACCACCGCAAGCACCTGCACCTGGACATGCATTTTGAATGACTCCTTTAAAATCTTCATCGGAAATAGTATTTTGGAATTTCTTCCCTAATGCTTCAAAAGCCGACACAATATTCAAAGATTCTCCCTTCCATTTTCCAGAATGAATTGATCCTCCATACACCATAATGGCTGGGCGATTTACTCTTCCCATAGCAATCAAGGCTCCTGGCATATTTTTATCACAACCAGGAATTGCTATTAAACTATCATACCATTGTGCTCCCATTACTGTCTCGATAGAATCCGCAATTATATCACGAGAAACCAATGAAAATCGCATACCCTCTGTTCCATTCGAAATACCGTCACTGACACCAATAGTATTAAAAATCAAACCGACTAAATCAGCATTCCAAACACCTTGTTTAACTTCTTTTGCAAGATCATTTAAGTGCATGTTACACGTATTTCCTTCGTAACCCATACTTACGATTCCTACCTGTGCTTTTTTTAAATCGTCTTCAGTTAAACCAATTCCGTACAACATGGCTTGCGCTGCAGGTTGTGTTTCATCCTGTGTTATAGTTTTGCTGTATTTATTTAATTCCATTATGTATGTATTTGTATGTAAATTATTTTATTAAAATTTTAAACAATTGTTGACTGCCCTATGTATACATTATCACTTTTGAAATACAAATCATCTTTGCTTAAAATATAATTTGAGATAAAGTCTCCCACTTCATTTGTTCCAAATTTTGAATAGGGATTTAAATCTGCCGTAATGACATTCAATTCAATGGCTTTTTGAACGGCTTCGTATACTCTTTTAGATTCAATAAAAAGACCAAAATGTTCCAAAAGCATCGCTGCCGATACTATTGACGCAATAGGATTAGCGATGTTTTTCCTTTTTGCTTCAGGATAAGAGCCGTGGATAGGCCTAAAAAGCGCATTCGAATTTCCTAATGATGCCGATGGAAGCAAACCAATGGCTCCTGTAATTACACTAGCTTCATCAGATAAAATATCACCAAATAAATTTTCCGTCAGAATGACATCAAATTGTCTTGGATTAATAATAATTTGCATGGCAGCAGCATCAACTAAAAGAAATTCTAATACTACGTCTGGATAAATTTCAGCGATTTCTAACACAATTTTTCTCCACAATCTTGAGGTTTCAAGAATACTGACTTTGTCTACGAGAGTGATTTTTTTTCGTCTTTTTTGTGCAGATCTGAAAGCCAAATGAGCAATTCTAATGATTTCTTCTTCAGAGTACTCACATAGATCAGAAGCTAAAGTTCCTGTTTCATTGGTCTTTTTTTCACTAAAATAAGAACCTCCAGAAATTTCTCTAAAAATAATGAAATCAGTATCCTCGATTATTTTTCTTTTTAAAGGAGATAAATCTAACAAGTCATGATAGGGTTTGATAGGCCTTATGTTTGCATACAATCCTAAAGCTTGTCTCAATTTTAGCAATCCGCTTAATGGTCTTAATTTAGGATCAGAGTTGCTATCGTATTTTGGATCACCAACTGTTCCAAACAATACTGCATCTGTATTCAAACAAAGGTTAAGTGTTTGCTCCGGTAAGGGATTTCCTGTTTTTTCAATAGCATCCCCGCCAACAAGCGCGTCCTCAAATACAAATTCATGATCGAAAACCACACCAATTGCATATAATGCTTTTTTTGCTTGTAAAATTACCTCCGGGCCAATGCCATCTCCGGAAAGTACTGCTATTTTTAAGTTCATAATAATAGGATTTAGATTTAAGTAAAAATCAAAATGTTTTAATTAAGGATTAATTCCTTATTCATTTTACAGGCTTCAATTATTTGATGAATGTCATCATCCAAAACTTCTTTTTTAATATCAGCAAACCTTAAAAATTCAACATAAACAATGTCTAATTGAACTTTTGTAAGTTCGTATCCTACTTTTTTAGCTCTGTAGGCCAATGCTGCTCTTCCACTTCTGGCTGTAAGAACAATAGAGGATTCATTGACCCCAACTTCTAATGGATCCATAATTTCATAAGTGGCTCTATTTTTTATCACCCCATCTTGATGAATCCCAGAGCTGTGCGCAAAAGCGTTCGCACCAACAATTGCTTTATTGGGTTGCACGATCATTCCCATACTTTCAGAAACCAATCGGCTCATTTCATTTAGCTGACGGGTATTAATGTTAGTGTCCAAATTCAAATAGGGATGTTGTTTAAAAATCATTACCACCTCTTCCAGTGCTGTATTTCCAGCTCTCTCTCCAATTCCATTAATAGTGCACTCAATTTGTCTGGCTCCATTTACTGCTCCTGCAATTGAATTAGCTGTAGCCATACCTAAATCATTATGACAATGACAGGACAGAATTACATTATCAATCCCTTTGACGTTTTCTTTTAAATACTTAATTTTTGCACCATATTCATCCGGCAGACAATACCCTGTCGTATCTGGAATATTAAGCACAGTGGCTCCCGATTTAATTGCTTCCTCACAGACTCTAGCTAAGAATTCATTATCTGTTCTTCCTGCATCTTCGGCATAAAATTCTACATCCTCAACATAGGATTTAGCATGTGAAACTGCATATTTTGCTCTGGCTATTATATCTTCTCTTGTTGTATTTAGCTTGTGTACAATATGGGATTCTGAAGTACCAATTCCTGTATGAATACGAGGTCTTTTGGCATGTTTTAAAGCTTGAGCCGCAACATCAATATCGTTTTTTACCGCTCTTGTCAATCCGCAAACAATAGCATTTTTGACAATTTTGCTTATTTCTGAAACAGATAAAAAATCACCTGGACTTGAAACAGGAAAACCAGCTTCAATAATGTCAACGCCCATTTCGTCTAATCGATTTGCTATAACTAGTTTTTGGTTGGTATCTAATTTACATCCCGGGACTTGTTCTCCATCTCGCAAAGTGGTATCAAAAATTTGAACTTTCTCTCTATTCATTTTCATTTATTTAATGTAATTTCACATCTTGATAACAAAAATATCTTTCATTACTTTATTCTAAAACTCAATTTAATGAAATATACTGCTTATAAAGTAATTAAAAACTTTATAAACTACTGATTTACAAAACATTACGCTACTATATTTTACAATGGCTAACCATCAAAAAGATTTCCTGTTTGTATTAATTAAATCCCTTTCAAAATCTGAAAAAAGACAATTTAAGATTTTTGCGAGCCGATTAGAAACTAGTTCCAATACAAAATTTATCGAATTATTCAATATTTTAGATAAAACAGAAATCTATGATGAGAAACTTATTTTAAAAAGTGGTGTCATAAAAAAAGTACAATTATCAAATCTTAAATCGTATTTATATAAACAAATTTTAGTGAGCATTCGATTGAATATTCCGAGCCAGAATATTAGATATCAGTTGAGGGAACAAATTGATTTTGCAGCGATTCTTTATAATAAAGGGTTGTATAAGCAGAGCTTAAAAATCTTGGATAAAACAAAGATTCTCGCTTTAGAAAATGACGAGAAATTGATGGCTTATGAAATTGTAGAATTCGAAAAATTAATCGAATCACAATACATCACGCGAAGTATTCAAGGACGGGCTGATGAATTGGTAATCCAAGCCAAAGAATTAAATTATCGCAATACTATTTCCAGTAAATTGTCTAATTTATCCCTTCAGTTATATGGGATCATGCTAAAAACAGGTTATGTAAAAAGTGACCAGGAATACACCTATATTGATGATTATTTCAAAAAACATATTTCTAAATTTGATGAGACAAAATTTGGTTTCCGAGAAAAATATTGGTTTTACAACGCCAATCTTTGGAGGAGTTTTTTAGTCCAAGATTTTCTATCGTGCTATAAATATTCTTTAAAATGGGTAACCCTATTTTATGACACTCCCAGCATGATTTATTTGAATCCTGTGTTTTTCCTAAAAGGAAACCATTATTTATTAGAATCTTTATTCATGTTAAAATACAAATCAAAATTTAAGAAGTATTTACTATTATTGGAACAAACCATAAAAGATCCGCGTTTCCCCGTAAATGATAATATTGCATCGTTATCATTCTTGTATGTTTATAATAATAAATTGAATTTTCATATTCTAGAAGGGACCTTTGCGGAAAGCGAATATTTAATTCCTGAAGTATTAAATAAATTAAAAATTCATACGGATCATCTTGATGAGCATCACGAAATGTTGTTCTATTATAAATTTGCCTCTATTTATTTTGGAAATGAAAAATATGCGGAATGTATCTTTTATTTAGAGAAAATTATAAACAACAAAAATCTTTCGATGCGGGAAGATTTGATGTGTTTTGCCCGAATTTTGTGTTTAATTGCTCATTATGAGTTAGGTAAGGATTATTATCTGGAAAATCAGTTGAAAAATACTTATAAATTCCTCATCAAAATGAATGATTTACATGAAGTGCAAAAAGAAATTATTCGATTTTTGAAAAACTTAAACTCTATTTATCCTACAGATATCAAAAAGGAGTTTATAAAAATGAGAGCTCGATTTATTGAATTGGAAAAAAATACTTATGAGAAAAGGGCTTTCCTTTATTTAGATATTATTTCTTGGCTCGAAAGCAAAATTGAAAACCGAAAAATCAGTGATATAATTAAGGAAAAAGCCAAATTGATCAATCGATAAGATTTTAATGATTAGTAGTATTTACAATAAGTTACACACTTTACCTTTTTTAATTAAATGGTGTACCTTATTATAAACTGTAGTTTCTAGTAACTAATTATTTACAAATATTTCATATTTATAAACTTATCTTTTAAATAAGATTGTATAACTATTTGGCTTATAAAAATAATTAATTATCAAATTTACTGAATTCCATGTCACATTTTAAATCATCAATAATTAGCTTAAATACTTGATCATAAGTCACATCTGGTTTTGTTAAGTTAAAATAAAGTTTGCCGATATAAAAATAAAGTTTAAATTTATATGTAATTAAAACATAAAATCATGAACGGATTTTTCAAAACACTACTAGCAGGTTACGGAGCCAAAAAATTAGGCGGAGGTTGTATTGGAACAATTATACTATTTATAATTATCTATTGGATATTAGGTTATTTTTAGAATCAAAACACTAAAAACAACCCAATTATATGTTCAATTATTAGTACGCTAAAAGTTGTTTAAGATCCGATTCAAACCTGCCTTTCGGCAAATATTGATCTTCTAATGCTTTTGTAAACGGAATTGGCGTGTCTAAACTTGCCACTCGTTTTACTGGTGCATCAAGATATTTGAAACAATTTTCCATTATCATTGCCGAAATATCACTGGCAATACCTCCAAACATGCTGTCTTCCTGATAAATAATCACTCTTCCCGTTTTCTTTACCGAAGCAAAAATAGCTTCAGTATCCAAAGGCTGTAAAGTTCTTAAATCCAGCAAATCAGCAGAAATATCAGGATTTTTTGTTAAAGTATCCAAAGCCCAATGCACCGCTGCTCCAAACGAAATAATAGTAACATCAGTCCCTTCTTTCAACAAAGCCGCTTTTCCTAATGGAATGGTATAATAATCAGTAGGAACATCTTGGTAAATACTCCGATACAATTGTTTGTGCTCAAAAAATAATACTGGATTCGGGTCATTTATGGACGTATTCAACAATCCTTTGGCATCATAGGGAAAGGCTGGGTAAACTACTTTCAAACCCGGTGTTTTGGTAAACCAAGCTTCATTAGTTTGCGAGTGAAAAGGCCCCGCTTGCGTTCCTCCGCCACAAGGCATTCGTACCACAACATCAGCTTTTTCTAACCAACGGTAATGTGATTTGGCTAATAAATTCACAATTGGATTAAATCCTGTCGAAACAAAATCGGCAAACTGCATTTCCACAATCGCTTTATAACCATTTATCGATAATCCCATTCCTGCCGAAACTATTGCGCTTTCACAAATTGGCGTATTGATGACCCGCTCTTTACCAAACTGTGCTACAAAACCATCAGTAATTTTAAAAGCACCGCCATATTCCGCAATATCTTGACCCATGATTACTGAGTTATCATGACGCTCCATCGATTGTTTCAAACTAGCTGAAATGGCATCTATAAAACGAATATTTTCTTTTCCTTCTGAAGGTTTCACATGCTCAAATACATACGGTTTATAAACATCATTTAGCTCTTCACTTAAAGTAGCCTCAATTTCCGGTTCCGCATTGGCAATAACTAGACTTTCGTCAATATCCTTCTTTATTTCAGCATGCAAAGCCGCATCAAAATCAGCTGTAAGAATTCCGTTTTCTGCCAAATACTTTCTATAATTTTCTACGGGATCTTTAATCGCCCACATGTCCATCAACTCTTGCGGAACATATTTGGTCCCACTCGCCTCTTCGTGCCCACGCATTCTGAAAGTTTTGAATTCCAATAAAACAGGACGTGGATTTTCTTTCATCGAAGCCTTCAATTCAGATAACAAATTAAACACATCCAGAATATTATTTCCATCAACAATATGGCTTTCCATTCCGTAACCTTTACCCTTATCAGCTAGGTTTTCGCAACGGTATTGTTCATTTGTAGGTGTCGAAAGCCCATAGCCATTATTCTCAATCACAAACAGCACCGGTAATTCCCATACAGCAGCAATGTTTAACGCTTCATGAAAATCGCCTTCACTGGTAGCGCCTTCACCAGTAAAAACTGCGGTAACTTTTCCGTTTTTCTTTAGTTTATTGGCCAAAGCGATTCCGTCTGCAACTCCTAATTGAGGCCCGAGGTGGGAAATCATACCTATAATCTTGTATTGTTGTGTTCCAAAGTGAAAACTGCGATCACGACCTTTGGTAAAACCATTGGCTTTGCCTTGCCATTGCGAAAAAAGGCGGTACAACGGAATGTCTCTTCCTGTGAAAACCCCCAAATTTCGATGCATTGGTAAAATATACTCATCCGAGTCTAAAACTGCCGTAACTCCAACAGAAATTGCCTCTTGACCAATTCCAGAGAACCATTTTGATACTTTTCCCTGACGAATAAGAATCAACATCTTTTCTTCTATAAGCCTTGGTTTTAGTATCCGTTTGTATAAATCTAATAATTGATTGTCAGTAAGATTTTTTCTGTCAAAAGTCATTTTTTCAGTTTTATTATATGGTTCAAAGATAAAAAAATATAACAGTTTAGCTATATTTTGTTATATATTTTTATTTTACTCCAAAGTTTAAAATTAAGATATAAAATTATTCTTTACATTTGTATCTGCAAGGTTTTAGGCCTTCAAGTTATTAAAAAATATTTAAAAGTATGCAAAACATTCCTAGTGTTGACTTGCGTGATTTCCTTTCGGACGACCCGAAACGTAAACAAAAATTTGTAAATGAAATCGGAAGTGCATTTGAAGATATTGGCTTCGTAGCACTCAAAGGGCATTTTTTAAACGACCAACTGGTTGATGAATTGTATGGTGAAATCAGAAACTTTTTCGCTTTGCCTTTAGAAACAAAGCACAGTTACGAAATCCCTGGAATTGGCGGACAAAGAGGTTATGTTTCTTTTGGAACAGAACATGCCAAAGGCAGAAAAGAAGGTGATTTGAAGGAGTTTTGGCACTTTGGACAATACGTGTCCGAAGATTCAAAATATGCTTCAGAGTATCCTGAAAATGTTGAAGTTAAAGAACTTCCCCGCTTTAATGTAGTGGGTAAAGAAGCCTACCAAATGCTAGAGAAAACAGGAGTTTATGTTTTAAGAGCTTTGGCTTTACACCTTGGTTTAGATGAATTTTATTTTGATCAGTACGCCAAAGACGGAAATTCAATCTTACGACCTATTCATTACCCACCGATTACCTCTGAGCCAGCAAACGCTATTAGAGCTGCTGCTCACGGTGATATTAACTTGATTACTTTGTTGATGGGTGCGCAAGGAAAAGGGTTGCAAGTACAAAATCACGATGGAGAATGGATTGATGCTATTGCTGAATCAGATGAATTAGTCATTAATGTGGGCGATATGTTATCGCGTCATACAAATAACAAATTGAAATCGACCATTCATCAAGTGGTAAACCCGCCAAGAGAATTATGGGGAACTTCCCGTTATTCTATTCCGTTTTTTATGCATCCGGTGAGCGACATGAAATTGGATTGTTTGGAAAACTGTATTGATGCAGAACATCCAAAAAAATTCGAAGATATTACCGCAGGAGCCTATTTATACGAGCGTTTAGTAGATTTAGGGTTAATCAAAAAATAATTTTTAATTTATAGTTCAAGGAAGACATCGAGTTCGCTTGATGTCTTTTTGTTTTTTACCATTAAGAAATTCAAGGTCCATTAAGAGCCGTAAAAACTTAATTTTCTTAACTTCTTAATGGTTTAATAATCAATTAATTTTTAAAAAAATGGACTTACAAGACCAATTAAAAAACCTTTTTCCAGATCACGAACCATCTCCTGAAGAAGCAATTGAAGAAGTGGCTCACGAATTATACGTTCAAAAAGAACCAATGATTTGTAAATTCGAAAAACGAAAAGGAAAAGCGACTACTATAATTGAGGGTTATGAAGGAACCGACGAGGATTTTAAAATTCTTGCCAAGGAAATCAAAACTAAATTGAGTGTTGGGGGAACTTTCAAAGATGATTCCATTATCATACAAGGTGATTATCGTGATAAAATAATGGTTATTTTAAAAGAAAAAGGATTTAAAGTAAAACGTGTTGGAGGATAAAAGTATTTCGCTATTCGTCTTTGGTTGAGTAACTTTAAGCCTTAAACATCAAACAAAAAAATAATGATACAATCATCAGAATTAATATTAAATCCAGACGGTAGCGTGTACCATTTGAATTTAAAACCAGAACATATTGCACACGATATTATTTTTGTAGGAGATCAAAATCGCGTGGAGAAAATCACGCATTTTTTTGAAAGCATCGAATTTTCAACTCAAAAAAGAGAATTCAAAACCCAAACCGGTATTTTCAAAGGCAAGCGAATTACAGTAATGTCAACTGGAATTGGTCCTGACAACATTGATATTGTCATCAATGAACTGGATGCTTTAGTAAATATTGATTTAAAAACCCGTCAGCCAAAAGAAAAACTGACTTCATTGAACATCATCCGTATTGGAACTTCAGGCTCTTTACAAGCTGATATCCCTGTGGATAGTTTTGTGATGTCAAAATTTGGATTAGGCTTAGACAATATGCTCCGCTCCTATTTAATTGACGAAGTTTCGAATCTTGAAATGGAGGATGCTTTTGTAAAACACACCAATTGGGATTTACGAAAAGGAAAACCATACGTGATTGCTTGTTCTGAAAAATTAGAAAAAATGATAGAAAGCAATAAAATGCACAAAGGAATTACCGCAACTGCCGGTGGTTTTTATGGTCCGCAAGGTCGCGTGTTGCGTTTGAATATTCAAGACGAAGCGTTGAATTCTAAAATGGACAATTTTAAATTTGGTGACAGCCAAATCACCAACTTAGAAATGGAAACGGCAGCAATTTATGGACTTTCATCGCTTTTAGGACATCAAGCATTGTCATTAAACGCAATTATTGCCAATCGTGCTTCGGGAACATTCAGTGAAGATCCATACAAAGCCGTTGATGAATTGATAGCGTATACATTAGAAAAAATTGCTTTGGGATAACCAAAATAATTTTGAAAACCATACCCATTTGTAGTTTTAAAAAAGTGCTCTTTAATTTTTTTAAAACTACATTTGTTTTTTAGAACAAAACGATAATGAAAATAATACTTACAGGTGCTACAGGAGTTCTGGGATCTCATATTATGTATGAAATTCTGGAGCTTTTTATCAACACTAAAATTGATGGGAAACTCTTTATTATTGCCCGAAATAAAGGTAAAAACTCCGCTTTAGATCGAATAAACGAACTTTTATCTAGCAGTTATACGCCTAAAGTCATAAAAGACAAAGGCATCACAAAATTGCACGAATACATTGAAATCATCGATACTGATTTGGCAGTAATTCAAGATACTTTTTCAAGTCAAATAAAAGATGCTTATTTTATCCATTCGGCTGGATTCGTGAATTTGTCTACCGATGAAGAACAACGGGAAAGAATTTTTGATGAAAACACAAAAATCACAAAGACACTTTTTAATCTATTTCATCCTTTTATAAAAAAGTTTATCTACATCGGAACCGCTTTTTCTTCTGGAAACCGAAAAGGATTAATTGACAATGATTTTCATAGTTTAGGATTCAAACCCGAGCATCGCAATGCGTATGAAAATGCTAAATTTCATTCGGAAAATTTTATAGCACTAGAATGTAAAAAAATAGGTTTGCCTTTTCAAATTCTGCGTCCTAGTGTGATTGGTGGTAAAATGTTAGGAATTGAAAATCAGTATTTTATTTCTAAATATATGGTTTTTTATCTTTTAGCAAAGTTTTTTCACTTTACTTCTCAACGAAAAGGAGAACAAGAAAATGTGCGTTTTATTGTCAATGAAGACACTGTTTTGAACATTATCCCTGTTGATTATGTCGCTAAAGTGATTGTAAATACATTTGAAAGAGACGATATTGAGCAACTTAATATTGTACATCATAAAAGTTTTAATATGGTAAATGGATTGCAGTTAATTATGAAGGAAGTTGGTTATACCAATTTTACATTAATACAAAATTCGTTAGACTTCAAATACAAAAACACAATCGAAAAATTGTATTATGAAAGTATTGGCAAACATTTAAACCCTTATTTTACAACAGCTGCCAACGAATATGATACCACTTTATTAAATTCTATTCTTGAAATACCAAAACTGGATCAGGAAGCCTTCACCAATATGATTCGGTATGCGAGATTGAATAATTTTAAAGATATTAATGTGTGATTTTAGGAGCTATTTCCCGCTATACGTTGCAATATTTTCCTTTTTAAAGAAAAAAGGAAAAGGATTTTCACTACTATCAGGGCTAAATCGGGAACCATTAAATTTTAGTAAAACATGAATCTTATTTTAGAAACCGACCGATTAATTTTAAGAGAAATGCTAGTTTCAGATGCCGAAGCATTATTTGAAATGGACAGCAATCCTAATGTACATCAATATCTTTGGAACAAACCATTGACAGATATTAGCGAAGTACATGCGTATATCAGGCTTGTTAGAGAACAATACACCCAAAATGATATTGGACGATTTGTAGTTGTTTTGAAAGCAACAAATGAATTAATTGGTTGGGCCGGATTAAAATACAACACCGAAATGGTGAATAACAAAATTCATTTCTACGACATTGGTTATCGGTTTAACGAAAAATTCTGGGGCAAAGGATATGCAAGTGAAGCCAGTTTTGCTTGGCTGGATTATGGTTTTAATGTGATGAATATTAAAATTATGGAAGCCGCAGCGCATACTGCCAATATCGCATCAAACAGAATATTACAAAAAATTGGACTAAAAATAACCGAACAATATTTGGAGGACGGCGTTTCTTGGAATTGGTACGAATTAAAAAATCCTAACCTATAATGAAAACAATAAAAATAGCTGGAGTTCCGGAACATTTCAATCTTCCCTGGCATTTGTCAATAGAAAACGGAGATTTTGAAAAAGAAAACATCGATTTGCAATGGACTGACGTTCCCGAAGGAACTGGAAAAATGAGTCAAATGCTTCGTGATGGTGAAACGGATATTGCCGTACTCCTAACCGAAGGAATCGTAAAAGATATCGTAGCCGGAAACCCGAGTAAAATAGTTCAGGTTTATGTAGAAAGCCCATTAATTTGGGGGATTCACGTAGCGACAAACTCAAATTACAGGACATTAGCTGACTTAGAAAACACTAAAGTGGCTATTTCCAGATTAGGATCAGGTTCGCAATTAATGGCTTACGTCAATGCTGATAATCAAGGTTGGAGAACAGATAATCTTCAGTTTGAAATTGTAAATACCATTGATGGCGCTGTTGAAGCTTTGACTAATGGAACTGCCGATTATTTCATGTGGGAGCGTTTCATGACCAAACCACTTGTAGACAAAGGTATTTTTCGTAGAGTTGCTGATTGTCCTACTCCATGGCCTTGTTTTGTAATTGCTGTTCGTGAGGAGGTTTTAGAAAAAAATCCAGCTATTATTTCAAAAATTCTGGCGATCAATAATCAAACTACAGGAGATTTTAAAAACATTCCAAGTATTGACAAAACTTTAGCTTCACATTACTGTCAAAAAATTGAAGATATCCAGGATTGGTTGTCCTTAACAAAATGGTCCCAAAAAACATTATCAGCAGAAATGTTAAACATAATTCAAAATCAACTTTTTCAACTTAAAATTATAGATAAAAAAGGTACTTTTGAGGATATTGTAAAAACAGTCTAGATTACTGTTTTTATTTTTACTATGATAAAAATAAAAAAAATTAATTTTCAGGGTATAAAACAGCGATTTCAGGTCAAAAAACCTTGGGATGACGTTATTATTTTCATTCTGAATATATTAATTGCTATTCCACTCTTTATTATTTTACATCAGAATTTAATTAACCCAAATTGGTTTCTAAATATTGACCGAGTAGTTTTATTTTTGTTAATGATTGTTCTAATTCAAATTATCCTTAGATACTTGAGAACTATTATTCTCTTTTGTATCATTCTATATTTATTAATTTTAGTGTATGGTTCTACTATTGGAAATTATGGATTTAACAGCGTTTATGAGGATTATAATTCAATAATGTATACTATGTCTGACAATCCATATCCTCAAGACATTATCATTGCAAAATTACTTCCCTTTCCCAATAAATCAAAAATTATCAATGCTATAGAATATCAAAATCCGAAAATCCGAAATTTTGCGATTATGGCAACGTCTAAACATTTCAAAGATGTAAAAGGGTATTCTGATTACAGAACCATAATTCAATGTTTTGCCGTTTTTAAGGAAATAAATAGCCGGTGGAACTATGTAAGTGACCCAAAAGCACGTGATTATATTGCTACAGCTACGGAATCACTACTGTATTTTTCTGGGGATTGTGATGATCATTCGATATTAATGGCTGCCAGTATCAAGTCTATTGGTGGAACACCCAGATTAATTCATACCACGGGACATATTTATCCCGAAATATTGATAGGCTCTCTAACCGATTTAGAAAAAGTAAATTTTCTGATTAAAAATGTATTATTTGTCAGTGAGAGTGATGAAAAAAAACTTCATTATCACGTTGATGAGCGTGGTCAAATCTGGATGAATCTAGATTATACGGCTAAATATCCTGGAGGACCTTTCATGTCTGAAGAAATTTTAGGTGCCTTGACATTGGATTAATAACACTTCAAAAAAATTAAAAAAATCCTCCAATAAATGACGCGTTTTTAAAGTTAAAACAGAACTATTTAAATGCAATTCTATACTAGATTTAAAATGTTAGGCATTTAAAATAGTTTTAAATGTATTTTTTTAAATAAAAAATATTATTTGTAAAATCTTGTAATATGATCTATATCTTGTTTTTACTATGTAATATTACCAACACAAAATAATATTTTTAAAAAAGTTAAATAAAGAAAATATTTTATTTAACTTTGAAATACAAAGTACTTTAATAACATAGCATTAAACAAGTAATTTAAAAAAACAAAAAAAAATTTAAACATTAATAATTTAAGAATCATGGATACTAAATCAAATGTTTGGAATATAATGAGTTGGCTATTTGGAATAGTTGTTTTGGCAATCGGACTTATAAATACTTTTTGGGGAAATGATCTGGGTTTTGGAGTTTTCCTCATTTTACTTTCTGTCGTTTATTTTCCACCTACAAATATAATTTGTAAGAAAATAACAGGCTTTTCAATTCCGCTTGTAATAAAGATTTTATTGGGTCTTTTTATCATTTGGGCGGCGTTAGGCGTGGGTGAATTGTTCAATAAAATAGCACTATTAATGATGGATTTAGAATAATCAGCTTAAATCATAAACTATTAAGAAATGGAAAACTTCGTTATTTCAAATGGAGTTTTATATATTTAAAAATGGTTAATTATAAACCCCTTTTTTAGTTTCGTTTTTTTCCTTTTAAAATTTTTCCTTCTTTTGTAAATTCTAAATCAATATTGTTTGTTAAATCAACGTCAAGGTTTTTATGCCCATAATCAATGTGTGTGATTTTTTCATTCGGGTAATTTCTTGCCACATAATCTATGACTGATGCGGGAATAAAAGTGGTTGGAATGAGTTTGTTCCGTCCATCAACCTCTCGGTAGGAACCGTCTTTCCAAAATTCTACTTCAGTACCATCTTTAAGCTTGACTTCGTAAACTTTTTCACCGTATTCAGCATCTTTCTTTACGATCTTAACAGAGGTGTGGTTAAAATATTTTTGAAGGAAATCCTGTGCTGCTATTGGTAATTCAGTTATTTCAATTCTCTTTTGAGCGCTCGCCGATAATACAAAACCCAGTATAAATGCGACTAAAGTGATTTTCCTTTTCATGGTTTCCATGTTTAGGTTATCGAATTGCTAATTTACGATAAGTAAAAATGCATTCAAATCAATTTAAGAAACCTTTAATTTTTATAATGCTTTTTATAATACTTATATTTCCCAAACTCTAAGAAATAAATAACTCCATTGTTTCTAATGAAATTTGTCTTATCCTTACTTCCGAACCTGTTTATAAACCTTTTTTTGCAGGATTTAAAGAAAATAGCACTGTGAAATCCTTTCTATTTCAATTTGAAAAAGTAGTTTTGTGTTACAAATATTTTATCCTAAAGTTACGCAACTGCCGCAAGGGGTAAAACACTGAAAAATGTAAGTTTCTGCCGTTACAGTATATAGAAGTTAATAATTAGGACCAGCATTAGTTAATTCAATAATGAAGTGAAAAAAGTAGAAAATGAAAAAGTAAGCTGGACTATGTGCGTAGAATGTCAAGGAAGAGGCAAGAAAAGTCGAGGACTAACCAAGAAAGCACGACTAAACTACCAGCAAGCTTTAGACCAATTTAAAAAGACGAATGGCGAAGGGACAGCTCCAGTTCCGCCTAAAGGTCACCTTCACTCCTGCCCGAAATGTTCCGGATCTGGGCTGTTTCGTTCTTTGAGTCCTACTATAGCGGATGCAGCAAACTATCCACACATTGCCATTATTGGTGGCGGTATTGGAGGTGTGGCTCTTGCTGTGGCGTGTTTACACCGTGGAATTCCTTTTACCTTATATGAGCGCGATAATAATTTCGAAGCCAGGTCTCAGGGCTACGGACTCACTCTACAGCAAGCTAGTAAAGCGATCGAAGGATTGGGTATTTTCTCGCTGGAAGAAGGGGTGATTTCAACAAGACATGTAGTTCATACTACAGATGGAAAAGTTATTGGGGAATGGGGAGTCAGAAAATGGACGCAGTCAGATGCGAAAACCACTCAGAGACGTACAAATGTGCATATTGCAAGGCAATCTTTGCGCTTAGCGCTACTTAAGCAGCTTGGCGGACGGGATGCTGTACAGTGGGGATATCAGTTATTAGATTATAAAGAATGTGAGGACAACAGTGTTGATCTAAGCTTTCAAGTGAATGGAAAGATCAAGCATAGCAAAGCGGATCTAGTAGTTGGAGCCGATGGTATTCGCAGTTCAGTGCGCAGGTTGTTGATTGGTGCCGATATCAACCCTTTACGGTACCTAGATTGTATAGTGATATTGGGTATTTGCCCTTTAAATGCTCTAGAAGATCTTAATAATCCTTTATTGGACTCGGCTACTGTATTTCAAACCGCCAATGGGAATGAGCGGATTTATATCATGCCTTATACTTCAGACTCCGTAATGTGGCAATTGAGTTTCCCAATGTCAGAAGAACAAGCTATGGCATTAAGTGCTCAAGGTCCTCAAGCACTCAAAGAAGAAGCATGCCGAAGAACTCAGTGGCACGATCCCATTCCTCAGATTTTAAAGGCAACCGAAAAAGCTCAAATTTCTGGTTATCCCGTTTATGACCGAGAATTACTCCGTTCAGAATTACTAGCGAAAGCAGCAAAAGTAACTCTAATTGGCGATGCGGCTCACCCTATGAGTCCTTTCAAAGGACAGGGAGCAAATCAAGCATTGTTGGATGCACTCGCACTAGCCCGCGGAATTTCAAGAGGATGCAGACCTTTATCTCAATGGAGAAAAGCTGGAATAAGGGAAAGTGTATTAACTGATTTTGAAGCAGAAATGTTAGATCGTAGTGCTACCAAAGTGAACGATTCAGCAGAAGCCGCAAAGTTCCTTCATTCTGAAATTGTGCTTCATGAAGCAGATGAGCCTAGAGGACGGTGTATAAAGAAAAAAGGTTCTTAAACTCGACAATAGTTGGTTGTGCTTATTATGGCAAAAATTTTAATATTTAAAAGGGAAACTACAAAATGAATAGTGTAAGAATAGCACTAAAATGATTTTCAAGAGGATTTCGCTTATATAGTCAAATTTTTAAATTTGAATTTTATTTAAAAAAAAAAGACTCAAAAGGTAAAAAATACTCTTCTCCTATTTCTCCATTCATGTTTAGAATCATATTTTTAGGTACAACTAAAATTATAAGTAACAATTACTTTAAAAGCAAAGCATTGTATTGTAAATACAACAAAAAAATTCTTAATTGAACTGAAAACTGCATGTAAAACAATTGGCTTAGATTTATTTACTAAATATGATTTATGATTATAAAAAGGTTCAGGAATAATAATAATAATAATAATAATAATAAGTACAATATCTGATACAAATAAATAAGGAACAGAACTTTTAGAGATTTACAAAGTTCGATTTCAAAAGCCTATTTATGAATTTAGAAAAACACTAAAATTCTTTACTTAGACTTACCTATGCAAGTCTCTCTCAAAGCAGCTTTTTTTATGTTTAATTTTTAAGGTTCATAGTAAGAATTATATCTAATTATGAGGTATATTTATTTTTTTAATAAACATACCAAAATTTGAAATCATACCTTAAAATAATCTTTTATATTCTTGTTTTATTAGCTTCAGTAAATCAATACGCACAACAGCATTCTACTATCTCGGCGGTGCTTAATACTGAAAAAAAGACATTAGATATCAAGCAGGAAATTATTTTTACAAACCAGTCAGAAGATACGTTGACATCGATTGTTCTTAATGACTGGAATCACGCTTTCTCCAACAAAAACACACCTTTAGCCAAACGATTTTCGGATGAATTTTATAGAGGATTTCATTTAGCCAAAGAAGAAGAGCGTGGAAGCACAATAAATTTAATTATAATTGATGATTCAGAGCAGTTTTTGTCTTGGCAAAGGACCGAAAAAAACCCTGATTATATTGTTGTTAAACTTAAAAATCCGTTACTTCCAAATCAGAAAGTAGCTTTGCATCTTTCGTACATCACTAAAATTCCCAGCGAAAAATTTACCAAATATGGGTACCACAACAATGGGACTTTAAGCCTCAAAAATTGGTATCTTACTCCTGCCCGTTATGAAAACAATAGTTTCATAAATAATAGTAATAATAACTTGGATGATATTGCCAATGCTGCATCTGACTTTGAAATTGATCTTAAACTACCCAACACTTTAGAGGCAACATCCGATTTAAACACTGAGAAAACAACTGATAATAATGGCTTCTCAAACTACAAATTATGGGGGAATAACAGAACTGATTTTAGTCTGATCATTGAGCCGAAATTGAATTTTGAGAATTACAAAAATAGTTTCGTTGAAGTGCTGACGGATATGAAAAACAACAAATTAAATAATATTCAAAAAGCAATTGTAATTGATCGAATTGTTAATTTTGCAAGTGATTTGATTGGGAAATATCCTTATGAAAAAATTGTGGTTTCCCAAACGGATTATGAAAAAAATCCTTTTTATGGATTGAATCAGCTTCCCTCATTTATAAGTCCTTTTTCTGATGAATTTATTTTCGAAATTAAATTTTTGAAAACCTATTTAAACGAATATTTAAAAAAGAGTTTACATCTGGATCCTAGAAAAGACAATTGGATTTATGATGGGATTCAAGTTTATGCGATGATGAAATATATGGATGAAAATCATCCCAAAGCTAAAATGATGGGTAGCGCATCAAACATTAGATTGCTAAAAAGTTACAATTTGACTAATATTGACTTTAATGGACAATACAGTTATTTCTATATGTTGATGGCTCGTAAAAATCTAGATCAGCCGTTAGGCGATCCAAAAAACACTTTAATAAAATTCAATGAACAAATTGCCAGTAAATACCGTGCGGGATTAAGCATGCGGTTTCTGGATGATTATTTGTTAAATAATACTGTAAAGACCAGCATTCAACAATTATATAAAAAAAATCAGTTGCAACAAGTGTCAAGATCCGATTTTGAAACTTTATTAAAATCAAATACAACTAAAGATATCAGTTGGTTTTTTAATACAATTATTAATTCAAGAGACATCATTGATTATAAATTTTCAAGGGTATTAAAAACCCAAGACAGCATCACTTTTTCAATTAAAAACAGAACTGGAACTCTTATTCCCATTCCAGTTTATAGTACTAAAAAAGGTCAAATTGTTTTTAAACAATGGCTTGATATTAATGAAACCGACACTACTTTCAAGATACCCAGAAATAATGCTGACAAAATTATTTTAAATTTAAAAAATGAAGTTCCAGAATATAATTTAAGAAATAACTGGAAGAAATTAGAAGGTTTTTTTCCTAATAATCGCCCTGTAAAGTTTGTTTTCATGAAAGATTTAGAGGATCCTTATTACAACCAAGTACTTTATGTACCGTCAATATATTACAATTTATATGATGGTTTAACTCCAGGAATTAGATTGCATAATAAAACCATTTTGGAAAAGCCTTTTATTTTTGATGTTAATCCTTCTTACTCTACTAAATCAAATAATTTATCAGGTTCAGCCGTTTTTGTAGTCAACCAAAATTTTAGAAACACAACCCTTTACAATGCCCGTTATTCAGTAAGTGGATCCTATTTTCATTATGCTGAGGATGCTGCTTATTTTAGACTAAATCCGGCACTACAATTGCGCATTCGTGAACCCAATTTCAGAGACAACAGAAAACAACTGTTTTTATTCCGACAAGTTATTGTCAATAAGGAAAAAAGCGCCTTGGTGCTCGACAATTCTCCTGAAAATTATTCAGTTTTTGATGCGAGATATGTAAATACAAAAACAGAGGTAACGAATCATTTTAATTTTACTACGGATTTACAAATTTCTGGAAAATTCGGAAAAATTACTAGTGAAATAGAGTATCGAAAACTCTTTGAAAACAATCGTCAAATTAATTTACGCTTATATATAGGAAATTTTTTATACAATAAAACGCAATCGGATTTCTTTAGCTTTGCATTAGACCGGCCAACAGACTATCTTTTTGATTATAATTATTTTGGTAGATCCGAAAGTACAGGACTTTTTAGCCAACAATATGTAGTAGCCGAAGGCGGTTTTAAATCAAAAATTACTACGCCTTATGCCAATCGATGGATCACTAGCTTGAATGCAAGTTATAGCATATGGAATTGGATTGAAGTGTATGGCGATGTTGGTTTTATAAAAAATAAAGGGATAAAAGAACGATTTGTTTATGACAGTGGAATTCGT
This sequence comes from Flavobacterium amylolyticum, assembly GCF_048284335.1. Taxonomy (NCBI): domain Bacteria; kingdom Pseudomonadati; phylum Bacteroidota; class Flavobacteriia; order Flavobacteriales; family Flavobacteriaceae; genus Flavobacterium; species Flavobacterium amylolyticum. The sequence goes on from NZ_JBLVPG010000002.1 coordinate 501,480, forward strand.
TTAAATCTGGTTACAGACTATTTTGAATTGTATTTTCCGGTCTACTCTAACAACGGATGGGAAGTTTCTCAAGATAATTATAATGAAAAAATACGTTTTATAGTAACTTTTTCACCTAAAACATTAATCAATCTTTTTAATCGAAAATGGTTCTAATCCAATATTATTATCATTATTTATTAAACTATTCTTATTAAATCAAATATAAAATTACATATAGTGAAAAAATAAAGTTCTTTTTATTAGAATTAATTGCAATAATTAAATTCTATTTTTTTCAATGAATTATGAAAATAGCTAGTTTTTAAGTAAATTTGCTTCATAAAGTTATACTTTTCAATTATGATAAAAGAAAAAACCAATACTACATTGACATTTGAAGATTTCAAAATCGAAGTTCTGAATGACTATACAACAGCCATAATAAGCCGAGAATGCAGCCTGTTAGGACGTAAAGAAGTATTGACAGGAAAAGCCAAATTTGGCATTTTTGGAGATGGAAAAGAAGTACCACAACTAGCTATGGCAAAAGCGTTTCAAAATGGCGATTTCCGTTCTGGCTATTATCGTGATCAAACCTTTATGATGGCTATTGGTGAACTTTCTATTCAACAATTTTTTGCCGGATTATATGGTCATACTGATATTAATCAAGATCCAATGTCAGCAGGAAGACAAATGGGTGGTCACTTTGCTACGCATAGTTTGAATGAAGATGGTTCTTGGAAAGATTTAACCAAACAAAAAAATTCAAGTGCTGATATTTCTCCAACAGCAGGACAAATGCCAAGATTATTAGGTCTGGCGCAAGCATCTAAAATATACAGACAAGTTTCAGGAATACCAAATGCATCTAATTTTTCTACTGAAGGCAATGAAATTGCTTGGGGCACTATTGGAAACGCAAGTACATCCGAAGGATTATTTTTTGAAACCATAAATGCCGCAGGTGTTTTACAAGTACCTATGGTAATGAGTGTTTGGGATGATGAATATGGAATTTCAGTACATGCAAGACACCAAACAACAAAAGAAAATATATCTGAAATATTAAAAGGCTATCAAAGAGAACACAACACGAATGGTTTTGAAATCCTTAGAGTGAAAGGTTGGGATTACGCAGACTTAATTGCCACTTATGAGAAAGCCGCGGCTATTGCCCGAGAAAATCATGTTCCTGTTTTGATTCACGTAAATGAATTGACGCAACCACAAGGACATTCCAGTTCCGGTTCTCATGAAAGATACAAAAACGCTGATCGATTGGCCTGGGAAAGAGATTTTGATTGCATTCGTCAAATGAAATTATGGATGATTGCTATTAACATTGCTTCTCCTGACGAAATCGACGCTATTGATAATCAAGCTAAAAAAGATGTTTTAGAGGGTAAAAAAGCTGCTTGGAATGCCTTTATAGAACCAATTATTGAAGAACAAAAAGAACTCGTCACTTTACTGCAAAAAATAGCAGATACAAGTAATAACAAACAAGTACTATTAAAATATATTGCTGATTTAAGTGAAATCAAATCTCCTTTGAAAAAAGAAATTCTGGTTACTGCACGTAAAGTATTGCGTTTAATTCTTAATGAAAATGGGAAACAAGAGCTTTCACAATGGATATCATCTTATACTGCTAAAACTCAAAAGAATTTTAGTAGTAACTTATTTTCAGAAACGGATTTAAATGTGTTTTCTGTTGAAAAAGTTCTGCCTATTTATGCTGAAGATGCCAAAGAAGATACTGATGGACGAATGATTCTTCGTGATAATTTTGATGCAATTTTCACCAAATATCCAGAAACATTAATTTTTGGTGAGGATGCTGGAGCTATTGGAGATGTCAATCAAGGTTTAGAAGGAATGCAGGAAAAATACGGAGAACTCCGCGTTGCAGATGTAGGAATTCGGGAAGCAACTATTTTAGGTCAAGGAATAGGAATGGCTCTAAGAGGCCTTCGTCCTATTGCCGAAATTCAATATTTAGATTATTTATTGTATGCTATCCAAATTATGAGTGATGATCTGGCTACGTTGCGATACAGAACCGTAGGCAAACAAAAAGCACCATTAATTATCCGTACTCGTGGGCATCGTTTAGAAGGGATCTGGCATTCTGGTTCTCCTATGGGAATGATCATAAATGCGATTCGAGGAATTCACGTTTTGGTTCCTAGAAATATGACCCAAGCAGCTGGTTTTTACAACAGTTTGTTAGAATGTGACGAACCTGCTTTAGTTATTGAATGTTTGAATGGCTACCGATTAAAAGAAAAAATGCCTTTGAATTACGGCGAATTCAAAACTCCGATTGGAGTTATTGAAACCCTTAAAACGGGAACAGATATTACATTGGTTTCTTATGGTTCAACTTTACGATTAGTACAACAAGCCGCTAAAGAACTGCTTGAAGTAGGTATTGATTGCGAGATTATCGATTTGCAATCTTTACTCCCATTTGACTTAAATAAAGATGTAGTAAAAAGTATTGCTAAAACAAATCGTCTTCTGGTAATTGATGAGGATGTTCCTGGTGGTGCTTCGGCATATATTTTACAACAAATTATTGAGCATCAAGATGGTTATAATTATTTAGACAGCAAACCACAAACGCTAACAGCAAAAGCACATAGACCTGCTTATGGTACGGACGGTGATTATTTTTCAAAACCCTCTACTGAAGATATCTTTGAGAAAGTTTACGGAATGATGAATGAAGTAAATCCATCCAAATACCCCAGTTTATACTAAAATAAAGTCATCTATAAATTAAGATCCCAATCCTAAGATTGGGATTTTTTAATTTTCATCTTTCAGATGTATTGTTTTTTATTTTGATAATAATTATTAAAATAAACAACATTTTTACAAAAGATAATTCTAAAAAAAACCTCCCAGTTTAAGTCTAACTATCGCTAATCCCGTTCCATTATAATGATTCACTTTTTCTGTTTTAAAAGCAAGCCTTATCTTATAATTCTTGACATTAAACCAAAAAAACATTATACTTATAGAAAAAATATTGAGCATTACCTTTTTAGTAACATTAATTAATATGTATTTTTAATCTTTACTATTTTCGAAAGAGAAGAAGAATGTAAGGATTAATCTACTGGAAAAATGACAGATCTTTCATTATTAAACACAGTAACTTTTTTTAAAGAATCTATACTTGCATACTAAAATCAGAAACATCAGAATAATTTAATTGTAAAAAAAAATAAAAAATCAGAGATAAAATTTTTCATCAGCTTTTTATATTAAAAATTGGGTGTAAGAATCAAAATTAAAAGTTATAATGATTGCGTAAAATTTTTATGTTGGGATTTTTTATTTAATTTTAGAAGATATTAAAATTTATACTAAATGACAGCACTAGAAACGATCTTATTCGACATCCAAAACGTAAAAGTGATAGAAGAAAAAATTGATTACAACCAGTATATTCCTTTGAATTTATCTATTACAAATAAAGCTTTTAGCGGTTTAAATATCGATAATGCAATTGATTTTGAAGATTATATTGAGCATTATCTAGTTGAAAAAAATGCAAAAGTAGCTTATGGTGGTTACAATGAAATTAGAAACTTATACAAAAGAAGTGAAATATTTAACGATTCTAAAACTGAAGAGCGCAATATTCATATAGGTTTAGATTTATGGATTAAAGCAGGAACTCCAGTTTTAGCAGCAGTTGATGGTTTTGTTCATAGTTTTAATTACAATACTGGCGTGGGTGATTATGGCCCTACTATTATTCTAGAACATAAAATAGAGAATCAAAAATTTTATACTTTATATGGACATTTATCCTTGGATAGTATCAGCGACATCAAAATTGGTGATGTGTTCGAAAAAGGGCAACAATTAGCTACTTTAGGCGATGCAACCGTAAATGGCGATTATGCTCCGCATTTGCATTTTCAAATTATAAAAGAAATTTCAAATACGTTTGGTGATTATCCTGGTGTTTGTAGTGAAAATGATCTAAAATATTATTTAGAAAACTGTCCAGATCCTAATCTTTTATTAAAAATAAAATAAATCATGAATAAAATAATTCTTTTTTTTAGTGTTTTTTTACTTATTGGATGTAAATCAAAAAATGTTGTAACCACACCAGAGCCTGAAGTAATTAAAACCGAAAGGCTTGGTATATCTGAAATAAGTGAGGCCCAAAAGAGTAAAGCGTATGAATTAGGCAAAAGAGTTTTGATGACCTGTAATACATCTAAATTTAAACCTTTCACACTAAATGAAGCAACTCCTTCAGTAATTAAAAATACTACTGAGGAAAGATTGACAAAAACATGTACTCGATTTCGCCAATATTATGGGACTTTTATTGATCTACAATTAGTGGAAGCGTATAGAAATAATTTTGACAAAACTACTGTTTTTCGATATAAAGCTTCCTATTCAAAAAAAGTAGCCAATAAAGAACTTCGTGTTACAATGAATCAAGAAAATAAGGTGTCTTCTATAAAATCATTAGATTGGGTCAACTCTTTTCCTATGAATTAATTTTAGCCCTCTATTTTAATTATAAAAAAACGCCATTTTAAACCTAAAAAGTAAATAAAACAAATATGTCTTTCAAATTTAAATCTGTAGATAATAGTGAACTAAAAAAATCACAATCTCACATTATTGTTGAAATTATTCAATATGTACCCAATGCTGTTTTAAGTCGAACCATAATAAAAAAAACAACTGGTAATATTACTGCCTCCTCTTTTGATGCTGGAGAAGAATTAGCAGAAAGAACCTCCCCATTTGATAATTATGTACAAATAATAGATGGTTCCGCAGAAATATTTATTGGAGGAATTAAACACTCTCTTAAATTAGGTAACGGAATTATCATACCCGCCCATTCAACACACTCTTTTAATGCGAATGTACAATTCAAAATGATTTCAACAACTATAAAAAACGGATACGAGGATTAAACTATACGCTACAATTTATAAAATAGATTTTCTTAAGATATCTTGATTTGATTGAATCAGAATAATAATTTGATCTTTTAAAATTCTTCTTCTTAATTTTTAAAATTCGTTAAAATAATCCGTAAAGGAGCTTTTTTAATAGGTTTAAAAATGTATTTGCATCAGATTAAAATTATATATAAATCGAATAAAATTAGAGTTTCCATTTACTTCAGTACTTAAAAAAGCAGATCAAATGAAATATAATTTAATTTACTGGCTTAATCTCATAACCCATGGCACTTAATAACAGTGTATTTTATAACTTATTTGTAAAATTTTATAATGTACCTTTATTGCGAAAAGCTACATTTGTGTAAAACTATAATATAAAAATATTTGAAACTATACATAAAATACATGGTAAGCAATCGCTGTAAAATGGCGGTTAAAGAAGAATTGAAAAAGCTTAAGCTTCACTTTATGGTTGTTGATTTAGGAGAAGTTGAAATTATGGAAAATATTTCTATGGAGCAACGTCAACTTTTAAAAACGGCACTTTTAGATTCAGGGCTAGAATTGATGGACGATAAAAAATCCATGTTAATCGAAAAAATTAAGAATGTAATTATTCAAATGGTCCATCATTCAACTGAACCTATCAAAATTAATTTTTCGGATCATTTGAGTCAACAATTAAATCATGATTACACTTATTTGTCTAACTTATTTTCAGAAGTACAAGGAACTACAATTGAACAATTTATAATTTCCCACAAAACGGAACGTATAAAAGAATTAATAATTTATGGGGAATTGAATATCACTGAAATTGCATGGAAAATGAATTACAGCAGTGTTGCGCATTTATCAAGTCAGTTTAAGAAAGTAACGGGTCTCTCCCCTTCACATTTCAAAAAATTAAAAGATAAAAGACGTAATCCGATTGAAGAAATAGGCAATTCACAGCCTATAATTTAATCGATGCTTTCAAAAAAATTTAATAAAAAATAGAAATCATAAATAATCAAGTATCAAAATATGCTAGAAGTCTTATTGAGGCAAGTCTAGATCCATTAATTACGATCAATATTGCTGGAAAAATTACGGATATGAATCATGCAACTGTCAATATTACTGGTGTAGATCGCGTTGATTTAATTGCTTCTGATTTCTTCGATTATTTTACTGAACCACAAAAAGCCAAAGAAGTTTATTTAGAAGTTTTTGCCAATGGGTCAGTTACTAATTCTCCCCTTACACTTCGTCATAAAGAAGGTAGACTAACTGATCTGCTTTTTAATGGTTCTATCTATAAAGATGATCACGGAAATATATTAGGAATAGTCATTGTGGCAAGGGATACTGCAGAGCAAAAATGGGCTGTAAATTTAAAAAATGCTAATAAAGAGCTTGCTTTTCAAAACGATGAAAAAGAAAAACGAGCTAATGAATTAATTATTGCCAATAAGGAACTTGCTTTTCAAAATGATGAAAAAGAAAAAAGAGCAGCTGAACTAGTTATTGCAAATAAAGAACTTGCTTTTCAAAATGACGAAAAAGAGAAACGTGCGAATGAATTAATCATTGCTAATAAAGAGTTAATTATACAAAACTACGAAAAACAAAAACGTGAAATTGTAAATAAAGAGCTTATAGCGCTTAACTATACTACAAAACTAGCTTCTCAGTATTCCCGCAGTTTAATTGAAGCAAGTCAAGATCCTCTGGTTACCATTAATACCAAGGGGAAAATTACTGATATGAATGAGGCTTTAGTAAATATTACGGGTATGACTAGGCAGGATCTTACGGATTCTGATTTTTTTGATTATTTTACCCAGCAGCAAAAAGCCAGAGAAGTCTATCAACAGGTGTTTGAAAGAGGATTTGTTTGTGATTCACCACTCACACTCCGTCACAAAGAAGGTAAATTAACGGATGTTTTGTTTAATGGTTCTGTTTATAAAGACGATAAAGGAAATGTTCAGGGTGTTGTAATCGTTGCAAGAGATGTGACTGAACAAAAAAAAATTGCAACCGAATTGATTGAGGCAAGAGTTTTTGCAGAGTTAGCTACTGAAATCGCAGAAGAGGCCAAAAGATGCGCTGAAAGTGCTACAATAATAGCTGAAAATGCCGTAAAAGCTAAGCAACAATTTTTGTCGAATATGAGCCATGAAATTCGTACTCCAATGAATGCAATAATTGGTTTTACTAAAGTGGTTCTAAAAACAGAGTTAACTCCTAAACAAAAAGAATATTTAGATGCTATCAAAATGAGTGGAGATGCATTAATTGTCCTTATAAACGATATTTTAGATTTGGCAAAAGTAGATTCTGGTAAGATGTCTTTTGAAAAAACTCCTTTCAAAATGAAATCGTCTATATCCGCAATGCTTCATTTATTTGAAACTAAAATTCAAGAGAAAAATTTAGAATTAATCAAAGAATATGACACTAAAATACCCGATCTACTTGTAGGTGATCCAGTTCGTTTGCATCAAATCATTTTAAATTTAGTCAGTAATGCCGTTAAATTTACATTAAAAGGAAAAATAACTGTTAGCGTTCATTTAGTACATGAAGATGAAGACAAAGTAATTATTGAATTTGCCGTAACTGATACTGGAATTGGAATACCTGAAGAAAAATTAGGAAAAATATTTGAAAATTTCCAACAGGCATCTAGCGGAACTTCAAGATTGTATGGTGGAACAGGACTCGGACTTGCCATAGTAAAACAATTAATAGAGCCTCAGGGCGGCACAATTCGTGTAAAAAGTACAATAGGTATCGGTTCTACTTTCAGTTTTGCATTAAGTTTTCAAAAAACAAATTCTGATGCAGAATTTGAAAATGAACTTGTCGAATTGGATACTGAAATAAAAAATATAAAAGTGCTGGTAGTAGAAGATATTCCTTTGAATCAGTTGCTTATGAAAACACTTTTAGATGAATTTGGATTTGATCGTGATATCGCCGAGAATGGTAAAGTAGCGATTGAAAAATTAAAAGAAAAAGAATATGATATAATTCTAATGGATTTACAAATGCCAGCGATGAATGGGTTTGAAGCTACAGAATACATAAGAAATACAATGAACTCAAAAATACCTATAATTGCTTTAACTGCCGATGTAACTACGGCAGATTTAACAAAATGTAAGGCTGTGGGAATGAATGACTATCTTGCAAAACCTGTTGATGAAAAACTTTTATACAGTAAAATTGTAGGGATTTTAAAAAAACCAAAACTCGCAGAACGTAGTGCCAAACTCAATGAGAACTTTGAGGAAAAAGACAATAGTACTAAAAAAATAAAATGTATTGACTTGGTGTATTTAAACCAAAGAACAAAATCAAATCCAGCATTAATGATGGAGATGATATCACTTTATTTAGTGCAAACGCCCCCTTTAATTATTTCTCTTAAACAAAGTTTAGCTGAAAAAAATTGGTCATTATTAGGCGCAGCTGCACACAAAATGATTCCTTCATTTGCCATAATGGGTATAAGTACTGATTTTGAAAATATGGCAAAAAGAATCCAAAATTTTGCAACTGGTCAAGAAAAAACAGAGGGGATATCTGAACTTGTATTGGAATTAGAAAAAATTTGTTTACAAGCCTGTACTGAATTAGAAGAAGAATTTAACATAATTAAAAATACCATATAATGAACAACGACAATAAAATAAAAATATTTCTGGTAGATGATGATGCCTTATTTCTAAAATCTTTGGAAATTGAATTTTTAGACAATGCTGATTTCATAGTTGAAACCTATCCTACTGGTGAACTGTGTATTGCAAATTTATCCCATAATCCGGATGTAGTAATATTAGACTATCAACTTGATGGTATTGTAGAAAATGCGATGAACGGTCTTGAAACTTTGGATAAAGTAAAAGCTTTTAATTCCGAAATTCCAGTGGTGATGCTATCATCTCAAGATAAAATTGAAGTAGCCATAAACTGCATGCATCACAAGGCGTTTGATTATGTAGTAAAAAGTGAAACTGCTTTTGTTCGTTTGCAAAAAATAATTACTGCTATTTTTAAGTACCAAAAAATGGAAAAGGAATTAAATTGGTACATGGATCGCATGTAATCTATATTTTATTTAATTAATTCCCCTGATTTGGTCAAAATTAAGACCAAAATTATCAAAGAAATGCGGTACAAAGACACATCAGATTTAGAAATTTCATTATTATTAGAAGCTATTTATCGGAAATACGGTTATGATTTCAGAGAATATTCTCAAGCCCATATCAGGCGCAGGATTATGCATAGAATGGCAGTATCGGGTTTTGAAGATGTTTCTCAAATGCAATCTAAGGTTTTGAATGATGGAACATTTGCATCAGAACTCTTACAAGATCTATCAATAACAGTGACTGAAATGTTTCGTGACCCTGTTTTTTATAAGTCATTGCGGGAAAATGTTATTCCTATTTTGAAGACATATCCATTTATAAAAATATGGCATGCGGGTTGCGCTACAGGTGAAGAAGCATATTCTGTAGCTATTATTTTACAAGAAGAAGGTTTGTATGACCGAACAACGATTTATGCAACTGATTTTAACCAGATGGCTTTAAACCGTGCAAAAGAAGGAATTTTTTCAAACAAAATGATAAAAGAGTACACTTCTAATTATCAATTAGCAGGAGGAAAAGAATCCTTTTCGAATTATTATACTTCTAATTATGATAATGTGATTATGAATCAATCGTTGAAAAAAAATATAGTTTGGGCTAATCATAATTTAGTTACTGATAGTGTTTTTGCAGAAGTACACTTGATATTATGTAGAAATGTACTGATCTATTTTGATAAAAATTTACAAAATAAAGTTCAGACTCTTTTTTATAATAGCCTAATAAATGGTGGTATTTTATGCTTAGGTTCTAAGGAAAGTTTACGTTTTTGTGATTTGTATGAACAATATATAGAGTTAGACAGCAAACAACGAATATTCAAAAAGAAATATTGAAAATGCATTACGAAGCAATTGTAATAGGAGTTTCCGCGGGAGGCATGAGTGCTTTAAAAATTATATCCTCAGCCTTACCGATCGATTTTACTATCCCAATTATTATTGTACAGCATTTGAGTGCTCATTCTGATAGTCATTGGATAAAACTATTGAATGAAAAAAGTCACCTGAATATAAAAGAAGCAGATGAAAAAGAGAAAATTGAAAAAAGCTACATTTATATTGCCCCTCCTAATTATCATTTGCTGATTGAAAAGAATAAAACATTTTCTCTTACTATAGATGAACGCGTAAATTTTGCAAGACCATCAATCGATGTATTATTTGAAACGGCTGCTGAAGCTTATAAAAATAAATTAATAGGAATTGTGCTTACAGGATCTAATAGTGACGGTACCCAAGGAATTAAAAAAATAAAGGAATCTGGAGGTCTAGCAATTATTCAAGATCCAAAAACGGCAGACTCTGATTACATGCCTAGGTCAGCAATTGCTGCTATTGAACCTGATTATATTTTATCGCTGGAGGATATAATCGAGATATTAATAAAAATTGATCTAGAAAAAGGATAATCAGCATAAATTTCACAAATAACAACATGAAAATAACTCTAGGAAGAAAAATAGTAATAGGATTTATAGCGTGTGCTTTAGTACTCTTAGGAGTTGCTGTTTTCTCTTTTAAAAATAGTGAGAAATTTGTCGCTTCAAATACTTTGGTAAATATTTCGAATCAGGTATTGTATGAATTTGAACAAATACTCCAGTTTTCCGTTGATGCTGAAACGGGCGTAAGAGGTTATGTTATTACAGGAAATGATGATTTTTTGAAACATTTCAAAACTGCCAATAGAAAAGCAATTGATAAACTTGAAAAAATAAAGGAATTAACAAAAGAAAATCCCAATCAGCAAAACAATATTGAGGAACTTGCGAAAGAACTTAAAATGCGTTTTGAAAATTTAAACACTTGCATTAGCCTTCGTAAAAAAGATTTTGAAGAAGCAAGAATGTTTATTGCTTCAGGAGAGGGCAAACAAATACAAGATGAAATAAGAAAAATAATTGATAAAGCACAGGAATTAGAACGGACATTACTCGTTCAAAGAATACAGGACAGTGCTGATGATGCCAGTAAATTTAATATTGTTTTTGGTGTCTTATTGTTAGTCATCGTTCTTATCCTAATTGTTGTATATTCTATAGTTGTTACAAATCTAAGAGCGCTTAAAAATTCTGAATTAGAAACGGCAAGTAAAAACTGGTTACTTACAGGTAACTCAGAACTTAATAAAAAATTAATTGGAGACCAAAGTATAGCACAATTGGCCAATAGTACTATCAGTTTTTTATGTACCTATCTGAAGGCAAATATAGGGGCCGTTTACCTATTTAATGAAAAAGAGAAGATCTTAATACTTAGTGGAAAATTTGCTTTCTCGTCAGTAAAGGATAGTAAAGAAAATTTTAAATTAAATGAGGGATTGATTGGTCAAGCCGCTTGGGAACAAAAACAGATTTCTTTAACTGATATATCTGAAAATCAAATCCGTATTACTTCATCTGTTCTGGATGCAAAACCAAAAAATTTGCTCATCACTCCTTTTTTACTTGAAGGTAAAACAATAGGGGTAATTGAAATAGGAAAGCTTACTGATTTTAATGAAACCGAAAAAGAATTTATCAATGTTTCTATGAACAGTATTGCTATTAGCGTTAATACGGTTCAACAAGCGGAAGAAAAAGAAAAAAGAGCTGCAGAATTAGTCATTGCCAATAAAGAACTCGCCTATCAAAATGACGAGAAAGAAAAACGGGCAGCAGAGTTAGGAATTGCCAATAAAGAACTTGCCTACCAAAATGATGAAAAAGAAAAAAGGGCAGCAGAATTAGGAATTGCTAACAAAGAATTAGCGTATCAAAATGACGAAAAAGAGAAAAGAGCTGCAGAACTAGGAATTGCAAACAAAGAACTGGCCTATCAAAATGATGAAAAAGAAAAAAGAGCAGCAGAATTAGGAATTGCCAATAAAGAACTGGCGTATCAAAATGACGAAAAAGAAAAAAGAGCAGCAGAGTTAGGAATTGCCAACAAAGAGCTTGCGTATCAAAATGACGAAAAAGAGAAGCGGGCTGTAGAATTAAGTTTTGCCAACAAAGAGCTGTCCAATCAAGCAGAAGAACTTCAAATACAACAGGAAGAACTTAGACAGCTCAATGAAGAATTAGAACAACAAGCGCAAAATCTTAAACAACAGCAAGAAGAACTGCAAATGACGAATGAGGAATTGGAAGAGCAGACCCAATCATTAGAGGAGAAAAATAAAGAAGTTGAAGCTTCAAAAAATGATATTGAACGAAAAACAAAACAACTGGAAATAAGTAGTAAGTATAAATCAGAATTCCTTGCAAATATGTCTCATGAATTAAGAACTCCACTTAATAGTTTGCTTATTTTATCCAAAGATTTATCAGAAAACAGGAAAAAAAATCTAGATGATATTCAGGTTGAAAGTGCTGAAATAATTTATAAAAGTGGCCATGATCTGCTTGTGTTAATTAATGAAGTACTAGACCTTTCTAAGATTGAAGCAGGAAAAATGGCTATCAATATTGAAAAAGTATCACTTAAAAATTTCACAGCTAACCTCCTACGCGATTTTAAACATCAAGCGGAACAAAAAGGATTAAATATAACTTATCTTTTGGCATCAGCTTTACCAGAATTTATTCAAACTGATTCACAACGTTTGAACCAAATCTTAAAAAACCTTATATCCAATGCTATAAAATTTACAGAAAAAGGAAGTGTAACTATACGTATTGACCCTAATACTGATACTACTTTGAATATTTCTGTTACTGATACAGGCATTGGAATTTCAAAAGACAAACAAACAGCTATATTTGAAGCTTTTCAGCAGGCAGAGGGTGGTACTTCCAGAAAATATGGAGGTACGGGACTAGGCCTTTCTATTTCTAGAGAACTTGCAAAATTACTGGAAGGAGAAATAAAAGTAAACAGTAATTTAGATAAAGGTTCTACTTTCTCGCTCATTATTCCAATAGAAATACATCCAACACAAGACGCTGTTAGTGAAATTCCGTTAAAACCTATTTCGTATGCACCACGGTCTGAAAATGAGAGTGATTATCTAAATTATCCAACTATAAAAGACGATAGAGATACAATAAAGGCCGAAGATAAAATAGTGCTCATCATTGAAGATGATCAAAATTTTGCAATGATTCTTTTAAAACAAGCCAATATAAAAGGATTCAAATGTTTGTCAGCTGCTTCTGGAGAAGATGGTTTATTGCTTGCTTCAAAATACAAACCACAAGCAATCATTCTCGACATGGGTTTACCAGGAATAAAAGGGAAACAAGTATTGCATGAATTAAAAGTAAACCCTTCAGTAAGGCATATACCAGTACATATTATCTCGGCAAACGATCGCTCACTAGAACCAATTAGAGAAGGTGCAGTGGAATATTTGATGAAACCAATATCTAAAGATGGACTTGAAGAAGCTTTTAATAGAATTGAAAATTTTGTCAATAGGAAAATAAAAAACCTTTTGATAATTGAAGACAGTGAGAATTCTAGAAAAGCAATGAAAGTACTCATTGGTAATGGTGATGTAAAATGCTATGAAGCAGCTACGGGAAAAGAAGCATTAGACTTATTTGAGCAAAATCATATCGATTGTATTATATTGGATCTTGGATTGCCTGATATGACCGGTTTTGAACTTATTCATAAACTGGAGGATATTAGAGGCCATTACCTACCTCCTATTATTGTTTATACGGGAAAAGAACTTACAAAAGAGGAAAATAATCTGCTTCACAAATATGCGGAGAGCATAATTATAAAAGGTATAAAATCCGAAGAACGATTGCTAGATGAAACTGCCCTTTTTCTTCACCGAACAATAAGCAATTTACCAAAATCAAAACAAATGATTATTAATAACTTGCATGACAAAGAAGCCATATTTCATTCCAAAAAAATATTATTAGTAGATGATGACATGAGAAATGTGTTTGCATTATCTAAAATATTACAAGAACGGGGAATGGACGTCATAAAATCAGAAAACGGAAAAAACGCATTAAATATGCTGGATTTACATAGTGATATTGATCTGGTATTAATGGATATTATGATGCCGGAAATGGATGGCTACGAAGCAATGATACGGATAAGATCTCAGATTAAATTTAGAAACTTACCTATAATTGCCCTTACTGCAAAAGCAATGAAAGACGACAAACAAAAATGTATTGATGCTGGTGCAAATGATTACATCACTAAACCTATTGATGTTGAACGCCTGCTATCATTGATGCGCGTGTGGTTAAGTAAGTAAGTATTTAAACAATATAATAAAGGTGGACATACCATCTTTATGATTAAATTAAATTTCTTGTTGGTATTTAATATTTGATAATGGATACTCAACATTCAAACTTTTATTTTAGAATTAAAAATGAAAATAAATAGCCCCGTTAAAATTTTATTGGTTGATGATCTACCTGAAAACTTGTTTGCCTTAGAAGTAATACTTTCCAACGAAAATTATTTATGTGTAAAAGCAAATTCTGGTAATGAAGCCTTAAAAATTCTTCTGCACCAACAAGATTTTGCAATCATATTAATTGACGTTCAAATGCCAATGATGGATGGATTTGAAACTGTAGAATTAATTCGCCAAATTGAAAAACTCAAACATGTTCCAATCATTTTTTTAACGGCGAGCATGGATAATTCGCTCCAAATTTTCAAAGGATATCAAGCAGGTGCCGTAGATTATATGATAAAACCGCTATCACCTGAAATATTAAAAGCAAAAGTGGCAGTTTTTGTGGATTTACATACAAAAAATCAAGAATTATTAGTTCAAGCAGAACAACTGAAAAAACTCAATACCGATCTTACAGCCCAAAAATTACTTTCTGAATATTCTCTTAGTCTTATTGAAGCAAGTCATGATCCATTATTTGCCATTAGCCCTGAAGGGAAAATAACCGATATGAATAATGCATCTGTAAAAGTAACGGGTATAGCACGTAAAAAATTAATAGGAACCAATTTTTTTGATTATTTTACTGAACCACACAAAGCAAGTCAAGTATACCAAAAAGTGTTTGAAAAGGGATTTGTTGCTGATTCTCCACTAATCCTTCGGCATAAAAAAGGCAAATTAGTTCATGTCCTATTTAATGGATCAGTGTACAAAGATGATAAAGGAAATGTTCTGGGAGTAGCAATTGTAGCAAGAGATGTAACCGATCAAAAAAGAATTGAAACTGAATTAATAGAAGCTAAAGTTTTTGCAGAATTAGCAACTGAAATTGCCGAGGAAGAAAAAATAAATGCTGAAAACGCAACTGCTATTGCTGAAAATGCCGTTAAAGCAAAACAGCAATTCTTGTCGAATATGAGTCATGAAATTCGTACACCGATGAATGCTATAATCGGTTTTACAAAAGTAGTCTTAAGAACCGATTTAACTCCAAAACAAAAAGAATATTTAAATGCCATAAAATTAAGTGGTGATTCATTAATTGTTCTTATTAATGATATTCTAGATTTAGCAAAAGTAGATTCAGGTAAGATGACTTTTGAGAAAACACCTTTCAAAATAAAATCGTCCGTATCCGCTATGCTTCATTTATTTGAAACGAAAATTCAGGAAAAAAATTTAAAATTAGTAAAGGAATACGACAGTAAGATTCCTGATGTACTTATAGGTGATCCGGTTCGTTTGCATCAAATCATTTTAAATTTAGTCAGTAATGCTGTCAAATTTACATTCAAAGGAAAAATTACTGTAAGTGTTACTTTAGTACATGAAGATAGAGATAAAGTAATTATTAAATTTGCCATCTCAGATACTGGAATTGGAATACCCGAAGAAAAAATAAAAACAATATTTGAAAATTTTCAACAGGCAACTAGTGAAACTTCAAGATTATATGGCGGAACAGGACTAGGTCTTGCCATTGCAAAACAATTAATAGAACCACAGGGTGGAACGATACGTGTATGCAGCACTATTAATAAGGGTTCCATATTTAGTTTTACATTACCTTTTAAAAAAACAAATGCCAATGCGGAATTTGAAAATGAGATTATTGAATTGGATACTGAAATAAAAAATGTGAAAGTTCTAGTAGTTGAAGATATTCCTTTGAATCAATTACTTATGAAGACTCTTTTAGATGATTTTGGATTTGATCGGGATATTGCCGAGAATGGTAAAGTAGCGATTGAAAAATTAAAAGAGAAAGAATATGATATTATTCTGATGGACTTGCAAATGCCCGAAATGAATGGTTTTGAAGCTACGGAATACATTAGGAATACAATGAATTTAAAAATTCCTATTATTGCTTTAACAGCTGATGTTACTACGGCAGATTTTACCAAATGTAAAACACTGGGAATGAATGATTATTTGGCAAAACCTGTCGATGAAAGACTTCTTTACAGTAAAATTATAAGTGTATTGAAAAAAACAAAACCTACAAAACTTTATGAAAATCTTGAAAAAAAAGAAACGAGTACTACTAAAATAAAATGTATTGACTTACTGTATTTAAACCAAAGGACTAAATCAAATCCTACTTTAATGATGGAAATGATATCGCTTTATTTAGTACAAATCCCTCCTTTAATTGATACTATTAAACAAAGTTTGTCCGAAAAAAATTGGTCCTTATTGGGAGCTGCTGCACACAAAATCATTCCTTCATTTGCGATAATGGGTATGAGTACAAAATTTGAAAATATGGCTAAAAAAATTCAGGAATTTGCAATTGGACAAGAAAAAACAAACGAAATCTTTGAATTAGTAGTCGAGTTAGAAAAAATCTGTTTACAAGCCTGCACGGAATTACAAATAGAATATAATACATTAAAAAAAAGTTTGTTGTAAATATATTTTAAAAGAAAAGATAGTGATTGTACTGATAAAATACTATAATTGAGTGTTATAAAAACAACTCGTTGAATGTAATTAAATTATTTGCATTTGATATTATTTTTGGTCTGTCAAAATAAATTTATTGATGAATTACACTAAAGTTAATGCTGTTATTTAGCTAAAATTCTTGTTTTTATAAAATATAAGACTTTTTTACTCCCTTTTGATTAGTTCTCATTGGAGTTACTAATTTTAAATAACTCTAATTCTAATGTTAAAGATAAATAATCTATATCTCCAAGCTGCACACAGTTATATATTTGATATTTTAAATCTTTAAATAAATCTAGATCTTCAACACTTCCTTTAGTAATATCTATTGATTGAAATACCCAAGAAACAGTATAAATTTCAGGAAGTTTGTACTCATAAAACCAAGAGAATTGTGATGCTCAAAAACCTTTCCTTTATCAGGAACAATTTAAAAATCATCCTTACAAATTTTAATCTTATTATGAGAAGCCATTTTACAGATCTCAAGTGGCAAACAGTAAATTATAAATAGTTTTCAAATTCTATAAATTTTGAATATAAATGTTATCTGATTTTTTAAGTAAAGAGCAACAACTTTTTTCTCTTATTATTACTCTAACTTCGCTCAATTAAATTAGGAATTCCTTCATTATGTAACTGATTAAAAATGAATCTTCACTATTAATAGAGATATTCAGAAGTTAAACTATATCCAACTGTTTCTAAAACAGGTATTTTAGGAGTTCTTCCTGCCCAAATTTCTGTAGTTAAAACAACCGTAAAAAAGCTTATTAGTTCTAAATGTTTAAAATGTTTTTTTGGTAAAACTAACTTAGATATTAGTTAGTTTAACAGTTTCGAGATACTGAATTTCAAAATCTTGATAAAGTAGGATCTATTTATTTTACCTCAAATAATTGCACCCAACTGCTAACACTGAGTATATATGTAAAATTTTAGCAGCTAACTATAGTATTAAATTTGATTCTACCCACAATACACTTCTTTATAAATCAACCATAAACACAATTAAAAGTTACATAGTTTAATTGTAAATAACGTATTATGAAAATTACATTAAAACTGTTTTGCATATCCATTTTTTACTGAAATAAATAAAGTTCAGTAATTTGAATAGGTTTATATTTAAGCCAGAAGGACAAACTTTATACTTTTATTTGAGGACTTATTCTTAAATAATTTTCATACTTTTGAACCTCATAAAAAAACAAACACAATGGCTTCAATAACATTAGGAGGAAATCCAATACACACTTCAGGGGAATTACCAAAGGTAGGTTCTAAAATGATTGATTTTAAATTAATTAAAACGGATCTTTCTGTAGCATCGCTAAATGATTTTGCTGGTAAAAAACTAGTTTTAAATATTTTTCCAAGTATTGATACTGGAACTTGTGCAGCATCAGTTAGAAAGTTTAACGAAAATGCCAGTAATTTGCAAAATACTAATGTACTATGCATTTCAAGAGATTTACCCTTTGCACAAAAACGTTTTTGTGGTGCTGAAGGGCTAGAGAATGTTGTGAATTTATCGGATTTTCAAGGTGGTGATTTTGGTAAAACAAATGGTTTAGAAATGACTGATGGTCCTCTGGCAGGATTGCACTCAAGAGCTATTATTGTTGTTGATGAAAACGGGATCATTATCCATACAGAACAAGTTTCTGAAATTGCTAATGAGCCAAATTATGAAGCTGCATTAGCAGTACTTTAATAATTTCTTGATGGAATTTCAAAAAGACAATACTTTCTTTACCGGTAGATTAAAAAGTGTCTCTTATGCTTTTAAGGGGGCTTTAAAATTAATCACAACTGAACACAGCGTTATGGTTCAATTCTCAATAGGAATTTTTATTTCTATTGCAGGTTTTTATTTTGAGATATCTAAAACAGAATGGCTTTTTCAAACATTAGCTATTGGACTTGTCATGAGTGTTGAAGGTTTAAATACTGCTGTTGAAAAAATAGCCGACTTTATTCATCCTAATTATCATGAAAGAATTGGTTTTATCAAAGACATTGCTGCAGGAGCGGTATTTTTTGCTGCTTTGACGGCAATAGCAATTGGTTTAATCATATATTTACCCTTATTTTTTTAGGTATTATTACAATTAAGAATGGCAAAAATAACAAAAACAGTACCTTCAACTAAAAAAAACGAAACTACTGGAGAGACAAAAACTACAGCAAAAATAACTAAGCAGCACAAAGTTGTTTTTGGTTCTTTGCTGGTGTTGTTTTCCATTGCGTTGTTGTTAGCGTTTGTATCCTTCTATATATACGGACAACAGGATCAAAGTGCAGTTCCGGAATTAACAAATCGGTCTGAAACCGTTCAAAACTGGTTAGGGAAATTCGGCGCTTTCTTAGCTGATTTATTAGTTTATAAAGGCTTTGGAGTTGCCTCATTTATATTTATACGCCTATTTTTCCTTTCTGGAATTTATTTAGTACTTGGTATTCCGTTACATAAATTGAAAAATATTTGGTTTTGGGATCTATTTGTAATTATTATTTTATCCATTTTATTTGGATTTTTTGCTACTTCTGCTCCTGAACTAGGTGGGACAATAGGGTATGAGCTTAATTTATTTTTGCAAGATTACCTAGGAAAACCGGGTACGTTATTGGTTTTATTATTTGGATTAATCATATATGTTATTTTCAAAATTAAACTTTCACCAGAAAATATTCAGTCCTTTTTTGACAATACCAAAAAAGAACTCAAAGCAGTTTCAATCACTAATCCTTTAAAGAATACTGAAAATAATTATAATCTGGAAGAATTTGCTGTTTTAGAAGAAGCAGACGAAGTAGATCAAATCCATTTAAAAACGAATGGCTCTCAATTTGAAATTAATAAAGAGGCTTTAAAACCAACAATTAATAACGCATCTGATATTAATAGAGATCCAGTAGCAAAGACACTTGCAATGGAAATAACACCCGTAGTTGCTCCAGAAACTATTTCAAATACAATTGATACTTTTGTAATTGAAACGGCTCCAGAAGAAGATATTCTTGAAGAAAACTTAGCTTCTAGACTGGTTGCTGATTTTGGATTATTTGATCCAACTTTAGATTTGTCAAATTATAAGTTTCCTACAATTGATTTACTGAAAGAATATTCAACAGGAGGTATTACCATCAATCAGGAAGAATTAGAAGAAAATAAAAATAGAATTGTTGATACATTGCGCAATTACAAAATTGAGATTGCTCAGATAAAAGCTACCGTAGGCCCATCAGTTACCTTATATGAAATTGTGCCAGAAGCCGGAATTCGTATTTCAAAAATCAAAAGTTTAGAGGATGATATAGCCTTATCACTTTCGGCATTAGGAATTCGTATTATTGCTCCAATTCCAGGAAAAGGAACTATAGGAATTGAAGTTCCTAACAAAAATCCAACAATGGTTTCCATGAAAAGTGTAATAGGTTCAGCCAAATTTCAAGAAGCTGAAATGGAACTACCTATAGCGCTGGGAAAAACAATTTCAAATGAAACTTTTGTTGTCGATCTAGCCAAAATGCCACACTTATTGATGGCAGGTGCTACTGGCCAAGGAAAATCAGTTGGTTTGAATGCCGTTTTGACGTCACTTTTATATAAAAAACATCCTGCAGAAGTTAAATTTGTTTTAGTGGATCCAAAAAAGGTAGAGTTAACACTTTTTAATAAAATTGAGAGGCATTATTTAGCTAAACTTCCTGATATGGATGATGCTATTATTACTGATAATGCTAAAGTAGTGAATACATTAAATTCGCTTTGTGTAGAAATGGATAACCGTTATTCTTTACTTAAGGATGCGATGGTTCGTAATATTAAAGAATACAACGATAAATTTAAGGCTAGAAAATTAAATCCAGAAAATGGACACCGATTTTTGCCGTACATAGTTCTGGTTGTAGATGAGTTTGCTGATTTGATAATGACAGCGGGTAAAGAAGTAGAAGTGCCAATTGCGAGATTGGCGCAGTTAGCAAGAGCTATAGGAATTCACTTGATTATAGCCACACAAAGACCTTCTGTAAATGTAATTACAGGATTGATAAAAGCCAATTTTCCAGCCAGAATTGCTTTTAGAGTTACTTCAAAAATTGATTCAAGAACCATCCTTGATACTCAGGGCGCAGATCAGTTGATAGGACGCGGAGATATGCTTTATACAAACGGAAATGATGTTGTGCGGGTGCAGTGCGCCTTTATTGATACTCCCGAAGTAGAAAAAATTACAGAATTTATTGGTTCTCAAAAAGCGTATGCAACTGCTTATTTACTTCCCGAGTTCATTGGAGAGGAAACTGGCATTAATCTTGATATGAATATTTCCGACAGAGATACCTTATTTAAAGAAGCTGCAGAAATTATAGTAAATGCGCAACAAGGGTCGGCCTCCCTATTACAAAGAAAACTGAAGCTCGGGTACAACAGAGCCGGTCGATTGATTGATCAACTAGAAGCTGCTGGTATAGTAGGCCCTTTTGAAGGAAGTAAAGCACGTAGTGTAAACATTTTGGATATGAGTTCTCTTGATCAATTTTTCAACAATGAACAAAATAATTAATACCATGAAATCAAAAAATCAAGCATTTAAAAAAAAGAATTCACAACGAATGGGCAAAACACTCCTTTTAATAACCGCATTATTTCTTTTTAGTTTTTCAATCCAAGCACAAGATAAAAAAGCAAAAGATCTTTTAGATCAAGTTACTGCTAAGGTTAAAAGTTATAATAACATAGCCATTGATTTTAAATATTCTTTGAATAATACTAAAGAAAATATCAATCAAGACAGTAAAGGAAATGTAACAATGAAAGGAAATCAATATGTTTTGAATTTTATGGGAGTTACTAAAATTTTTGATGGAAAAAAAACATATACTATTGTTCCTGAGGATGAAGAAATTACTATTTCTACTGTAAATGAAAAGGATGATAATGCAATTACACCTTCTAAAATGTTAACTTTTTTCAATTCTGGTTATAAATATACTATGGATATTCTACAAAATGTAAAAGGTAGAAAAATTCAATACATTAAATTAATTCCTTTGAACACAAAAGACCAAAGAAAAGAAGTGTTATTGGGAATTGATGTTCAAACAAAACACATTTATAACTTGATAGAAATGGGGAAAAAAGGAACAAAAACTACATTAACGGTTAATTCTTTTAAAACCAATCAACCTTTGTCAAAAAATCAATTTACATTTGCGGGGAGTAAATATCCAAATTACTACATCAACAAATTAGATTAAGGTATTAGGTGAAAATTCTTGACAAATACTTATTAAAAACATTTTTGACTACATTTACTACCGTATTTGTAATCCTATTTTTTATATTTATACTTCAAACAGTTTGGTTATTCATATCCGAATTGGCAGGTAAAGATTTGGATTTATTAATGATTATTAAATTTTTGGCCTTTTCCATGCCAAGAATTGTTCCTTTGGTATTGCCACTTTCGATACTGTTATCCTCCATAATGACTTTTGGTAATTTAGCTGAAAACTATGAATTTGCAGCAATGAAATCTTCTGGAATTTCACTGCAAAGAGCGATGAGAAGCTTAACTGTATTTATAATATTATTAAGTATAGTAGCCTTTTTCTTTTCAAATAACGTCATCCCTTATGCTGAGTACAAGTTTATCAATTTTAGAAAAAATATTGCACAGGTTAAACCTGCTTTGGCCATAACAGAAGGACAATTCAATGATGTTGGGTTTTATAATATTAAAGTCAATAAAAAAAGTGGAACCGAGGGAAACACTCTTACCGGAATTACTATTCATAAAAAATCAAAAATTGGCGATGGAAGTAAAACGGTAATTAAAGCAAAAAATGGAGAGTTAATCAGCAGTGAAGAATCGAGTATCCTACAATTAGTATTAAATAACGGGTATTATTATGAAGATATTGTCCCAAAAAAATATGAAGACCGGAGTAAATTGCCTTTTGCAAAAAGTTCTTTCAAAAAGCAAATTATTAATATTGATTTATCTGAACTCAATAATGTTGACGTAAATGATGAATCTGTTGCTAATACCAATACAATGCTTACCGTTAATGAACTCAATTATACATTAGATTCATTAAATAAAAGTATGAAAACCGATATCATTTCGTTTACAGAAAACAGCAACAGTAGAATTGGATTCCCTGTAAAAAAGATAGTGACTCAAGCCAAGAATAAAAAAACACTTCCAAAAGATATTTTATCATTGTATACCAATGAACAAAAATCAGATATTTTAAAAATTGCAATAAGCAATGTAACCAGTACTTCTTATTCAATTGATACATCTAAAACGGAATTGTTAAATAAGCAAAAAAATATTAATAGACACTTACTTGCTTTCTATGATAAATTTGTAATTGTATTTGCTTGTTTTTTGATGTTTTTCATTGGAGCACCTTTGGGGGCAATTATTCGAAAAGGTGGATTAGGCCTTCCAATTGTTTTTGCAATTTTAATATTCATCACCTTTCACTTTATAAATACCTTTGGAAAAAGAATTGCACAAGAGGATGGAATGACACCATTTATGGGTGCTTGGCTATCGTCCTTTATTTTAACCCCTTTGGCTATTTTATTGACATACCGAGCTACAAACGATATTGGATTAATTAACATGGATGTTATTTTAGCTCCATTCCAAAAAGTAATAAAAAAACTATTCCCATCACAAAACTAATACCCTAAATGGACTTAAATAAAATACAACTCAACACAATTGAAGAAGCAATAGAAGATATACGCCAAGGAAAAATTATTATTGTTGTTGATGATGAAGATCGAGAAAATGAAGGGGATTTTTTAGCCGCTGCTGAGAAAGTGACTCCTGAGATGATTAATTTCATGGCCACACATGGTAGAGGATTAATTTGTGCTCCACTTACAGAGAGTAGATGTAAAGAATTAGGATTACACGTAATGGTGACTAATAATACAGATCCAATGGAGACTGCTTTTACTGTTTCGGTAGATTTAAGAGGTAATGGAGTAACAACAGGAATATCTGCAGCAGATAGAGCAAAAACGGTTTTAGCACTGGTAAGTTCAGAAACAAAACCGCACGATTTAGCCAGACCAGGGCATATCTTTCCTTTAATTGCTAAACAAGGAGGAGTTTTAAGAAGGACTGGACATACTGAGGCAGCAATTGATTTTGCTCGTTTAGCTGGGTTTAAATCAGCAGGGGTAATCGTTGAAATAATGAATGAAGATGGATCAATGGCACGTCTTCCTCAATTAGTAGAAGTAGCAAAAAAATTTAATTTAAAACTAGTTTCCATAGAAGCTTTAGTTGGTTATAGAATGCAACACGACAGTTTAATTGTTAAAAAAGAAGATTCTGATATTGAGACCCGTTTTGGCACTTTTAGACTCCGAGCGTACCAACAAACAACCAATAAGCAAATACACATTGCTTTGACTAAGGGAACATGGAATTTGGGGGAATCTATTTTAACCCGAATCAATTCATCGCAGGTCAATAATGATTTATTAGGTACTTTGACAAACAATGCCGACCAGCAACTTGATGATATGTTCCAAGTGATTAATGAAGAAGGCAGAGGTGCTGTTATTTTTATTAATCAAGACATGCAATCGGTTAATTTACTGAATCGTATAGCTGAACTCAAATTGTTACAAAGTGAAGGTGTAATGAAGGCTCCAAAAATTATCATTGACAGCAAAGATTTTGGTATTGGTGCTCAGATATTACATGATATTGATATCTCAAAAATAAGATTAGTATCCAATACTGAGGGTACAAAACGAGTAGGAATGATTGGATACGGGTTAGAAATAACAGAATATGTAAAGTATTAAATTTATTTTTTTTAAATACTTTATATCTAAAGTAAAGAAAATGAAACCTTTAAAGAGCAACGCTAAAAATAGATGCTTTTTTTATAAAAATAGATTTGAATAACCAAAAAAGGTTCTTATATTTGCACTCGCAATCAGATAATGAAAGCGACATATTGGAGAAATGGCAGAGCGGTCGAATGCGGCAGTCTTGAAAACTGTTGACTGTTACAGGTCCGGGGGTTCGAATCCCTCTTTCTCCGCTGAATTAAAACCCTAACCACTGTTAGTCAGTAAGTTAGGGTTTTTTATTTATTTGAAAACCCACAATTTTCACAAAAAATTATTACTATTTTTATATTAAAAAAGTAATTATAAAAAATCAAGTATAAGTAAAACAAATAGTTATTGATTTTATTTACATTAATAGTCAATTAAAAGAACTGTTTAAAGACAGAAAAGAATACCAATCTATATATTGAATTTCTTAGTCATGGATATGTAAATAAAACTGCAGATTTAGTTTAGCCAAAAAAAATACAATTCATAAATAGTATTTCTCAATTTATAAAACTACGTTGTAGCCGTTTTTACTATCCCTTTAATTACTTCGTCCAGTTGGTTTGAACTTTCCAGAATCATATCACAAATATTACTTGTATTGCTATCCAGTAATGTTTTATCTATAATACTACTAAGCCCAATTATATTGCTCAAAGGTGCTCGAATAAGATGCGATTGCTGAAATATGATTTTTTTAATAATCGCTGATTTTTTTTCATTCTCTTCCTGGACACTTTGAAGTTGTAATTCCTCAGCAACATACTTCGTTATATTATATCCTAGACAAAAAACTCCTACTGGATTTTTTTGTTCATCAAATATTGCTTTATATTCCCATTGAGTATAAATATATCCTCCTTGCCCATCATGTTTTCTAATTGTTGCAGGAAATAACTCGCCAGGATTTTCAAAGCATTTAGTAGAAACTTCCATACAAGTATTCCTATCATCAGGATGCATTGTAATGTAATATGGTTGGCCTACCAGATTATTTTCTATATGTGAAAAATTTTTGGCATAGTACTCATTAACATAAGAGTACGTTCCATCCATACTGGTGGTAATTGCATAAAACAAAACAGATTTATCTAATAATTCCTTAGTTTCTTCAAAATAATCCATAAATTATTTTTTAATGTTTATCAAATATACCTATTTCAAGTAATTAATATCAAACTATTTGTAATTAAAAAGCTACTAAACATAGCGCTAATTATGCTTTATCTCATTTGTAAAAATAATGCAATTAAAAAACGTTATTATTTGTAGCGTAATAGCTAAATTTTAATATATCGCTACATGAAAAAACTATAACGCTTTAGCCTTTCTCGATAAAACTAAAAAAATATAAAATCATATTTGAACTTCAACTAAAACAAACTATAAATAAAGATCTAAAATGCTTATTTTTTATAAATTTCACAAATGAATCCGTCAAATCGAATTATATCAGATAAAACACTCCATAAAATGGTAAGCATTACTCTTGAAAATAACCAAACTCAAACTCCTCAATTTTTACTATAATAAACGACTACAATTTATTAAATTTAAATTTCTGCCCGCCAATCGCAGCCTCATACATAAGCCCACCCTTCTGCATAGTAAACACCATAACGCCATCCGTATATTTTACGTTTGCTGATGCACCTGCAGTTACGGCAACTGCAGAAGCTTGTGCAGAAAACTCGAAGCGACTATTTTTAAAGCGCTCCAAATCGTTTTTTGACTCAAAAAATATCACTTCACGATATGCTTGACCCCCTGCTTGGAATCCTATACTCACTTGTGATAATTTTGCCATACCAACCAGCTTGTTCTGTTCATAAACGACACCATTACCAGCCGCACCCCCAATACCAAATCCTCCCTTACCTACATTGGGAAATATAGCATAGCCATATGCTTTGTCAAAAATTCCTTTCATGAGACCATCACTCTTTACGAACTCTGACTTTGCTATTTGGCTGTCAGCAATAATTTTATTTTTTTTAACAGAAGACTGTCCAAAAACAGGTGCTATATTCAACACACAAGCCATAATTAGTACCCAAATAATATTTAAATTTTTCATCCTAATATGTATTTAATTATTAAATAATTTCTTTACTCAAAGATAAAAAAAAATATTACATAATAATAAAAACTACATGATTATCAATGTTATACGTTTTTTTAATTGATTTATTATGGATAAGAAGATGTATTTTATATTGTGAAATTAATAGTGGTAACAATGGAAAAACACGAATAAGAACAAAAATAAAATCCTTTTTTAATATCCTTTTTTCTACCTTTGAAATAAACAATAACATCCGAATACCCTATTATTCATGATTACAAAAGCTACGCATACAGATGTTTCCTTATTAAATATTTTAATAAACTCAGCCTATCGTGGTGAATCCTCTAAAAAAGGATGGACCACCGAAGCCAATCTGTTAGAAGGAGTTCGAACTACTGAACTAGAACTGACCGAAACTCTTGTTGCCCCTAAAAACACTATCCTAAAATTTACCAAGAATGAACACATTGTAGGTTGTGTACTGTTGATAGAAAAAGAGAATCAATTGTATTTAGGGATGCTTACAGTTTGCCCAGAATTGCAGAATAGTGGCATTGGCAAAAAATTATTAGAACAGGCTGAAATTCATGCTTCAATATTGGGCTTATCTAAAATTGTAATGACTGTCATATCTGTTCGGGAAGAATTAATCGCATGGTACAAACGTAATGGCTATACAGATACCGGGATAAGAGAACCCTTCCCAACAAGCAACGTTCACATTCCTATTACAGAACAACCCTTAGAATTTATTGTATTAGAAAAAAGTATTGGATCGTTTTGAAGAATTTAATTTTGATGAATTTGAAAAAAATAGCTATCTTTAATAGTTTTTTATTTCAAAAATAAAACGAGTACAATTACAATCAATTCAATCAATTTTAAATCAAAATAAAATGGCAGCCAATCCCAAAACACTTGTTGTAAAAGATTTAAAAGAGAAATCAATTCTTGTATCCAGAACATTCACTGCTCCACTTGATAAAGTTTGGCGTGCCTACACTGAAAGTGAGTTATTGGAACAATGGTGGGCGCCGAAACCTTGGAAAGCCGAAACCAAAATAATGAATTTTTCGGTTGGTAATTATTGGCTATACGCTATGGTGGGGCCTGATAATGAAAAACATTGGGGGAGAATGGATTATACAGCTATAACACCACAAATAAGTTTTGAAATTAAAGACAGCTTTTGTGATGAAGACGGAAATATCAACCCTTCCCTACCTGTTTCTTCAGGAACTATTGCTTTTACTAAAACAGAATCTGGTACTTTAGTAGAATTCAAGATGTTTTATTCTAATGAAAAAGAGATTGAAACCATGATTGAAATGGGCTTCGAACAGGGCATTACCGCTTGTTTAGAGCAATTAGAAACGTTATTTCAAGAAAATAAAATCTAACGATTTCCAAAATTTCTATCCGTTTTCGGGTGGTTTGCGTAAGGGATTGCGGCAGCATCCTTTATTTTTTTCTTTAACAAATAAAGATAGAGCCAAAAGCCCGCCCCCAAAGTTCCTGTTAGGGGAATGGAAACGGAAATTTTATGCTTTGGGGTTACGCCCAAA
Organism: Flavobacterium amylolyticum; assembly: GCF_048284335.1. NCBI lineage: Bacteria > Pseudomonadati > Bacteroidota > Flavobacteriia > Flavobacteriales > Flavobacteriaceae > Flavobacterium > Flavobacterium amylolyticum. The sequence goes on from NZ_JBLVPG010000002.1 coordinate 529,925, forward strand.
TAATATTTCATGATAAGAAAATTACAATTCTGCTTTCTGCTTTTTGTAACTCTGCTAAAAAACAATATATTAGTGCTGTTACAATTGCTTCCAAAAAAAACAGCATTGAAATATATCAAACTAATCTTTTCATGAAAAAAACACTACTATCCTTACTCTTCGTTGGATTTTTTACGGCTTTACATTCCCAGCCACAAAAAACACCTACAACTCCTGTCTCTTCAAAAGAAGAAAATTCAGTTGCAAATCTTATTTTCAATCCAGATTCGCAAGTGGTAACAGAACATACTACAACAATCAAAGGTCAGAAAGTGCCTTACAAAGCCACCACTGGGACGATGCCAGTTTGGGACGAAGACGGAAAAGCAATTGCAGGATTATTTTACACGTATTACGAACGCTCCGATGTAAAAGATCGTGCAGCCCGCCCTTTGGTCATTTCCTTTAATGGTGGTCCGGGTTCGGCTTCGGTATGGATGCAGATTGCTTATACGGGTCCAAGTTTAATAAACATTGATGATGAAGGCTACCCATTACAGCCTTATGGAATCAAAGAAAATCCATATTCGATTTTAGATGTTGCCGATATTGTTTTTGTAAATCCAGTGAATACCGCGTATTCAAGAGCAACGAGCAAAGAAATACCAACTACAAAATTCTTTGGAGTAAATGCCGACATTAAATACCTTGCCGATTGGATTAATGGATTTGTATCCCGAACCAATCGCTGGGCTTCGCCTAAATATTTGATTGGTGAAAGTTATGGTACAACCCGCGTTTCCGGACTAGCACTAGAATTACAAAACAGTGAATGGATGTATCTGAACGGTGTTATTCTGGTATCGCCAACTGAGTTGGGAATCGCTCGCGGAGTTGCTTCGGAAGCGGCACTGAAATTACCTTATTTTGCTGCTACGGCTTGGTATCATAAAATGTTACCTACTGATTTACAGAACAAAGATTTAACAGCCATGTTACCGGAAGTGGAAGACTTTACAATAAATGAATTGCTACCCGCAATGAGCAAAGGAGGCGCATTAGACGATCAAAAAAGAAAAGAAATGGCTGCTAAAATTGCGCGCTATTCCGGACTTTCGGAAAAAGTAGTTTTGCAAAATAATTTAGATGTTCCGTATGATTATTTCTGGAAAGAATTGTTACGCGATCAAGGGTTTACGGTAGGAAGATTAGATTCCCGCTACAAAGGAATTGACCGCAAAGCGGCTGGTGACGGACCTGATTTTAATGCGGAACTTACTTCTTGGCTCCACTCCTTTACTCCTGCCATCAATATGTACTTGCGTAATAATTTAAACTACAAAACCGATTTCAAATACAACATGTTTGGTTCTGTTAGACCTTGGGACGATTCCAATGATAAAACCGGAGAAAATCTGCGTCAAGCCATGGCACAAAATCCATATTTGCATGTAATGGTTCAGTCCGGTTATTATGACGGAGCCTGTGATTATTTTAACTCGAAATACAACATGTGGCAAATGGACCCAAGCGGAAGACTAAAAGACAGAATGTCCTGGAAAGGCTATAGAAGCGGCCACATGATGTACTTAAGAAAAGTAGATTTAGAAACTGCTAACGAAGACATCAGACAATTTATAAAACAATCCTTGCCTAAAGCCGGAGAATCGGCAAAATATTAGGTTCGGTAGTACTTATAAAAAAGGCTGTTCATTTAGGACAGCTTTTTTTTTACAAATACAATAACTAATATAAAAACCCATATCAGGGATAATAGGTAAAACAAAACCTATTTTTGTGGTGTGAAGAAATCAGTTTCAATTATTGGAGGAGGACCAGCAGCACTTTTACTCGCAGCTTTTTTGGATTGTGAGAAATTTACCGTTACCATCTACGAGAAAAACAAAACGCTGGGGAGAAAATTTCTAGTGGCCGGAAAAGGAGGATTTAACCTCACCCATTCAGAACCCATTGCTGAAATGATCGCGCGTTATACACCACCTCATTTTCTGGAAAAAGCACTCCTTGATTTTGATAACAACGATTTTCGAAAGTGGATTGATTCCATCGGTATTGCAACATACATCGGCAGCAGCAAACGCGTGTATCCTGACAGCGATATCAAACCCATAACGGTGTTCAACGCAATACTGAATGTTCTCGAAAAACAAGGGGTTGCTATACAATACCAACATACTTGGAAAAGTTGGACAAGTAACGATGCTATCGTTTTCAATGCAGATACCGAAATAAAATCAGATTACACTATTTTTGCACTAGGCGGTGGGAGCTGGAAAGTAACCGGTTCTGATGGCACTTGGCTTAGCTTATTCGAAAAGCAAAGTATTCCTATCGTTCCTTTTCAATCTTCGAATTGTGCGTATCGTGTGAACTGGCCGGAAGATTTTATTTTGGAACATGAAGGCAGTCCGCTCAAAAATATTGCGATTAGCTGCTTGAATAAAAAGCAAAAAGGCGAAGCGGTTATCACGCGTTTCGGTTTAGAAGGGAATGCGATTTATGCCCTTAGTCCACAAATCAGAGAGGAATTGGAGAGGCAACAAAAGGCAACTGTATTTCTGGATATGAAACCAACGTTGCGGTGTGATGATTTGCTTCAAAAGATCAAAAAATCAACTTTTAAAAAGACGAGCGAAACACTACAAAAAGAAGTTAAATTGAGTCCTGCCCAGATTGGTCTTTTGAAAAAATACCTTTCGAAGAAAACCTACCTAAATCCAGAATTATTAGCCCAAAACATTAAAAAATTAAGTCTCGAAATAACCGGTTCTGCATTATTAAACGACGCAATATCTACCACAGGCGGTGTTCAACTAATTGCCGTGGATGAAAATTTTCAATTGAAAAATAAAAAACACAATTATTGTATTGGCGAAATGCTGGATTGGGATGCGCCCACTGGCGGTTATCTGCTGCAGGCTTGCTTTAGTATGGGCATGCATCTTGCGCGTCACCTAAATACTCTTCCTTAATTATAATTTTTGTAAAAGTATTTTTATTGATCTAACTGACTTATAAACAGTTTTAAAATTTATTTATAATACCATTTCTTCAAATAAGCGTTGTGTGGTTTGCTCCAAATCATCACACAATCCCGGATGCGGTCTTGAGGTTTGAATGGCGGAGCTGCGAAGTGCTGTCAACCAACGAAAACGCGATGGAATATCAAATTCTCCTATTGGCCCACCTGATTTTTCGCCATGCGCCACGTTTTCAAATGCCTGTAAGTTTAGGTGTAATTGTTCTAAATCTAAATCGGCTAAAAAAAGTTGCAGTTTGGCTTCGTTCATCGAATAAAGGACTTTTATGAACTTCGATTTCTTACAAAAGACAATAATGCCCACATTAAGGAATTCTTCGCGTTCTACCCTTGGTACAACCCGGATTACGGCATATTCATATAAGTGCTTCTCTTGCATTTTGTGCTTCGTTTATAAAAATTTCGGAATGGTTTAGACGTATGGATAAAAACTGAAAATAGACTTCTCGAAGTGCTTCAGGAGTTGCATCAATATCTTCCCATTGTAACCAATCCTCAGGTATTAGGTTCACAATATCATGTAATACATCGTTAGTCAATATTTTTTTAAAAATTGCATCTGTCTCCGATAGCATAGAAGCTTGAGGCAATAAAACATGGTCCTTTATTAGTGCGAAAGGACTCTGTGCATGTGTTCGCCAATTGGTCCACGAATGATGAAAATAAAGTGAAGCACCGTGATCAATTAACCATAACTCTTTGTGCCAAATCAGCATGTTCGTATTTCTAAATGTTCGGTCTACATTAGTAATAAAAGCATCTAGCCAAACAATTTTAGAAGCTGATTTTGGGTCAACCACCGTTACAACTGGATCAAAATTAATGGCCCCAGATAAATAATGAAGTGCTAAATTAAGCCCCTGACTGCCTTGAAGTAAATCTTGAATTTCCTCATCGCCTTCTGAACGCCCAAAAGCTTCATCAAGATTTGCAAAAACGAGTTCTGGCATTTTTAGGTTTAAAACACGGGCAATTTCTCCGCCAATTAATTCGGCAATTAAGGCTTTTACACCGTGTCCGGCACCTTTGAATTTCAAAACATATTTAAAATCATCATCGGCTTCAGCGAGCGCAGGCAAGGAACCACCTTCCCGCAAAGGAGTGATGTATCGCGTAACATTTACGGTTCTAAGGTTGAGACTGGTTTTCATAATCTGAATTTGCTTGGACACAAACTTACAACTAAGTGAGATGAATTTAAATACAATTTTAAAGAATAATTACTCTCAGTTTGTTGTTCCAATATAAGAGGAATCACATTCAACTATTTTTATACCCTACTGGATATTATCCGTATCATAAAATAAAATGCCAGTTTAACAATGAATTGAATATCATTAACAATAAAGATATTTGTACTTAATCACAATGAGAAATGGAGCTAGAAAGAGATAGTTAAAAAAGGAGAATTAGAAACAACAGCTACTTTATATTTTCTAAACTCAAAAACGCTTTTCCAATATTCGCGATAACATCTGACGCAATAAAAGACTGATAACCTGTTTCGGGTAGCGCAATATCAGCCGTCAGACCGTGAAGGTAAACTCCAATAATTGCAGCATTAATGGGTTCATACGATTGTGCCAATAAACTGGTAACCATACCCGTTAGAACATCGCCTGTTCCAGCGGTTGCAAGAGCCGGATTTCCTGTTGTATTTTCATAGACAGTATCACAATCAATGATACGAGTGGGCGCACCTTTCATTATGATGATAATATGGTATTGCTTTGAAAAAGAAACTGTTTTGGTCATTTTCTCCTCTTCAGTATTCCATTTTCCTATCAACCGTTCCAGTTCTTTTGGGTGTGGTGTTAAGATTGTTTTAGGCTGTATTAAAGCGAGTAGTTTTTTATTTTTAGAGATACAATTTAATGCATCGGCATCGATCACTAATGGAGACACATTTATTTTTAAAAATTGATACAAGGCGTTTTGAGTTTCAACTGCCTGACCTAAACCGGGACCAATTCCAATGGCTTGTGGAATAATATCAAAAGTAATATCGGAGATTAATTTTTCCTGACTGTCCGTCAAAACCATTACTTCTGGAATAGCTGTTTGAAGAATGTTATATCCACATTTTGGAATAAAAACGGAGACAAGCCCACAACCCGTTTTCAAACAAGCCTTCGAAGACAAACTGATTGCTCCTATTTTTCCATGAGTTCCGCCTATGATTAAAGCGTGTCCCTGAATTCCTTTGTGCGTTTGCTTGTCTGGTCGTTTGTACCGTTTCAGGATTTCGTTTTGGTCGATGTAAATGAAATTCGTCATGGAAATTTGTTTATTTAAAATTACGAATTTAATAGGAAACAAATTCGTTAATGGAACCGAAATTCACTAGCTCTGATAAAGCGACATCCTTTATCTAAAGCTTCCAGACTTAATAAGGCTGTAAGCTTTAGATAAAGATAGAGCGAATAGCAGGAAATAGCTCCTAAAAAAGGCAATAAATCCTAGATCACGAATTGTTCCGAAAACGTTTGAATCTTTAAACTTTGCTTGACTAAGACTTTGTTACCCAAAATAAAATCAATAAATTAGCCACTTCAAATTTTAGACAAAAATATAATGAAAAATACTGCACTTACGCACATACACGAGAGTTTGGGAGCAAAAATGCTTCCGTTTGCCGGATACAACATGCCCATTTTATATGAAGGAGTAAATGCGGAACATGAAACCGTGCGCAATGCCGTGGGTGTTTTTGACGTGTCCCACATGGGCGAATTCTTGCTTGCGGGTCCAAATGCCTTAGCTTTGATTCAGAAAGTGACTTCGAATGATGCTTCAACTTTGACCATTGGCAAAGCACAATATTCTTGTTTACCCAACAATGACGGTGGTATTGTAGATGATTTGATTGTTTATAAAATGAAGGATGATCAGTATTTATTGGTCGTAAATGCTTCAAATATTGAGAAAGATTGGAATTGGATTTCAGCTCATAATGATATGGGCGTGGAGATGAAAAACATCTCCGAAGAGTATTCCTTACTAGCAATTCAAGGCCCTAAAGCGGTTGAAGCGATGCAATCCCTTACATCAAAAGATTTATCTGCTATTCCTTACTACCATTTTGAGGTCGGCGATTTTGCAGGTATCGAAAATGTAATTATTTCGGCAACAGGATATACCGGTTCTGGAGGTTTTGAAATCTATTGTAAAAATTCAGAAGTAGAACAAATATGGAATAAAGTATTTGATGCAGGTGCGGCATTTGGAATTAAACCAATTGGTCTTGCAGCTCGTGATACGTTACGATTAGAAATGGGTTTTTGTTTGTACGGAAATGACATCAACGACACTACTTCTCCTCTTGAAGCGGGTTTAGGATGGATTACTAAGTTCACAAAAGAATTTACCAATTCAGAAAACCTAAAAAAGCAAAAAGAAGTGGGTGTTACTAAAAAATTAGTCGCTTTTGAAATGCAAGAACGTGCAGTGCCAAGACACGATTACGAAATTGTAAATGCAGCTGGAAATACAATTGGAATTGTAACCTCAGGAACTATGTCGCCATCGATGAATATAGGAATTGGTTTAGGTTATGTAACGATTGAAAACAGTGCTTTGGAGAGTGATATCTTTATCAGAATTCGTAAAAATGACGTTCCTGCCAAAGTAGTAAAATTACCTTTTTATAAGAAATAAAAATAAATGAAGAAACTTTTACTCGTCTTTTTATTGACTACATTTTCACTTTTGAGTCAAAATGATGCAAAAACGTGTGAATTGGTTTCTAAAATAAATACGTTACTCCAGCGGGAGCATTATCAACCAAAACCGATAGACGATAGTTTATCGGTTTTTGTATTTGATAGCTTTATGGATGTTTTGGATTCTAATCGAAATTTATTTACCAAAATAGAATATCAAAAACTATGTGAGCACAGACTTCTACTGGATAACTCTATTTTACAAAACAATTGTTCCTTTATGAATGATTTTGTTTCTGTTTATAAATTAGCGCTAACCAGAAAGAAAAAAGTTTTAGAGAAAATTCAAAAAGAATCTTTTGATTATTCTACGAATGACTCTGTAAAATTCTCAAAGAAAAACTTTCCTTTTGATTTAGTGGTAACTGATTTAGAACGCGTTTGGAAAAAGAGAATTCGGTATGATATTCTGGAAGATATTTCAAAGTTAAGCACTAATTTAGATTCATTGACCCAAAATTTTACAGCACTCGAAAAAACAACCAAAGAAAAACTCTTTGATTCTAATTTATGTCAAGTTAACAGCATTTTAGAAACCAAAAATCGAATAGAAGACGATCTTCAAAATAGTTTTCTAAATTTATTTTGCACCTATTTTGACCCACATTCTAATTATTTTTCATTAGCTGCTAAATCGAGCTTCATGTCCGGTTTGTCAACCAGTACACTCTCGTTAGGATTGAATGTTGGTTTTAATGATAAAGAGGAACTTGTAGTACAAGAAATTGTTCCTGGCGGTCCTGCAGCAAAAACAAATAAATTTGACAAAGAAGATCTAATTCTGAAAGTTTCCAATGCCAAAGGAACACAATATACCGTTTCCTGTGCTTCAATTGAAAAAATTGGAGAATTGATTTTTTTAGATTCGAATACTGAGATTGAACTGACCATTCAAAAAAAAAATGGGACAATTTTAAATGTTTTTCTTCGAAAACAATTGATGAAAGCAACTGAAAATGCCGTTTACAGTTATATTGCCGAAAAAGAAACGAAAATTGGTTACATCAACATCCCAAGTTTTTACTCAAATTTTGATGGACATACCGTTCAAGGTTGTGCGGACGACGTTGCAAAAGAAATTGCAAAACTTCAAAAAGAAAATATTAAAGGTTTGGTAATTGATCTTCAAAATAATGGAGGTGGCTCCATTGAAGAAGCGATTAAATTAGCTGGAATGTTTATAGATATTGGTCCGTTATCCGTTTTAGTAGACAGCAAAGACAATCAAACTATCCTAAAAGATTACAATCGAGGTACTGTTTATACTGGACCTATGGTATTATTAATTAATGGCAATTCAGCATCGGCAAGCGAGTTTTTTGCGGCTACTATTCAGGATTACAACCGAGGAATTATCATTGGAAGTTCCTCATTAGGAAAAGCTACGATGCAGTCTATTTTACCTTTGGATGAAAAAAACCAACAAGATTTCGTAAAAGTTACGATTGAAAAATTTTATAGAATTACTGGTAAGAGCCATCAAATAAAGGGGATTATACCGGATATTGTACTCCCAGTTTTATTTGACAGTATCATTAACCGTGAAATCAGCTACAAAACAGCTTTCAAAAATGACGTCATCAGCACCAAAGCCCGATTTAATCCATTGCCTAAAACCCATTTCTCTGAAGTCATTCAATTAAGTACTTCCCGGTTAAAAAACACTTCTCGTTTTAATGAAATAAGTTTGCTTAATAAACAAATAAATGCGCTGTATAACAATCCTAAAAAACCGACTCGATTAGCATTCAAAGATGTATTTGAGGATGTTCACGAAATTGACCCTCTTTGGAAAAAGATTAAAAAAATAGTGGATCGTGAAAGTAATTTTACCCTATCTAATACTTCCTATGATTTAGAAAAATTAAAATTTGATCCTTTCCAGCAAGATCTAAATTCGTATAAAATTAAGAATCTAAAAAACAGTCCTTATTTAGAAGAAGCAATTGCAATACTGACTGATTATAATACTTTAACTAAATAACCCAAAAAATATGAAACCAAACTTTACTGTACTCCTGTTTTTGCTTTCTATAACCATTTGTTCAGCCCAAGAATTTAAAACACCCGTGGATTATTTAAATTTCATAGGCAAAGAAACAGATGTTATTTCAAGAACTACCTGGAAATACACCTCAGCGGTTGCACACAGCAGAAATGCTAGAAAAATTGATGTTACCCGAAAAAACTTGGTGAAAAGCATTCAAAATACGGCTAAAAAAATTGAACTTTTAAAAGATGGATATAAAGGCGATGTGGAATATAAAAATCAATTGCTCGCATATTTATCCATTTCTGAAAAACAAATCAATCAGGAATATGAGAAAATTATAAACATGCAAGAAGTAGCAGAACAATCCTATGATTTTATGGAAGCTTTTATCCTAGCGAGGGATTTAGTCAACAACAAAATCAATGAGGAAGTTAATAAATTGAATGCCAACCAAAAAATATTTGCTAATAAATATGGTATCCAAATTGGCGAAGACAAAAGTGAACTGGGTAAAAAGATGAAAATCTCCAATGAAGTTTTTGAAAACCACACCCAATTATTCCTGATCTTTTTTAAAGTGAATTTTACAGAATCTGTTTTAATGAAAGCCATTACCGATAAAAATTTGAATGCCATACAACAAAACAGCAATGCATTAGACCAATATTCGAGAGAAGGATTGGATAAACTAAAAACATTCCAGGCATACAAAAACGATTTGATATTGGTAAATGCTACTAAAAAAATATTGGAATTCAATAAAAAAGAAGCATTAGAATTTGCTCCCGATGTAGTTTCTTTTATGATGTTGAATCAAAAGTTTCAGGAAAGTAAAAAAACAATGGATAACAAATCCCCAAACGCCAGATCAAAAGAAGAAATTGATACTTTTAATAAGCTGGTAAACGAATTGAACAAAGAAGTTGGTGCCTATAATAAACTCAATACAAAGTTTAATACAGAACGCACCAATCTCATCACTAGCTGGAACACAACAGCTACCAATTTTATTTCAAAACATGTTCCAATTGAATAGTAAAAACATTTGAAAAAATAACTAATAACTGTATTTTTGCAGTTCAAAATAATAAATTAGAAATGGGAAGAGCGTTTGAGTTTAGAAAAGGAAGAAAAATGAAACGTTGGTCTGCAATGGCCAAAGCATTTACCAGAATTGGTAAAGATATTGTAATGGCAGTAAAGGAAGGTGGTCCCAATCCTGATGCCAATTCCAGATTAAGAGCTGTTATTCAAAACTCCAAGGCAGTGAATATGCCAAAAGAGAACGTTGAGCGAGCGATTAAAAAAGCTACTGACAAAGATACAGCGAACTATAAAGAAGTTTTATTTGAAGGATATGCACCTCATGGAATAGCAATTCTTGTAGAAACTGCAACTGACAACAACAATAGAACGGTTGCAAACATTCGTAGTTATTTTAATAAATGCAATGGCACTATGGGAACACAAGGCTCGGTTGAATTCATGTTTGACCATACATGTAATTTTAGAATTCCGGCAAATGGAATTGATCCTGAAGAACTAGAATTAGAACTAATCGATTTTGGTGCTGAAGAAGTTTTTGAAGATGAAGACGGTATTTTAATCTATGCCCCTTTTGGAAGTTTTGGAACCATCCAAAAAGAATTAGAAAATAGAAGTCTAGAAATTCTTTCTTCCGGTTTTGAAAGAATTCCTCAAATAACAAAGAAACTTACAGCAGCACAAGTAGCTGATGTAGAGAAGTTAATTGAAAAAATAGAAGAAGATGACGATGTGATGAATGTATACCATACAATGGAAGAAGCTTAGACTTCTTCCAAAAGAGAAAATAAGAATAAAGACTTCAAAGTGATACTTTGGAGTCTTTTTTTTGCTATTGCTATTTATTAAAACAAAAAAACTCCAAAAAAAATTTGGAGTTTTTGATAAATTTTTAAAGTTTAACAATCTAAGAAATTAAAAGATCTATTTTATGAATTCAATTTTCTGAACCTCTTCTTCGTTAATACTGTCAAAGAAACCTTGTTCGTTCATCCAGTCATCACTGAACACTTTACTCATGTAACGAGAACCGTGGTCTGGAAAAATGGCAATTACATTACTATTTTTATCAAACTCCCCTTCTTCAGCATATTGCCTGATAGCTTGCATAACAGCTCCGGACGTATAACCTACAAAAAGCCCTTCTTTCTTGACAATTTCTCTGGCTGCATGGGCACTTTCTTCATCAGTTACTTTCATGAATTTGTCAATAATATCAAAATCCGTTGCCGATGGAATTAAATTTTTACCTAATCCTTCAATTCGGTAAGGATAAATTTCATCGCTATCGAATTCTCGTGTTTCATGGTATTTTTTTAACACTGAACCAAAAGCATCAACACCTAGAATTTTAATACCTGGATTTTGTTCTTTTAAATACTTCGCTGTTCCTGAAATTGTTCCTCCTGTTCCGCTGCATGCAATCAGGTGGGTAATGTTACCGTTCGTCTGTTTCCAAATTTCCGGACCTGTTGATTTATAATGCGCATCAACATTCAATTGATTAAAATACTGATTGATATAAACCGACCCCTTCGTTTCTTCATGCAACCGTTTAGCAACATTATAATAGGATCGTTCATCATCAGCAGATACGTGTGCGGGACATACATAAACTTTAGCTCCCAAACTGCGTAACATGTCAATTTTATCTTTAGAGGATTTAGAACTAACCGCAAGAATACAGTTATATCCTTTAATTATACTGACCATTGCCAGACTAAAACCCGTATTCCCAGAAGTGGTTTCTATTATGGTATCACCCGGTGCTAAAATACCTCTTTTTTCAGCTTCTTCAATTATATATAATGCGATTCTATCTTTGGAGGAATGTCCTGGATTAAAAGCCTCAACCTTTGCGTAGAAATTTCCTTCTAGGTCTTCAGTGACTTTATTGAGCTTAATAAGTGGAGTATTACCTATTAATTCTAAGACATTATTATAAGCAGTTATTTCTTTTTTCATAAAAAAATAGTTAGTCGCAGCAATTTTTAATTAAACCACGAACGTTGCAAATTTAACAAAAATAATCTAATTAGTTTTTTATTTCTTCTAAATCTAATAAAAAACTATATTCTTTAGCTAGCTCTTTCAGTGCTTCAAACCGTCCTGAAGCGCCACCATGACCAGCATCCATATTAGTATTCAAGTATAAAACAGTATCATTAGTTTTTTTTGTTCTTAACTTTGCAACCCATTTTGCAGGCTCCCAATATTGTACTTGTGAATCATGAAGTCCAGTAGAAACAAACATATTAGGATACCTTTTAGCATCTACATTATCATAAGGGGAGTACGACAACATATAATCATAATATTTTTTCTGGTTTGGATTTCCCCACTCATCATACTCTCCTGTGGTAAGCGGAATAGTATCATCCAGCATTGTAGTAATCACATCGACAAATGGGACTTGAGCAATTACCCCATTGTATAATTCTGGAGCCATATTGACAACCGCTCCCATCAACAACCCACCCGCAGAGCCACCTTCAGCATACAAGTGTTGAGGAGAAGTATATTTTTCTTGAATTAAAAACTTAGAGCAGTCAATAAAATCAGTAAACGTATTTTTCTTTTTTAATAATTTACCGTCTTCATACCATTGTCTTCCCAAATCCTCACCTCCGCGTATGTGTGCTATTGCAAAAACAAAACCTCTATCCAAAATAGACAAGCGGGTAGATGAAAAATAAGCATCCATTGTAACTCCATACGAACCATAGGCATAAAGCAGTAATGGATTTTTTCCATCTTTTTTTAATCCTTTTCTATATACCATCGAAATTGGCACTTTAGTTCCATCAGTAGCTGTAGCCCAAATGCGTTCTTCTATATAATTATTTTTATAAAATTTGCCACCAAGCACTTGTTGCTCCTTCTTGATTTCTTTCTCTTTGGTTTTCATATTAAAATCAATAACTGAAGATGGCGTTGCTAATGATTGGTAACTGTAACGTAAAATGTCCGTTTCGAAATCAACATTTGTTGTAGTATACGCACTATAAGTTTCGCTACCAAAAGGCAAATAGTATTCCTCATCACCATTCCAAGGCATAATCCGAATGTGATTCAATCCATTAGAGCGTTCCTCTACAACTAAAAAATTTCTAAAAATTTCTATATCTTCTAATAAGACTTCTTTTCTGTGTGGAATGACATCTTTCCAATTTTCTTTTGCAGTAGCGCTCTCCGGCGTTTTCATCATCTTGAAATTAGTTGCCTTATCTTTATTGGTCAAGATGTAAAAGGAATCTCCAAAATGGGAAATACTATATTCTAAGCCTCTAACTCTGGGCTGAAAAATTACAAATTCTCCATCCGGAGTGTCTGAATTTAATATCCTGTACTCTGTTGTTAAGGTACTCCCAGATCCAATTACAATATATTTTTTTGATTTCTCTTTACCCACTGAAACATTAAAAGTTTCATCTTTTTCATCAAAAACTAATACATCTTCTGCCGTATCAGTCCCTAATTTATGCTTGAAAACTTTATCTGATCGCAATGTAATTTTATCCTGTCTGGTATAAAATAGCGTCTTATTATCATTGGCCCAAACAGAGCTTCCAGTAGCGTTTTCAATTTTATCCGAAAGGATTTCTCCTGTTTCCAAGTTTTTTATTTGTATTGTATAAATACGTCTGCCAACTGCATCCACACCAAAACTCGCAAATTTATTATCTGGACTCACACTTAAACCACCTAATTGAAAGTAAGAATGGTCTTTTGCCAAGTCATTGCAATTGAATAAAATTTCTTCATTGGCAGAAAGACTTCCTTTTTTTCGAGAATAAATAGGATAATCTTTTCCTGTTTCAAAACGGGTAATATAATAATAGCCATTGTATAAATAAGGAACTGATTGATCGTCTTCCTTAATACGCCCCTTCATTTCTTCATACAGTTCCTTTTGGAAACCTTTAGTATCCGCAGTCATAGTATCGTAGTAGGTATTTTCCTGATTTAAATACTCTATTACTTCCGGATTTTCTCTGTCGTTTAACCAGAAATAATTGTCTATTCTTTTTTCGTTGTGTTTCTCTAAAGTTTTGGGAATGATTTTAGCTATTGGTGTAGGACTATTTTTTGACATTTGTTGTGCTTTGATTTTAGTAATTGATCCTGCAAAAATAATACAAAGACAACTTATCATCAGTTTATTTTTCATGTATATTTTTTTGATTTTGACTATGCAATATAGTAATTTTGTATATTAATTTAATTTAAAAAAATTAGACATGGATTTAATGGGAATGATGGGAAAACTTAGAGAGACCCAACAAAAGATAGAAGAAACAAAAAAACGTTTGGATACCGTTCTTGTAGAAGAACAAAGTAACGACACCTTATTAAAAGTAACGTTAACTGCCAATAGAAAAATTAAGTCAATTACTATAGATGATACTTTATTAGAAGATAAAGATCAATTGGAAGACTATTTAATTTTAGTGTTGAACAAAGCAATTGAAAAAGCAACGGACCTTAATCAAGCTGAACTTGATGCTGTTGCAAAAATGGATATGCCAATGATTCCTGGAATGGATGATTTGTTTAAATAAATCAAGTATAGGGTTTAACGTTTTTGACAATCCTCAACCGTTAAACCCTAAACAAATTTTTTAAACTATAGTACCATTTTTTGCAACGTTTCTAAAACATAGGTATGCATTACCTCTCTGTAATCCAGATGCGTCACTATTCTGAGTTTTCCGTGCCCCATAGAACTAATTGAGATGTTTTTTTGTTTCAATAATTCAATTAAATTCTTTTCGTCATAATGTGGAACTAATGAAAAAATTAAAATATTAGTCTCTACTGGTTCTACTGAAGCTACCCAGTTCACCTTTTTCAATACTTGGGCAATTTCTTTGGCTCTTCTATGATCTTCAGCAAGACGTTCTATATTATTATCCAAAGCATAAATTCCTGCTGCGGCCAAATACCCTACTTGACGCATGCCTCCACCTAATATTTTTCTGATTCGCAATGCCCTGTGAATAGTAGCTTTGTCTGCCAATAACACCGAACCAATTGGCGCCCCTAAACCTTTAGACAAACAAACCGAAATGGTATCAAATAATTTCCCAAAGTCTTTTGGATTTTGATTTTTGGCTACTAATGCATTCCAAATTCGGGCACCATCCAAGTGAAATTTCAAGTTATTTGCATCACAAACCTGCTTTATTTTTTGTAAATCCTCTAATTCATAACAAGCACCACCGCCTTTGTTAGTCGTATTTTCTACACAAACCAAACTTGTTAATGGGCTGTGATAAAACTCCGGATCATTAATTGCTCCAGCCACTTGTGCTGCAGTTATCATTCCGCGATTTCCGTCTAACAAACAACAGGAAACACCACTGTTAAAAGAAACGCCTCCACCTTCGTAATGATATACATGCGCATATTTATCCGCAATTAACTGTTCTCCAGGTTGCGTATGCAATTTTATAGCCGTTTGATTTGCCATTGTTCCCGATGGGAAGAAAAGTCCGGCTTCCATTCCAAACATTGCTGCAACTTTGGCCTCTAGTTCAATAACGGTCGGATCTTGTTTGTATACATCATCTCCAACTTTGGCTTTGAACATATACTGTAACATTTCATTTGAAGGCTTTGTGATTGTATCGCTAATTAAATTTATTTCCATTTTATTTTTTATTTGTGCTATTTTATTTGTGCCAGAAACTAGTTGCAATTTGTCTCTTCGCTAAATTTGTTTATTTTTGTCCGACAAAATTACATAATTTATGACAACTACCGAACAAATTAAAGGTATTGTAGAGCGCCTTGGTGCGTTGAGGAGGTATCTTTGACGTTGATGCCAAATTAATTGAAATTTCAAACGAAGAAGAAAAAACTTTTGCTCCAGACTTTTGGAATAACGCAAAAGATGCTGAAATCATTGTAAAGAATCTTCGGAATAAAAAAAAATGGATTGAAGATTACAATAAAGCAGTCGAAATGACGGACGAATTGCAACTTGCCTATGATTTTTATAAAGAAGGAGAGCTTACCGGAGAAGAATTAGACGAACATTACATTGCTACTCAAGCGCACATTGAAGCAATAGAATTCAAAAATATGCTTTCGGATGAAGGCGATACTTTGAGTGCTGTTGTACAAATAACTGCTGGTGCCGGTGGAACTGAAAGTTGTGATTGGGCCGAAATGCTCATGCGCATGTACATGATGTGGGGTGAAAAATACAATTACAAAATAAAAGAACTGAATTTCCAAAAAGGAGAAGCTGCTGGTATAAAAACCGTAACACTCGAATTTGAAGGCGATTATTCCTTTGGTTATTTAAAAGGAGAAAATGGCGTACACCGATTGGTGCGTATTTCACCATTTGACAGTAATGCCAAGCGACACACGTCATTTGCCTCCGTTTATGTGTATCCGCTGGTAGATGACAGTATCGAAATTGATATTAATCCTGCTGATATTGAAATTACAACGTCGCGATCCAGTGGTGCTGGAGGACAAAATGTAAATAAAGTAGAAACTAAAGTACAATTGTTTCATAAACCAACCGGAATTCAAATACAATGTTCCGAAACCCGATCGCAACAAGACAACAGACAACGCGCCATGCAAATGTTACGGTCTCAATTATACGAAATTGAGTTAAAAAAGAAACAAGCACAACGCGCGGATATCGAAGCAGGAAAAATGAAAATAGAATGGGGATCCCAAATCAGGAATTATGTAATGCAACCTTACAAGCTAGTCAAAGATGTACGAACCGGTTATGAAACCAGTAATGTTGACGGCGTGATGAATGGGGAGATTGATGAGTTCTTGAAAGCCTATTTGATGATGATGGGGCAGAAAGAAGAAGAATAGCAATGTAGCCAGTACTACTTTTAAAAATAATTAAAGTCCCCTCAGCATTCCTTTATGGAAAGGTTTGTGGGGATTTTTTAATGGTATTAAAGAATGATTTTTTCCCAACACAAAAAAACATTTGCAATTTCAACGTTAAATGATTTTATTTGGAAACGATAACAAATCCAAATCCAATAAATACGTAATGAAATCCTACACAATTCAAGAAATCAACACGATTCTAAATGGAGTAATTATAGGGAACACAACCCAAAAAATTACAGCTCCAGAACAATTAGAAATGGCCAATACCACCGAAATTTCATTTATTGGAAACAAAAAATATGAGAAATTATGGACTACATCAAATGCTTGCGTAGCGGTTGTTAATGAAGATATCAGTATCGAACCGGGAGAAAACAAGGCTTTTATAAAGGTAAAAAATGCTGATTTAGCCATGTCACAGGTATTGGAGCTTTTTGCGCCTCCTACTCCTCTATTTCACATTGACATTCATCCCACCGCAACAATAGATCAAACTGCCACTATTTGCAATGGAGCCCGAATTGGTGCAGGTTCTTATATTGGTCCTAAAGTTGTAATTGGCGACAACACTACAATTTATCCCAATGTGACTATTCTTGATGAATGTACCATAGGAAAAAACACGGTTATTTGGTCTGGAACCGTTATTAGAGAACGTTGCCATATAGGTAATGATTGTATAGTACATCCCAATGCTACTATTGGTGCCGATGGTTTTGGCTTTCGCCCTGATCCGCAAAGAGGTTTGGTGAAAATACCGCAAATTGGAAACGTGATTATTGGCAATAGTGTTGAAATTGGCGCTAATACTTGCGTTGATAGAGGGAAATTTAGCTCTACCGTTTTAGGTGACGGTTGTAAAATTGATAATTTAGTCCAAATTGGTCATAACAGTAAACTCGGAAAGTTTTGCATCATGGCTGGAAATAGTGGATTGGCAGGTTCAGTAACGTTGGGTAACGGTGTTATAATTGGTGGAAGTGCTTCAATAAAAGACCACACAACTATAGGTGACGGTGCCATTGTAGGTGCTGGATCTGGTGTAACAGGAGATATTCCTGCTGGAAAAACCATGTTAGGATACCCTGCTGTCGAGGCACGTGATGCATTGAAACAATGGGCAATTTTGAAAAGACTCGTCAATGAATCTAAAAAATAAACGTGTCTTTTTTATTAAATTCATAAAAAAACAGGAGTTCGCTTCTGTTTTTTTGTTTTAATAGTAAACATAAATCGATTTTCGTCGTTTACAGTTTAAATTAATAAAAAATATTTAGTTGGATTTTGTATTTTAGCGCAAACTTTCTTAATATTATTTCATCATGGATTTGAACTTCAACAAAAACGAAGACCACAATAAACTTTTACTATCCGCTTTACGTCAAAAACTAAGCATTGTTAAATTGGGCGGCGGTGAAAAACGCATCCAAAAATTACACGGCGAAGGCAAAATGACCGCACGCGAACGAATCGATTATTTATTGGATCCAAAAGCGAAAAGTATTGAAATTGGGGCATTTGTTGGGGAAGGAATGTATGCCGAACATGGTGGTTGTCCCTCAGGTGGTGTTGTAGTTAAAATTGGATATATTAGAGGTAAGCAATGCATCGTTGTTGCTAATGATGCTACTGTAAAAGCAGGTGCTTGGTTCCCAATCACTGCTAAAAAAAACCTGCGCGCTCAAGAAATTGCTATGGAAAATAGATTACCAATTATCTATTTAGTGGATAGTGCTGGCGTTTATTTGCCTTTGCAAGATGAAATTTTCCCGGACAAAGAACATTTTGGACGTATTTTTAGAAACAATGCCCAAATGAGCAGCATGGGAATTACTCAAATTGCTGCCGTAATGGGAAGTTGCGTTGCCGGAGGTGCCTATTTGCCAATCATGAGTGATGAAGCTTTAATTGTTGAAAAAACGGGTAGTATTTTCTTAGCAGGAAGCTACTTAGTCAAAGCAGCCATTGGCGAAAGCATCGATAATGAAACATTAGGCGGAGCAACAACGCATTGTGAAATTTCAGGAGTTACGGATTACAAAGCCAAAGATGACAAAGATGCGTTAGATAAAATAAAAAATATAGTTGACAAAATAGGAGACTTTGATAAAGCCGGTTACAGCCGAATTAAAGCAGAAAAGCCAGCATTAGACGAAAAGGAAATGTATGGTATTTTACCAAAAGCTCGAAATGAACAATATGACATGATGGAAATCATTAATCGTTTAGTTGACAATTCCGAGTTTGAAGCGTATAAAGAGGGTTACGGTCAAACTATTATTACCGGTTATGCCAGAATTGAAGGTTGGGCAGTGGGAATCATTGCCAACCAACGAAAAGTAGTAAAAACTAAAAATGGCGAAATGCAGTTTGGAGGCGTAATCTATTCGGATAGTGCAGACAAAGCCACCCGTTTCATCGCTAATTGCAACCAGAAAAAAATTCCTTTAGTTTTTATACAAGATGTAACTGGGTTTATGGTGGGATCTAAATCAGAACATGGCGGAATTATAAAAGATGGTGCAAAAATGGTGAACGCAGTATCAAATTCAGTTGTACCTAAATTTACGGTGATTGTAGGAAATTCCTATGGAGCTGGAAATTATGCCATGTGTGGAAAAGCGTATGATCCTAGATTAATTTTTGCCTGGCCAAGTGCAGAATTAGCTGTTATGGGCGGAACCCAAGCCGCTAAAGTATTGGCACAGATTGAAGCATCTTCACTCAAAGCAAAAGGAGAAGAGGTAGATGAAGTAAAAGAAAAAGAATTATTTGATAAGATAAAAGCTAGATATGATGAACAAGTTTCACCTTACTATGCTGCCTCTAGATTGTGGACAGATGCTATAATTGATCCTTTAGACACCAGAACTTGGATTTCTATGGGAATTGAAGCAGCTAACCACTCACCTATTGAAAAAAAATTCAACTTAGGCGTAATACAGGTTTAACAGTCGTTATCAAGTATTTAAAATAATATTTTGTAAATTTATGGCTGTTTTACAACTCATTTATAGTAGTTGTAAAACAGCCTTATTTATTATTTAACACCTAAAAATCTTCACTTAATTCATTTTACTAATCTAAAATTGATACAAATGAAAAAGATTTTGGTTCCACTACTAAGTATTGTAATATTTATAGGTCAGTCTATATGTGCACAAATTAAACCTGAAAACCCCATTACTTCAAAGGAAGCTAAACCAGTTTATTTTGAAGCAGGAATCAATGCCTCTTTGCCGGTTCATATAGAAATGTATCGTACCCATAGGCTGGGAATAGGCTTCAATACACGAATAGGGAAAATAATTTCTAGAAAATTAGAACTGGGAATTCGATTGGATTATGATTATCGTTTTATCCGGAAAAATACTCGAATACTTACCTCTGAAAGCACATTACAAGAAAGAGCCAGTCACAACAACTTTAGTCTCTTTTGCCTTAAGCCTAATGTCCAGTTTAACATGAATTCAAAATGGTTTTGGGGTGCCGAAACCGGGATTGGATATGCACTATCTGATGAAGACAGCAAGATTGGGTTGGGGTTTGTATCAGAATACGCCAGTGACCAGCAATTTGGATGGTGTTCAGGCTTGTATTTGGGGAGGTATTTTATGATTAATCCCAATAAGAATAAATTAGGGTTGTCAATGAATCTAACTCAATTTTTAGCTCATGGTCATGCAGAAAATAGTCTTGGTCTGAAAATCAATTATCGCTTCTTAAATTAGAAAAATAATGGCTTATAATTATTAAAAAAATAAATTCATTTAATTAAAAATCAGTAACTTAGTGTTAAATATCTAAAACTTCAAAATCATGAACAATGTGAAAAACTTAAATAAGTGGGCTAATGGCCATACGTATTTAACAGTAGATTTAGCCCGAATAGCACTTGGCATCTTTTTATTTATGAAAGGTATTTATTTTATAACAAACATTAAATATTTACATGATTTAATATCCCCAATAGATACTATTGGGGGAGGAATGTTCCTTATTCATTACATAGCTCCGGCACATTTGGTAGGAGGAATTATGATCGGATTTGGTTTACTCACACGCTGGGCAATACTAGCACAATTGCCTATATTAATAGGAGCTATAATTGTAAATTTTCTGGGAGAAAATTTGCCCAATTTACTGCTGGCAGTTCTCACGTTAGGGATATGTATTGCTTTTTTATTTTATGGAAGTGGCAAAAATTCTGCTGATTATTATTTTAAAATGGAGCAATGATAAACTTAGAGATAGCTAAATTATAATCCGTTTCTATTTTTAACAACCATTAAATGCTTTCTAAAATTTCTTTCCTTTTTATTTTTCCGTTTTCGGTTTCGGCAAAATTTGCTACATAAAATACGTGTCTTGGTTTTTCATATTTATCCAAACAATCAAAAATATTTTCATCTAACGTTTGATTCTGACCCTCTATTACTAAAACTAATTTTTCGCCTAAATCAACATCCTCAATTCCCGTTACAAAAAATCTGGAATTAATTTTATGAGACAATTTATCCTCAATTTTTTCTGGTATTAATTTAATACCTCCACTATTAATTATGTTATCCATTCTGCCTAAGAAAACAAACTGGTTCTCGCCTACTAATTCTACTAAATCATTGGTTATAATAGATTCATTTGAAATTTTAGCAGCATCAATAACCAAACAATTTCGATCGTCTTTAGTGATTTTTATATCCGGTAAGACAGAGAAAGCTTCCTCTCCTATTTGCTTTGCAGCAATATGAGTAATCGTTTCAGTCATTCCATAGGTTTCATAAACCTTTGTTTTTAGATTAGAAAGTCCCTTCGCCAATCCATTACTCAACTTTGCACCTCCAATGATCATCTTTTTTACATTGTTTAGTGCTTCTAACGAGTTTTGGGCTTGCAATGGTACCATGGCTACAAAATCATACTTACTATCATTGTGTAACATAGGATGTGAACTTGGCGCTACAAAATCAATATCAAGTCCCAGAATGAAGCTTCTCACAAACATCATTTTTCCAGCTATGTATTTGGTTGGTAAACAATGTAATGCTTTATCACCCGGTTGTAAATCAAAAAAATCGCCCGTGGCAATTGCAGAATTAACCATAGCTTGTTTTTCAATTCGTATTAGTTTAGGTTTTCCTGTTGTCCCTGAAGTATTCAATTCAAGAAAAGATTTATTGTCAAACCAATCGAGTATAAAATCGCCAACGGATTTTTCATATTCTTCTCCTTCTTTAATAAAACTATAAGCTACTCGGCATAAATCATTTCGATCTAAATGAAATCCATTCAATTTAAATAGATTATGCACATTATGATAGGTGATGGTATTGGTCATGATGGTGTGTGTTTTTAAAATTATCTAAAGTTATAATCCCTAGATTTTACCAGTTAACTTTTCTTTCCAGTTGGTCCAGTTGTATTTTTTACTAAAGATAAATAAAAGAATTGGGTAAATTATTACAACCGGAAAAATAACATCCAATCCTGCTGATGGATCTGAAATATCTTTTAATATTGAATGTGTTTGAAAAGCAGACCAATCCGAAGTTACAAGCAAAGCCCCCACTAAATTATTAGCGGCATGAAATCCCAAAGCGAGTTCCATTCCCTCATCCATCAGAGTAAGGATGCCCAAAAACAAACCCGTCCCTATATAATAAACCAAAACAATAGGACCAATCTTAGCAACCTCAGGATTAAAAAAATGCATTCCACCAAAAATAAGGGAAACCATTAGCAAGGGAAACCATTTGTTTTTAGCCAAATTAGCAAATCCTTGCATTAAATATCCTCTAAAAATGTATTCCTCAGAACTGGTTTGAATAGGAATGAGAAAGATTCCTATTACAGCCAAAATAGCAAATGGGATGGGTTTAAAGTTGATTATAAAATCACTTGGATTATAAAAATAGAATAACATTGTGGTTACAATTGTAAATACAGCCCAAATCGAAAATGAAAATACAATTCTTTTCCAATCTACTTTATTTCTTGATGTCGTTACAGAAAGAAGCGTCTGATGGTGAAGATAACGCATTACTAAAAAAATTCCAAGCATAGTAACAACGAATGAAATCAGTATCAAAAATAAAGTTAAATTGGGCTCGAAAAATTGCATTACTGCTTTATCATTTGTAGGATACGGTTTGCCATTGAAAAATGTTTCGTACATAATAGCAATCAATATTGGCATCTGACCAATAAATGACGCAAAAATTAGGAGTACTGATCCTAAAATATATTTCCAAAATTTATTTTCTGATTTAAAACCTTGTTCTATAAACATGAATTTTTAGTTTAATTTTATACCTGATTAGTTTAACAAATGTTATTTTTGTTACACTTGAAACAACCCTACAATTTTAATTAGCATTAATAGAAATACAATAAAAGATGATACAAATATACCATAATTCACGCTGCGGAAAATCTAGAAGTTGCTTAGCACTTGTAGAGAAAACAAAAAAAGAATTTGAAGTTATAAATTATTTGACAACCCCACCTTCATTTGAAGAGTTATCCAATATCCTTCAAAAACTAAATATCGCACCTGGAGAATTGGTACGCCGAAAAGAAAAAATTTGGATAGAAAATTTTAAAGACCAAAAAATGAGTGATGAACAAATTATTCAAGCGATGATTTCTCATCCTATTCTAATAGAAAGACCTATTGTTCTCCGTGGGAATAAAGCAATAATAGGAAGAGATTTAGAAAAAGTGGCTGTTTTCATATCTTAGATCTATTTTTCTCAAATTAACATTTATTTGTGATTTGTAAGATTAAACCAAATCCTTTTTTTATATTCTAACACCTGTAACCATAGTTTTTTTAAAAATGAAAAAAATAAATCCCGTTTTAATTCTTGTTCTCTTTTTTACAACCCTATTCAGTTTTGCCCAAGAAGGTCCAATTGTACCAAAAATTAAAATTACAGGAAAGGTAATCGAAAAAATAAGCAAACAACCGCTTGAATATGCTACCATAACTTTTTTAACTCCCAACAATCCTAAACCAGTTGCCGGTGGTATTACAAACCCAAAGGGAGAATTTGACATTGAAATTAAACCAGGTGTTTATGATATAAAAATTGAATTTATATCTTTTAAAGTAAATGAAATTAAACAAAAAAATCTTCAGTCAAGTTTAAGTTTAGGTTTAATTAGCTTGGAAGAAGATGCCAATCAATTGAATGAGGTTATTATTCGTTCCGAAAAAACCACAGTTGAAATAAAATTAGATAAAAAAGTATATAACGTAGGGAACGACCTTATGGTAAAAGGTGGAACCGTGAGTGACGTTTTAGACAACATTCCGTCTGTTTCAGTTGATGTTGAAGGAAATATAAGCCTTCGTGGCAATGAAAATGTTAGGGTCTTAATTGACGGCAGACCTTCAAATGCCATTAATATTGCTGAAGCATTGCGATTAATTCCTGCGGATGCAATTGAAAAAGTAGAAGTAATCACAAATCCTTCTGCAAGATATGATGCTGAAGGCGGAGGAGGTTTATTGAATATTATTTTGAAAAAAGGAAAAAATTTAGGGCTAAATGGAACTTTTATTGCTTCAACAGGATACCCTGAAAATAATGGTTTGAGCGGAACATTAAACTACAAATCAAAAAACTTTAATCTTTTCACAACACAAGGATATAATAAACGCAACAGTCCTGGTAATGCAATTACTAATACCGATTACTTAAATTCTGATAACTCGATTAATAATTCTGTAGATGAAAGCAGAGTAAATGATCGATACAATAAAGGCTATAACGGAAATTTTGGAATGGAATGGTATTTAAACGAATCAACTGCTTGGACAAATACCTTCAATTATCGAAAAAGTATAGGGGATAATCGTGATAACGTTTTTCAAGACTATTTTGAAGGAGACAATACTTTTGATTACAGTCGCAATCGAATCAATTTAGAAAGTAGTGATAGTGAAAATGTAGAGTTTGCCACTAACTTCACTAAAAAGTTTAAAAAAGATGGCCATAAATTAACTATTGACGGTTCGTTTTCTACAAGTGATGATATTAATAATGCCGTAATTACAGATAGAGCCACCAATACTAATGTGGTAAAATTTGATAACACCATCAATAACCAAAATCAAAGCAGAAATTTACTACAAATGGATTATGTCTTGCCTTTTGGAAAAGGAAGTCAGTTTGAAGCAGGTTATCGTGGTGACTTTTCAAAATTATTAACGGATTACCAAGTTAAAAATGACGGAGTCATTAATACTAATTTCACAAATACATTAGAATACAATGAAAAAATAAATGCTGTATACACACAATATGGTATGAAAATAAATAAATTCTCAGCATTATTCGGATTGCGTTTTGAAGATTCAAACATTGACATCAATCAATTGGCTACGAATGATTTTAATACTAAAAAATACAACAACTTCTTTCCAAGTGCCTTCTTCACTTATGAGATTTCAGATAAAAGCAGTGCTTCTGTAAGCTACAGCCGAAGAATACAAAGACCAAGAGGCCGAATGTTAAACCCCTTCAGCAACTTATCCAGTAACATCAATATTTTTGTTGGAAATCCAGATTTAGATCCGGCATTTTCAGATGCTATTGACTTTGGTTATATTAAAAGATGGGAAAAATTAACCTTTAATACTTCCTTGTATGTAAATAAAACAACAGATGTTTTTCAATTTGCCAGAAGAGAATCTGGAGATTTTGTCAATGGAATTCCCGTAACAATTAGTTCCCCAATTAATCTAGCTACAGAATACAGAGCAGGGTTTGAATTTACCTTAAATTATTCCCCATATAAATGGTGGAAATTAAACGGAAATTTCAATTTCTTCAGAAACGAAACACAAGGGGATTTTGTCTATACTGATTTTAACAATAACGTAATTACACAAAATTTTGACAACATCGCAACCTCATGGTTTACTAGGATCACTTCAAAAGTTACCTTACCGTATAAAATTGACTGGCAGACAAATGCTACGTATAATGGCCCTCAAAACAATGCTCAAGGCAGAAGTTTAGGTATATTTAGTGCAAACTTAGCCTTTAGCAAAGACATACTGAAAGACAAAGGAACTCTTTCATTCAATATTAGTGATGTCTTCAATTCCAGAAAAAGAATGATGGAAACATTCCTTCCAGGATTTGCAAGTTCTTACAGTGAAATGCAGTGGAGAGAAAGACAATTTAGTTTATCCTTTACGTATCGTTTTAACAAACCAAAAAACGAAAAAGAAAAACAGCCTAGAAAAACGCAAAATGATAATGAAGGGGATTACCAAGGATAATAATATAAAGACTACTGAAAATGGGTCTTTTTTACTCACCCTTAGATCATTAAAAAAATATGCATAAAAAAAGGACTCATTTTCATGAGTCCTTTTTTTATTTAACAAACAGATTAAACTGATTGTTCTTTCTTTGCTTTTCTTTCTTTATACATTTCCCATAAAGCACCGCCAATCCAATATTGAACGAAACCTACAAGAAAAAACATTAACCAAAATCCTATAGTAAGAATGGTTAAGAAAAGTAAAAAGCCTAAATACTGTGAAAATTCAAACATGTTTTCCGGAATTTTTGAATGTAGCCACAAATGTAAGTTTAATTCCTTTTCTTACCAATAAAAAAACATAAAAACTACCAATCAATTTTTATAAAAAAGGAATTATCCGTAGTTTTGAACTCGTAATTTGGAGTTATTTCCTGCTATTTACTTCATCTTTTGTTTTTGGTAACAAAAAGAAAAGGATTTTCATTAATATCGGGGCTCATAAAAATTATTATAAACGAACTTACAAGTTAAAAAGCCAATAATCACTTACTCAAATATACACAAAATGAAATTTAGAATAGAAAAAGACACCATGGGTGAAGTTCAAGTTCCTGCTGACAAGTATTGGGGCGCACAAACAGAACGTTCTCGCAATAACTTTAAAATAGGTTCATCAGCTTCGATGCCAAAAGAAATTATCGAAGGTTTCGCTTATCTTAAAAAAGCTGCGGCTTACGCCAATTGCGATTTAGGAGTATTGCCAATCGAAAAAAGAGATGCTATCGCTGCTGTATGTGACGAAATTTTAGCCGGAAAACTGGACACTGAATTTCCTTTGGTCATTTGGCAAACCGGCTCCGGAACGCAAAGTAATATGAACGTGAACGAGGTAGTTGCGAATCGTGCACAAGTTTTAAAAGGGTTCAACATTGGCGAAGGCGAACAATTTATTAAAGCCAATGACGATGTAAATAAATCACAATCTTCAAATGACACCTTCCCAACAGGAATGCACATTGCTGCTTATAAAGCAGTTGTTGAAGTTACAATTCCTGGTGTTGAGAAATTAAGAGATACGCTTCATGCCAAAGCAGTTGAATTTAATACTGTGGTAAAAATTGGTCGTACCCATTTAATGGATGCAACACCACTAACCTTAGGTCAAGAAATTTCAGGATATGTAGCGCAACTAAACTATGGTCTGAAAGCAGTTAAAAATACGTTGGCACACTTATCAGAAGTAGCTTTAGGAGGAACTGCAGTAGGAACTGGATTAAATACTCCAGAAGGATATGACGTAAAAGTAGCCGCCTATATCGCTGAATTTACTGGACATCCGTTTGTTACTGCCGAAAACAAATTTGAAGCTTTAGCAGCACACGATGCCATCGTAGAAACACATGGTGCCTTAAAACAACTGGCCGTTTCATTGAATAAAATTGCCAATGATGTACGTATGCTAGCTTCTGGACCTCGTTCAGGAATTGGAGAAATCATTATTCCTGAAAATGAGCCAGGTTCTTCTATCATGCCAGGAAAAGTAAATCCAACACAATGTGAAGCCTTGACTATGGTTTGCGCACAAGTAATGGGCAATGATGTTGCCATTTCTGTTGGTGGAATGCAAGGACATTATGAATTGAATGTTTTCAAACCATTAATGGCTGCAAACTTTTTACAATCAGCCCATTTAATAGGTGATGCTTGTGTGTCGTTTGATGAACATTGCGCTCAAGGAATTGCACCAAACTACAAGCGAATTAAAGAATTAGTTGACAATTCATTGATGTTAGTTACTGCTTTAAATACGAAAATCGGGTACTACAAATCAGCTGAAATTGCTCAAACAGCCCATAAAAACGGAACAACGCTCAAAGAAGAAGCGGTACGTTTAGGATATGTAACTCCGGAAGATTTTGATGCTTGGGTAAAACCAGAAGATATGGTTGGAAGCCTTAAATAATTAATACTAATTTTTTAATGCGTTATAAACAATAAACCCTGCAACTTACATTGCAGGGTTTATTGTTTAATTTATTTCATAGCAAAATCTAATAATTGAGCTTCTTAGATCCACCTTCAAGACTTGTACGGTTTAAATTCTCAAAATATACGTTATTTAAGTTAAAAAAAAGTACAAATGCTATGCAATATTGATTGTATCAATAACTTCCTTCATTAGTTGTACACTCTTTAATTTATCATTCTGGTTAAAAATGGGGCTGGTAATCATCAATTCATCAATACGTGTGTAATCAATAAATTGCTTCAATTCAGTTTCTAATTTCTTTTTACTACCCACAAACGAACAGGAAGTCATTTGGTTTACATGAAAATGTTCTTCTTCACTCATAATTCCATCCATAGAATCTAAAGGACGCTGCAATGGCTTTCTGTCATTCCGAATCAAATTCAGAAACATTAGAGTCAAACTAGTTGCTAATTTCTCGGCTTCCTCGTCTGTATCAGCCGCTATTGCATTGACACATGCCATCGTTTTAGGCTGTTCTAAAAATTTAGAAGGCTTAAAATTTTCTCGATAAAACTCAAAAGCCTGATACATTTGTTTTGGAGCAAAATGTCCTGCAAAAGCATACGGTAATCCATTAGAAGCAGCCAAAGCAGCACTATCCATACTAGAACCTAAAATCCAAATGGGAACATTCGTTCCTTCTGCTGGAAAGGCGCGAACTTTTGCAGTAGCATTTTCCTCTGAGAAAAATTCTTGAAGTGCTGCAACATTTTGAGGAAAGTGCTGCGATTGCTCGAAGAAATCTTTTCGAATAGCTTGTGCGGTTAATCCATCCGTTCCAGGTGCCCTACCCAATCCTAAATCAATACGGTTTGGATATAGAATTTCAAGAGTTCCAAATTGTTCTGCTACAATTAACGGAGCATGATTGGGTAACATTATTCCGCCGGAACCTACCTTAATATTTTGAGTTTGACTAGCGATATAACCAATAAGGACTACCGTTGCAGTACTGGCTACATGTGCCATATTATGATGTTCCGCTAACCAAAATCTATTGTACCCTAAACTATCTGCCTGTTGAGCAAGTGCTGTTGTTTTTTGGAATGTTTCTTTTGCATCACTATCTTGTGTAATTATAGCTAATTCTAATATAGAAATTGGAATGTTTTTTTTCATTATCAAGGTCAAGTTTTGCTCAAAATTAGTCATTTCCCTTTGAGCCAAAAATTATGTGGTGTTAATTGAATTATAATGTTTGACAAAGCGCGTATTCATTTAGCATTCAAAAATCCATAAAAAAACCTGTAATTTACAGTACAGGTTTAGAATCTATTTAAACGAATAGGATTTATTTACCATCCACATAATCTTGTAAATAACTAAATCTTGGGGTTAGCTTTCCGTTTTCAGTAATTTTTGCTCTTACTAAAATACCGTCCTTATCTTCGTTAAAAAAAGCAGGAATAACATGTTCCATAAACATTTCTCCAAAACCTTCACTAGAATCTTTAGGCAATTCACAGGGTAAATTATCGACTGCCATAACCACAATTGCTGCAGGATGAAAAACGTCTACTTCTTTATGATCGTTTGGTAAATACCCGTACAATGGTTCTGCAATTGTAGATGACCGGAGCGTGCAGGCTATCGGGCCATTAACATCACATGAAACATCAGCAACTACTTTGATCTTGCAATCGTTCGATTGTAGCATTTCCCGAGTAAGAATCACCGGAGCCTCATTTGCATGAAAATGTCCCGTAATGTAAATATCAGATACTCTTGTAAATTTTTCAAAATCAGAAACGTATTCTGTTGGATTCTGATAAAAATCCGTGAAATCCAAAATTTGCCCATCTTTGCGCTTGTTATATTCTAAAACATCTATTTGAGTATAAACGGGCTGTGAATAGTTTTTGGTTAAATAATTTTCTACTGAAACTTCCTTTATTTTTATAGCATCCAGAATTTCTTTAGCACCGTTCCCCACTTTACCTGTTCCAGTAATAACCAATTTTAAAGGCGGTAATACCACTCTTTTCAAATGCGTAATCAGTGCTTCTTTACCCTCAAGCGTTTCCGCTTTTGGTAATTTAAACAATTCAAATTTGACACCAAAAGCACGAATACTATTGTAAGCTCCCACAATTCCAGCGTATCTTCCAAAACCAATTAACCTGCGGTTTTGTTCGTCTACAATAGTTTCGTAATCGTACAAATCAATATTTTTTTCCAAAATTGCTTGTAACAACTTTCTATTGTATGGCTGTTTTTTTATAGTATGAGAAAAAAAGAAATATGTTTTGTTAGCAATCAAATTTTCTACGGGTACTTCTTTTACTCCAAACAAAATATCGCAATCACTACAATCGTCAATCAATTCAATCGCGAGATTTTCATACTGCTTATCTGTAAAAACCCTAATATCAGAGCGCTCCACGTGTACTGAGACATTTTGATACTGTTGTTTTAACTTTATTAATTCATTAGGAGAGAAAACTACTCTTCTGTCTGGCGGGCTTTTTCTTTCTTTTAAAATTCCAAATTTCATGTGTAAAGAATGCTTATGATTTATATTAATATAACTTTATTAAGTTTATTTGTTACAAATATAACAATTTAAACTAAATTCAATTTATTTTTTTTATTAAATTTAATAGTTTGAAAACTACTATTGACTGATGCACAAAATGATACAAAATTTTTGATAATTAACCATTAATAAAATAGTGTTAAGGTTTAAAAAAACAAGGTATCAAAACACATTGATTCTATATATTTGCCTCACTAGCACTACTGAAATGAACTTTATAAAAAAAACAAAGATACTACATATATTTATCCTCTTTTTGGTTTTAAGCTCTTGTGACAAAGAGAAAAAGAAAGTTGAATTAAAAGATGCTGAACTTCCAAAGAGTACACTCCCGAAGATGAAGCCGTTAACAAAAGCTGAGCCCAAATTAACGGCGGAATACATCAATGCAAAAAAACTTCAAATCGACTCTTTTTATAAAAAAAACTGGCCAAATAATAGTGCCAACGGCAGTTTTCTGGTAGCAAAAAACGGCCAAATTATTTATGAAAAATACGAAGGAAACTCTAATTTCAGGGACAAAACATTAATTACGCCCTTTACGCCTCTTCACATCGCATCTGTCAGTAAGGTAATTACTGCAACTGCAATTTTGAAATTAGTAAATGCCAAAAGAATCGAATTAGATCAAAAAGTAAATACAATTCTAAAGGAATTTCCTTATCCAGATGTTACAATAAAGACCTTATTGAATCACAGAAGTGGTATGCGTAATTACGCCTATTTTACAGATCGAGACAAAACAATTTGGGATAGACACAACATCCTCAGTAATCAGGATATCTTGACAATTATGGCTACTAAAGAAATTGGTTTAGAGTTCAAGACCGACACCCGTTTTAGTTATTGCAATACTAATTATGCGATGTTGGCACTAATCATTGAAAAAATAACAAAACTCTCCTATAAAGAAGCCATGAAACAAATCATTTTCAAGCCCCTTGGGATGAAAAACACCTATGTATTTGATTATGAAAAAGATAAGGATACTGCTGTTACTTCTTATAAAGGGAACAAAGTGGAAATTGGTAAAGATTACTTGGATGCGGTTTATGGAGATAAGAATATCTATTCAACACCACGGGATTTATTGAAATTTGATAGAGCGAGAAACAGTTCTACTTTTTTAACCCCTGAACTACAAAGTCAAGTATACAAAGGGTATAGTAATGAACGCAAAGGAACTAAAAATTATGGTCTTGGGATTCGAATGATAAACTGGGAGACGGGACAAAATTTTTATTTTCACAACGGTTGGTGGCATGGAAACACATCAGCTTATATTACTTTAAGAAAAGAAGGCGTTACCATAATAGCACTATCTAATAAATTTACTAGAAAAACCTATGACGTAAGGAAATTAGCTGTTTTATTTGGTGACTACCCATTCAAATTAAGAGATAATTAAAATAAAAATCCTTTTTATAATTGACTTGCATATTTAGCGATCCAAATTCAAGTTTAAAAGTGTACATTTGCAAACTCAAAATTCAAATCCGTATTTTGAAATAAAAAAGGGGTCGACTGGTTTTGACAGCAAGTCGAATTGATAAGTAAGCACGTCGAGCATTGAGACCTTGCTCGTAAATATAAGATCTTACAATTTTACACGGCGAAAATAACTACGCTTTAGCTGCATAATCCGAATTATAGTACGATTAAGCCACGTTCCTATCAGATAGGAAAGCTGGATTCCCCTTGAAAGCCTTGGTTTGTGGCGTTCAGTTCAGGGGAACCGTAAAAATAAACCTAGATTTCCATGAGCTTCGGGTGGATTTCAAAATTAAGAAGATACGTATCGTGTGGCTGTTTCTGGCCTAGCACAATATCGAAAACTCAATCAGAAAATAAACGCGTAGAAAGCTTTTTAGTTGCTTGTTTGGACCCGAGTTCGATTCTCGGCGACTCCACTGGATGGGATGATTGAAAAATCATCCCTTTTTTTATTATATAAAAGTAAACCTTTTTCCTTCATTAACAGGTGATTACGAGATAATAAATCAATCATTGTAGGTGTTCGATAGATACCATCCTGATAGTATAAGTTGCTGTCGAACACCAGCTTTACAAATTCTCTCTTTTGGGTAATAGTAGCTCGATTATATAATGATTTTAAATCAACAAGTAAATCCAAGTTTTTTTGTAAAATTTTAAATGCATGTTTATCTACATGGCTTAGACGAGTGATAGAATCTTTGCAAGATGTGACTTCGGTATTATAAGTGGTATACCATCTATCATATGTGTCTTTAGATATCTCATTTTTAATCCATTTCTCTTCAACAGAAAACATTTTTTCTTGAGCTGCATCTAGTAGAATTTTCTTTTGATTTATTACAAGTTTATTAGATTTTAAATTCTCATCCATTTTTGTAACAGAAGACTTTTTAATATCAGATATTATATTTTGTGGCAAACTCATCAGCTCAAAAATTTCAGCAAGCTGATTGTGCGCTTTGAGTGCGCTAATATTATTATGTTTAGACGTTTTACACTTGTAGTAGTTAAAATACTTTCCAGATTTTCCTCTTGATGGAGCACCTGTAAGTATGTTTCCACAATGACATTTTAAAACTCCCCGAAGTGGTAAGTTTTCATCCAATATTGTCCTGATTTTTTCAGGCTTCTTCATTTTATTTTGAACCAATTGCCAAGTTGTCTTATCGATTATTGCCTCATGTATTGCAGGAAATATTCCTCCAGGATACTCTTTATAACCCTGTACCTGCAACATACCTGCATAAACAGGATTTGTCAAAATCCGCTCAACGGCAGTATTTCCTCTCGCTTTAAACCCCAGTTTAAACGCTTGTTCTTTAATTATATAAAGTGGAATATCATGCAGATAAGAATCGTACATAAATTTAATAGTCTTAGCCTGAGACTCTTCAATTACTAGCATTCTAGCTTTTCCTTCACCAGATTTAACATAGCCGAAGGGAGCCTTAATTCCAATATATCGTCCTTCTTTTGCTCTAGCCGTATATAAACCACCTCTGATTTTAATACTTCTATTAATATTATCTTCTTCTGCTAGCAGAAGTTGTAGTCCCGCTCTAAAAAAGCTTCCTGGCGTATCATAATCAAATGTTATTCCCTCAGTGACACTTACAACTTGAATACTGTATTTCCGTTGTAGCATTTTAACCATACTCATTGCTTCACCGGCATCTCTACTAAACCTGTCCATCTGATCTACCAGAAGATAATCAACACTTTTAAAATGTTTGGAAATAAACGCTTGAAGCTTTATAAAATCGGGGCGATCAAATGTTTTTGCACTTCTTCCGCGGTCAATAAAAGTATCAGCTAATTCAACATTGTTAAATTGTAGCCACTGATCTGTATAAAGCTCCTGCCTTTCAATCGAACCATTACTTTGCCCCAATTGACTGAACCTTAAATATCTAATCGCTCTTTTCATTTAATTCGTTTAATGTGATTGTGATAATAATATCGACCAACAAATTTACAAATTTTTGTTCTTTCTCAATATTATTTATATCTTTTAACAAGTCTATATCTATATTAATCAAGTCTTTAACTTCATCCTCCATAAACAACCTCCCTTTCTTCGTTAAGCAACTAAATGATAATTGTAATGTTAACAATAAAAATTAGTTGATTAAATTTAAAGAGAACCATTTCATAAACTGTACACTGTCATCTAAAGACACTATTTGACTACAACTGTCTATAATTTAATACAATATTGACTTTACAACTTCTGTTTACTAGTAAATCGTAATTCCTTATTCCTAAAATACTACCAATAAAAGGCTGATGATTTAAGTCCTATTCTTTAGTTATTTCACACTAATCTAAAACATTAAATCACTTAAGAGGTATTTCATTTTTATGAAATTAGAATTATAAACAGTTTAAAGAGCAGCAATTATAATTCAATACGATCCTCAAAGCACATTTATACTTCCGCTACGCTTCAGCACAAAAGAGCTTAGTCGGATAATCAATAAAAGAATCTTGAAAATTTAAGCGGCTACGTATCCATAATTTTCAAGATCCTTTTTCATGGCTTATCTAACCATACCATTATTTTGGATAAATAGTGGACTGATAATGTTACATACTATTTATTTGACGAGTCACCTTGTTCTTTATAATCCCATACAATCCTCTTTGCAACCTTGCTTCCAGTCTATTACTATTCAAAAACCAGTATGCTAAATTGTCTCATTTCAAGAGCAAAGGTATTCTAGTGTTTTTAACGCAAAAAAAAGGTCAAGCCCTGCGGGTTTATCAAAAAATCTCCACCCATTCGGGTAGTATTTATTTGATAAAACCTTGTTTTTGCTAAACACTAACCTTTTATGCTCTCGAAACGAAACATAGCATACTCCGGCTCTTTGGACGAATAAAAAAAATGTCAACAATGAAATTTTATACTATTTATATTGGAATTAGAATGAAACAAAACAGCACCTCCTCTCATTACCGAATACATTAATTTAAAAATAATCCTAAAATAAAAATCATGAACATCATCGGAAAATTGACAAGGGATGCGGAAGTACACACAACACCGTAGGATAAACAAGTAGTGAATTTTTCAGTAGCTATCAATGATAGCTATCGAAATGAGCAAGGCGAACGCATAGAGCAAACTAGCTATTTTGATTGCTCTTACTGGATAAGTCCAAATGTAGCAAAAATACTCATTAAAGGTGCTTTAGTAGAGCTAGCGGGAAGAGTAAGTACAAGAGCTTGGACTGCTAATAACGGGGAACTAAGATCTAGCTTAAATTTTCACACATCGACTATAAAATTACACGGAGGTAGTAAGAAAATAGAACACGCACAGGCTATCGTAAAACAAGAAAACACAAAGATCATGATGCAAGAACCTATTGATGACCTACCATTTTAACACTAAATACTTAATCATTTTTTTAACTTTTAAAATTTTAATATCATGGCACACAATTTAAATTACAACGAAAGAACTAGTCGCTATTCCTTTTTTAGCGTACTAGAAAAAGCTTGGCACGGTTTGGGTCAAATAGTAACAGACTATCCCACAAGTGCAGAAGCAATTAAGCACGCAGGACTTGATTATGAAGTTATAAAAAGTCCTCTTTATACCAACGCATCAAACATAATTGATCCTACTGACAATTTAGCTATGGGAGACAACGAGTTCAAAGTACCCAATTATTTTGCTACTATACGCACGGATAACAATGCTGTTTTGGGTGTCGTAGGTAAAGAGTATCACATTGTACAAAATCGTGAAGCATTTAGTTTCTTTGATGCTATTGTAGATGGTACTGATGGAATTTTGTACGAGACTGCAGGCGCTTTAGGAAATGGAGAACGTATTTTTATTACGGCTAAATTACCAGACTATATTCGTGTGGGCAATGGTGATGATGTTACAGAAAAATATATTTTCCTCACTACTTCACACGATGGTAGCGGAAGCATTACGGCAGCATTTACACCCGTTAGGATTGTTTGCCAAAATACCCTAAACGCATCTCTTCGCAATATGAGTAATGTAGTACGCATACGCCATACTTCAGGAGCAAAACAACGTTTGGAGAATGCGCACAAAGTAATGGGATTGGCAAACGAATTTAGCAATCATTTAGAGGACATTTTTAATAATTGGGCAAAAGTAAAAGTGGCCGACAATGAGATTAAAAAAATGATCCAATTCGCACTATGCCCTAACAAAGAAACCTTACAACATCTTAAGGCTGGAAATGATGACGAAATATCCACAGTATTTAAAAATACCGTTGAAGATGCTTTTGCCTATGCTATGACAAGTGACTCACAACAAATGAACACTACAAAAGGAACTTTGTTTGGAGCTTACAACGCTGTAACAGGCTACTACCAAAATGTACGTAGCTAC
This sequence comes from Flavobacterium amylolyticum, assembly GCF_048284335.1. Classification (NCBI taxonomy): domain Bacteria; kingdom Pseudomonadati; phylum Bacteroidota; class Flavobacteriia; order Flavobacteriales; family Flavobacteriaceae; genus Flavobacterium; species Flavobacterium amylolyticum. Next base: position 566,334 of record NZ_JBLVPG010000002.1, read on the forward strand.
AAGGATACCGAAGCCAAATTACAATCCATTATTTTGGGAGGTACTGCTCAATTAAAATCTCAAAAAGCTTTTGAAATCTGTACTAATTTTCAAAAACTGGGTGTGAATTGTTTTAATTAATAATCCTTTTAAAAACTATAGACGGTCCACTTTGGTAGTGGCCGTCTATTTTAATTAGTTTTAAATTTTTGTATTACGGAATATATATACTACAATTTTGAACTTCAAAAAGACCTTCCCTTCCAAATGGTCGGGAAAGTCTTTTTGAAGAAACTAGTTGAACCACTTCAGAAAAAAGTAATCAGTATGCAATGCTTCCTTCTATTTTTTCTGAAAAGGTTCGAGTTAAATGATAGGATATTCGTTATCCTATTATTTATTACCGCCTTCTTTTCTTTCCACAAAAGCGTCAAAAGAAAAGAAGCAAAAGAATGCCGCTTTATTATTGTAAATTTTCTACTTTGATTGGAGCTGGCCTCTTTTCGTTTGACTCCTTTTTCGAATAACTCCATAACATAAGAAGTCCAAAAATAATTAATCCAATGGAAATCCATATGGTCACTCTTTCAAAGAATGTTACTACTACTGATTTTTCGTAACTCGAAAACCCCTCTACTCCCATTGGACTCCGTCTGTAAAACTTGCGTCTATTGATCCAATATCGAAGGCTTACACCTATAATTAGAGCAATTATACCTAAAAACAATGCAGGATTCATATTCAAAGATTTATAAAAATTACTTTATAAATTTATAAAAAAAAGCAACAAACTAGCAACAACCTAACAACAAGTGTCTTATTTAAAGATAGTTACATTTTTATATAATTTTTAAAATCAAAGTGACAGCTAAACTATATCTAGTAAAGCAATCACTTTTATTTAGTTTTGATCACTACTCTAAATCTTCCGCTATATGTTGCTTCTTAACTAACTTAGATTTAAGTAAGTGGCTGTTTTTAATCTCCAAAACTTGTAATCGGCTGCCATTTTTTTCATGGAGTTCTATGCGCAGTACTTTGTCATCAGCGATCGTAAATTGATCCAAAACAAAAATATTTCTGGAAACCGTTTTTCCTTGTACCTCATCGATAGATTTATAAACTCGTATTGGATGTTTAATTACTTCTTGTACAACCGTGCGTTTGGCTTTCTTTTTATCTACTACTTTAAAATTAATAAAATCAATAGGAAAAGAAACGAAGCTTGAATTCTTAATTTGTATATGAAAATAAAATTTGTCGTCGTTAATATAAATTCCTTTTAAAAGAAATTCTATTCCAAATTTTCTTGTACCAATTTGTTTTATAAAGGGTTTGTCTTGCTTGTATATCTCCTCCATTAATTCGTCGACCAGGTTGGGCGAATTTGTTCCAAGTTCTTTAAACAAAATTGGTTTTGAATTCCATTTACTATCCCTTTTTTGAGTTTTAGTAAAACTATAATTAGTAACCCTAGGACATGAATTGTAGGAGACATTAAAACTATAGAAAGTTCCGTCTTCCGTAATTACTGAAAAATTAGTTTCTTCTTCAAAATCCCGAACAAATGCCTTTACTCTCAAAACATTACCAGCATCATCAGCCTTACTAGCAACCAAGTTAGTACTTCCTAAATCTACGTAACGAATACCAGAGGGAAATAATAGATGTGAGGTTTTATCGAATGTTACTTCTATATCGTATGGTTCTATTATACTTAAGTTTTTCTTTGCATTCGTGCTCAAGGCCTCTTGCCCGTGCGTAATTGATGTGTATCCTAACATTAAAATTAGTACAATCAAAGTATTTTTTACGGTTGTTTTCATTTTATATAATTTACATTTTAAACAATTATTTTTTTGAGACTAACAGTACTTGCAGTCCTGCTTTTAGGGTAACTTTCGGAATTTTAATTTTTTTTGAGAAATAATTTGAAATACCTTGGACTATTCCACGGCTTAAATCCCCTGCAATCTGTTGTCCGGCAGAAGTTGATAGCATTATACTACTACCAGAAGTTTGTCCCATATTGGCTGCCATGTCGGTCATAGCGGTACGTTCCGGAGAATAAGGCACTGCCAATCCCTGTTGTCCGTCCAAACCATAAATATTTATCTCAGTTGGGAGAATATTTCCCGCCAACTCAATAGAGCTGATCTTCAGTTGTAACCTACCTTGCTGAAACTTTGAATTTGCCGTTACTACAGTTCCGACTGGAATCGTTTTGTTCTGTATCCTTGCAGGTTCCAATAAACGCAAGCTAACACTAGATTCTTCGGATATTAGTTGTGTTTCTTGAACAACAGCACGAATACTATTCTTTGCTTGCTGTTGCTGATTAGTACTGGTGAATGTACTATTGGTAGCCACTACTAATGGATGTACCTCAACTCTTTGCTCTAGGTTAGAAACGATACTGTGCCTTTCTGGAATTATGGAAACAAATTCTTCCTTGGGTGAAGAAGTAACAATTACCTTGCTTTCAGGCGATGCTGAATTGATTGGCAAATATTTTGCCGCCATCTGATACGATTTCTCCATTAACTCCAACTGATGATCAACAACATTAGTTGGGGGTTCTTCTTTTTTTGCAAGTTCTTCTTTTAGCTCCTCTAGTTGTTTGCGTAATTCCTGTGCCTCAGATGTATCATTATTGTAAAAACTGCCCAATGTGTTTTGTGCATTTCGATAACTACTTAATGAAGCGTTATTATTAGCTTGTTTTTCAGGAACATCATGCAAAGATTCTTCTGCACTCCCTTCATTCCAGTAATCAGATAGAGATGTCAGGGCATTTTGTTTTTCTTGATTTTTCTGTTCTAATAAGTCCTGCTCATAGGCTTTTTGTTTGTCATTTTCCAAACCAATAGTTGTAGCCTGAGGAACAGAGTCGTTAAGTCCTAGAATCTCAATATTTTTTATATTTTCTGCTGGTTTAAATATCAAATACATACAACCAAAAAATACAATTGCCATCAATCCAAAAATGATTGGCTTTTTAATTTTTTCGGCTTTACCCTCCCTACTCACTTCCAGTCCATCAGAAGCTGTATTTACACTGCCATCTGTAACATAGACTGCATTTTTCTTGTTTTCATTTTCTTTCATGTCTTTTCTTTTTTATAATTAGTACTAATGATCCCTCTAGGGATTTCACGCTACTGGAACTAAATCAAACTGATAAGAATACCAGCTATGCTGATCATTAGATAGACGGCAAAACAAACCATGATATATTTATACTGCTTCTGCAATGGAAGCATCCTCCATTTCACCTCAACTTCATTGATCCATAGATCAATATTTGTTCGAATCTCTTTCATCTTTGTTATTTTTAACGTTCAATAATTTCTAGATCTTTATTTTCCAAAACCGTAAACTTCTCCATATTGAATCCTTGTGGATTGTTATCTGAACGAACGGAATTCACTAGGTAGCAAGAAGTGACGAGATTCCTTTTTGTCACATTACTGGATCGAATGATGAACTGCTTAGAATACGTTTTCACAGCATAAGGATAGGTTTCAAAATCACATACCACACTATCCACTTCAAGTCGCTGTTGGACATTTCCCGAAATGATCCTATTGTAATATCCTTTTTCTGCTAAGTCTTTGTAATAATCAAAAGCACTTTTATCAGCAAGATTAAATGCTCTTTTCATGTTGTTTTCAATAGCATTTTTATCTGGAGCTAGTGTAAAGAAAAGCTCGTGAAACCGACGAACATGCTCACGAGCCTCTACAGGCCTATTGATAGAAGCATCCTGAGCAAGAGCCAACATTAGCGATTTTCCATTATCTAATACATAGACTTTCTGACGTTGTAATTCAGCGAACCGGTAAGACTCCCAAACAGAATATCCAGATATACCACAACACAGTACTGCAAATACAAAAGCGTAAAGCCTAATTTGACTGAAACTATTTTCGATATTTCTTAAAGTTTTAAATTCCATTTTACTTTAATTTAAATTGTTATTTCATTAATCTACCGCCAATATTTCCAGCAACAGAGCCTGTACCAGCCCCTACTATATTCCCAGTTTTAGTAGTCGTTTGATTTATATTGCGAACAAAGTTTCCTGCGCCACCAGCCTGAATTATCCATCCAGTCACCGTAGGTATGGTAAAGTACCCTATGATGCCAATAATCATAAATATGATATAAACAGTACTCGATGAATCGGGAATAAAATTGGGATCGGATAAACTGTCGATATCCTTTTGAAGTATTAAGGATTGGATCTTGGATAACATCGCACTAAAAAGATCTGAAACGGGTAACCAGAGATACACACTAATATACCGAGTCAACCACTGCGTTAAAGTAGACTGAAACCCATCCCAGACAGAAATCGCAAATGCTAAAGGACCCAGTATGGAAAGCACTATTAAGAAGAACGTTCGAATCGTATCTATGACTAATGCTGCTGCTTGAAAAAGCACTTCTAAAAATTCACGAAAACTATCCCGAATCATTTTCTTGATACCGTACATTTCTCTTTCAATATACATACCCGAAATGGTCGCCAAATCGGAGGGCGTCCATCCGAGTTCCTCCAACTTTTTATCAAATTCTTCATCCGATGCCAAATAGGCTGTTTCAGGATTACGAAGCATCGCTTCTCTCTCCAATAGGTCTTTCTGCTGTTGTAAAGCATTCAAATCTAAAACTTGACTTTCTAAGATGCTGTGTGTTCCCTGCACCACTGGACTCAATACGCCGTTTAGTGTTCCTAAAACAATCGTTGGAAAAAATGTAATACAGATACCCAAAGCAAAAGGTCTAAGTAACGGGAAGACGTCTATTGGTTCTGCACTACTCAGCGCTTGCCAGACTTTTAATGCTACATAAAACAATGCACCCAATCCAGCCAAACCTTTAGCAACCGCTGCCATATCTGCTGATAAAGGCATCATCTCGTCATAGAGCGAGCGTAATACTTCGTGAAGATTATTAAATTCCATGATTACCAATATTTTTGATTCGCTGTTCCATATAAATCCAAAACTCTTTGACTGTTATTGGCTTTTTTGGCACGCAGATAACTAACCGAAATATTTTTATTCGTGAAATAGCGAACCAAACTGTGGTACTCTTTTACTTTTAGATACACTTGGTCAATAATGTCCATTCGCTCTTTATCATTGAGCGACAAGCTGGAAGAGTTTACAATTTGTTTTAACTCTTTCAAAAGTTCTGTGCTTTCATTAAGTAAGGTTGAATACCCATTAGCAATGGCTGTTAGTTCCTGCTCATTGAAATTTGGATCGTTCAACATTTTTCCAAAATTGTTTACATACATTTCAGAAACATCGCCAACAAGTAAAACAGTCTGTTGCACTTTTCGAGCATCTTTTACCAGATTGTTTACTGCCTTTAATTTATCATAATATTCTTTACCTTGATTATAGACTTTTTGGACTTCTTTAAAGTTGTTAATCATATTGGTCGCTGTGGTCGAAGTTTGTATAATCTGTCTTGCTGAATTGACTATTCCTTGTGCCAAATTTGTAGGATCTGTGACCACCCACTGTGCTTTAGCAGTCGGCATGACAGCAAATAGTATCATCATACACACCATAATTTTTAAATTTTTCATTGCTATTTGTTTTTAAAATTTTCACTAATTGTTTTCTTTTTCCCTTTTCTCAAGGGCAATCCTTTTGATAGCCTTTTCTACATTTCCATCTAATTGTCCTGCAAGTTGCATGACTTCCAACTTTTCTGTTTCTTCTGTGGTATAGGCTAAATATTCCTCGAAACTAACTTCTGTAGCATATACTGCCGAATGCGTACCTCCTAGCCCAATCCAAACTTCTTTGTAAAGTCGCTTGGGATCATTGTTCATGTTGATGGAAAGTACTTGCGCTTTTTCTTTTTCAGTCAGACCAAGCATGGCCTGGATATCATCAAATTTGTTCATGTACTTCCTTTGATCCAGCAGTATTTTACAATCCGAATTATTGATAATACTTTCTTTTACAATAGGTGATTGAATAATATCATCTACTTCTTGCGTTACAACAATAGCTTCACCAAAAAACTTTCGGACCGTTTTAAAAAGGTATTTGATGTACTCTGCCATCCCCTCTTTTGCAATAGCTTTCCAAGCTTCTTCAATCAGAATTAGTTTTCGTACACCCTTCAATCGACGCATCTTATTGATAAAAACTTCCATAATAATGATGGTCACTATTGGAAAAAGGATTTTATGATCCTTAATAGCATCGATTTCGAAAACAATAAATCGTTTAGAAAGTAAATCCAGTTGCTTTTCGGAATTCAATAGATAATCGTACTCACCTCCTTTGTAATAAGGTTCTAATACATTTAAGAAGTTGGCAATATCAAAGTCTTTTTCTCGTACCTTTTTATCTTCTAAAACTTTTCTATAATCTCCTTGTACAAATTCATAAAACCCATTGAAAGAAGGAAAATCATCTTGCAGCTTGATTCGTTCGATGTAACCACTCACTGCATTTGAAAGTGCCACTTCTTCTGAGCGTGTTGGTGGTTCATCATCCCTTTTCCATAAGGTCAATATTAAAGTTTTGACACTTTCTCTTTTCTCAATATCGAACACGCCATCATCGGTGTAGAAAGGGTTAAAGGCTATCGGATTGTCTTCGGTATAAGTGAAATAAACGCCATCTTCTCCTTTGGTTTTTCCCTTGATTAATTCACATAATCCTTGATACGAATTACCTGTATCCACCAACAGCACATGCGCACCTTGCTCGTAATATTGTCTTACCATGTGATTGGTAAAAAAGGACTTTCCTGAACCTGATGGTCCTAATATGAATTTGTTCCTGTTGGTAATAATACCGCGCTTCATGGGCAAATCAGAAATATCCAAATGAATGGGTTTTCCAGTCAGTCGGTCAGCCATTTTGATTCCAAAAGGAGAAGGTGAACTTTTATAATTGGTTTCTTCAGTGAAAAAACAAAGCGCAGGTTCAATAAAGGTATAAAAGCTTTCTTCACTGGGAAAGTCTCCTGCATTGCCTGGCATTCCTGCCCAGTAAAGCGTTGCCACGTCTGTGGTGTTGTGCCTTGGCTTACATTCCATCAATGCCAAAGCACTACCGGTGTCGTTCTTTACTTGCTTTAATTCCGCTGGATTATCTGACCATGCCATTACATTGAAGTGTGCTCGAATGGAAGCATTTCCAAAAGAATGTGCTTCATTCAAATAGCGTTCGATCCATTCCTTATTGATTTGATTGGCTCGGCTATACCGTGCCAAGGAATGCATATTTCTTGCGGATTTTTCGAACTTGCGCAGGTTGTCTTCGCTGTTATCTAAAAAAAGATATTGGTTGTAGATGTGATTGCAACTTAACAACAATCCAACTGGCGCAGCAAAAGACAAAAGACAATCACTTCTATCGGTAGACAATTTTTCGTAACGAGTTTCTGCTGATACTGAACTAGGCAAATCATCGGTATCGGACAAGGTGTGCAGACAAAGCCTTTTGTTTCCTATACGAACTTCTTCACCGCCCAAAGCAATATCCTGCAATGGTGTTCCCTCTTCTCTTGAAAGACTAAGGTATTGATCCAATAATCCTTGTTTGCTAGTTGTTCCAATGATATCAGCCTCGCTTAATCGTTCCAGTTTTATAAAATCGGAATCGTTTACAATTCGCTCAAATTGCGCCACCGATTCCATAAAGAGAGAAAGGATTTCTTTATCTCTTAGTTCTTTTGGGATGAGCACTCCTTTGCAAAGCGAAGAAAAATTACTCTGCATTCGCATACGCTCTTTGGACGTTTTAGTTAAGAACAGATAGCAATAATGATTGAGAAACGGACGCTCATTAAAATGTTGCTGGTAGGACTTTGCCAAAAAACTCAAATCTTCTTTGGCAATATCAGGAGCATAATTTTCCTTAATGTACCAATCCTGTTTGTGCACCACCGTATAATCAGGCAAAGTTTTGATTGCCTTGTGCCATGCCGAATGAATGGCATCATATTCCGCGGAGGCTACTGTAAAAAGTTCTGGAAGCTGTACTCGAAAACAAGCTGTGATATCAGCATCCTTAGAGATAATACAATTATTTTCTACTGCCAACAACGGAAACTTACTTTCTAGTGTTGTAGCTTTTGATTTATTTCTCATAGCTGATACATTTTGGAATTCGACTGAAAATAACGATGCACAGGCTTACGACAGATGATATATCGTGGATGACGCTTCTTCGCTCCCACTTTCATCAAACCATGTTCGCCGTACTTTTTGTTCAATGAAAAAGTTTGCCATACTAATAGCGATCCACCACCGATTCCTATAAACAGACACAGATAAGAATTGACTCCAGTCATGTACAAGATCATTATCAGGATAAGCATCCCGAGCAAACCACCTGCAAAGATGAATAGGTAGTGCGCTTTCAGTCCTTTGAACTCCACTGTTCTTCCAATACCTTTATTAATAGTATACGTATTCATACCGTAAATACTAAAGGAAGAAAGAGCGTAAAACAGTTGCCGCTACAATCAAAAAGATACAAGCTCCAAACCAACTCGCAGCCGTTTTGCTTGTATCCGGATCACCGCTACTAAACTTGTTATACACCTTCACTCCACCAATGAGGCCTACCACTGCTCCAATAGCATAAATAAGTTGCGTAGCCGGATCAAAATAAGAGGTGACCATTTGTGTAGCTTCGGTGATGCCTGCGGAACCGTTTCCTTGTGCCATTACACTAATTGTTGACAGCATAGTCACTGCTACCAACACTACTTTTTTAACTTGATTTCCCATGATTTTAAAAAATTAAATTATTTTCTATCTCCACACCTTGAGGAGTTTGGACAAAGATGTAATGAGAATAAAGAGATTAAAACAAAGTGGTAGTGAGGAGAATTATTTGGCTTTGAGAGGAATTTAAGATGTTAAATTGTATTATATTAGCCCACTTTAAAAAGCAAGAAACACTTGTTAAATAAATTTCAATAAAACATGTGAAGGTAATTATATGGCTGGAACAAAAACAATACAAGAACAACACACAGCTGGACCACAAGCAATAGGATTTGACTATCAATTCTATTACTTTATGCTTTTAGCACTTGATCTTAAATTCGGTCAAAAAATTGGATTTGAAGTTAAGGATGATGTACATATTGACAAAGAAGACGGAACAACAGTATTGTATCAGGCAAAACATACGATCATAAAAAATTCAAAAGGTAATCCTCAGAATTTAAAGGATTTGGATACTGACTTATGGAAAACTTTATCTAATTGGGTTGATTTTATTAATGCAGATAAAAGTTCCGATTTTCTTAAAAAACATACATTCATTTTAGTCACAAATAAGAGTGAAAATAACAATAATTTTATAACTACGCTTAATGCATTCAAAGCAGATAATGAATCTGATAAAGTGAAATTGAAAATAGCTGAATTAGGGAACAAAACTCAAGACGTAACGCTGAAGAAATACTTTAAAAATGTTTCCAAATTAAGTAAAAGTAAACTTGAACTATTTTTAAAGAATTTAACAATAGAAACCGGTGAAAACGAAATTATCGATAAAATTAAAAAAAGAATACTTGAAAAATACTATCAGGAAAACTTAGTTGAGCCAATATTTGAAAAATTTTCATCAGAATTAAATCTATCAAAATTTTTAGATATAAGGTCAGGTAAAAAATTTGAAATTACTGGAGAAGATTTCGCTAAACGTTTTGGAAAATGCTTTAAGGTTGTAACAGAAATACGATCATTACCTAAAAGAGAATTTCCTATTTTATTACCTGATGATTTGGAAAGTCAAATTTTTATTAAGCAATTACTTGACATAGGTGAAGTACAAACAGGTTCTAGTGATATTAGGAATTACACTATGCAAATGCTAAAATTTTTAAATAATTTTACTTATTGGTCTGATGAAGAAAATTTTTTAGGTCTAACTGATGTCGAAGAATTTAAAAAAGATAGCATTTTGAGATGGGGAAATGAATTTAAAGCAAAATATAGACAAATTGAACGTCAAGTAAATAATGGTTCTTCTATTGAGGAATTAGAAGATGATATTAAAAACTTAGGCGTTGATTTAATTGACTATATCAGAAGACAGGACTTGTCAATACCTGGATATTCAGATTTAGGCATAGAATTTAGCAATGGACATTACTACGCTCTATCAGATAAACTTGAAATTGGATGGCATTTTGATTGGGGCAATAAATATAAGAAGGAATGAAAGAAATATACTATGTGTATAATAACGAAGCAATTGCAAGTTGTATTTTTTTGTCAATTTTAAATAATGTTGATAAGTTGGATATTGCTCGTTCCTGTTTGATTTTACCATTTTTATTGGATGATAGAACGGTTAGTTATTTATCAAGAAACCTAGATAATGAATTAGAATTAGAACAACTGATAAAAGAACAATCAAGATTATTTACATCTTTCAATAAAAGGTATTTGTCATTATTGCCCGTTACTATAAATTCTTTGGTATTACTTGGTATTAGTAATCAAGTAAGCTTGGGAAATGAAATAGTAAATAATACCACTTTAAATTTAGAGAAGAAAAACTTAGGAGACCGATTTAATAAAATAGAAGAAGTTATACCGAAGTTTTTATCAATGTTGGAAAAATATTCTACTGTCCAACTCTACAAAACATTAAAAGTACAATTATGAAATTTATACTTCACGAATTAAAGCTCTGGTTTAAGGATGAAACCGCAGTACCTAAAAGCTATCATTTTTTACCAGATAAAGTAAATGTTATAACTGGTGATTCAACTACTGGGAAAACAAGTTTTTGGAATGTAATAGATTATTGCCTTCTATCTGGTAAGGTAACCATTCCAACTGAAATCATAGACAAAGTTTTATGGTTTGGAATTCGATTTACAGTAAACGAAAAAGAAATTTCAATAGTTCGAAGAACCCCAAGTAATGGCTCAGTTTCTTCTGATGTATTCTTTAATTTGGGTGATTTTCCTGATAATCCTGAGGGCAACAAGGAAATTGCAGAAATTAAGGCAATTTTAGATGAGGAATTTGGAATCACAGATGCTTTGAGATTTCCTTATGGAAAAGGGTTAGGTAAAACAACATTCAATATTTCTTATAGACACTTTTTGCTTTTTAACTCATTAACACAAACTATTATTGATGCGCCGGAAACATATTTTGACACTACATTCTATGGAAAAGAAGAATACGACAAAGCATTAAGTCATATTTTCGATTTAGTTATTGGCGTAAATGATATGGAGAATATCAAAGCTATTGAACGCCTACAAGAAATTGAAGCCGGATTAAAAGCACTTCAAAATCAGGAAAAGGGCAATCAGAATAAAATCAAAAAATTTGAAACAGAAATATTTAAACTGGTCGAAAAATGTAAGGCATATAAGTTTATTGAATATTCCGAATCTATCGACAGTTTAGATGATGCAATATTGGTGCTTAAAGAAACGATAGCCAACACAAAAAAAGTTGCGGAAAATTCAAAATTATTTTCCGAAGTTGATGGTTTGTACAAAAATAGGAATGCAATACAAACCCAAATTAATGCCATAAGTCAATACCAAAAAGAATACGATCTATATAAAAAGAACCTTAACAAATCTGCTGACAGTTTACAGCCTATTGAGTTTTTAAGTCAGCAATTATCAGATCAATTAGTAGATTCATACGAGACAAAACTGTTTGTTGAATCACTAGAATCCTCCTTGAAAAACATCAAGGCTAATCTTTCAAAAAAAATCACCGAACCTCTGAAAGTTACAGGAGATGTGAAAGAATTACGAACGCAAATCCACGAAATAGATAAACAAATAGCTAAGCTGAATGAAATAAAAAAGAATTATCAATCCGAAGGAGAGAAATTTATTGTCCTTGGTGAAATAAAGTATGCTTATGAACAGATATTGAAGAAAGAGGTTAGCAAACCTATTGATAATATCAAACTGAACAGCTTAAATGAGGAAAAAGAAAGATTAGCAAAAGTCCCGCAAGAAATATCACAAATTAAATTTTTGATGAAAACAGAGTTGAATCAAAGTATTCAACGAAATTTCAATTTATTAAACTCTTTACCAACATATAAGAGTAGTCGTGTAGAGTTTAACAGTGATAAAATGATACTACAATTAATTCCTGATGGACAAATGTTTCCATTGGACAATGTTGGTAGTGCCTCGAATTATATGTTTATGCATTTATGTGTCTATTTAGGACTACACGAACATGTTTTAAATATTGAACAGGATCACATACCGGAATTTTTATTCATAGACCAACCTAGTACTCCTTATTACGAAGGGAAAAACGATGATAAAACTAAACTAATTGACGCTTTTACATTACTAAACTCGTTTGTTGATTATATCAGGGTGAAAAAAAATAAGCATTTCCAAATTATTATGGTTGAACATGCATCTAAAGATCACTGGATAGACAACGAATTATCTTATTTCCATACTGTAGCTGAATTTTTTGATGGGAAAGGACTAATACCTCATGATATTTACAATAGCTAGCAAATGAAAGATATGACATTAGGACAAATGGATAAACTAATTATCCATTTTGTTGGAAATAAAAACAATGGAGATGGCGTTCGCTTTTCTGATAATCTTACTAATTTTGAAGATATTGAACAATATTTTAAAAAGTTAGTGGAATCTAACTTCAAGCTTGAAGAATTATTTTCTTTTTATTCTTTACCAAAAATTGAATTGAATCCAATGTATCAATTTATTAGTTCAATTTTTGAAAATAATGATTCATTTGTTGAACAGTCACATAATAGCGCTCGCTATTTATATGATAAAAGTATGCATCCTCAGATTAAAGCTGGAGAATTATTAATGGTATATTTTAAAGATTGTAAGATTGGTGAAGAACCGGCGGACGCTATAGGCATATTCAAATCCGAAAATAAAGATACAGTTCTTAAAGTTTGTAGCTCAAATGATAGCTTTAATTTAAAAGACGAAAAAGGAATGAATATTAATAAATTAGATAAGGGCTGTCTAATTTTTAATGTTCAGAAAAAAAACGGCTATTTAATATCTGTAGTTGATAATACTAATCGAAGTACAGAAGCTCAATACTGGAAAGAACATTTTCTAAATGTACAGCCTATAAAAAATGATTTCCATCAAACTCAGCAATTTTTGGGAATAGCTAAACAATTTGTTACTAAACAATTATCTGAGGATTTTAATATAACCAAAGCTGATCAAATAGATTATTTAAATCGTTCGGTTGATTACTTTAAAAATAACGAGAAATTCGACAAACAAGAATTTGAGAAAAAAGTCTTTGAAGATGATAGTTTGATTACATCCTTTCAAAATTTTGATAAAACTTTTAGGAAAGATAATGAAATTGCTCCTTCTGAAAACTTTGAAATCTCAGATAAAGCAGTTAAGAAGCAAGCTCGCGTTTTTAAGAGTGTATTAAAATTAGATAAAAATTTCCACATCTACATTCATGGAGATAAAAAACTCATAGAAAATGGAACAGATGAAAGTGGCAGAAAATTTTACAAAATTTATTACGAAGAGGAAAAGTAGAAAATATGGCTAGTATTAAACAACCAACGTTTGAACCGCATGTATTAGAAGGACTATGTAGATCTATTGGAGATACTACAGATGGTTTGACCGGTACAGAGATAGGTCAAATCCTGTCGAATTCTAAGATTCCAGATATTGATTCTCAAAACACAAAATGGAAAAGACTATATTCAGCATTTGCTGATTGGCAAAATAAGAATCAGTGTTCAAATCATATACTAAAATTTGTTCAGGATGCCTTGCAACCCGTTAGATACATTGGAAAGGAAGACACTTTTCATAACCGTAGACTGGAGGTAAATAAACGTTTGTATTTTATCGGTACAGAGCTTACAGATGAAGGCAAATTTAGAATAGTTGAAAAAGCTACTACAATAGCAGAAGCAGAGCAACGTGCAAGCCGTTTAAAATATAAATTAGAAAATAGAAATGTTCATTCTGCCGTATTTAATTATTGTAAAGCTGAATTATTGGTAGAAAATTACTTTCATTCAGTCTTTGAAGCTACTAAAAGCATTGCAGATCGATTAAGGACTATGACTGGACTTTACGCCGATGGTAATGCTTTAGCTGAAATTTCATTTTCAACCAGTAACCCATTGATTAAAATAAATCTTTTAAAAACAGATACAGACAGAAGTGAGCATATAGGATTGTGTAATCTAATTAAGGGAATATTTGGTTTAATTAGAAATTCTACGGCGCATGAACCTAAAATTAAGTTTGAAATTACAGAAGAAGAAGCTTTGGATATTCTAAACACTATTTCGTTTATACATAAACGACTTGATAAAGCTATATAGTATAGACAAAAGATTTTCACACAAACTCCCCAATATCAAAATCTTCCAAATCATTTTTATGCAAAAAAGAAGAACCAGAATCCGTTTATGAAGAAAGTGTACCGTCTAACAGCTTGGCTATTTTTTGAGAAGCATCTTCGATGGAATTTTCCAATAGGTCGAATAATTCGGTTCCCTGTATTTTCTGAAGTAGGACTGTTGCTGTTTCCTTTTGAGAGGGTCTCATTTTCTCTTTTTTTAACAACTTTTTTACAGTGCTTAACTCTTCAAAGGTAACCCCTTGGGCAAAACCATTATCGCCATCGGATATTCCATAACTATTCCATTCATCTTCTTCCTCCTCAAAATCAGGTACATTTCCAAAAACATCCTCTAGCCCTTCTTGTGGAATTTGTTGTTCGAATTTATCTTCGTCGATTTCTATATCAAAATTATCATTATAATGATCTTCTTTTTGCTCTAGTCTTTCATTGGACTTCTTTGGCACAGAAAGGCTTCTTTGAGGCTTAGGCTGTCCCATAATATCCGGGAGACTAGAATTGACTTTTTCTTGCTTTGGCTTTTGCTTCTCATATTTTTTAATGACAATTTTATCCTTTGCCAAAAGGAAAATGACGATGAGCAGACAAATTACAATTACAGTTTCCATGCTATTTAGTATTATACATTGTTTAAAAAATCGGCTTGTTTCTCTCATTGAAAAATTCCTGGATTTCGGTTCCAAAATCACTGAAATGCTGTTCTAAAATGTTATCGATATAAGAATACAATGTTGTTTTCTCTTCCCTTGTTAATTGAACAATTCGAAGGAGTCGTTCGTGGTATTCAGGTCTTATGTACACAACCTTCCCACTACGTCCAGATGGATATCTGTTAGTGAGAAATACTTCTTCATAATTCCGTTTTTTTGGAGCGCTTACACGAATTTTCTCTTTAGGTTTATTTTTCTTAGCTTCAACACTTTGGCTTGTGTTTTTATCATTGTTAACGGCTTCATCCCCACTCATAATATTCATGAGGTAATCCTCATCTACAACTGGTTTTTGAAAACCTTTGTGTTTTTTATCAGATTCCATACAAGAAAAGATTTAGGAGTTTATTATTTTGAGAAATTCATTTACAAAAAGATCCAGTTTAGTTATCTTCATCAAATTAGGCTCAGCAGGAAGCAAGCTAGATCTAAAGATATAATTACTAGTATCGTCCGTTTCCTTTCGAAAACGTTTACTATCCATTATTTTTGATTCCATCATGGAAAGACCTAAATCATCTATTACACTTTGATAGGCCTTATACAAACTAGTCCTTTCCCTCCTATCCACTTGATTCCAAAACAACCAAAATTTTAAATTCTTGTTACCTCCATCTGTTTCTGGAAGTTGTAGAAATGCTTTGGCAAATCCCAAAGTGCTTTCTACTACTAAGCGATCGGCAGTAATGGGTGAAAAGATGAAGTCCATTGCTTTTAATGTGGTCAAAACGCCCTTGGTGTTGGCAGTCCCTGGAAGATCAAACAAAATAATATTCCAAACACTATTCGACTGATCTACATATTCTGACGCTTTTTCTAGCGCATTCTCGGCCTTACAACGAATGACCGGAAATGCTTTTTTATCTATCGACTGAAACTGCTTCATAGCCGCTCTCTTATGATGTTCATTTTGCATCACCGTTTTAAGATCTCTGTCTCTCATATTGCCAAGACTATGCTGCGGAAAATCACAGTCCAAAACCAGTACATTAAATCCCAATCGATAATGAAGCACACTGGCTAACAAGGTTGTCATTGTAGACTTCCCTACTCCACCCTTTTGGGTAGAGAAACTAATTTTTAAAGTTTTTTTTATTGTTTCCATTACTTATAATTTTAAAGTTATCTACTTACTAAATTGTTTTGCAGTACAGCAGTATGCCTTGTTGTATTTCTCTACAAGGTTTTGCCCTATTTATTTGCTTTAAATATGTGTGTATTTACAATCACATATTCATACAATTTCCAACAACTATATCTTGTTTATTGGTAATAAGTAAGCTCATTTGTTTTACTGCTTTTGTGCTTTTATAGTTGCATAGTTGTACAACTGTATCGTTTTATACCTTACTATTTTACTAAATACTTGCTTACTCCTAAACCTTGGTACTTGTGTTTGAAATTGGATATAGAATTGTTTTTAAATATCCCTTTACAACTTTGAAACAAAGAAAGCTGGTAACTCCAAAACATCTCAGAACAAGGAATGCATTGGCGTTACATGGCATTATTTGGCTACACATACTACTACACCATTCTAAAATTCAATGATTTACTTTGTTAAAGAAGTAAATAAATTAAAAAATGAAAGGCCCAAATCTATATTTGAATAAGAACAGGAACGGCTTAAAGCCATTTATCCCTGCTTTATTAAATCTGTCCCGAAGGGCAGATTATCTGTTCACCAGAACAGAGCAAGTTGTGTTTTGAGGCACTCGAAATGAATTCCGTGCCTCAAAACAACTTGCCCTTGCAGGGGCTTAAAACTCCCTCCGAAGTCGGGGTTTTCTAAAAATTAAAATTAGACTGATGATAGAGAATCAACAAAACAAAAAGCAGCACAAAGGCGGTAGGAATCCTAAAAAGGATCCTAGTATCCACCGTTATGTTTTTCGATTAACAGACCAGGAAAACGCTAAATTCCTTTCTCTTTTTGAAGCTTCGGGAGCGGATAGTAAAGCGCTATTTATCACTTCTCTCTTATTTGAAAAGCAAATAAAAACGGTGAAAATTGATATGGCAGCAATGGATTATTACATGCGCTTAACCACTTTGTACGGTCAGTTTCGTGCTGTTGGTGTTAATTACAATCAAATTGTCAAGATATTGTACCGTAATTTTTCTGAAAAGAAAGCAGCTGCCTATCTCTTTAAATTAGAAAAACAAACGATCGAGTTGGCTCAATTATGTCGTGCCATAACGCAATTAACGGAAGAATTCGAATTAAAACATTTGAAAAAAGGAGAAAAATGATAGCAAAAATTGGTCGTGGAGCAAATATAATTGGTGCACTTTCTTATAACCAACTAAAAGTAGATCAAGAAAATGGATCAATTTTATCGACTCATAGAATAAGAGAAACATTCAATGGGCAATTTACCGTTAACCAATTATACAGTTCGTTCGAACCATATTTAATGGCAAACAAGCGAACAGAAAAACCTGTTTTGCACATCTCTCTCAACCCAAACCCAAAAGATAGTGTAAGTGATGAAGACTTTAAAAAAATCGCACAAGATTATATGGAACTGATGGGCTATGGAGACCAGCCTTATGTTGTTTTTAAGCATACCGATATTGAACGAACTCACATTCATATCGTTTCGACCTGCGTTGATCGTTACGGTAAAAAATTATCTAATTCCTATGAGAAATTACGGTCCATGAATGCCTGCCGTGCATTGGAGCAAAAATATCAATTACTTCCTGCAACTGAAAAGAATCAAAATCCGAAGGAAGTGATTTTTAAACCTGTTGATTACCGGGAAGCCAATGTAAAAAGTCAAATAGCATCGGTAATTCGACATTTGCCAAAGTATTATCACTATCCAAGTTTAGGAGCTTATAATGCACTACTTTCTCTTTTTAATATTACCGCTGAGCAAATAACGGGTGAATTACACGGTCAGTCTAAGCAAGGTCTTGTTTATTTTGCTCTGAATGAAAAAGGAGAAAAGGTAACGAATCCGTTTAAATCCTCTCTTTTTGGAAAACAGGCTGGCATAGAAAGTTTACAAAAGCATTTCGAACAATCCAAAGAAAAAATGAAAACAGCACCTGCTAAAGAAATCCTGAAAAATTCGATAGAGGTTGCCATGCACACCACGAATAATGAAACCGATTTTAAGAAACAACTGGTCGATCAAGGAGTTAATACAATTGTCCGAAGAAATAATCAAGGTCGTATCTACGGAATGACTTTTATAGACCATGAGTCGCGCACTGTTTGGAATGGATCCCAATTGAATAAAAAATTTTCTGCCAACGTTTTTAATGATTTATGGAAAAATGAAGGGACTCAGAAACTTCAAAACGAGATACAGAATACCAAGACAATTTCATCCACAGCTAGTAAAAATGAATCCTTACCAGAAACAGAAAAACCACATGCTCTTTTTGATTTTCTTAATGGAAATCATTCAACCCATTCTAATACTGATTTTGGACTTATAGAAAGCTTTGGAAGTTTATTACCAATTACTCAAGGTGAAGATTATGAAGAGCAAGCGTTTGCTAATCAAATAAAGAAAAAGACAAAACGTAACAATCAACGAGGCAAGAAATAGTTTAGCGAGGCAACCAACGCCAACTGATGCCAACAGAAGTCAATTGACTTAGATTCTTTTACGTTCGATCTACTTTCGCTAGTTACATTTTTAACTTTTTGATTATGCAAGGAGAAGACGATTTAAGAGGACTCGCGAAAATAATGGCTTTTATGCGTGCTGTAAGTATCCTTCTAATACTAATGCACTTTTACTGGTTTTGTTATAGTTTTTTCTTAGAGAAGGGCTGGACGTTACAAGTAATTAATAAAATACTGGGTAATTTCCAACGTATTGCAAGCCTATTCTCTCATACCTTATACACTAAGATTTTTGCTTTGGTATTGTTAGCATTAAGTTGTTTGGGAACAAAAGGAGTCAAAAACGAAAAAATTACTTGGTCTAAAATAGCTATTGCCTCAATCATTGGATTTATTCTTTTCTTTCTGAACACAGCACTGCTGAAGTTATCCGCTGATTTAGCTATTTCGTTATATATCATGAGTACCTCAGCGGGCTATATTTCGTTAATGATGGCTGGAGTTTGGACCAGTAGACTATTGCGTACCAATCTTATGAGCGATGTTTTTAATAATGAGAATGAAAGCTTCATGCAAGAAACCAAATTGATGCAAAACGAATATTCCGTTAATCTGCCAACCAAATTTTATTACAAAGGCAAATGGAATGAAGGATGGATTAATGTTGTAAATCCATTTCGAGCCTCCATAGTTTTAGGAACACCTGGATCTGGAAAAAGTTATGCCATTATAAACAACTATATCAAGCAGCATATCGAAAAAGGATTTTCAATGTACATCTATGATTTCAAATTCGATGATCTTTCTACCATTGCGTATAATCATTTATTAATACATTCAGACAAGTATACCGTTAAACCAAAATTCTATATTATCAACTTTGATGATCCAAGCAGAAGTCATCGTTGCAATCCTATCAATCCAGATTTTATGACAGACATCTCAGATGCTTATGAATCTGCTTACACTATTATGCTAAACCTTAACCGCAGTTGGATACAAAAGCAAGGCGATTTCTTTGTGGAATCTCCCATTATATTACTAGCCGCTATTATTTGGTTTCTTAAAATTTATCATAATGGAAAGTACTGCACGTTTCCACATGCCATTGAATTGCTCAACAAGAAATATGTTGATGTTTTTACCATCCTTACTTCCTACCCTGATCTCGAAAATTATTTATCTCCGTTTATGGATGCTTGGCAAGGTGGCGCACAAGATCAATTGCAAGGACAAATCGCTTCCGCAAAAATTCCCTTGTCTCGAATGATTTCACCTCAACTCTATTGGGTAATGACTGGCGATGACTTTTCATTGGACATCAATAATCCGGATGAACCTAAAATTCTTTGCGTGGGAAACAATCCCGATAGGCAAAATATTTATTCTGCTGCCTTGGGTTTGTACAATTCTAGAATTATAAAACTAATCAACAAGAAAGGAAAATTAAAAAGTTCTGTGATAATTGATGAGTTGCCAACGATATACTTTAGAGGACTAGATAATTTGATAGCCACAGCTAGAAGTAATAAAGTAGCGGTATGTTTGGGATTTCAAGATTATTCGCAACTGACACGTGATTATGGCGACAAAGAAAGTAAGGTGATCCAAAATACGGTGGGTAATATTTTTAGTGGTCAGGTTGTGGGAGAAACGGCCAAAAGCTTATCAGAAAGGTTTGGCAAAGTATTACAGAAACGCCAGAGTCTAACCATCAATAGAAATGACAAATCAACCTCAATATCTACACAACTAGACAGCTTGATACCAGCATCAAAAATCTCCACGCTTACGCAAGGTGTGTTTGTGGGAGCTGTTTCAGATAATTTTGACGAACGCATAGAACAGAAAATTTTCCATTCTGAAATTGTGGTAGACAATGAAAAAGTAGCTTCCGAAACCAAAGCTTATAAAAAGATACCTGTTATTTTACCTTTCGTTGATGAAAACGGACAAGATAATATGAAAGTCGAAATTGAAGCTAATTATAAACAGATTAAGCGTGATATTGTTCTTATTATAGAAAGTGAATTGGAACGCATTAAGAATGATCCTGATCTGCAACACTTGGTGCAAGTGGGTTGAAATCAATGACTTTAATTAGAATAAACCTTTATTAAATGTTTGTTATTATGTACATATTCGCTATTTTTGTTCATATTAATGAACATTTTTAAAATGAGTGCAAAAAAGCAAGTCTTATTCCCTAAACACCAACTCCTTTTAGAGCAAATGGGTGAGAATATTAAATTGGCTCGAAAAAGAAGAAAGCTCACTGCAGTACAAATTGCCGAAAGAGCCGATATTGCTAGAACCACTTTATACCAAATAGAAAAAGGAAACTCTAGTGTGGCTATAGGTGCCTATTTTAATGTTCTTAGAGTACTCGGTTTGCAAGACGATTTTTTAAAAATAGCTGCTGACGACGAACTAGGAAGAAAACTTCAAGACCTCGAACTATTAAAGTAATCCCTTGCTAGAAACAAATTAAACTGATCACTCATTCAAAACACAAAACATGACACAAAGTAAAACCGACATCTACGTTTACGCCCATTGGCAAGAAATGAAGGAACCTAAATTAATAGGTGTCTTATCTGCACAACAAGCCAAAGGTAAAAAAGCATTTAGTTTTGAATACGATAGAAACTGGCTCAAAACTGAACAAAAATTCCTTTTGGATCCAGACATTCAATTATATGCTGGTCCACAATACCCGAACCAAAAAGAAAACTTCGGCATTTTTTTAGACAGCATGCCTGATACTTGGGGACGCACCTTAATGAAACGCCGAGAAGCCCAGCTTGCTAGAGAAAGGAATGAAAAGCCAAAAACACTCTATGATATTGATTTTCTATTAGGTGTATATGATGAAAGTCGTATGGGAGCATTCCGATTTAAAATTGAAGTTAATGGTGATTTTTTAGATAACAATAAAAACGCTTCTACCCCGCCATGGTCTTCTATCCGAGAACTCCAAAATGCAGCAGCTAATTTCGAAAACGACAAAGATAATGAAGAGGTCAATAAATGGCTATTTGTTCTTATGGCGCCTGGATCTTCATTAGGTGGTGCAAGACCCAAAGCCAATATTTTAGACAACGATAAAAGTCTTTGGATTGCTAAATTCCCCTCCAAAACAGATACTGTAGACAAAGCAGCTTGGGAATTTTTAGCCTATAAATTGGCCACTAGTGCTGGAGTTGATATGGCACCCTGTCGAATAGAAAAAATCATGGGCAACCATCATACTTTCTTTACCAAACGCTTTGATAGGGAGAAAGGTGAAAGAATTCATTTTGCTTCGGCTATGACAATGACAGGCAACAATGAAGATACTATAAGAGATAATCCCGCAAGTTA
Source organism: Flavobacterium amylolyticum (assembly GCF_048284335.1). Lineage (NCBI taxonomy): Bacteria > Pseudomonadati > Bacteroidota > Flavobacteriia > Flavobacteriales > Flavobacteriaceae > Flavobacterium > Flavobacterium amylolyticum. The sequence continues at coordinate 588,388 of NZ_JBLVPG010000002.1, forward strand.
TTTAGATATTGCCGAATTTATTAGTAATCAAGGTGCAAACGTAGAAGAAAATCTTCACCAACTATGGCGCAGAATCGTTTTTAATATAGCCATTTCTAACACCGATGACCATTTGCGTAACCATGGATTTATTTTAACCAAAGAAGGTTGGCTACTCTCCCCTGCTTACGATCTTAACCCCTCCATAGACAAAGATGGTTTGGCTCTCAATATTGATATGGACAACAATGCACTGGATTTTGAATTAGCTAGAAGTGTTGGAGAATATTTTAGATTGAATACTTTACAAATGGAAACCATAATTCAAGAAGTTTTACAAATCACAACCAACTGGAAAACCATAGCCACAGAAATAGGAATTTCTAGAGCCGAGATGGAACTGATGGAAAAGGCTTTTAATCTTAAGTTATAATTCATACAAGATCTTTGTTTTGAACCTAAGATTATTTCTTTAAAAAAATTGTTAATAATACCTGTATAAAATGTTTAAATAATACTAAGCTGATAGTAAAACTTAAATTTTTTTTTATACATTTGATTAACAACGATTTAAAATACAGAAACATGGCACTTAAAACTGGACCAAAAAGAATAGCAACATCTACTGGACAACCTGATAAACGTCAACGTGATAATAAAGATACGCTTGGTAACACGCCTTCACTAAAACCACCTAAAAAGAAATCTTAATAAAATTTTTATTTTTTGAAATAGGAATATTGTAAGTTATAGTAGCTGTTTTTTACACCTGCAAATAATGACATACCTATATTTGTTTATTTGAAAAAAACTTAATTGAATCTATAAAGTTTATTGAATATATCAAATCTATTTGATAACAATATCTTAAACAAAAAAAGATTCAAACATTTAGCCTAATCGTTTAAGTAAAAATACTTAAATAAATACCACTAGTTTTTATTTTCTTTCATTTTCCTTTTAAAAATAAAGAATTAATTACAATTTCTCGACTCCCTTTATTTTAATTAGTTTTCTTAACAGCCATTTTAATGCCATTAAATCAACTTCAATTCGTGATTTGGATAAAAATTTAATAATAGTATACGTTTGTAAATGGCATCGTTTCAATTTTTGTCTTTTACCACAAAAACAAGTATCATTCCTATTCATTCTATTCTTATTAAGAAAAGATAAAAGCTCAAATATTCCTTCAATACTATCTAATTCAAAAAGTTCTCTATAGTACTGCAAAATTCCTTCAGCACCATGGTCATAATCTCCGTTTGCCCATTCTTTCTCAATATTAAAATATAGCTGATTCGCTAAATAGGGAATAACATATCCCAAAAAGAAATCCTTCATAGAAATTCCCTTCTGACTTATCAAATCTACTTCTTGTAATGAGCAAACACAACAACTTTCATCCTCATTAAAATGACGATCAGGAATATGTTCCAACTTATTACTAGTTTCAAACATCAATGGAAATCCGTATGGATAATTCCTTGGAATAACTACATCAATATCAAAACTATCTACATAATTATTTGCAACATCAAATATGTCGATTTCACCACTTACCGTTTTCTTTTTATCTCTCTCAATTAGTTTGAGCTTCGGAAACATCACCAAAACTTCATGTATATCTTTATCTAAACTTAACTTTTGCATAGGGTCTGTTTTTACCCACAATTTCTTTTAATGAAGCTATAGTTGGGATAGTTGCTAATTGAGGCTTAATAGTGATTTCTCCTGTAACAGATGTTGCAATATGTTGCGAAGACTTTAGATATTTAAGCCAATCAAACACGTATTGTGTATAATAAAATGCATTATCTTGATCTGAAAAAATATACCTTTTAGCCTCCACTACAGTATAAAACAGTGTGTCAAAATTAGCTTTATCTTTAACATATTGACCAACAACAATCTCATTGCTTCCTGCAAATGCCTGCATTTTTGCAGCTAAACTTGTATGTAGACTATAAGTAGCTATTTCACTAGTATTTTCTTTACCAGCCACACCCCACAAGACCTTATCATCGTCTCCAAAATCGACACCGATTTTTGTAAAAATTCTTTCTATACCATGTTGCTCAAAAACGCTTTTCAAATCATTTTTAACAAAATAACTGAATAAACTTAAAGCGGTAAGACAGTGTTGTGTTGATTTAGTTTTATCAATATTTTTTCCTCCAAAATAAACAAACAAACCATCTCCCTGAATCCTTTGTATAAATCCTCCAAAAAGCTGACAGACATTTATAGCTGCCAATTGAATAGTATTAGTGATTATCATATTCGTCTCTTCGTCGTACTTTTTGAAAAGATTTGTTGATCCTTTAATATCAATAAATGCAGAAATTATATAATGTTTCTCTGTATCTGTTGTCCCCTTTAAATGATTAAAATGCGGATGGTGACCAATAATTTGATTATCAAAGGGAATAACTCCCATCTTATTTGCAATTCCAACCAAATCAGTCGAAAGAGATAATTGTGATCTATTACTCATATAGTCACTCATAGTATATTTGCCGAGAGATCCATCATTTGAAAATGTTGCATAGGCTCGTGATTCATTTAAGTTCTTATAGTTTTCATTTCTGTTAAGAGCTTTTTCAATAATTCTTTGGTATTCTGAAAATGTATTCATAATTATATAAATTTTGTTATTAATGTTACTAAGTAGATAAACAGGAAGATAAATTCGACAATAATGATTCTTCCAGCATAATAAAGTTTTTGATATTTCCCTTTTAGACCTCCCGCCAAACTGTAGGCCTGACATGTAAGGTCTAATAGTAATTTTTTATCCGATATAGCATTGATCTTTTCTGCATACTCTTTGAAGGTGTAATTGGTGACATCTTGAAAAAAAATAACTGAAGCACTTTTTTCCGAAGCACTTTTAAGGTAAGGAGTGATTGCAACTAATGTTATAGTTATACTTAAAACAGCTAATAGAGCAATAATCGCCATGATAATAAGTGCAAAATGCGTAACATCTTCTGGTTTGGTTGAAGCTGCAATTGTAATAATACCTGCAAGTATAGCAGTATTGAGAGCAAGGTAAAGATTGCTTTTTGTTTGGGTACTTTCAATATAGTTGTCGAAACGACCAATAATGAATTTTATTTGTTCTAATTTTTCTTTCATTTTTTTTTAAAATATTTTTTTGTTATGTTAAATATCAAACTTCAAATCTTATATTTGAGAAGTATATGAGTAAAGCCTCACTCATATACCAAAACCGTTACTAACGCTTTTAGGTTTATAGATGGAAACTGAATTAAATAGTAAGATAGATTTTGATAAAATTTGTAGTTCTGAACTACTGGATTATATTTCCTTTAAAACAGAATATCAAGAAGAAGCAGAATATGCTTTTATTGAATTTTGCCGTCGCTTTGAGAAAAAAGTGATTCAAAAAGCTGAAATATATTCTTCGAAATTTGGTTATAGTGCTGTAGTCGCTTTGGAAATAGCACATTGTGCTTTTGCTCGTGTATGGAAATACCCAAGTTTTAACTTAAAAAAAGCTAAAAGTAAAGATGTTAGTAAAGCTATATTATTATGGCTATACCCGATAATGTATACACAACTTGTAAAATATGGTGAACAAAACACTTGTGCAGATCCTACAGTCGACGAAGATCTATCAATAATTACTGATTTAGATGGGCTTGTTAATATAAAATCTCACAGTGATGATATAGAACACAAAAAGAATCTGAAAATTAAGCTAGAAATTTTAAATAGTGCTTTTGTTGGTCTAAGTGAAAAACAAAAAATTATTTATCTAACATATAAAGCATACGAAGTACCTGGTAAAAATATTCCGAGAAGTATCAGTAAAAAATTGCAAGATATACTTGAACTAACTCAAGGTACAATAAGATTATATAAAAGAGATGCTAATCTTCATGTCGACAATTATATAAAGCAAAGAAATGGCAGATAATAAAAAACAAATTTTCGATTTAGAAACTCTAGATTATTATCTAGGTTCAACTGGCTTTATATGTCCTATCAATGAGCAGCAACTAGATTTATTTGAAAAACTATATGAAGATTTTGATTTTAAACTAAAAGACGCAACAATTGATGTGGCTTCTATTATAAAAAATCAATTAACTAAAAAATCAGTAATTCAACTTTCAAATCATAATAATCCAAATGAAATAAATGAATTAAAGATGGCAGCTAGAAAAGGCAGTCAGGGTTTATCACAGGATGTTATTGATAAAATGTATGGAAAGCATCGAAAAAAATCAGATGATCAAGAATAGTTCACTTTTAGGTATTAAACATTTAGCTGAATCAATAGCTTTAGAATTTTCTGAAATAATTACCCCTTTAGATAAAATTCTTGCTGAAGAAGAACTAGATTTATTTTACGACTCATACGGAGATAGTTTTGATGGCATGACAATTTATGATAATTCTCAGTTTTTTATCCACGTAAATATTGTTAAAGGAAATAGACCAAACACACCTAGGTCTCGTTTTACAATAGCGCATGAACTAGGGCATTATTTCATAGATAAGCATAGGATTGGTCTAAAAATAGGACTTCTAACTCCTCATCCATCCAAAAACAATGAAAACACACATTTTAAAATAGAAAGAGAAGCTGATTATTTTGCTTCATGTTTATTAATGCCCGAAGAAAGATTTAAAAAATATATTCAGCGAAAAAAATTCGAATTTTCAATGATCAAATCTTTATCAGAACATTTTCAAACAAGTATCACAGCTACGGCAATCCGTTTTGCAGATATTGGAAACCATCCGCTTATGATTGTTTTTGGAGGAAATGGAGAAATAAAATGGAAATGGAGCAGCGATGATTTCCCTTTCAAATATTTACTGTACAATGATAAAATTCCTGAGAATTCTGTAATGGGTGAATATTTTCAAAAAGCAAGAATTCCAAAAAATACAGAAGATGTTTGGCCAATTGATTGGTTCAATTATGTAAAAGATCATGATGTTCATAGAAAATTTAAAGAACATTGCATTGCTCATAAACACTTAGCATTAAGTATTATATGGGAAGTATAATAAACATATAATTTTTGGTGGTAAACTTCCTCTATCAAAAAATTTGGCATTAATTCTAGGACATTTTAAATAGTAGTTTAATTTTTGCTATTCCTCTCTTATAACAAATCAATCAGTCTCACTCCAGTCATTCTCTTTGCTCCGTTCAGCTACTCCAGTCGATATGCTTTCATGATTAAGGTGTAAACGAAATCTGTTTTTCGGCACACCTACCCTTCGCAAGCACTTCACAACCCATAAAAAAAACAGCAGCTTAAAAATAAGCAGCTGTTTTTTTCAGGCTGTTCCGTTCCTCAGCTCCGCACGTTCATTCCTTGCGGCTTATATAAGCAGAATAAAGCTTCATTGCTCTGCGCTGCGTTTCTACGCTCCACTGCGTTCCAGCCCTATCCTGCTTACAGCCTCTTTTTAATAATTTGAGTTGTTACTCAAATCTCTTAGATTAATCTTCTACTACGAGAACTGCAGCACTTACGTATAGTTACATTTTACTAAATAATAACCAGAGATCAGTCAACCACCTTATTTTCCTTTCTTCTTTTGAGGAAAAATGAAAGAAGTCTCTCCACCTTCATCCATAGAAATAAAAGCATCAAATTTCTTACCTGATTTACTTATCATCCCTTTTAAGAGATTGGTCTTTCCCGTAGTTATTAATGTTTCCAAATCCACAAGACTGAGTTGCATGCCACATATATTTCTGAACTGAACCCAATTACAATTTTCGTCCTTGCATTTTACCAACTTGTCCCGAATAATCAATTTTTGGACCTTACATTTTGGACAAATTAGCTCCCGATGTCGCTCTACTTCTATTACTAAATCAAGTATTTCTTGTGTTAAAGACCTTGTGAAAGTTTCTATTTCTTTCTGGAAGGTAACTAAATTCGATTCCTTATTCTCTATTTTGTGCAAAGCTAGTTCCCATTTTGCAGTCAATTCTACATTGGCTATATTTTTATCTTTTACCAATTCATAGACCTTTAGTCCTTTTTCTGTCGGCAGTAGTAATTTCTTATCGCGTCTGACATATTCCCTTTTAAAAAGCGTTTCAATTATGGCTGCTCTAGTAGCTGGAGTACCTATTCCTACACCTTGTATTATTTTACGATCCTGCTCATTTTCAATCTGATTGCCTGCATTTTCCATTGCAGAAAGCAAGCTTGCTTCCGTATGAATAATTGGTGGTTTGGTTTTCTTTACCAATACTTTTGCTGTCTTAATCTTTACTTCATCACTAATTTTTAGTGCTGGTAATTCTTGAAGTGGATCTTTATCTTCATCGCTAAAATCACCTTTAATAACTCTCCAGCCTGCATCTAGAATTTTAACTCCTTTTAATCCAAAATCATAGTGTGCCACCTGTAGTAAAATGTTCGTTATTTCTTTAGTACAAGCAGGAGAAACTGATTCTAATAATCGATAGGCAATCATTTCGTAAATTGCCTTCTCCTTGGCTGATAAAGCCGATGGTATTTTATATGTTATCAATATACCATGATGATCGGTCACTTTTAAATCGTTTACGATCCGTTTATTCAAACGGTTCAATTTCATTTTAGCACCTATAGCTTTGAATTTCTCAATCTCTTCCGCAATCCTTATCAACTTAGGAATTTCTTCCCACAAGTCTTCAGGAATATATTTGCTCCCAGTACGTGGGTAACTAATGAATTTCTTCTCATAAAGACTTTGAGCGATATTGAGCGTTTCCTCAGCCGTTAGATTTAACCTTATGTTAGCTTCCTTCTGTAATGCTGTAAGATCAAATAACAATGGAGGCTGCTCATTAACTGTTTTGGTTTCTGTGGCAATCACTGAAGCCTTTCCATGTTTATGCAATGTTTTCAATACATACTCAGCCTTTTTACCTTCATCCCATTTAAGTGTAGAAAGACTTTTAAAATCAATGTATTCTTTGTTATGCTCTAAGTCAATTTGCCAATATGGTTCAATTTTGAATGACTGATTTTCTAAAAAACGTTTGCAAATTAGTGCAAGTGTTGGTGTTTGAACCCTACCCAGCGAAAAAATACCTCCTCCACTTGTAACAGTTAAAGCTTGCGACGCATTGATTCCTACTAACCAATCGGCACGGCTCCTTCCTACTCCCGCATCATGTAAACTATCAAAATCTTTTCCTGATTTCAGATTCTCGAATCCTTTAAGAATTGCCTTTTCAGTTAATGAACTAATCCACAATCGTTCGAAAGGTTTTGAGCAGTTTAAATATACATAGATGTACCGAAAAATAAGCTCGCCTTCTCGTCCTGCATCGGTAGCCACAATAATACTATCGCAGTTTTTAAATAGTTGATCAATAGTATTCAGTTGTTTCAATGCCCCAAGATCACGAATATAAGTCTTGTCTTTTTTCACTTTACGTACTGTCAATAAGAATGGATTAGGCAATATGGGCAAAGCTTCTCTTTGAAACCCACTAATTCCATAATCTTCCGGCATGGCTAAAGACACTAAATGTCCGAACGCCCAGGTTACCTGATATCCATTTCCCATCAAGTAACCTTCTTTCTTTTCTGTAGCTCCTAACAACAGAGCAATCTCCCGAGCAACACTTGGTTTTTCTGCAATTACTACTTTCATGTGAACAAGTCTTTAGGGTAATTACATTTTTCTACCTTTAGCTTTAGCAGCTACTTTGGGTTTCTCCTGCTGTTCTTGCTGTTTTGTATTATCAGGATTATTCTGCTTGCTTTTCAAAGGCTCTTTAATTTGCTTAGTCGTCTCGTTGGTTTTACCGTCGGAATTAACTGCAACCTGTGTTTTACTTTCTTCTTTAGGTTGTGCTTTCTCGTTTAGTTTATTGGGATTATCGAAAGAAAAACTTGTTTTTCCACTATCCTTATCGAATGTGACGTAACCTTGGTATTCTTTTCCCTTCTTATCAAGCAAACCGCTTACATAAACTGTTTGCCCTTCCTTAAATTTTTCGAATTGTGCAGTATCTAGTTCTTTCCCACGAAAGGTTTTTGGAGCTTCAATATTTTGCTTTTCAGCTTGCTTGTAGCTACTTCCTCTATCGAACAAAAACTCAACATATCGCTTATCTGCATTAAACTGTACTGAGGTATTAAAAGGTTCTCCATTTTTAGAAATCATACCTTCTAAATACAATGGTTTGCCTTCTGACAATGTAGTTTTTTGTTGATCATCAAGCTTAATGCCTTTGATTTCTTCTGGAACTTTAATGAGGGTTGTACGTAGCGCAATGAGCTCATTAGTTAATTTGTCAATGCTTATAATTGATGGAATTGTTTCTCCGGTTTTGGGATTTGCCAAGTCAACTACTCGCCCCATATTTCCATTTTTCAACAAATTATCTTTATCCTCTTTTGTAAATTCATGGCCGAAGAACTTAAAATGCAATTGGGGTTCTTTTCGAATTCCGTGGATTGCCAACACCAGTTGCCCGTCTTCTTTTGCTTGCAACGAAAGCCTAGCATCCATTTTAGTGATTGAAGTCCCTAAATCAAGAGTGACAGGAACTAGTTCATTGGTCTTGTAGCCTTTTAGCAAAGGTTCTAGGACATTCATTTTTTCAAGTCGTTCTTTGGTTAATCCCAGATTAGACATTGATTTCCAATCGATTTGTTCTACTTTGTAACGGTTTTCTCCCGCTTCTGTTGCGTTCTGTGTTGATTCCATAATATTTAGATTTTAAAAGTTGATATTAGTATTCGGGCTATTTCTAAAACTACTCCCTTCAGAAAAAGAGTAACCTTATTTATTATTTTCTGTTCTACATAAATGCTTTTAGAGGTTTGTATTACTTTTTAAAATCAGAAAAAAAGTCTGAGAATAAATCACCTTGTTTGTCCACGCGCTGAAAATGTTTTTCCTCTTTTTCGCCTATGGCTGTAGGCAATTCCATAGAATCGATTTTTACTATATCTTGGGATTTATTTTTACTATTATTAATCTTTACTTCTTTAGAAAAAGAACTTTTTCTTTTAATCTCTTCATGTATATCCTTCTTCATTACTTTTTCGTTTAAAAATTAATTCATTTGAAAATAGCTAGATATAAAATAGAGGTTTAGGACTTGGCATTTATTGGAACACCATGTCTCAGATTGTCTTTGCATCTGTCAAAAGGTGCATTAAAACTCTCACGAATAAACTGGTGTAAATCCGATTGTTTATAATAGATTTTGCCACTAATTGTATAGTAGGCCAGTTTACCTGAGGATCTATAGCGCTGTAAAGACCTATTACTGATTTTTAACATTTGAAGGACGTCTTGATTATCAAGCAATTCTTCGCCATCAATATTGTTTCTACTTTTTTGGACATCATTAATTTGATCATTCATTAAATCAAATCGGTCCATGATACGTTCCATCCAACTTATAAATTCCATTCTATCGATATTCATATAGATATGTTTTAATCATTTATACAAAGTTGGAAAACATTTGTACTATATTCTGCCAAGGTTAGCCAATTGAAAAGAAGATTTTTGAATTTCTAAAAAACATATAGTTAACTATTTATCAGATGATTACGTTATTCTTTTGCACGAGAAGTTTTGTGCAGAGCGAGCTTTACCAATGGGTATATATGGGTAGCTATTATAAAAAAAAACAGTATTTTAAAACACTGCTTTTAAATGAGGTAAGATTATAATTATTTATAAATCTTTATCCATATACTGCTCTAAAGAAGATTTGAGTTGGTCTAAAAATAAAGTGCGATTACCTGCACGGTCTTTCATCCGATGAAATGCATGATGAATATCTCCCAATTGGACACGAAATAATAGCTGAAAAATTAAACTGATTTTACGGATTCCGACCTTACCATTAGAAATTGCTCCGGATGCGTAAAGGGCATAAATCAATTCTATCACTGCATTTTTGGATTCTGTCCAGAAAACATCTTTGGTGGATTCGGCATTCTGTAAAGCCATACCAGGCTTGTCTACGGGATTTATTTTGATAATCAGATAATTATAAAGCAGTTCATCCGCTATAATACGGGAAACTTTGTAATCATAATAAGTAGAGAATTGAGTATCAACTTCAAAGATAAAACTGTTAAGGCCCGTATTAAGATTTATTTTTCCTAATTTAAAAAAATCGTGATCTCTGTCTGTCCGTCCAGAACGATAATATCGGTAAAAATCAGAATTGCAAATATGTTCCTTATATTCATGCTTTAGCTGCTGTAATTCACTGGAAAAATATTTATAATACATTTTTCCTGTACTCACTGGACAAGAAGTTTCTATTCTGTACATCTTGTTGTAATAGATTAACTTACCCAGTATTTGAGGTTTTATGATTCTGAAGAATTCAATTTCTTCATTTTCATCTATAAAATGATGCTCCAAAACATGGTTTTTCATACCTGATAATAAATCCTGAAGGAATTTAGTCATACGACAGGATTCGTCTATTACATGCACTGATTCCAAATTTATTTCCTGTTCTTTTTTAAGTATACTGTAGAGAGCATCTTTATAAGTGGACTGCATCATACTGTCAATATTAAAGTGAATAAGTAATCCATTTAGGTCCCATCTTTTAAGTTCGGTACTGTTTTGTTCATAATGTCATTCCGCTACATATCTTTCCGAGTGTCACTTCGTTTGCTTCAATAATTTCATTTCAGACAGCATAGTGGCTGTCTAGCAACTCGTGAAATAGCCTCTTTTTTCATTTTTTGCACTAGTTCATTGTAAAGCGGATGCGAAATATATGACTTTGAAAGTGGGAATTGTGTACCAAAATCGTTTATGGCTGCTATTGCAGCCTCTTTCAACCGAATGTCTTGTTCGAGTCCCAAGTAACCAGTTGTACCAAAATGAAACATTTCCTTTCCCTTAATTTGGATTGTCCTACCTGTCAATTTTTTGTCTTCTGCATATAGATGCAGTACTCCTTCTTTTTTTGCTCCTGATAAAACCTCATCGACTGTGTCTATGAAATTATTGTGCTTGATTTTTGCCATCTTTAAATTATTTATGTTGTTTTAAAAATTAGATTTCTAAAATTCATCATAAAAATTTAAAGTTATTTCATCTGATACCTCAATACTCCCAATATAACAAGTCAAAGTCCCAAATTGACAACTAAAACATCCAAATTGCAACAAATAATCCCAAATTGGCAAGTGACTTATTAATAGATGTTTATATTTTTGTTAAATTAGAAAAATTAAATCCATAAAACATGATTGCAGCACATGATTTTTATGAGAATGATTTCGCCAGATTTTGGATCTCTGGTGGCATTCTCTTTTTTGAATACAAACCTAATACAACTATTGATTTAAGGGTAGCCCAGTGTGTAGTAACCGATAGAATCCATTTTCAAAACGAATGTAATTATCCTATTTTATGTGATATTAGAGGTGTTGTAGCTACTGAGAAAGCTGGAAGAGATCATTTAGCACAGTCGGGCTCTATTTTGACGCAAGCAGTAGCACTAATTGTACATGAAAAAGTTTCCTTAATTATTAGTACTTTTTATGTAGAGATTAGTAAGCCTTCTGTACCCACTCAAATTTTCACTAAAGAAGATGACGCTTTAATTTATCTAAAAGGGTTTGTTTAGCGTTTAGTGTAAGATAAAAAATTAAAAGTTGAATCTTATGAATAAAACATACAACGAAGAGCGTATTGTTACAATTCATCAAATGTTATTTGAAATGGCACGTGGTAATTTCAACATGCGCATTCCTTTAAGTTCTAATGATGAAGAATTGGAAACGCTAGTTGTTTTAATTAATATGGTAGCGGAAGAAATGAAGGAGTCGATTTTTCAAATTGGTTACGTTAATACACATAAGACATTTCAATTTACAGCTTTAAGCACATTTGTTTTAGATTTCTCTTTTATAATCAAGAGCTTTACATCTGAAGTTACTTCCTTTTTGGGTCATTCCGAATCTGAGTTGATCAACCTATCTTTGGCGGATATTATTACTACAGCCTCTTTTGAACAATTTCAAGAAGTACTTGAGGCAAATAGTACTTTGCCTACAACCATTACATTAGATTTTACACCTAAAGAACATTTACCTATTTCGGTCGCCAGTAACATTGTACGGTTGGTTAATCGTTCGGAAATTATAATAAATCTGGTTACTCCTGCACGTCAAGATACTTATAGTCCTTTACTGTATGGGAATGAAAACGAGAAACATAATAAAACTCGAAAGGCAGATGCATTATTGATTCAAAAACTTTATGATTATATTTTAGCACACCTTGAAGAACCCCTTCCCTCCTTAAAGGTACTTTCTTCTAAATTTGGTACTAATGAACATAAATTAAAAGATGGTTTTCGCCATTTTTTTAAGACTAGTATTTATCAGTTTTATAATCAAGAGCGACTCAAAAGAGCTTTCTTTATGATTGAACATACTGGAATACCGTTAAAAAACATTTCTGTCATGAATGGTTTTAATAATTATCCCAATTTCTCAAAATCTTTTAAAAAACAATTTGGTTTTTCTCCGAACGAATTAAAGCGAAATGAAGTTGATTTTATTTTGGTAGACGAGGATTAAATTTATCCCTTTTAGATATCTCATACTCCCAAAAAGACAAGTGTTGTTATTTTATAATTCAGAATTTTGCTTTTAAATATAAAGCAATATGAAACTGAATATTAAATTACAAAATGTATTTTTAGAAATGGTGTGCTTCCTGTATATCATTTTGTTTACGTATGCTGCGATCAGTAAACTAATTGATTTTGAAAACTTTCAAACACAATTAGGCCAGTCTCCACTTTTAAATGCTTATGCTGCTTCTATCTCGTTTCTTGTAATTTTTGCGGAATTGGGACTAGTACTTGCTTTATCTCTGCGAGTAAGTCGAATAAAGGCCCTTTATTTATCAGTGGGCTTAATGACTGTTTTTACTACGTATATTATTTTGATTTTGAATTTTAGTTCGTTTATTCCATGCTCTTGTGGTGGAATTTTAGAAAAGTTAGGATGGACTGAACACTTGATTTTCAACCTTTTTTTCATTTTCATAGGTAGTTGTAGTCTGTTGCTTCATCAATATGATAAAAAAGGGATTATCTCACTGTTATTAATAGTAGTATCAAGTGTACTTTTCGTTGTTTTTTTATTTCTATCATCTGAGGATACTATGCAGAAGCAAAATCCATTTATTCGTCGATTTACTCCCAACGTTGCATCAAGGACTTTAACAAAAAACTTAAATAATTATGGATTTTACTTTGCCGGCCGCTCTAAAGGAAAGATCTATTTAGGAAATACAATTTCACCTTTAACTATCATTGAGTTTGACAGCACATTACAACATAAAAAACAATATTCTATTCAACTTATTCCGGATACTTTACCTTTTAGAGCCGTTAAAACAAAAATTGTGGGTGCTCATTTTTTTCTTTATGATGGTTCTATTCCTATCATTTATCGAGGTTTAGTTTCAGATTGGAAAGCTACCATTTGGGTTACCAAAAAACCTTACTTTACTACATTACAACCAATTGATTCTGCTCTTTGTATATTTAGAGGACAACAATTAGGTACTTACGAAAATATATTGGGTACCATGGCTTTAAATGACTCTTTAAAAATTAGAAAGCAAAAGCACTTATTACAAAAACAAATAGACGGTATTTTTGACACGGACGGAACCCTGACTTATAGTGAGGGTTTAAAGAAAATCGTTTACACTTATTTCTATCGAAATCAATTTATTGTAGCCGATACAGCTTTGCAACTTGTCCATCGCGTTACGACTATTGATACCACTACCAAAGCTAAACTAAAAGTAGTCAGAGTCAAAAAATCAGGGGATAGTAAACTTGCAGCTCCGCCTTATACTGTTAATTTACGAAGTGCTGCCTTTAATCAACTTTTGTTCAATCAATCAGGGCTTCGTGGTCGTTATGAAAGTAAAAAAAATTGGAACTATGCATCTATAATTGACGTTTATGATATTACCAATAAAATCTATTTATTCAGTTTCTACATCTACCACGAAAATAAAATGAAAATGAGTGATTTATTGATAACTGAAAAGGCCTTGTATGCAATAGTAGGACATCAAATTGTAAAATATACTTTTGGAGCCCCAATTTTTACGCAACTAAAAAAATAAAATTAAAGATATACTGGCCAGTATCAGGGGTAAGATCGAAAACCTGTAGAAAAGAGTAGATCGAAATAATAATTATTAATTTTTTTATTATGAAAACAGATTTTTTAAAATTGATGGTGCTTCCAATGGTAGCATTCTCATTGGCTAGTGCTGCTGCTGTAACCACTAGTACGACTAAAGAAAGCCAAACGGCTACGGCAATTATTAATGGTTATATCCATTCACCACTCCCTTCCAGTTGTAAACTGGTAAACGTAGATTGCGATGTTACTGGAAATGCTTTTTGTATGAGTGGTTCTTCACAAGTATTCGATAAAGATAGTGAAACGACTTGTTCTACGCCGCTTTTTAGAACTGTTAATCCGTAGATTAACGAATAAGTGCAGTTTATTCAAACTGCACTTATTTTTTTATTCCTTTAAATATTGGTCAAACCAATCTGTAATTCGTTTTGTAAGGTCCATTTTATTCTCCTTGATCACAATTACATGCTGGTCTTTTGGATATACCAATAAAACATTCTTTTTCTTGGCTCTCCTCAATGCATTATAAAAAAGTAAACTCTGTTCGTAGGGTAAATTAGTCTCCATTTTACCCACCCAAGACAGTAATGGTGTAGTAACATTATCTGCATAAAGTATTGGTGAATTTTTTAGGTACAACTCTTTGTCTTCAAAAATAGATTTTCCTATTCTCCATTGTTGCGTTTCACTTCGCCATAATTCTGGGATATTGAGGCTTTTTGAGTTACTAAAATACCAACTCACCATGTCTGAAATTGCTGCACCCGATACTGCCGCCGCGAAAATTTTCGATTTTGTAATGATGTAATTTGTTTCATAACCTCCGAAAGAATGCCCTATTAAGCCAATATACTTGGTGTCAATCATTCCTGTTTTTACAACTGCATTGTTTGCAGCAACAACACAATCCAGTGCACTATTTCCAGTTTCTCCTTCATAATATTTCACATCAGGCATTAGTATAAAATAATTCCGTTGCACAAAATGTTTTACATTAAAACCGGTATCGTTGTATAAAGTCGGAATGTAATATTCATACAATGAGTTAGTGATTTGCGAGTACACATTGATTATCATCGGATATTTTTTGCCTACTTCATAATTTACTGGATAATACAATAATCCTTGCAGTTTGTCTCCTTTTGAATTCGAAAATGAAATTAGTTCTACCTTTCCTTGATTAAAGTTTTTATCATGGGTATTGCTTTCAAAAAGAACCTTATTTACACCGTTTTTAAATGATACAATTCTTGGAGACTCATTATGCGATTGTTCTCGATAGACATAGACTTCATTATTGGCTCTACGCAATTCATCTGATTTTGTATCATTATTTGCTACTGGAATTAAAGCGTTGGAAGTCGAAATTAATTTGAATTGTTGTGCTTTAGTAGTCGCATTTCTTGATGAAACGATTAAATTATTAGTCGCATTAATTTCAGTTAATGCCCAACCATTATAATTATCATTTCCTATTTGCTTGATGTTTGAACCATCTACAGTGAAGTAAGTATCGCTTTCTTGTCCGTTTGTAATGCGTTTTAGTTTATTTGTTTTGATGTCAAATTTAAAAATATCAAACTCATCTTGTACCAAAAGGTATTCTCCATCATCACTCCATCCTTTCATTCCAAAAACATGTGGTCTTGTTATGTACTTTAAATCATTTGAAACCCATTCGGAACCTGTAGGTGGCACAATTGACACCGTAGATTGTGTTTTTATATTGTATAGCCACCAATTTTTATCTTTAAAATAGCATATGTACGCTCCATTTGGGGAAAAAGACAATAAGTAATTTTCGCCAGGTTGCTTTTCTAAAAATAGCTTTTTGGTACCATCAGCCAGATTGTACAAAAAATAGTCAACCTCACCATAGCGCTTAAAATGAGGTGCATATTCCGTTGGATTATAAAGTAATGCAACTGATTTACTGCCGTTAAGCTGTACAAAAGGAAGTTCTTTATTTGTAATTGTTTTCCACCGATTTTCTTCAATAAACCAAACCGATAAAGTGGAGTACCCCTCAAGATTTTCCCTGCTTGCTTTTGGATAAATCCATAAATCTTCTGTATCCCAAACCTCGACATCGTCTTTTTTTGGTATTGCCTCTTCTTTGAGTTTTGCGATTCCAAAAAATACCCTTTTACCATCACTTGAAATTTTGAAAGATTTTGTGGTAACAATTTCATGCTTTTCTGGAAAATTTGAGAATGATTTTGGTCCAAATGTTTGAATACTGTTATCTTGGGTTTTGTAGAAATTCAGTTTTGTGCTTTCCCCATTGATGCCCTCTTCGAGCCAAAAAACACCTTTTCCATATTCTGCTAATGTAAGTCCAGATAATTTGTGTGGCGTTGTGTGATATTCTGTTTTTTGGTTTGTCCTAAGATTTATTGTTCCGAAACTACTTTTCCCATTATTGTTAGTGAGATAAGTAAGGATATCGTTAGACTGGTCCAATTGGTATTCTGTTACATTTGAAAGTTGGATGATTTCTTTATTTTTTATGGTCCTTACCATTAATTCCCCATCATTGGAATAGCTCACAATAATTTTCCCACTGTTGGCAAATTCAAAAGCAGCACTATTCGCTATAACAGAACTTTCACTATTTTCTAAGTTGGTTACTATTACTTTATCTCCTTGAAAGGCACCAAATGCAATTTCACCGCCAAATTTGCCTTGTGTTCCTAGTGGAAAACTAAATCCAATATTTTTCTGCGTATGTTTTACAAATAATGTATCTGAACCATTGCTGTACTGCATATCAAATGATATCCAGTTTCCTTTCTGGGAAATAGCTCTGTTTTCTAATTTGCCCCACCTTTCATACTCTGCTTCAGCAATGTTCTTTTTGGAATTATCCTGCCCGTAAATAGAGCCGGATATTACTATCCAAAATGACAAAATTGTTTTTTTACAAGAATAACTGAAAGCGATAGTACTAGTGTTTTTTAATAGCTTCATAACTTTAATATCCTGTGTTTTGCGGTTGTAAATTTGGATTTGCATTCAATTCTAGCTCTGGAATAGGCCACAAAATATCTGAACTGTTCCAACCTGGTTTTGAAACAGATAGTATTCCATCGACTGTTCCACTGCGCTTTAAATCAAAAAAGCGATGCCCATGTTCAGTAAAAAACTCAAATCTTCGTTGTTTTTGAATTTCAGACAAAATTTCAGTGGCGATAGATGATGTAGTTATTGGTAAGCCTGCGGTGGTTCTTATTTTATTTAAATCCTCTTTTGCGCCTGCAAAATCGCCTAGTTTTGCTCTTGCCTCGGCTCTAATCAAATATTGTTCTGCTAAACGCAACACAATAGAATATTCCTGCGAACTTGTTGTTGCTATACGTAGTTTGTATTTATTGGGATGATACCAAGTATGTAGTCCGGTGGTAACTGACTTTGTCCAATTCACTTTGCGTTGGTCGCCTGTTTCAAATGCATTCATAAAATCGGCACGAAGCGCACAAACTGGTGGCGGTCCTGATACGAAAATAAAAGTTGTACCATCATTACTGTTTCGTACCGCTGTTGCTGATGCTAATTGCCAAATAGTAGTTTTACTATTTCTTAGAAAAATTTTGTTTAAATCCGTTTCCCAAGCATAAAGCGGACTATTGATAACCGTAGTTGCTTCATTTGCTGCTTCTGTATTTTTATTCCTGTATAGATATACTCTGGCCAGCATGGCTTTGGCCACCATTTTATTGGGTTTGGCACGATCCGAAGAACTATAATTTTCAGGCAATCTAGAACTGGCACTTTCTAAATCCTTCGCGATTGCAGCATATACTTCATCCGCAGAACTGCGCGTAACTTTTCTATTAATTTCATAATTGGTTCCTGTAATATAGGGGATGCTACCATAAATTTGCAACAGATAAAAATGCACTATAGCACGAACAAATAGTGCTTCACCCAACACTCTGTTTTTAACCGCAATAGGCAACCCAGTCGAATTTTCAACACCTTGAATAACCGAATTTGCGTTATATATTTGACTATAGCTTGAAGTCCAAAGTGACGCCACAGTAGCATTGTCAGCTGTAAGCGCATTGTTGTAAATAGGTAGGGAAATTGTAGAGTTGGTGTAATCTTGTAATTCATCAGCGTACAATCCCATTCTAACTGATACACCAGTAGGTAATCCAGATAGGATGCCGCCGTCACGAAGTTGTGCATAGATTTGTGCCATTGCTGCATTTGCTGTCAATTCACTTTCAAAAACTGTAGTTCCTGTAAGCTGAGAATTAGGTAATGGAACCTCTACAAAATCACTACAGGAACTTGAAAAAAGTATCAGTGCCAAAACCAAAAGAATGCGATAGACCTGGAATGGCTTTGTTAGTACTGTTATAAATTGTAAATTTTTCATATTACTATTTTTTTGAGGATTAAAAGTTTAATGTCATTCCGCCACTGATCACTTTTAGCGGAGGGAGGAATCCTGAGAACTTAAACTCGGGATCACCTGCTTTATAGGATGTAAATGTCAGCAGGTTTTGACCTTGAATAAAAAGTTTACATTTTACATTAGTGTTCGTTTGTAACGGAATATCATAGGAAAGTGAAATATTTTTTAGTCTGATAAAAGAGCCGTCTGTAATTACGGCATCACTTTCTATGTACCTATAATACGTGCTTACCGCTGCACCATTTAGTCCCGTAGTGTGCAGTTGCGAACTGCTTTGATCCCCAATTTGCTGCCAAGCATCACCACTAGTGTTGCTTTGGTTTACTTGACCACCTCCCGGAACATTTGAAATGTAATCGTAATTGTCTCTTTTTACGAACTGCAATAAAAAATCCAATTGCCAATTTTTATAGTCCAATTGGTTTTGAATGCCTCCAAAATATTTAGGAGATAAATCCTTGCTAATTTGCTTATCAGCTGCTGTTATGCTTCCATCCCCATTTAAATCTTCAAAATCGTATAATCCTGTTTGTGGATTAACACCTTTGCTCTGGTATAATTTTACAATATCAATCGATTGTCCAATCACATACCGATTTGCAAAAGTGGAACCTGAAAGATTTGGGAAAGAAAGTAGTTTATTTTTTGCAACGGCCACATTGAAGTTCGTTGACCATTTAAAAGAATTTGCATCCACATTTAATGTTCTTACGGAAAATTCAAAACCTGAATTTTCAACGGTAGCATCAAGATTCGCATTCAATGACAAGAAACCTGTTGTAGCTGGCATAGGAATACCCACCAATTGATCCGACGAACGATTCCTATAAAATGCTAGCGTGCTAAAAATTCTGTCTTTAAAAAAACCAGTTTCTAAAGCTAATTCTAGTTTACGATTGGTTTCCCATCCAAAATCGGCATTATAAAGTCGTGTAGGTTGTAACCCAATTATGCCCTGATAATTTGCACCAGTTGTACCGTAGGTATCATAAAACTGATAATCTCCAATTTGATCATTGCCCGTAGTTCCATAACTAAAACGGAGTTTTCCAAAATTCATTTTACTATTTTCTGGATTGAATTTTTCTTTGCTAAAAATCCATGCAGCACCAATAGCACCAAAATTAGCATATTGTTTGCCTGGTCCAAATCGGCTGGAGCCATCCCGACGACCTGTAAAGTTTAAAAAGTATTTTTCGTTGTAACTGTAATTGATGCGACCAAAAAAAGCTTGATAACGGTATAAAAAAGTATCGCTATTGGTTGTGTTTTTTGTAATCGCAGAAGCTAAGTTATTAATCAGATTGTTGTTTGCAAAACCAATACCCGATTGGAATAGGCGTTCTGTGCGTTGCTGCTGGCTTGTCATCCCCAGTAGTATATCAAATTTGTGGTTTCCAAAATTTTTGAAACCTCTTAGTTGTGGCTCTATAATCCATGATTGTCTGCTGGTAAGGTTTAAGTACATTAAGGAATTGTCACTCCCAACTTCGTAAACGGGATTGTAAATGGTAGATGGTATCGTTCGAACTTCTTTGGTTTTTAAATCGGTAAAACCAAAGTTTGATTTTATTTCTAAACCTGGAATTAGTTCATAAGACAACACACTGTTGGCTACTAAGTCATTGGTGTTAGCACGGTAGGTGCTTTTTAGGGGTGCCAAAGGATTTTCGAAGGTGTCATTTTCCCAATTCAGATTTCCATTTGAATCGTAGAGTGCGGGAGCGTTTGGTGCCAAATAACGCGCTGTTAAAGTCAAATCTGTAGCTGCTTGTAGATTATCTTGTGCCGTGTAATTTCCCGAAAAAGAGATTTTGAATTTCTTATCTAAAGAAGTGTGGTTAATTGAGCTAAGAATCCCTCCTTTAATGTACCTGAAATCTCCCGGAAGGACTGTTCCCTCGGTTCTGTAATTCCCACTAATCAAGAATTGCGTCGTTTCACTACCACCAGAAATACTGGTTCTAAAGTCATTGATTGTTGCTGAACCACCTAATAATTCCTTTTGCCAATTGGTATATCGAGTTTGATCCCAAGCTCCATTTACATCATAATCCGTATCCGATATTGGAATTCCATCATTGATAAATGCTTGTTTACGCATCGACAGATACTGCTGCGTATTCATCAGATCTACAAATTTAGTCGCTGTACCAGCGGCTGTTGAGGCAGTTATTGAAATGTTTGTTTTGCCTGATTTTCCTTTTTTTCGAGTAATTAAGACCACACCATTTGCTCCTCTCGAGCCATAAATTGCAGTCGCATCGGCATCTTTTAATACTTCGATGCTTTCAATGTCATTGGGGTTAATACTGTTGAGCGGACTGGCTTGGCTTGGTAATGCCGTTGAAGTGTTCGTACTTCCTATGGACTCGTTTGAATAGGGAACTCCATCAATAATGTATAATGGTTCATTACCATCAAGGCGAATGCTGTTGCGACCTCTAATTTTAATTTGGAAACCACCGCCGGGAGTTCCCCCATCTTGAATGATATTGACACCTGCCATTCTTCCTTGCATTGCAGCTAGTACATTTGTAACTGGCTGCTTATCGATGTCTTTTGCAGTTATTCTTACAATACTACCGGTTTGCTCTTTCTCTTTAATAGAATAATATCCGGCATTTATTACGATTTCTTTTAAAGTCGTTGCATCTTCAGTCAATTTTACATTTATAGTTGCTTGATTTGTAACTACAATTTGCATCGTTTTATAGCCTAGATAGGAGAAAACCAAAACATCATTCTCAGCAGCTAGTATGGTGTAATTTCCATTTTCATCAGAAAATGCTGTTGTAGGCTTGTCGTTAACCTTGATGGTTACGCCGGGAAATGTGCCGGTATCATCGGTAATCTTACCTTTGATAGATCGTGTTTGAGCATTTAATCCTGTTATGAAGCACAGGAAAAGGATGCAGTACAGTTTGGACAGTTGTGTTGTTGTCCAAAACTTCAAAAATGATTTTTTTTTCATACTTTTGAATTGGTTAAATGAGACTTCGGTTTAGTTTGCTTTGGTCCTCTATTCGTCCGCCAAGAAGAGTTAGAGGGCCTTTTTTTTGTGATTAGCCTCGATAGCACTAAGGCATAGATTTTATTTTTCAAGTCATAGGCATTATCAGTATTTTATTAGGTGTTGTCACATCGAAGCAAGCTGTGTGATGTGAAAATAAATAGCCGTTTTTCTTAGTTGTTGCCTTTTAAATAAGATAATCGCAACCAGTAATCCAACAAATTATCAGTGTAATTAAAGCTAGAATTAAAGTAGCTTTTAAAGTTTTATAGTATTTCATCTATTCGTTGTTTGTTTACTGTTTTTCAATTTATTATTTTGATTTTCGCTATTGCTGTTACCACAGATCTTGAAAGCACTCTTTTTTGGGTGCAAAGGCTTTTGAATTTATATTGTATTTTTTAGGAAAGTACACTGCCGTTGCCAGTTGCAGCCAAACGTAGGCAGTGCGTTTCCAAACAAACTAATTCAATTAATTAATTAATTGATTTACGATACTGTAAAAAAGAAGATTTGCTAAGAATAAAAGGGAGTAACTTTTGCGCATAAAAAATGGCATGGAACTCAGCTTACTGCCTTAGAGGTACTGGTATACCTGGGAACAATAAGTGAGCCCACGCCATGGGACGTGAGCATCAAACTTATTATTTCGTTCCTTTTAAAATTACCAGTTTTCTAAGACGAAATTCAAAGCGAATGCTTCAAATATTTTATATGAAGAATCGCAAAAATACATTACATATTTGTATTAATATAACAAATATAACAAAATACTTTTAAACGCGCACTAAAGTACGCACTATTTTTTGATCATTGACTTTTCTTTGCTAAAAATGACAGAGACTAACAACATTATTTGTAACTATATTTTCAATAACTGGATTAAATCTTATAAATCTCAGAGGTCTTTTGCATTGGATCATAATATTGAAGAAAGCATAGTTAGAAAAATTAAAAACACTTCGCTTAATATCGAAGGTTCAAATTATAATATTCCTGTAAATACTCTTAAAAAAATTTGCGAATCAAGAAATATCAAGCTTTCTGAGTTTTTTAAATTAATTGAAGAACAATCTGGTTCTAAGACTAATGATGATTTTGTTTTGAAAACAAACACAAAAAAAGATGCGTAAGCATCTTTTCCCGTTTTTAGCGATACGGAATACTTGTCAATTAGGAATTAAAACTTGCCAAAAACGGTGGAATTGATTTGATGCTAAAAAAGTAGCTCTTTATACGTTCTACATTTGAGGAATGGAATGTTATGAAATTATAAAATTTATTGGGGTTTTGTTTTTATGTCTTTATCTGAGAGGTAAAATTTATAAGTCTAGGAGAAATAGTCACTAAAACGACAGCTGGAAGAGTAGGGATAAGAAGTAAAAGATACTGAGATGGACCTAACCCAAAAATGTGGACGTTTAACCTAATCCTTCATTTATGAATTACAGTCAATTTGCCAACAAAATAATATTATTGTTTGTACATTTGCAACGATGAAAGGATACATTAAAATATTACTTCTACTTTTGATATCTTGTTGCTATGTCAACACGGTATTTGAATTTTCGGATACCGAGGAGAAGGCTAATTTTGAAAATGAAAGCCATACTTATATCCAAAAATTTGATAATGAGTCATTTTCAAATAGTATAACACAAAGTATTCCGCATTGCGACATTAATTTTAACACCCCAATACAATTCCATTTAAGTGCAATTACACCTGCATCTAAATGCAATTCATTCTACAAAAGTTCTTTCTTTCCAAAGCGGAATAAGCTTTTTATTCTGTATTCTTCTTACTTGATTTGATGAATTTCTGATTTGACTTTTTTAGGCAATTGCTACGCAGTTGTCTGTTTTACTATTTCAAACAATTCTATTTAAATCCAAGAAAAAAAATATTCATTCTTTTGCTATTTCCTTTTTAACAACAGCCCAAAATACTTTTAAAGCAATCATCAAAATAAAAAAACAAAAGAGGCAATTACGAATGTTTCTGTATTTTTAGAGGGAACTCAAAAAGGTTCTATCTCCGATGAAAAAGGATTTGTAATAATCGAAAATATTCCCAACGGAAAGCAAACCATTGTTTTAATCCTATTGGTTATAGTAAAAAAGAGAAAACTATTACATTCCCTCAAAATGATAACATTGAAATATTTTAGAACCAATAGAGTGTAAACATAGCATTCTAATTAAACTAAAAAAAATGAAAACATTGAAACAAAACATAATTTTACTTATTATACTTTTAACTACAATTTCTTTAACCGCTCAAGAAGTAGTTAAAAAGGATAGTATCAAACAAAATTTAAAATTCAATTACAAGCAACTTATTATTCCAACTTTTTTAATTAGTTATGGAGCTATAGGTATTGAGAAAATCGACTACCTAAAAGAATTAAATTTTGAAATTAGGGAAGAAGTTATAAACGATATTGACAGAAGAACCACTTTGGATGATTTCTCACAATATGCTCCTGCTTTAACAGTTTACGCATTAAATAACTTAGGAATACAAGGAAAGAATAACTTAAAAGACAGAAGTGTTATTTTAGCTACATCTTTTTTATTAGTTTTTACTTCCGTAACAGCATTAAAACGCATTACAAACATTGAACGTCCGGATGGTTCTTCATATTCTTTTCCATCAGGACATACTGCGACCGCTTTTGCTGGTGCCGAGTTTCTTTGGCAAGAGTACAAAGACAAATCTATCTGGTACGGAATTTCAGGTTATGCTGTCGCAACTGCAACTGGTCTTTTTAGAATAACTAATAATAAACATTGGCTTACAGATGTTGCCGCAGGTGCAGGCATAGGAATACTAAGTACTAAAATTGCTTATTGGTTAAATCCGTATATTAAAAGAAAAATATTCAAATCGCCTGGAGAGAAAAAAACAGTGTCAATGATAGCTCCTTTTTATAATGGTAAAGAAATCGGATTAGGGCTACTAGTAAATTTAAAATAAACATACAAATGAAAAACGCAACAAGTAATAAACATAAAATTCTATTTATAATATTCTTTCTTTTAAATCTAAATTTAATTTTTGCACAGAACACCTTAAAGGCAATCATCAAAAATGAAAAAACAAAAGAAACAATTACGAATGTTTCCGTATTTTTAGAAGGAAATAAAAACGCTTCTGTCCCAGACGAAAATGGATTAGTAATAATAGAAAATATACCTGATGGAAAGCAGACTATTATTTTTGATGCTATCGGATATCGAAAAAAAGAAAAAACTTTACTATTTCCTCTAAATGATGCCATAGAGATATTCTTAGAACCAACAGCGGAAGAATTGGAAGAAGTTAAAGTTACTTCTACAACAAGAAGCAGCCGAACAATCAAAAATATCCCTACACGGATCGAAACGATTGCATCGGGCGAATTAGACGAAAAATCCTCAATGCAACCAGGGAATATCAAAATGTTACTTACCGAAAGTACCGGAATTCAAACGCAACAAACCTCCCAAGTTTCGGGAAGTGCAAGCATTAGAATTCAAGGATTAGATGGGAAGTATACACAACTTTTACAAGACGGATTTCCTTTATATTCGGGTTTCGCAAGTGGTTTGAGCATTTTACAAATTCCACCTTTGAATTTAAAACGCGTAGAAGTAATCAAAGGTTCCACTTCAACACTTTATGGCGGCGGAGCCATTGCGGGATTGATAAACTTGATTACAAAAGAACCAACCGACACAAGAGAAATTTCATTTTTGGCAAATATAAATCAAACACAGGCATTGGATTTAAGCGGTTTTTATGCTGAAAAATACAAGAAATCCGGGCTTACAATTTATGCTTCAAGTAATTCTCAAAAAGCATACGATGTGAATAACGATGGGTTTTCGGATATTCCAAAATTCAACAGATATACCATAAGTCCAAAATTTTTCTATTATCCAAATGAAAAAATAACATTTAGCTTAGGTGTTAACGCAGGATTTGAAAAACGAATTGGTGGAGATATGCAAGTAATAGACAACAAATCAGATGCTACGCATACGTTTTTTGAGCGAAATAACAGTAATCGATATTCGATACAGGCAAAATTTGAAAAAACATTTGACAATAAAAATATGTTGACAATTAAAAATAGTGTTGGATATTTTAACCGAAAAATAGAAAAACAAACTTATAATTTTGAAGGGCAACAGGTAGCCACTTTTACAGAAGCCAATTATCTGATTCCAAACGAAAAATCAGAATGGAATTTGGGAGCCAATTTAGTTTCGGATAATTTCAAACAAATTAATTTAGTCGCAGACAAATTAGATTATTACAATGCTACATTTGGTATTTTTGCTCAAAATAATTTGAACATAACCGAAAAATTTATTTTGGAAAGCGGTTTACGTTTAGACATTTCAAACAGAAGCAATGTTTTTGTTTTGCCTCGTTTGTCAATATTGTATAAGATCAACGAAAAATTATCTTCACGATTTGGCGGTGGTTTAGGTTACAAATCACCAACCATTTTCTCGGAAGAAACCGAAGAAAAAGCATTTCAAAATATAAATTCACTTGACTTTTCAAAAATCAATCCTGAAAAATCGTATGGATTAAATGCTGATGTCAATTACAAAACTACCATTTTTGACGAAGTAAGTTTTGCCGTTAATCAAATGTTTTTTTACACCATTATCAAAAACCCGTTAGTTCTTAATCCAGTTCCTTCGACGGTTAATTATGCCTTTGAAAATGCCAACGGAAATATAGAAACCAAAGGTTTTGAAACAAACGTAAAACTTCGTTTTGAGGATATTTCTTGTTACATTGGTTACACTTACATTGATGCACAAAGAAATTTTGATAATAATTCAATAGTAAATCCATTAACGGCAAAACACAGAATAAATGCAAACTTAATGTATGAATGGGAAGAAAAATTGCGTATTGCTTACGAGGTTTTTTATGTTGGAAATCAGTATTTGACAAACAACGAAAAAGTAAGGGATTATTGGGTTATGGGAGTGTCAGGAGAATACAAATTTAAGTATTTCAGCATATTTTTAAATCTTGAAAACTTTTTGGACAGCCGACAATCGAAATGGGACAATATGTATTCGGGAACAATTCAAAATCCAAAATTTAGAGAAGTTTACACACCAACAGATGGATTTATATTAAACGGAGGAATTAAAATTAAGCTGTAAAAAAGCCAAATGAAAACAAAAATAATCACACGAACCGTCTGGATACTATCTATAGTCAGTTTATTTACTGATGCAGCAAGTGAAATGCTGTACCCAATTATGCCAATTTATTTAAAAACAATCGGATTTTCTATTGTATTAATTGGTGTTTTGGAAGGTTTTGCAGAAGCTTTGGCAGGCTTAAGCAAAGGATATTTCGGGAAATTATCGGACAATTCCAGAAAACGTGTTCCGTTTGTTCAACTCGGTTATGCATTAAGCACTATTTCAAAACCAATGATGGCAGTTTTTACTTTTCCGCTTTGGATTTTCTTTGCGAGAGCTATAGACCGCTTCGGGAAAGGAATTCGCACAGGTGCAAGAGATGCTATTTTATCGGATGAGGCAACATCTGAGAACAAGGGCAAAATCTTTGGTTTTCATCGATCAATGGATACTTTTGGAGCAGTTATTGGGCCAGCATTGGCATTAGTGTATCTATACTTTTATCCACAGGATTACAAAACACTTTTTTATGTCGCTTTTATTCCTGGTCTACTAGCTGTATTGGCTTCCTTTTTTTTGAAAGACAAAACGAAAGACCATCCAATAGAAACAAAACCGACACCTTTTTTCTCCTTTCTAAATTATTGGAAAACAAGTCCGTTACAATATCGAAAATTAGTAATCGGGTTACTTGTATTTACATTATTTAACAGTTCTGATATTTTCTTGTTATTAAAAGCAAAACAGGCAGGGCTAAGTGATACAGCAGTAATTGGAGTTTATATTTTTTACAATTTGGTTTATGCACTTTGCGCATTTCCAATAGGAATTTTTGCAGACAAAATAGGATTAAAGAAAATGTTTGTTTTTGGGCTTTCTTTGTTTGGAATCGTATATTTTGGGATGGCTTTCAGTACTAATATTTATACTATTGCAATGCTGTTCTTTACTTATGGAGTTTATGCAGCGGCAACCGAGGGGATTTCCAAAGCTTGGATTAGTACAATTTCCGACAGAAAAGATACGGCAACAGCAATCGGAACTTATTCAGGTTTTCAAAGTCTTTGTACAATGTTAGCGAGTTCATTAGCAGGATTAATTTGGTATCAATTTGGTGCAAATGCCACATTTAAAATTACTGGAATAGCAACAGTTTTTATTAGCATTTACTTCTCATTTTTTGTGGAAAATAATAAAAACAAAAATTAAATCGCATAAAGAAAGTAAAAAAGCCTCGTTTATTCCAAAATTTTAGGACATTAAGCGAGGTTCATTTTTGATTTGATTTTTTTGTCAAATTATTTATAAATGTTAAATTTTATAAGGTTCTTGATGTGAGTTGATTCTATTTTATTACACAACTTCTTGGATTAAAGATCAATTTCGATGTGGATTTAGCATTTCAAGACTTTTTTAATTAAAAAAGGAAAACAGGTAAAAAATGCTGATTGGATTCTCAATCAGCATTTTTTTTAAACATTAAAAAACAAACTCAAGCGTAGTATAAAAAGTTCTAGTATCAGATGGTATTATTCCGGGACCGGGATAACCAGTCGCTCTTCTTGTAAAATAACTATTGTTTGTAAAATTAGTAATCCCAGCTTCCAGTTTCCATTTTTTCCATTTGTAGGAAGTTGAAAAATCAGCGACGTAATAAGCAGGAATTTGACCAAAAATGCCATACGTATTGTCATTTGCATCTGTTTTACTGTTGTTTGCTTCCGTAAATTGAGAAGATACATAGGTAAATTGTACACTCGAAATAAAATTCTTGTATCCAATTCCTGTTCCCGTTTTTATGTTGTAAAGCGGTACGAATTCAACTTTATTCCCTTCAATATTTGGTGCGTCCGATTTTAAATATTCCGAATCTGTAATAGCGATATTGGAGAATACATTCCAAACAAAGTTCTCTTTTTCTTTGAAAAAAGTTTTATTCAAACTCCAATCAAACATCGTTTCGAAACCATAAGTCACGGCAGTTCCAATATTATCTCGGAATCTTACAATTGCCGCTGAACCATTGGGGTTTCTGGTTTCATATTCGCCTATTTTGTCATCATAATACAATCCATATATACTGGCATCAAATGTTACTTTATCTCCTAATTGTCCGCGTACTCCGATATCTGATGTATAGCCTTTTTCGTCCGTAATATTTTCATCAATCACCTGGCTTGGACTTACAGTTCTGATGTCATTGAACGTTACCGACCGATAATTTTGTGAAACATTTCCATAAAATTCTATTCTATTCAATGGTTTATAGCTTAATCCAACCCCTAACAAAACAAAGTTTCTGTCTTTTATATTATTCTCAAACTTGGTTTCATCTAAAATCACATTTCCAGCCAAATCCAGATTTATTTTTCGATAAGAACCTTCTGCCTGTGTTTTTATTTTTTCGAATCTAAAACCTGGTGTTACAGAAAAATTAGAAGTTATTTTGAAAATATTCTCTCCAAAAACCGATACATTTAAGTTGGGATACGTATAATTAGATTGGTTGGCATAAAAAGGAAATTCTGCATCAGCAACATTAAAATTGGCATCACTGCCCGAGGTTCCCGGACCTTGAACTCCTGAATTTTTGGATTGATAATATTTGACTCCAATTAAAAAAGCACTGGTATTTTCTTTTATTTTGTACCGTTTTAAAAATCGTGCTTCTGCTCCCCAATTAAAAAATTCCCCAATTATTAAATCTCTTTCCGTACCTACTCCATCAGGATTTGAAACCCTATTAGAACGATATCCAACTGCTTTTCGACTTGCATCTAAACCAAATAATTGCAATGAAAAATCGGTATTTGCAGTAAATTTATGTTTTAATCGCAATGCAAATAAATTCCAGTTTACTGCAAACCAGTTTCGGGTTCTATTGCTTTGTGTTGGATCTTCATTAAACATCACATCAGTTAATCCGCCAGCTTGTTGGGCTAAATAATTAAAATAAGTATAATCAAAATGCAATGATGTTTTTTCGTTGAACTGATAATTTAAATTCCCAAAATAATTTTTGCTTTCAAATTCAGAATTGGGTCTAAAACCATTTCCTTGTTTGTAATTATAAAAGGTGTAATAACTGAATTTACCTTTTGTACCGCTTAATGAGGTAAAATTGGTAAACAAACCATAAGAGCCAAAAGTGTTTCTCGATGCGAATTCAAATGGTTTTTGGCTTGGTGTTTTTAGTTTAAAATTGACTAACCCTCCAAATTGAGTTCCGTATTGCAATGATGCTGCACCGCGAACTACCTGAATTTCTTCGAGGGCTTCAGTGGGTGTAGCATAATAACTTTCAGGATAACCTAGAACATCTGCACTTATATCATAACCATTTTGACGGGTATTAAAATTGGATGTTCGGTTTGGATCTAATCCTCGTCCACCAATACTTAATTGTAAACCACCATCAGAACTCTCGTTGATTGTTAATCCTACAACTTGAGCAAATATTTGACGTGCATTATTGGTTGCTTTATTTGCCGTAATTTTATTTAACGAGATTACTTCGGTTTTTTTTCCAGCATAAATGGCAGTTTCATCAATATCTTTTAATTTATTGAGTGCAAATATTTTTTCTTTTTGTTTATTGATAACTACTTCCGAAAGGTTAGTGACTTTATCCAAAACAATAACAATGCTTTCATCGGATGTTGCAACTGTTTTTTCTAAAACCGCATAGTTTTCTTTGAAAAAAACAAGCTCATAATTCCCTGAAATGTCTAATTCTATTGAAAACTCTCCTTTAGAATTAGATAAATATTTAGTTCCGGAAGTTTTATTATATATTTCAACGGAAGCTAGTACTGTACCATTGCCAGATGTAGTCATTCCTGAAATTTTATATTGAGAAAAACTATTTATTGTAAAAAATAAAAGTAGAATACAACTAAAGTCCTTTAATTTCATCGTTAAAAGGTAATATCCAAGTTTTGTGATGGAATGTTTCATTTTCTTTGGCTAAATTTATTGTTGGATTGATATATTTTCGACTTAATCTTCCATTGAGAGCAACATAGCTTTCTACTCTAACTTCGGGGTCGTTAATGCCTTGTTTTTGATAATAATCGTGTAAAAAATGTGCATATTCCAACATAAAATCTGGTTGGAATGACATTTGCTTTTCCTGAAAAGTGGTTAAGAAATGACTGTTATTGATCACTATATATTCTTTAGTTTTAGCATCGGTAACACTAAATTGGGTATAACCAGCTTTTTCCATAAGCATCACGCGCCACGAAAACCGAAAACCTTCTTCTGTCCAAAATAATTCGTCTGGATACAATACATATCGAAAAGGAAACAGTAACTGAAAAGATAAAAAACAGGTTAAAAAGGCTATTTTAGTTTTATAAATCCCATTAAAATTCTGAATTTTTTCTTTTCCGTTCTCAAAAACAGTCATACTGAAATTGAATAATTTTGAAATAATTTGTAAACCCTTTTTATGAAAATCCGCATTAAAAAAGAGCAATGAACTTACAATCATTATATACGGAAAAACACCAATGGGGAATAAAATTTTAGTCAGAATATGAAAGACTACCACTAAAACAAAAGCAAATAAACGAGTTCTTTTATACAGTAATAAAAAAGGTATACTTAAATCATAAATCATTCCCGTCCAGCTAAATGCGTAGTGCACCCAATTTTCGTTTAATAACGAACCAATTAGAGGTAAATTTGAATTATTGGGTAACCAGATTTTGAGTGGCATCGCTTCAAAAAGCCAGTCGGAATTGAGTTTTGCCAAGCCAGCATAAAAATATACAATACCTAACAACAGTTTTAAAATATCAGTAGTCCATCTCGGGATTTTCTGATAGGCAATTCTAGGGTTTCTATACGCATCGAGAGAAAAATAGGCATTTGCAGGTAAAAAAATAAGTATAAAACT
This sequence comes from Flavobacterium amylolyticum, assembly GCF_048284335.1. Taxonomy (NCBI): domain Bacteria; kingdom Pseudomonadati; phylum Bacteroidota; class Flavobacteriia; order Flavobacteriales; family Flavobacteriaceae; genus Flavobacterium; species Flavobacterium amylolyticum. The sequence continues at coordinate 620,048 of NZ_JBLVPG010000002.1, forward strand.
CACCACCGTAATAAAATAATAATGGTTCAGGTAAGTGGTTTTGTCCATAAATTCAATGTAAGTAAAACTCAGGAAAAAGGTAATTATCGATAATTTATATTTGTATCCTATTGCGACAAAAAAAGCTGCCAACCCTGAAACCAAAAACAATAAATACGTATAATTTCCTAGCGGTTTAACCCACTCAAAGCCATAATACGTGAAGTGAAATTGGGGTTGGATATAAAATTTATCAATCCAACCATAACTCACAAATCGGATAAGACTTAAAACCATCATAAAGCCAAACGCTAGCCTAAAAAAAGCTAGCGTTGATGCCTCTGAATATTTATTTAGATATTTTGTTATACTTAAACCCATAATTAATCGCCATCGCCATCTACATAATCAATAGTGATATTTAATGCTTGCATCATATCTAGTTTTGTATAGATTACATTTTGCTGCAAAGCATCATAAGCGGCAATCATTTTTGAATTATCAGTATTTACTTGCTGAGAAAAACTATTGTTAAGCGCATTGTTTACTGTATAGATAGTAGCAAATTGATTGTTTATAATATCACTTAACTTCTGATTGTTCCTAATAGCATTTAAAAAATCTAAATACGTTTTTAGACCTTCGCCAGTTGTAGTACTATTAAAATGTTTTCCATTAAAAAAATCTTGCTGTGCTTTTATTGAAACATTCAACAACTCTTTAGATATATCATTTTTATAATATCCTTCTACTTTTTCTGGAAATTTGGCACCACTTGAAAAAACACCTGCTGGAATTCCTAATTTACCCGTGCGAATATCTTTTTCAAGATTTTTTACAAATAAATTTGTTGTTTTATTCACTGAACTACTTACCGAAGTCCCATTATTAGCAATATAACTATTTCTAAAACTTGAATTCCAACTGATTACAACTGCATCAGCATTAGTTTTTAGTTTGTTAACAACAGATATTAAATACTGCTTGTAATTTGCAGCATTTGCATTTGTAGCATAGAAACCAACAAGTGACGCATTATTTGCACCCAATCCATTTACTAAATAATCCAATGCTGGAAAACCTTGTTTGTCAAATTGAGACAACAATTCCAGATTATAAGTTCCAGATGAAATATTTGATTCTATACCGATTGTATTTGTTGGATAAGTATTGGAAGCCATATTAAGATTAATCTCTTCCGCTTTACCCAAATTATACATTGATATATATTGATATGCTTTATAAGCCTCTAACCAAGAAGTTCTCAATATTTGAAGATTTGCCTCTGTTGGAGTTGCAACAAAAGTATTTGTGCTAGTTACCAATATTTGAACTTTCGCTTGATAATTTACATAACTTGGAATAATAATATTATCAGCCCAGTTTGTTAAAAGTGCTGTTCTATCGTAATTATCCCCGTCCGTATTATTTTCACCATCATTTGATGAGCAAGCTACAAATACGGCAACAAAACTTAAAACTAATAGTATCTTTTTCATATTCTTAAAAATTTAAGCAAAAGTACAAAAGCAAGAGAGTTAATTTCTCTTGCTTTGTTATTTTTTACTGAGTTAATTTACTGTAGTAGCTTGAGCAACTGTAAACCCAAATTTTGCTGCTATTTGTGTAGATATGGTATCTAATTTTGCTCCTAAAGTATCGATAGCCCACAAACCATTTGTTCCGCTTACCATAGAAGCTAACATTGCATCTACTTCTGATTTGGTAAAATAAGGACTATTTGTTCCTGGTTTATTTGTATATCGCAGCGACATAATAAATCCATAACCTTCAGACAAAGCGTGAAAAGCTTTTGCTCCCTTATCAGTTGCTAATTTACCTTTCCCTTCTTGCAAATAAAATACAGCTCTCACTGCTGAAACCATTGCTAGTTTTGATTTGATAATATCGATTTGAGCATCACGAACTTTATAATCATTAGCTACGATTGCTGCTCTACCTTTACGAAAAGCCAAGTCAATATCTGCTTTAAGAGTATTAAAATCAGTATCGGCATTAACTTGATTGATGTAACTGCTCCAGAATTTGAAAGTGTTTGGCGTAACAGTTAAATTATCCGCTCCATAGATATAGCCATAAGCTTCATCCCAGTTATGCTCCATTTCAGTATAACTCTTTCCTGTTAACAATACTTTGTTTGTATTGTCAACTTTATTAATACCGCCATCAAGCTTATTTAGACTTAAATAATTATTAGCTATTTGATCCATAAAGCAAGCCCCCATCATTCCTTTTAATAATACTTGTTGGGGCTCTAATCCATTTGCTGCAAATAAGCGCTTGCTTGTTCCATCTAGATAAACACCTGCAACACCCGCAGAAGCTGTTGCTCCTTGACTAGCAGCATCACCATTGTCAAATTGGGTTTCAAATAAATCACGAACACTTACTTGTTCAGCTATTGAACCACCACCAAGATATAATGAAAAATAATCTTTTGAAGCAGCCGTTTTATCTTTTAATTGTTTCCCTGAAACGTTTAAACCTGCTCCAGTATAACGGTTATTTACATTAGCATACATGTCTGATAGTACTGCGTCATCAGCGACAGTGCCGTTTGTTGCGGCTGTACTAAAATATTTCCCCATCTCATCAAGCATTAATAAGCGGCTCGATTGCCCAGAATAATCTACAGAAGTCACGGCATTTCTTTCGAATGTATAGGTTGCTGGAACAGTATAATTATACGTATCTTCAACTGTAGCATCGTCATTTGAACAAGATGCAAGCGCTAACAATAAAATTGGGAATGCGGAAAGAGATAATTTTTTAAAGTTCATTTCAGTTAATTTAGATTGAATTAAAATAATTTCTGCAAATATAAAACCTAAAATAGAACAAACAAATTTTTATTTAAATTTATTCTAAATAAAATTTGGCGATTTAATAAAAGTTTATATTTTTGCCTTAAGTTTATTCATTCTAAATAAAGCAAAACTATGAGAAAAATATTTTTAAAAGTTTCAATACTTTTAACAATGGGGGTTTTAATTACTTCTTGTAATACTAACGATGATTTTTCCAATAATTCTAATGTTACAAAAAAACAAGTTGTGGAAAATTATGCAAACATTGCTCACGCCAATTATCAAAAAGCGTATGATGATGCCGTAATACTAGAAACAGCAATAAATACATTTACAACATCACCAACTCAAGTCAATTTTGATAATGCTAAAAACAAATGGAAAGCTGCAAGAGAAAGTTATGGTACTACCGAAGCCTTTCGTTTTGCTGATGGACCAATTGATAATGCCGATGGACCAGAAGGATTATTAAATGCCTGGCCATTAGATGAAAATTATGTTGATTATGTTCAAGGGGCTACAAATGCTGGAATAATCAATGATTTGACAACATTCCCAACAATAAACAAATCTCTTTTAGAGCGTTTGAATGAACAAGGTGGAGAAAAAAATATCAGTGTTGGATATCACGCTATAGAATTTTTACTTTGGGGACAAGATTTGACAGCTCCTTCGGCAAATCAAGCTGGATTGAGAGCCTATACAGATTATGTTGTTGGGGGAACAAATTCAAATCAAACAAGAAGAGCAGCTTATTTGAAAGCATGCGCTGATTTATTGACCGATAATTTGGAGTATTTAGTAAACCAATGGAAAGTTGGAGGAACCTATAGATCTAAATTCCTTGCACTACCTGATGATGTCGCTATCAGAAATATTTATCTGGGGATAACTACACTTGTTTCTGCAGAATTACCAGTAGAGCGTATGGATGTTGCACTTGGAAATGCAGATCAAGAAGATGAACATTCTTGTTTTAGTGATAATACTCATAGAGATATTGCTTTGAATCTTCAAGGAGTAATCAACTTGTATAAAGGGAATTACGGAACTGTTGATGGAGCATCACTAGAAGATTTAATTAAACAAGCTAACACAAATGTATACAATAGCACAGATGTAGCATTAAATGCTGCCGTAACTAAAGTTAGTGCGATAGTAACACCTTTCGATTTAGCTATTTCTGGTGGTTTAACCTCTACAGAAGGTGCCAAAGTTAGAATGGCAGTTTTACAGCTGAAAGATTTTGGCTCTAATTTGCTTGCTGGTGCTGCGAAAATTGCTATCACTGTAAATTAATGAATTCATAAATTCAGATTTAATCAAAGTGTCCTTGTAACTGGACACTTTTTTCTATTTAACAAAATGAAGAACACTTGCAAAGGTCTCGCTTTTTTAATTTGCTTTCAACTTTTTAGTTGTGCTAATAATGACGATGAATATGTAGCATTAACACCCGAAGAGAGGGAACAATATTCTGGTGGAGAAACTACTATTTTTAATACTTCGGAAGAAGCTTTTGGCTTTTCTGCTCCCAATTTGACATTCGATGAACAATCCGATTTTGGTATTGGTAACTCCTTTTTTAGACAAAGTTGGGTTTCTGCACCCTCTTCTACAACTGCTAGAGATGGTTTGGGACCGTTTTTTAATGCAATAGCCTGTGCCAGTTGTCATTTTAAAGACGGAAGAGGAAGAGCTCCTCTATTTGATGGTGAACTTGGTCTCGGATTATTATTAAGATTAAGTATTCCTGGTACAAACAGCAATGGAGGTTCATTTCCCGATCCAATTTATGGAGGACAATTACAAGACAATGCCATTCTTGGTCAAACCGTAGAGGGGACATATGGGATTACTTATCAATCCATTACCGAAACTTTTGCAGACGGAACTACTGTAATCCTGCAAAAACCATTCTATCAAATCAATAATTTGGGTTATGGTTCATTGGCAAACAATGTACAAATTTCGCCAAGAGTAGCTAGCCAAATGATTGGTTTAGGATTATTGGAAGCAATTCCAGAAAGTACAATTTTAAGTTTTGTAACCAATAATAATAGAGATGGTATCTCAGGAAAAGCAAACTATGTTTATGATGTTGTTTCAAATAGTCAGAAGCTTGGTCGTTTTGGATGGAAAGCAAATCAACCAAATGTTCGTCAACAAGTTGCTGGTGCTTTCTTAGGAGATATGGGGATAACAACCAGTTTATTTCCTAATGAAGATGTACCAACTGGTGTTGTTGCTACGACAATTCCAAATGGTGGGACACCCGAAATTTCAGATTTAAATTTAAATCGAGTCGTTTTATATTCCAGTACATTAGCAGTTCCGGCACGGAGAAATTATTCCGATCAAAATGTTTTGAAAGGAAAAAAAACATTTGAAACTATAGGTTGTACCAATTGCCATATTCCTAAAATACAAACAGGAAATACGCACCCTATTGCAGCTTTACGTAATCAAACCATTCGTCCGTTTACGGATTTATTATTGCATGATATGGGAGAAGGATTAGCAGACAATACACCAGATTTCTTGGCTACTGGCAATGAATGGAGAACGCCTCCTTTATGGGGTATCGGACTTATTAAAACTGTAAATAATCATACCAATTTATTGCACGATGGTAGAGCAAAGAATGTTGAAGAAGCTATTCTATGGCACGGTGGCGAAGGTCAAAATGCCAAAAATAAATACAAACAACTTTCTGCAAAAGACAGAAATGATTTGTTGAGTTTTATAAATTCATTGTAATCTATTATCCTGATATAAGTCGATGTAATGGTCTTCTTATATCAGGAAAAAGCAGACATAGCTATTAAGTCATTATTAATTGAAACTCTAGCTAACTTAGGTCTTGAGGGTTTTATCAGCAAAAGTGTGCTTAGAGAGATCTATGTTCCCTACAAAGGCATCAATAAAACATACCTAACTATACTTGATATGCATATAAAAATATAACAATCCGTAAAAGCTTTAAAAATCTCTTTTATGGTCTCAAAATACCAAGCCAATACTTTAGATGTTGTTTTAGTATATTGTGGTCAATTAAGTTAAATTCGACGCAGATTCTAGGCACAGAAAACCAATCCAACATCCGCTGAAGCGTGTTTGATTGTTTTTTTGGTCATGATACAATAAAAATCCCATTGTCGCTTTATAACCCCATAAGTAAAGAAGGCACTCGTTACAAACGAGCGCCAGAGAGAGGTGAGGGCACTTGTGCCTAATCCCAAAACTTCGGGAAAGGAAAATACGTAAAAACCATCTTGATTTTACCGCACAAAAAAAGAAGCTCACTTGCCTCTTGAAATTCTCTCTCTAAACTTTACGATAACTTCATAGTTCCTGCCAGTGACCGCTTCTGTTCAATTGGAGTTTCATTGTTCGTGCTGCGCACGCAACGAACTCTAGCTGCTGGTGGCTGCTGTTTCTATTTAACCCAAGTTAAGGCTACTGATGCGTAAATAATCTTTGAACTTTCTGCTTTACCGTCAAAAAAATTAGTTGGTAAATTTTTTACTAATTCTTTAGCTTGTGTTTTTGGATTCAATTTCAAAATCTTTTGCAATTCAATTATTTTTTTGTTTTTATTTAATTGTTTTTTAAGTAAGATTTTTAAATTTTCATCCTTAAGTCCAATAATTTGAGAACCAATAACAGTAATATCTTTGTTTTCATCAATTATGTTAAGTAATAGTAAATCTCTATAATACTTACTATTAATGGAATAATCAGTTTCTCTCATTAATTTTATAACACTTGAAATATCTTTTAATGAACTTCGAGGAATTACATTATCGGATTTTAAAGATAATTGTGTTTTTGTACTTCGTCCTTTTTGTGGTTCCTTAATTTTTAGTTTAATATCTAATTTAGATTGTAAAAACCAACTTATTAGATTTAATGAATATGCTTCCCAGGTTTTATCTTTGAAATCTTGTTTAAATATTGACTTTAAAACAGTTGTTATATCATCTTTAGTGATTGAATTTAAATTCATTTTCTTCAATTCTAAATAAGGTGTGTAATTTTGGAATTTATGTGTAATGAATGTAATAAAACCATTTTCTGTGATTTCTATTTCTTTTTTTGCAACACTATAAAAATCATCATTTTTTTTAATTAGACCAAAATTCCTCAATTCTATTAAAATATTTTCAAGACTTGTTTTACCTATATTCTTTATATGTTTTTTTAGAATTGTTTCAATAGTTTGTGGTTTTACGGAATCTTTGAAAAGTAAAAAAACTTCTAAACATAATGTTACACGTTGTCTTATCAAATAACTTTCGCCAATAGTAGGGATAATGTTTGTAACTAAATAATCTCTAAATATGTCCCAATAAATATTGTAATTAACACCTGATTTAATTATTAATCGATTATTTAATAATGAATCTATTATTTTACTTTCAATAGATTCTCCAACTTCTGAAATTTCAAAAAATGCTCCTTCATATGCTTTTTGAGCAATTAATTTTAAACCATTTAATTCTTCAGATTCTATTCTTTCTTTATCCTTTTCAAATAAATCTATTATATTAAGATTTGATTCGATAAGTTTATCTTTTTTTAGTCCTCCTTGAATTTGCTCAAAAATATGAATACACAATTTTTTAGTAAGCCAAGGTAAACCTTGTGAACTTTCTTTAATCCTGTTTTTTATATCTTTATCAAGTTTTCCTATGGATTGTTCTAATTGTTTAATTATGCCGTCAATTTCCTTTTCACCAAAATCTTCAATTATAAATTCTCGTGATTGTTCTTTGGCTTGTTGCCAGTAATAATATGCTGGGTCATCATTTGGTATGAAAAATTCAGATTTCCAAGAAAAACCAACGATTAAATTTAGTTTTTTATCCGTGACATCACTTAAAAACTTGTAAAAGGACTTAAATAAATCTTGCTTTCTAAAAACATCTTCAAATTGATCAAAAATTAGCACTAGATATTTGTTTTCAGCTTTTAGTGATTGAAATAAATCTTCTATCGATTCTGATGATAGTAAATCTAAATTTGAAGTAAATTTGACTTGTTTGCTGAAAATAGTTTTTTTAATAAATTTTTTTTCTATTGATTTATTGATAAGTTTTTCAAATGATAAAGCAACAAAATTATCAGACAATGCGCTTCTCGTGTCAATAGCAAGTGTGAAAAATTATTTTTATAATATTTATTTTCACAACGTGATTTAATTTCGAGTAATAAAGAACTCTTTCCCCAACCTGATTTTCCATTTAAGTAAAAAATTCTCTTATGTGTTTTGTCAGTTTGAACTTCTTTAAAAAAATCTAAAATTTGTGTTCTAATAAAATCTCTCCCAACAAAATGATTTTTTGTAGAAGAAGCAGGTAAATAATCATACCAATATTCACTTTCTTGAACTTCTGATATAGTTTCAACAACGACCTCTTTTTTTATTAATTCATTTTTTTTTATAGGTTCAATAAAATTTGTTATTGCTTCTAGCTTACTTAACTCATCTATGCGCTTTACAATTAATTCTACAGTTTCTTTTTTTACTTCTAACGAATTATTATTAGCATTAACAACAATAAATTTTGTTGGAAATAAATTAGCTTCATCTACTAGATAGATTAAAAAATCACCAAAATGTGTAACTGCTAGTATTTTTTTAGAAATTGTAAATGAATTTAACTTTGATATTGGTTCAAAAATTTTATTTGCATCAGTAAGCATTTGAATAATATCAGATGGTTCAAAAAAAGTTAAATTTTTATATTTAATTTTTTTTCTGATTTCACTTAATAGTGCACCAGCTTGATATTCTAATTCTTGTGTTCTAAAAAAATATCCATAATCAGCTTCTTGAAATTCAACGTTAAAACAGAATTTACTTAATTCATCAGAACTAACTTTTTCCTTTGCTTTGCATTCTACATAAAGAATTTCATCTTTATGTTTGTGTTTAGCAATTAAGTCAATTTCCATTCCTGAAAAGTTTATATTTCCTCTAATATCATATTGATGAATTGCAAGTAAATTTCTAATAAGCGTCTCAAAACAATTTCCTTTAGCTTTATTTGAAGAACCTTCCTCAAGTATGATTTTTATTTCTGTTTTCATTTACAAGAATTTTCTTTGTTGAGCGTTTTACTTACAGTTGCCACCACCTTTTATATATGCGAAACAAACTTCGTGTATACACCCAAATTAAGAAAAATTAACGAAGGTTTGTCTCGCTTTATCGCTTTTCAAATATATAACTTTTATTACATTATTGTAATTTAATGGAGATAATTTCCTTAATTTTTGCTAAAAATGGGAAAGTTTTCTTGATTCATTTTACACTAGCGGTTGAGTGATTTTAGTTATTATTTATCTATTTTGTTATTTGTTTTAAAATGTTGTATTTCATACTTTTTAGCTTGATAGACAACTGTTATAATCTAGCATGTCATTCCTTTTATTTCTTCGTATTGAGTATGATAATTTAGTGATAGTTTGAAAAAAAATATTTGTAGAATGGGTTTCCTATCGGAAAGTCAAACATTTTCTTTTACCACTGCTTAATGAAAATATTTAGATGTAATTGTGATGTATTCTTATTCATTTTCGTTCTGTTTAAACAGCACTTTACTGGGATGTTTCTCTGCATACGCAAGAATTAAATCGACACTGTATTGATTACTTTTATAAGGGGTTACATGATCTTTTATTTCAGAGGGCTCCGTAAATCCTATATCCGAAGCGATATATCCCATCCCATAGAAGTGCCCTTTTTCAACCCAAATGCAACTGCGTTCTTCAGCAGATCTGCCTTTGTCTATAATGGCAAAGCTGGGTCTGTTTTTTACTAAAAAATCAATAGCATTTTCGACTTGTTCGTTGTGTTGTTCCACTTCAGGTAAATCGCTTCGGTTTGGTTGTGGAGTAAATTCTCCGTGGTCGTCCATGCCGTAGTTGCAAAATCGGTTATCAATGCCAAATTGTTTGGCTAGACCTTGCAATACATTGATGCCTTTGTACAAACTATTAAAAGATTCTATACTCGCTTGAAATTTACCTAATTTGCCAATGGCTAAATACCGATAGCCGCTGCGGGCTTCATACTCATACAATCCATATTTAGAGTCAAAACGTTTGAGTGCTCTGTTGTAGGCGGGCCACAACTTCTTGATTTCATTACATTCGAGCAGTAGTGCCATCAATTCTGTGGCACAAACTTCAAAGGAAATGGCATGTATGTCCCTTAAGAAATTTTGTCTTTGAGGTGTGATATTATGGCCACTGAAATGCGAGGCTACCCTTTTTTTTAAATTGATTGCCTTACCTAAGTAAATGACTTTTCTTGTCTGATCGTAAAAATAATAGACTCCTGCTTTATCCGGTAACTGCTCAAAGTCAGTAGGTGGTAAGTTAGGAGGTAAACGCTGATCTTGAGAAGTCTTTTTTATCATTTTTTCGATTACCCCTTCCACATCCCATTCCAGTAAACGGGAAAATAAAATTGCGGTAGCATCTGCATCACCACCAGCACGGTGCTGGTTGGTCAAAGGTATGTCTAACGAATTGCAAAGTCTGCCTAAACTGTACGAGGCCAGTCCCGACTTAATCTTTCTGGCTGCTCGAACAGTGCATAATTTTGGCGCAGTCCATTTGAAACCGCTGGCTTCGAGTTGGTGGCGCACAAAGGAGTAATCAAAGTTTACATTATGGGCCACGAAAACACGTCCGGAAAGCATTTCTAAAACCTTTTCAGAAATGTCATCAAAAATGGGTGCGTCCCGAACCATTTCATTGTTAATGCCCGTTAGTGAAAAAATGGCTAGTGGAATTTCTTTTTCTGGATTGACAAGCGTTTCCCAACGGTCGATGATGCAAGTTCCGTTATGGATGATAATGGCAATTTCTGTAATGCGGCTACCACTAGCATTCCCGCCTGTGGTTTCTATGTCTACTATTGCGTATTGCTGATTTTTCATGTGGTATATATTATAACTCTTCTTTTGTGTTACTACAAAAGAATCAAAAAGTATTCCCGAGTTTTTAATGTTTTTTTTAGGTATTGGTGAATCTTCGCTTTTATGGCTGGTAAATCAAAAGCTTGAAAATATTTTAATATTTTTTTTACTCCTTGACCATCTTTATTCTTGGTAAATTGATTTCGTGTTCTTGCGGATATGGAGCTCGTTCGGTGGTGCTAATATCACCTCGCAGTTGTTCTGTTGCCTTAAATTGAAGTGTTTTTGAATTGGCATATCGTGGATCAGGCTTAAAAGGCATTTTGGCCATTTTTGAAACAGTAATGGTTGGAAAATGATAATCTACCTCAACCGTACCCATAAGTAAGTAGCATCCGCCGCCTTTAAAAGAATAGTTGATAAGGCTTTTAGGAAAATGTGCTGTATCAAAATAATCGCCATTTGCATCGATCCAAGTGCCAAAAAACATCATTCCCATTTTTGTAGGGACTTGTTTTATAGATACTAAGTAAGCAATCAATTTTACTTCTTTCTTTAGGTAGTTAATGAGGTTATTGGCCAAAATACCACTCTTGAATTTAGTTTCTAATAAATCAAATGGTGAACACGAAACCGGAAAACTCAACAATTCAATTTCATCAAAAGCATCTTCTAAAATGGAACGTTCTATAATTGGAAATTTGTATTCCTTAGTGGGTTCTTCAATTAGTAAAGGAGTATTTACCTCCAGTTTATGATGTATCAAGAGCATTCGTGACTCGATAATTAATTGACTTTTTGATTTGCCAGTGCTTCTAAAGGCCCCAATAAATATCAATGTTTGAATACTTTCTAATCCTGATGGAACTCTAATAATGAAATTTTCAATCGATTTGAATGCACCATTTTTTTCTCGTTCAGCAACAATATTGAAAATATACTCGCTGTTTAGATTCTTTAAAAGCATAAAACCCAAATACACATCCGTTCCATCAACTGTAGTTTGATAAACGCTTTTGTTGATACACGGATTGTGAATAGTTGCGCCACTCATTTTGGCTTCGTGAATGTAAATTTCGGGTCTGTAGAAACCACCACCATTATTGATAGCTGCTACCATAAACTCAATACCGTAGTAGGTTTTTAAATATAAGCTTTGGTAACTTTCTACGGCATAACTTGCCGAATGCGCTTTACAAAAAGAATATCCTGCAAAGCTTTCTATTTGCCTGTAGACTTCTTCACTCAGTTTTTCTGGATGCCCTTTGGCTTTGCAAGAAACAAAAAATTGGTTTTTTACGGATTGTAATTCTGCTAACGAACGTCCTTTTCCGCTGATGGCTCTTCTAAGAATATCGCCATAGGCAGCTGTCAACCCTCCATAATGTAACGCAATTTTAATTACATCTTCTTGATAAACCATGACACCATAGGTTTCGCCCAACTGCTCTTTGAAAACCTCATGAAAATATTCAAATTTATCAGGATTATTGTGTCTAAAAATATATTCTCGCATCATACCACTTTGAGCCACTCCAGGACGAATGATACTTGACGCAGCCACTAGTGTTTTATAATTGTCGCATTTTAAACGTCGTAATAAACCTCGCATAGCAGGACTTTCTATATAAAAGCACCCTAAAGTTTTACCAATACTCAGCAACTCATTGCATTTGGCTTCGTTTTTAGACAATGAAGTATCCGTGATATCCACTTTAATTCCTCTGTTTTTTTCAATAATTTTAACGGCTTCATCAATCGTGCCCAAACCACGCTGACTTAGAATATCGAATTTTTCAAAGCCTATATCTTCAGCTACATGCATATCAAATTGCACAATTGGAAAGCCTTTTGGTGGCATTTCTAGTGCTGTAAAATTGGTAATTGGTTCTTCAGAAATGATGATGCCGCACGAGTGCATGCTTCTTTGATTTGGGTATTTCTCTAGCATCATTCCGTATTCTTCAACATACTTTACTACGGAATTAGTTTCTCTTTGTCGTCCTTTGGCTTTTGACAAACCATCCAATTCGTCTTTAGACAATCCAAAAACTTTACCCACTTCTCTGAAAATAGATCGGTATTTGAATTCTACATTTGTGCCACAAAAGGCTACGTGATTTGGATCAAAACGCTTAAAAATATATTCTAAAATAAAATCTCGTTCGCGCCAAGACCAATCGATATCAAAATCTGGTGGCGATTTTCGGTTTTCGTTTAGGAATCGTTCAAAATATAAATCGAGTTCGATAGGACAGATGTCTGTAATACCAAGACAATAGCTCACGATACTATTGGCACCACTACCCCGCCCTACATGCATAAAACCTTGACTTTTGCTGTATTGAATAATGTCCCAAGTGATTAGAAAATAGCCACTAAAGTTTAAGTCGTTGATTACTTTTAGTTCTTTTATTACGCGGGCTTGCGCTTCTTTGTTCGTGTTTCCATAGCGTTTTAGTAAACCACTTTTTGCTAAGTTTTCTAATAATAAGCGGTCGCCTTCTTTGCTTTTGGTATAGAATTTTTTGTTTCGAGGCGTTTTAAATTCAAAATCAAAATTGCATTCTTCAATAAGGAATTCGGTATTTTTTATAATTTCTGGATATTCACTGTACTTTTTAAGCAACTCCTCTGAGCTTGTCAGTATTTCAGAAGTCTTGCAAATGTCCTCATCTGTTAATTTTGACAATAAGGTGTTGTTGTCTATGGCTCGCAGAATTCTATGTAAGTTAAATTCCTTTTTGGATCTAAAAGTAACGGGTTGAAGGATTACCGCTTTTTGAATGATCGGCTTCCATTCGGTTTTGAATAATTTTAGCACTTCTTCTGGTCGAATGCCAATGTATTCAAAATTTCGCAACTCGTTAGGCATATTAGCTGTTGGATAGATCACAAATACATTTTCAAATGCTGGTGCAACATCTGGCAAATGGGTTTTGGATAGATTATGATGCGTCAGCAAACGACACATTTCGCCAATGCCTTTTTGGTTTTTGGCTAAGCCAATAAAAAGCAATCTGTTGTTTTGTCTGAACTCAACACCCACGATAGGTTTTATTCCAACTTCTTTGCATTGTTTTGTAAAATCATAAATGCCAGTTACCGTATTAATATCGGTCAATGCAACTGAGGTAAGGCCCGAAATTTTAGCTTGTTGCACTAATTCGTTCAACGGAATTGTTCCGTAACGCAAACTATGATAGGAATGGCAGTTGAGATACATTGTGATTGTAATTTAAAATTAACGATTTTTGATTTTATGTTTTTTGCGTTAAGGCAATGTCATTATGTTATGAGGGGAAAGAAAAAAATAGCACGCAGATTCAACAGATTTTAACTGCTTTTTCTGCGTAAATCTGCGAAATCTACGTGAAAACAAAAAGCGTAATTACTAAACTTAATGACATTGCGCGTTAGGTATGGAAGCGGCATCCTTTTGTGCAGCGCTAGCGGAACAAAAGATATAGCGTACAGCCCGACCCGCCTTTTTCGGCGGGAAACGCCCACCAGAGCCTGAACGTGCGAACTGATGAAGTAAATTATTTTTACTTTGTTTTTTGTTTTATAATGGTGCCTGAACATCGTGAAACCGCATCAAAACCAAACCTGTTTTTAATTTTATCAATGGCTTGGTAGAGCGATAATAATTCTGTTGTGTCTTCAAACATATTGATTTGATAGGTCCCACGAACCAATCCTGTGAACCGTATTCCCACCAACCGCAAGCGCATTCTTCTGGTGTACACTTTCTCAAAAAGGTCTATTGCTGTTTTAGTTAAAATATGATCGAAAGAAGTGTATGGAATTTTAATTTGTTTGGTCTCTGTATCAAAATTATTGTACCGTATTTTAAGTACTACTGTTGATGCTAAAAATTTTTCTGAACGCAATTGATAGGATAGTTTTTCTACCATTCCTGTAATTAGGGATTTAATGTTGTAAAGGTCAATGGTATCGATTTCAAAAGTATGTTCGGTTGAAATCGATTTTCTTTCGGTGTACGGTTCTACCGGATTGTTGTCTATTCCGTTTGCTTTTTTCCAGATTTCCACTCCATTTTTACCAATCATTTGTTGTAAAACTTCAACTGGCATTTCGGATAGTGTTTGGATGTTTCTGATGCCAATTCTGGACAGTAATTGAAAAGTAACGTCGCCCAACATTGGAATTTTTTGAATAGGCAATGGATTTAAAAAAGGTTTTACATTAGCACCAATAATTTCTATCTTGCCTAAAGGTTTAGCTTCTCCTGTTCCAATTTTAGAAACTGTTTTGTTTACCGAAAGGGCAAAACTTATTGGTAAACCACTTTCTTTTAGAATTTTACTAGAAAGTTCTGTTGTCCATTTGTAGCAACCAAAAAACTTATCCATTCCAGTTAAGTCTAAATAGAATTCATCGATGCTTGCTTTTTCAACAATTGGCGCTACTTCTTTTATAATCGAAGTTACTTCGTGTGACTTATTCGAATAGTATTCCATATCTCCTTTGATAACCGAAGCTTGAGGGCAAAGACGTAAGGCATATTTTATTGGCATTGCAGATCGAACTCCAAATTTTCTAGCTTCGTAAGAGCACGATGCCACAACGCCACGATCAGAGCTCCCACCAATAATTAATGGCAACCCTATTAATTGCGGATTTACTAATCTTTCGCAGGAAACAAAGAAGGTATCTAAGTCCATATGTACGATTTCTCTATTCATCATCATTTCTATTTTATACCTTGCAAAATTAGTACAGATACTAACAATTTTATGTATATTTGTTGTTACAAATTATAACAAAATCGCTATGTCTTTATTTTCTGATAATATTAGGAATTTTAGGGTGCAACATAAAATTTCGCAAGAGAAGCTGGCTGAATCCTTAGGAATAACCAGGGGTCGATACGTTAAATATGAAGATGGAACCTCTGAAGCTCCTTATGAAATATTGAAAAAAATTGCACATTATTACCATATCAGTATTGACCTGTTGCTTTCTGTTGATGTTCGGAAAATTCCCGTAGATGATTTGTTGCAATTGGAAAATAATCGATTGGTATTGCCAATCACAGTAGACAATAAGGGAGAAAATTTTATTGAAGTTGTCACGCAAAAAGTAAAAGCCGGCTATTTGAATGGATATGCTGATCCAGAATACGTTGAGCGTTTGCAGCAAATTTCATTGCCATTTTTGGGAACAGGAAAACATAGAGGCTTTCCTGTTGAAGGTGATTCGATGCCACCACATACAGATGGCTCTATCATTGTTGGGCGGTATATTGAAAAGTTAGGAGATGTCAAGGATGGTAAAACTTATATTCTAATCACCAAAAATGAAGGTATGGTGTACAAGCGATTGAACAAAAACAAAAAAAACACACTTGTTGTAGCCTCAGACAATAGTTTTTATCCTCCTTATGAAGTTAAGGTTTCTTCCATCCTTGAAATTTGGGAATACGTGTGTAACATTGGGCTCTCTGATGAAAAACAAGAATTAACGGAAACTGCCAGTGTAAAAGATCTTTTTTTGGAGTTGAAAAGGGATATTAATAATTTGAAAATAAAGCGGTAGATGTCAGTGAATGCTTTCCATATAAAATAATACTGAATTCGAGAGACTTCGCGGAGCGGTGTTAATTTCCTAATTTTTAGTGGTAAAAGACGGAAAGAGTTTTTCCTGTTTCATTTTACAATGGCGGTCGAGGTATGTGTATTGCATCAGAGGCATTGGCATACCTTAACCACAAATAAGTGAGCCCACGCCATGGGACGTGAGCATCTTACTTATCATCTCGTGGTTATAAAACGCCAATTTTCTGATACGAGATTCTAAGCGAATGCTTCAAATATTTTATATGAAGAATCGCAAATATATAAATTATGTTACAAACATAACAAAGTCATTCAAAACTAGCACTATCGTGCCGGTAAAATTCATAAAAAATATTTTCTTTTGCTGTGATGGTTAATAATAAAAGCAATAGCAACAAAAGTAATGAAGCAAAAATATTTTTGCTCGATAGATTTGTTTGTAACTACATTAAAAAAGAATGGATTTCAGATGAAAAATCAAATCTATCTCAAAGTCAAGAATTCGGAATACATCCTCATGTTCTAACTAAGATTAAAAATGATGATGGCTACCGAATACCTTTATCAACACTAGCAATTATCTGCTTTTACAAAAAAATTGAATTATCCGAATTTTTCAATTTGATTGAAAAAAAATATGGTTCTAAGATTAATGATGATTTTGTTTTGAAAACGAACACAAAAAAAGATGCTTAAGCATCTTTTTTTTGTGTTATGCGGTATGAAAAACTTATCAATTTGGCATTAAAACTTATCAGAAACGGAGAAATTGATTTCATGCTAAAAGTGTAACTCTCTAAACATATTGTAAGTTTTACAATATTAATTTGCTAAACTTCCCAAGGAAGGTAAATATACTACAATTTACAAAAAGTTATTAGATTTTAGCTTATAAATGAAAAGTGAATTTTTATGAATATGAGCAAGAATGGTAAAACAACAAAATATCCTTAACTCAATTCAGTCTAACGGTTAAAAAATATTTTGAATAAATCGATTTTATTTCTTCTCGTGAATGGAATTCTCTCTCTGCTCTACCTCCTTTAATGTGAATTTAAAATTAAACTTTTTTGGAATAATTAGATCAATAATTGTTTAAGAATACTTTATTTTATCCGGGTCCAGGGATATGGTCATCTGACGGAAGAAATCGATCGATTTCATTTGTGGTAAGCATACAGGATCAAATAACAACAAACGTCAATGTTTAATACGTTATTCTAAAGCTTAAATTTGGAGTTCGTCGGAGTGAAAAATTTTTTACATCTTCAATAGAATTGGTAATCGTATTTATTCTATAATATTCATTAATTTCATTTTTTCGATTCAACACATTCAGTAGAGAGAACCCCAATTTATATTGAATTTGATCTAAGCTTTCCCATTTGTAGGTTGTCGAAAAATTAACTTGAAAAAAGTCATCTAGTATTTTATTGTTTGGGGTATTGTAATCAATCTTTGGATTGGAGGAATTACTGTAATTTATAGTTGAACTGATAGGAGTAGTCTCGGGTTTTCCAGAATACCACTTTGAACCCAATGCTATTTTTAGATTTTTTCTTTCAAAGATTCCAGCCCAAGAGATAATATGGTCTAATTTAAAATTATTTGGAAATACAGGTTGTTCTAAATTTGGAAAGTGATAATTATTAGTATTGTAAGTATAACTAAACCAGGTAATAAAATGATTTATTTTTTTTTGAACCAGCATTTCCATTCCTAAAACTTCATAATCGCCATTAGTTTTTACAAATTCTAATTGGTTTTGAAATTCTTGACTCGAGCTATTAATTCCGGTTACTTTTTTATAAAAATTATCTAAAGTGAATAACCAATTATTTTTGTTGTAAAATAAACTAATAGATGCTTGTTTACTTCTTTGAATAGGGATCGTTGTGTTGTTTGCTAATATCCACCTTCTTTTTTCAATACCAAAATAATCGTTTTGCAGATCAATTACCTGATAAGAATTTTGACTTTTAAATTCTCCTAATACTTCTAAATTAAAATATTTTGTAATTGCATAATTAAACTGTAATCGAGGTTCTAAAAGGTTTTTTTTGAATTGTTCAACATAGTTTAATCGCAATCCTGCATTATAATATATTTTGGATAAAGTATCATTATATTTTGCTTCAACTATGAGTGCATGAATTCGTAAAACTTCTTTAATTCTTCTGTAAAATATAGGGCTGTTTACTTCATCTGAATTTATGGTACCAATTTCATTGAATTGATATCCATTTTTAAGAGTAAATTTCGAATTGATTGTATGATTATTTTCAAGCTTGAAGCCATTGTCTAACACTTCATTTTTTTGTTTTACAATTTGATTATCTTGTATTTGGTTTTTTTCGGCATTAAGCACATAGGACGAAGTATACACATTTAAATGAGAGCTATTCTTAGTATTCCAGTTTCGTATCAATGAGAGATTACTTCCGTAATTTTTTTGATATAAAATATTATTTTCAGACTGAATTTGAGAACTGACGTTGGTTGTTTGAAAAATTTTAAGTTGATCGTTAATTGTAATAAAATCTAAAATAAAATGGTCTTTTTGTCCAATTTGTTGAGAATATTTAGCCGTAATATCGTAAAAATTAAATTTTTCGTCACCTAAATAATCTATATTTTGATTACTGGAAAAATTTGTAATACTTGTATTTTGGAAGGCTTTATTATAATATTCTTTGTAAGTAGGTGTTTTTACTAAATCGGTTATGGATTTTCTTCCTGAAATTTCTATGAAACTTTTTTCGGAGATTTTGAACTTCGAATATACATCGGCATTAATCATGTTTATTCCTGCACTAAAACTATTTTTTTTAAATTTATTGGTGTTTGAGGAAATATCTACAACGCTTGAGACACCTTCTCCATAAAAAGCAGAAGTCCCATTTTTAGTTATAGAAACGGTATGGGCTAAATTAGGATTGAACGCCGAAATTAGTCCAAAAAAATGTCCAGTTTGATACATTTTGATCCCATTCCATAAAAACAAATTTTGATCATGCGTGCCTCCCCTGACATTAATACTCGAAATGCTTTCGTCGGCACTATAAATACCGGGAATTTGCAACATAGTTTGTAAAACATCCGGTTCAATTAAGCCTGGTAATATTCCAAGTTTTTTTGGTTTAATTTCAAATGTTCCATTAATTTTTTTTGAGATTCCAGATGTTAAAAGATGATTCGCTATTATATTATTTAATTCAGAAACTTCTACTTCAATGTAAATTTTCAAACAATTTTTATTTTGTAAATCAGAACCAGAAATTTTTGCACTAGTATACCCAATATTACTAATTATTAAATCAGTTGACTTTTCTTTTTTTAGTTCAAAATATCCTTTTTTATTGGTTGAAGTACTAAAACCATCTTCAAACTTAATATTCACATTTTCCAGCGGAGAATTATCTTCTTTAGAAAACACATATCCACAAATATTCTTTGTGTTTACCTTATTATTGCTATGAATGGTAATGAATTTATTATCGATATTTTCAAATAAAAGATTCGTTTTTTTTTCAAGATAAATCATCTTCTTGTTTAAAGACAACGATTTTTTAGGCGGTATAATTTTAAGGTCAACTATCTCATTGTCAATATAATTAAAATAAATAAGATGTTGTTTTTCAATAGATTGCAGGATATCTTTTAATGCATTTGCTTTACTTCTGTTTTGAGCTGTCATACTCAAGACAAAAACAAGGCAAAAGAATAAAACAGAAGTGTATTTCATTAAAATAGTTATTTTCCTTCAAAAATTATTTTGTTGGCAGTACTTTTATTTGGTTCTAAATGATAGGTTGTGGCAATAATTTGAAGGGCAACATCAAGATTGTCAATTGGGATTTTTCCAGTGAATAATGCACTCGAATATTTTGTTTTCACTTCAATAGAAACATTGTATTGCCTTTGAATTTCATCTAAGATGTTGCGTAAATTTTCTTTATTAAAAGCAATGGTTTTTCCCATCCATTCTGGTTTAACAGAAGCAACGGTTGTGTTTATTTGTTTTCCATCTTCAAAATAAACACTTTGTCCGGGTGATAAAATCAATTCTTTTTCTTGGTACTTTACGAGTACCCTTCCTTCAAAACAAGTGATATCAAAACGATCTTTCCGTACTTTTACATTAAATTGAGTTCCAAGAACAGCCACTTTGCCAAGGACAGTTGTAACCTCAAATTTTTTACCTTTTGCTACTTTAAAATAGGCTTCCCCATTTAACTTAAGGTTTCTATTATTATCCCAATTCCATTTTTTATATTTAATTTCAGATCCGGCATTCATAACTACTTTAGAATTATCCGGTAATGTGAAAGTGGTTTTTGTACCATTAAGAGCATATTGTGTTTGTAACGCAAAATTTTGCATCATAAATAAAATTCCTAAGCCAATAACAAAAACGGCAGCCACTTTGAATAACCATTTTTTGTAGGAAGGAATAACTTTAGCTGTTGTTTTTTTGTGATTAATAACATGCTCTAAAACTTTTTCTTCATTAAATGGGGGCACTTCTAAATGTGCAGTGTAGTTTTTAATTTGTTCGTAACTTTCGTTATCAGGATTAGCTTTGAATTCAGCTAATTGATCTTCTGTTAATTCGTTGTTTAGCCATTTTGCTAAAATGTGATTCTTTTCCATTGCATTAATCGTATTATATTTAAAACAAGTAAAAACAAATTTACCCTACTTTATTGTATCAATTTCTTTTCGTAATTCTACTAAAGCCAAGTGGATGCGCTTTTCAACTGCTTTTACACTTATGTTTAATTCAGCTGCTATTTCGCTATATTTCTTACCGTCTATACGATGCATCAAAAAAGCAACTCGCTGTGTTTCTTTTAAATTCTCAATTGATTTTAAGAGCTTACTTTTGAATTGTTTTTCTTCGAGTATAAATTCAGGTGTTTCATTTGTATTATCATGACCAACAAAATTTTTTTCATATTGCAAAACTACTTTTTGATGTGCAATTTCGTTAAGAGAGCTATTATTTGCAATGGTATATATATAAGATTTCGCTTTTTCAATGGGTACTGCAGCACAGTTTTGCCAGAGTTTAATGAAAGCTTCTTGCGTTATATCATCGGCTTGGTCTTTGTTCCCATATTTATAAAATAGAAAATTGCGAAGCGCTTTCGCATGACTTTTGAAAAATATTGAAAAAATAATTTTATCGCAAGTGTTTGATAATGAATATATTGTCATTTATTTCGTAATTTTTTTGCTCTACAAAGATATCTTTATTTTTAAATTTTGGTAGGGTAATATAGATCTAAACTGTTTTACTATTATACCGTTACTCTTTTAAAATGAAATACAGAAATGAAAACGGTCTATAAACATTGAAGCGAATACGCAAAATGGAGTTCAATGCCACAAATACAATATAAAAAATATCAGTTCGTTATTCTACATATTAATAAGTAGCTACATATGAAAACAATTAAATATTTATTAATGTGCGTTGCTGTAATGGTATTTATTTCATGTCAAGATGAGGAAACATTGGTTATTGAAGACATTACACAAAACTTAACAGCTAAATCTCCTCTTGCGAGTTTGATTTCCAGGGTATCACAAAGCCCTACGGCTAAGGATAATATTTTGGATAAATCAAGTTGTTTTAATGTTCAGTTGCCGGTTAGTGTTATTGTTAATGGAAAACATATTACAGTATCTAGCCAAAATGATTATAAAGTGGTTCAAAACGCATTAGATGCTTTTTCAAATGATGATGATGTAGTGAACTTTGTGTATCCAATAACAATTCAGTTTCAAAATTTTAAAACCGAACGGATTACAAATTCGGATCAATTAGAGGATGTTATTGATAATTGTGAGGATGATGATGGGTTTGATGAGATTGACTGCCTATATATAAATTATCCAATAAAGATTAATATTTACAATGCAGTGAATCAAATTGCAAAGACTATTATTATTCAAAACGATAAAGATTTATATAACTTTTTAAAAGATATAGAAAGTAATGTGTTTATATCCATTAATTATCCGGTTTCTATTACAAATTTTAAGGGTCAAAATGTTGTAATTACAAACAACTCTACTTTTGAAAGCACTATTGAAGATGGGATTAAAGAGTGTAATACTACTTCAGGATCTGGAGTAAACCAGAATTTCGCTTCGATTTTGACAAATGGAACCTGGCATGTATCTTATTATTTTGATGATAGTGATGAAACTTTAAATTACAAAGGATATAATTTCACTTTCAATTCTAATGGAACTGTTGTGGTTATAAAAGAAAAAAATACTATCGCCGGAAATTGGTCCACTTTTGTAAATAGTGGTCAAGATATATTTCTGTTAAAATTTGATGACAGTAAATTAGATGAATTAGAGGACGATTGGAAAATTACAGAATTTACAACCACCAATGTAAGACTGAAAAATAAAAGCACCAGCAGCGATGGAGCAACTGATTATCTTTATTTCACCAAGAATTAATTATAACGGAATATAAACCTATTTACTGCATATTTTAAAGAAATTTTTTTTATTAATACAATTATTAAAATTGTATTTCAAACCATTAATTATTAACCCCTAATTATATATTATTTAACCTTAAAAAAATGAAAAAAATGAAAAAAACATCGATTTTAGCACTACTTGTCATTATGATGAGTTCTTGCACGAATGATCCATCTACAAGCGGTAATGTTACCTTAAAAGCTTCATCCGTTTCTGCTACAGGAAAAACGTCTACAACTGCTCGTACCGCTGCATCAACAGTGGTGTTTACGGAATTTAAAATAAACATTGGAAAGATAAAATTTGAATTAGATGAAGAAGATGATAAATATCTTTCAGATCCTTTTTATGATGATGATGTAAAACTTGTAGGTCCTTTTTTAGTAGATATTTTAGATCCTAACCAAACTTTGACTCAATTTATTACTTCTGTTACTATTCCGAATGCCAAGTATGAGGAAATTAAATTTAAATTTGAAAAAAGTAGTATGCCTGGCGAAATGTTAGGTAAAACTTATTTAATTAAAGGGACAATAAACGGTAAAAACTTTATCATCTGGAGTGGAAAAGATGCTGAACTTGAAATGGATTTTGCAGATCCAACTAAAGATTTTACAGTTAATGGTACCGATATGACACTTAATATAAAAATACATCTTGATGCCATTATGGCAAGACTAATAACATTATCTAATCAAAATTTATTGGTAGATACAGATGGGGATGGAGTCATCGAAATTAGTACAGATAACGATGATGGAAATCATGATATTGGAGAACAAATAAAAAACTTGATTGAACAAGAAGCGGATTTAGATGACAAGGATTAATTAAATTAGAACCGATTTATTAAAAAAGAGGCTATATTTAAAAGATAGTCTCTTTGTAAGTCGACTCTCTGGCAATTGATAATAAATTAGTCTGTATGTTTCGAAGTCATTTTTGTTATATACGAGGGTATTTACAACTTTAACATATTGTTCAAGAAAAGAAAGTTGCATTACTACACACATAACAACAATTTAAATACAAATAATTATGAGAATGAAATATTTATTTATTACTGCAATTTTGGTTTTAGCGAGCGGATTATTTTTGAATTCATGTTCAAAGGATGATGCTGCATTTCCAACAATAACTTTTAATCAGACCGAGGGTAAAGCTAACTCACAAGGCGAATATACAGTGAGCGGCAATATCCAATCTGAGATTGCGCTTTCTAAGGTTATAATTACTAAAGAGGGATCAAGTACTCCATTTTTAACGGATGATACAACTGCAAAAAATAAAACCGACTATAGTTTTGCGTATTTGATTACAGGTGTTACTACTAACACCTATCTAATTGTTGATATTTATAATCAAGCTAATGATAAAACAACAGTACGATTTTTAATTCGTCCTTAATTTAAGGAATTACCTTTTTAATTATATTAGCAGGAGAATCTGACCTTAGCTCTACAAAGGTGTACTTTCCAAAAAATATATTTCTCTAAAAGCTGCGCAAGGTCACAAACTTTGCGCTTTTTTTATGGATTAAAATCTATTTTATTCTATTAATTAGAAAGTTTTAAATATACTTACGGAGCTTTTGTACAAAATATTGTAAAAGCTAAAGAATGGTCAGATATCAAAACAGGTCACAGAGGTGATTATATTGCTGATTACGGATTTTCTATCATACTAAGAATTCTGACTCCATTTAAAATCAATTCTAAGGAAATATCAAGAATTGGTGGCGGATTTAGTTATAAAACACCAACCATTTTTATAGAGGAAAGCGAACGTATTCGGTATCTAAATGTGATGCCTATAAACTGTAACCTAAATAAACTTAAAAAAAGTTATGATGTAATTTTGAGGTTAATTATTTAATTCATTTAACTGAAAATATATCTTTAACATTGAATCAATTATTCTTTTATACGAATGTTGATAGTGCGTTTATGTTAACTCCATTTCCCAATATTATCTATCAGTTTGCAAACATTAATAGTTATTTAGATACGAAAGGCAAATAGTGTGTTTAATGATATTTATGCTCTACTATATGGATTTGTTGTATATGCAAGAACTAAAATAAAAATTTAATAGGATTTGAAAAGCTATAAAAATCAATTGCAAATAGTTTTTTACGGTTACTGTAATCGAATCAGCAATTCCTAGAAATCTAGACAATCATAAATACTATAAAAATTTCGAAGTAATTTTCGAACCATGAAAAAAAAACTCCAAGATCAAATGACCTTAAAGGTTTGCAAATTATGGCGATCAGTAAGGAGTTTGGACCATCAATTCACTAAAATTAAAGCATTTTAAAGTTATTTCTTTTTTTAAATAACAAAGATTAAAGTATTTAGTCTTTATCTATTCGCTTGCCTAATAATACTTTTAATGAGAATAAAAATTAAAGCTAAGTAGTGGAAAAAAAATCCGTAAGTCTTTAGAGTGTATTAATATTATTTCTTTACCTTTGGTACAATAATTAGATTTATTTGTATAAATGAAAAAGTTTCACATTTTATTAATCGTTATTCTTGGTTTTCTTTTGATGCCAGCAGTAACTTTTGCGTGTGAAAATAATTCATCTAAACATTCTTCTTCAAAAGAGACTTCTTCAAAAATGGACAAAGATGATTGTTGTAAAGACAATAGTCATTCAAAAACTAAAAACGACGAGGGTTGCGGAGGAAAATGTAGCCATTCTAAATGTAGTTGTGCTTCTTCTTGCAACACATCCGTTTCTATTAATGAATTAAAATTTAATAAAAATATTTTTAATTTCTTTTCAGAAAAACATAATTTTTACAATTACGAAACCTCTATTTCTACTGGTTTCAATTCTTTATGGCTTATACCTAAAATAGGCTAAATTTCAAATTTGATAGCCATAATTGTATCAAATTGAAAGCAATTATTGCTTTACAATCATTTATCTCACAGCTAAAAGCATTATTTTAATCATAGGCAATATTATGTCTTGATTCCAAAATATTGTTTGTAGCTAATTCAACTCAAAATATTTTTATATGAAATCAATAAAAAAATTATTGATGGCAATGACTCTATTGCTATCAGTCGTAGTCGCTAACGCGCAAATTAAAAACGCTAAAACCGAAACCGTAAAAATCAATGGTAATTGTGGTATATGCAAAAAAACTATTGAAACGGCTGCAAACATTGATAAAGTTGCCAAAGTAAATTGGGACACGAACACCAAAACCGCTACACTTACCTACGATACAAAGAAAACCAATCAGGATGAAATCTTAAAACGTATTGCACTTGCAGGTTATGATAGTGAAAAATTTATTGCTCCAGATGATGTGTATAACAATCTTCATGGCTGTTGTCAATATGATAGAGAGGCAAAAGTTCCGGTAAAAGAGGAAACTAAAATTATTGCTAGTAATGAAAATCATGCGAATCACAATAATCAGCCAGAAACGACTACAACTGCAGTGCAAAATGAGAACCAATTAAAATCTGTTTTTGACAATTATTTTGTAGTAAAAAATGCATTGATTTCTTCTGATGGTAATGCTACTTCAATTGCTTCAAAGGAATTATTTACAGCAATCAACAATGTTAAAATGGACAAACTAGAAATGGATGTTCATATGGTTTGGATGAAAGTAGTAAATCAAATCAAAGAAGATACTGAACATATTGCAGATACTAAAGATATAAAGCACCAACGTGATCACTTTACTACATTATCAAAAGATATTTACACATTAGTAAAAGTTGCAAAATATGAAGTGCCAGTTTACTTTCAATTCTGCCCAATGTATAATGGTGGTAAAGGTGCTAATTGGTTAAGTAAAGATAATACAGTTAAAAATCCTTATTACGGTTCACAAATGTTGAGTTGTGGTAAAACATTAGAGACAATAAAATAATAAAATTAAAACTTAAAAAATGAAGTATATATTTTATACCGCATCAATACTTGGAGTTATGCTTTTATCATCTTGTAATAAAGACGACAATATGGATATGACAAATCCAGCATTAAACGTAAATTATCCAGCAGCTTATGTTGTCAATGGCGAAGACGCAACAATTTCAGTAATCAAATTATCAACTAATGAAGTTACTGGAACTATTCCATTGATGGGAACCGTCACAGATATGATAATGTGGCCACACCATATTTCTGTACATTTAAATCATCTTGCAATTGGAGTTCCGGGAATGGATTTAAGTGCTGGACACGCAGTGACAGGAACTATGACGGGTAAACTTGTTGTTATTGATGCAACAACTGGTTCAATTGTTAAAAACATTGGTTTACCTGTAATGAACCACAATACTATTTATTCTCCAAATGGCACAGAAATTTGGGTGCCTCAAATGGATATGAACGGAAAAGTATTGGTTTATGACGCGACAACTTATGCGCTGAAAAGTACAATTACTGTAGGTATGATGCCAGCAGAATTAACTTTCTCTTCGGACGGGACAAAAGCCTATGTTGCTAATGGCGAAGATGATAACGTTTCAATAATTAATGTAGTATCAAAATCAGTAGTAGCAACGGTTACAGTTGGTAACAATCCTGTTGGTGCTTGGACTGGTAGCGATGGTAGAATGTATGTTGATAATGAAGACGGACAATCTGTTTCTGTTATCAATGTGGCTACAAATGCCGTTGATCAAACCATTGTTTTAGGTTTTATGCCAGGTATTGCTTCCCACAACGGAACTAAAAGTGAATTATGGGTTTCAGACCCAATGGCTGGAAAAGTACATTATTGGACTTGGGATACTGCAATGATGATGTGGATGCACGGCGGCGCTTTTAATACTGGTGCTGGTGCTCACGCAATTTCTTTCACAATAGACGGAAACAATGCCTATGTAACCAACCAAACAGCCAATACAGTTTCTGTTGTAAATGTTACCAATCATACCGTTACTAAAACAATAAATGTTGGTAAAAAACCAAATGGAGTTTTAATAAAAATGTAAACTATTAATTTCTAAAATATCAAATGAAATTTTGATAATCGATTAAATGGAATCAGTTTAATAACCATTAATCCAACAGAACAAGAAATTAGTAATCATATTAAAAAATAATAACAATGAAAAAAGCAAATTTTAAATTTATAATTGTAGCAATTTTAGTTATGACAACGAGCATAAAATCGTATGCACAAATTGCAAAAGCAGAAATAATAGCAACAGGACTTACTTGTTCCATGTGTTCTAATGCTATAAACAAACAACTTAAATCATTAACTGAAGTTGATAGTGTTGCTACCGCTTTGAATACAAATACATTTACCGTTTTTCTAAAAAAAGGCAATAACATAAAACCAAGAGTTTTAAAAGAAAGAGTTGAAAAAGCTGGCTTTTTTGTGGGTTCAATTGTAATAACAATGCCATCGGACAATTTGAAAACGAATGATAATAAAACCTCTTCACTTGGTGGTTCTACTTTTGTTTTCTTGGATGAAGAGAACCAAAAAAATGATGGAGAAACAAAATTTAAAATTTATGACAAAGGGTATATTACTCAAAAAGAGCATAAAAAATTACTAAAAACTTTTTCAAAAACAGCTTCGTATTCATTAGAGAATGAAGACGATTATCATATGAAAATTATCAAATAATGAAAAGATTTTTAATATTAATTTCGCTTTTTCTTATTCAAGAAATAACAGCTCAAGAACTATTTGTTGTAACAGATCCTGCAAGTAATGTCCCTGCTGGTTCGCTAGGGGTCCGTATGGGACAATCTCTGTTCAAAGAACAATTTGAATCAGGTTATAATTATCATTTAATGCCCGAAATTACTTGGGGCATCAATAAAAATTTGATGGTTCGCTCCTCAGTGTTTGTGAGTAACAGAAATAATCAATTAGTCACCGAAGGTGCTAGTTTTTATACCAAATATCGTTTCCTTTCTACTGATGATTTACACAGTCATTTCCGTATGGCAGCATTTGGCAGATATAGTTTTAATAATGCTGATATTCACCAGGAGCAAATAGAAATAATGGGTCACAATACCGGTTTTGAAACTGGAATTGTAGCCACACAGCTTATAAAAAAAGTGGCTATAAGTGCTTCTGTTAGTTTTGAAAAAGCTTTTGACAACAAGCCTAATTACAAATTTCCAGCATCACAAAGTGACAACGCCACAAATTATACATTGTCGTTTGGTAAATTAATGTATCCAAAAAAGTACACTAACTTTAAGCAAACAAACATCAACACAATGGTTGAGTTTGTTGGACAAACATTAAACGAAAATGGGAAATCATATTTAGATATTGTACCATCAATTCAATTCATCATAAACAGTCAAGCACGTATTGATGTTGCTTACAGACAAGAATTGTATAGTTCTATGTTACGTTCAGCACCGAATGGTTTTTATCTGAATTTAGAATATACTTTTTTCAATGTGTCAAAATAAAAAAAGTGATGAACATTGCTAAGTGGGTTTTCAAAAAAATATTTAGCAAAAAATGTTGCCAATAATAACACAATTTCTAACAATTTAAATTTAATAAAATGAAAAATTTAATTCTTTCAGCCATAGTAATGGCAGTTGTCCTAGTTTCTTGTAACCAAAAAAACAAAGAAGCTCAAACCAGTAATTCTGAAACGACAGAAACTACTTCACAATTGTATGCGTGTTCGATGCACCCCGAAGTGACAGGAAAAAAAGGCGAAAATTGTTCAAAATGTGGAATGGAATTAACCGAACCAGTTTTACAAAATGAAGCCGCTCATGATCATACTGATGGTAGTCATAGTCACGATGATGCAACAACAGTTGAAGTTAATAATGAAGCTAAATCAGTTACCCAAACAACATTCTCTACAAATGAAATAATTTCTGATTATTTAAAACTAAAAAACGCACTCACAAAAGACGATACAAAAGAAGCAGCCAATGCGGGTAAAGCATTATATGCAACTTTCAATAAATTCAATACCAATACAATAGATCCAAAATTAAAAACAGAATATATTGATATTGCTGATGATGCTAAAGAACACTCAGAACACATTGGTGATAATGTTGGAAAAATTGACCACCAAAGAGAACATTTTGCAATGTTGAGTAAAGATGTGAATGATTTGATAAAAATATTTGGAGCAAAACAAAAACTATATCAAGACTTTTGTCCTATGTATAATGAAGGAAAAGGTGCTATTTGGATAAGTGAAAGCAAAGAAATAAAAAATCCTTACTACGGTTCAAAAATGCTTACTTGTGGTTCTATGAAAAAACAATTATAAAATGAAAAAAATCATCAAGAAAATACTCATAATTGGGTTTGTCATTTTTTTGTTGATGCAATTATATCAGCCTGCTCGTAATGAAAGTTATGAACAGGCTGATGTAACTGCAAATTTCACAACAATGTACGATGTTCCTAAAAACGTTGAAACTACGTTACGGACATCTTGCTACGATTGTCACAGTAACAATACCAATTATCCATTATATTCTTACATGCAGCCCGCACGGTTTTTTATGGAAGAACACATTAAAGATGGTAAGAAAGATTTGAACTTTAATGAGTTTGGTAGATATTCCAAACGAAAGCAAGGAAACAAATTAGAAGCTATTATCAAACAAATAAAATCAGATGAAATGCCTTTGGCATCTTACACATTAATTCATAAAAATGCCATTTTGACGTCAACTCAAAAAGAGGAAATAATCAATTGGATTGAAAAAACGGAAGATAGTCTTTCAGTAGAATAATAAAAATTATGGTAGAAAAATTAATATCATTTTCACTAAAAAACAGATTTGTAGTCTTACTCGTCTCAGCTTGCTTACTCGCTTGGGGTATTTACAGCGTGCAACAAAACCCTATTGATGCCATTCCTGATTTATCGGAGAATCAAGTTATTGTATTTACAGAATGGATGGGAAGAAGTCCACAGGTCATCGAGGATCAAGTCACTTATCCATTGGTCTCCAACTTACAAGGAATCCCAAAAATCAAAAATATTCGTGCCTCCTCTATGTTTGGAATGAGTTTCGTATATATCATCTTCGAAGATGATGTCGATATATATTGGGCAAGAACTCGAGTATTGGAAAGATTAAATTATGCCCAGCGATTGTTGCCTCAAAATGTAGTGCCGACATTAGGACCAGATGGAACTGGAGTAGGACATATTTTTTGGTATCATTTAGAAACTAACGGTATGGACTTGGGAGAACAAAGAGCCTTGCAAGATTGGTACGTAAAATTTGCATTACAAACTGTTCCCGGCGTTGCTGAAGTAGCATCATTTGGTGGGTTTGAAAAACAGTACCAATTAGTGTTAGATCCATTAAAAATGCAATACTACAAGGTGAGTATGATGGAAGTGATGAATGCAGTGAAAGCAAATAACAATGATGTTGGTGGTCGAAAATTTGAGATGAGCAATATGTCTTACATCGTGAGAGGTTTGGGTTACATAAAAAACATTAAAGATGTAGAAAACATTGCTGTAAAAAATTATAATTCCGTTCCAGTAAAAGTAAAAGACATTGGTTCGATACAAATGGGAGGCGATTTGCGCTTGGGAATTTTTGACGAAAATGGAACAGGTGAAGTGGTGGGAGGAATTGTAGTCATGCGGTATGGTGAAAATGCAGATAAAGTGATAAAAGCGGTTAAATTAAAAATGAAAGAAGTCGAAAAAGGATTGCCTGACGGCGTTTCTTTTAAAACGTCTTATGACCGAAGTGAATTGATTGAAAAAGCTATCGCATCGGTTAAAGGAACTTTGATAGAAGAAATGATTGTTGTTTCAATTGTTATATTACTTTTTCTTTTTCATTGGCGAAGTGCTTTAATTATCTTAATACAATTGCCTATATCTGTGGCAATTGGCTTTATTTTGCTTGAAGCATTTGGGATATCATCTAATATCATGTCATTAACTGGGATTGCACTAGCTATCGGTGTTGTCGTCGATGACGGAATTGTAATGGTGGAAAATGCGTATCGGACAATTTCGGAGAAACAGGAAGAAATGGAGAGCAATCAGAATAATTCGGAAATAAAATGATAGATAAAATAAAAAATATATTCAAAAAAGAACACGACCCCTTATCTTCTGAAGAAAAATTACAACTTATAGAAAAGTCTTCAAAATTAGTTGGTCCAGGTGTCTTTTATTCAACACTCATTGTGATCGCTTCCTTTTTACCTGTATTTCTTCTCACGGGTATGGAAGGCAAATTGTTCAGCCCATTGGCCTGGACAAAATCATTTATACTAATAGTAGATGCTTTTTTGGCCATTACCCTAACCCCAGTTCTAATTAGTTTTCTGCTTAAAGGCAAACTTCGTCCAGAAAACAAAAATCCAATTAACAAAAAACTGGAAAGCGTTTATACTCCTATTTTAATTTTTTGCTTAAAATGGAGGAAAACAGTATTAGGTATTAATATAATTGCACTCCTGATTGGCGTTTTAATGTTTACACGTCTAGGGACCGAATTTATGCCCCCTTTAGATGAAGGTTCCGTGCTTTTTATGCCTGTAACATTACCCGATGTTTCCAATTCTGAGGTCAAAAGAATTTTACAAGTGCAAGACAAATTGATAAAATCAATACCCGAAGTGGCGCATGTTTTAGGCAAAGCCGGACGCGCTAATACAGCAACCGATAACAGTCCTATAAGCATGATTGAAACGATTGTTTTACTAAAACCCCAACACGAATGGAGAGAAGACAAAACGAAAGCCGATATTGTTAATGACATAAATAATAAACTTCAAATTCCTGGAGTTACAAATGGTTTTACACAGCCCATCATTAATAGAATTAATATGCTTGCTACTGGTATTAGAACCGATGTAGGAATAAAGATTTATGGAGCAAGTTTAGACACTATTAATGTTTTATCTCAAAAAATAAAAAAAGCCCTCGAGGGTACTTCTGGCGTAAAAGATTTATATGCGGAACCGATTACTGGCGGAAAGTACATCGATATCAAGGCAAAAAGAGAGGCTATTGGCAGATACGGACTTACAATAGATGATATAAACAACGTGGTAGAAGCGTCTATTGGTGGCATGAAACTCACCACAACCATTGAGGGACGACAACGATTTTCGGTAAATGCAAGATATGCTCAAGAATACAGAAATAGTATTGAGGCATTAAAAAAACTTCAAGTGCAAACAATGGAGTTTGGTCCTATTCCACTAGAAGCTGTTGCCGATGTAAAAATAAGCGATGGTCCTCCAATGATAAATAGCGAAAATGCAATGTTACGAGGAAGTGTATTGTTTAATGTACGAGATCGTGATCTGGGAAGTACAGTAAAAGAAGCGCAAGAAAAATTGAATGCAATGATCACTAAAATGCCAAAAGGCTATTATGTGGAGTGGAGCGGACAGTGGGAAAATCAAATCAGAGCCAATAAAACATTACGCCTGATTTTACCTGTAGTTGTCATCATTATTTTCCTTATTCTTTACTTCACTTATCATTCTATGAAAGAAGCACTGATTACAATGATAACCGTACCGTTTGCTTTAATTGGTGGGATTTTTATGGTCTATTTTTATGGAATAAATTTATCCGTTGCAGTCGCAGTTGGTTTTATTGCACTATTTGGAATGGCAATCGAAACCGCGATGTTAATGACTATTTATTTAAATGAGGCAATGAATAAAATGGTAGAAAAACACGGGAACAGTGCAGCAACAATTACAGAAGCAATTTTGAAACAGTACATTATTGACGGTTCTGCCAAAAGGTTGCGACCAAAACTAATGACCGTTTCCGTTTCGTTATTTGGATTAATTCCTATTCTTTGGGCAACAGGAACGGGTGCCGATGTGATGCTGCCAATTACGGTTCCACTCATTGGGGGTACAATTACCTCAACAATTTATGTATTATTAGTAACCCCTATAGTTTTTGAGATGGTGAAACTTCGAGAATTAAAAACAAAAGGCAAAATAGAACTTATAGATGTTAAAGAATAACTGTTATATCGCAATAAGCTGTTTGATTTTAAGTACTACTAATATGGTGGCGCAAACGCTTTCGTTGGATGCTGTTTTGACGAATGTCAAAACAAATAATCCTCAACTAAAAATGTATGATGCTGATATTCAAAGTATGGATGCTGCTGCAAAAGGCGCCAAAAGTTGGATGGCACCACAAGTGGAAACGGGTTTTTTTATGACACCTTATAATACCAAAATGTGGAAAGCAAGTGAAATGTCTCCGGGTATGGGATCCTACATGGTGGGCGTTACACAAATGATCCCGAATGCCAGAAAACTGAAGTCTGATTTCAATTACATGAACGCCATGTCATCTGTTGAAAAAGAAAATAAAGAGTATACAATTAATCAATTAAAGGCACTGGCAAAAACAAATTATTACCAATGGCTGGTTTTAAATAAAAAAATAAAAATAGCGGATGATAATTTATTGCTCTTAGGATATATGATAAAAAGTATGGAAATACGCTATCAGTATAATATGGATAAATTGCCAACTTATTACAAAGCAAAATCGCAATACGGTGCATTAGAAAGTATGATTGTAATGTTACAAAACGATATTTCCCAGAAGCGAATTATGCTGAATACATTGATGGCTAGAGATAAAAACACTTCGTTTGAAATAGATGAAACCTATAAATTACATGATTTTGATGCCATAAAAGCAGATACAAATTCACTTTCTCAAAACCGAAGTGATGTTCAAGCGATTGAAAAAACAATGGTATTAAATCAATTAAAAATTGAAACCGAGAAAGCAAAATTATTACCGGAATTTGGTGTTAAATACGACCATATGTTTGCCTTTGGAGAACAACCAAAACAATTCACTTTGATGGGAATGATTACTATTCCGATGCCTTGGTCAACAAAAATGAATGAAGCCAATATCAACAGTTTTAAAATTAAGAATGAAGGTCTCAACTGGCAAAAGCAAATGATTTTGAATGAAGCATCAGGAATGATTTTGGGTATGAATACCGAACTAATAAACCTAAAAAAACAATATGATATTGCTGAAAAAAATATCATTCCTGCCTTAAAACGAAATTATGATACGGCAATATTGGCGTGGCAGAATAATACGGGAGATCTGTTTGTAGTTTTGGGTGCTTGGGAAGCATTAAATATGGCCCAAATTGATCTTCTGGATAAATTACAAAATATTTTAAGCACACAAGTAGAAATCGAAAAACAACTAGAAATCAAATAATTATGAATAAATATTTAAAATATAGTTTAATTTTAATCGTAATTTCTAGTATAGGATTTGCTGTCTATTTCTTTACAATAAAATCAGAGAGTCATTCGGAATTAGAACATCAAAACGAGGTTTATACTTGTTCGATGCATCCCCAAATCATTAGAGATAAACCAGGAAACTGTCCGATTTGCGGAATGACTTTGGTGAAAAAAATAACAGAAAGCCAGGCTGAGGAAGACAATTCTATTGACAATCTTTTGAAACCTACTGATAATTTTATCGTCGGTGATTATCAAACTACAACAGCCAAAGACACGACATTAAGCAGTGAGATAAACTTACCCGGAATACTGTCCTACGATCCAAATTCCTCCGTAAATACTGCGGCTCGAATAAGTGGAAGAATAGAAAAAATGTATGTCAATTACAAGTATCAAAAAGTAACTAAAGGACAGAAATTATTTGATTTATACAGCCCCGAATTATTGACAGAACAGCAAAATTTTATTTATTTAGTTTCCAATGATTCCGAAAACACCGCAATAATTAAAGCCTCAAAGCAAAAATTATTGCTATATGGAATGACAAATAATCAAATAAACACATTGTCTTCTTCCAAAAAAGTAAATCCTCGAGTTTCAATTTACAGTCCAGCTTCTGGAATTGTTCAAGGAACAGAAAAAATGGATAATACAAGCAATTCTACGATGCTAAATGCAAGTAACAATACCGAAATATTAAACATAAAGGAAGGTAACTACATAAAAAAGGGAGAAGTCATTTTTAAATTAGTAAATACCGATAAAGTATGGGGCATCTTTAATGTTAGCCAGGGATACAATAGTCTAATTAAAACCAATCAATCAATCAAAATTACGACAGAATTAGACAAAAATGAATTTATCGATGCACAAATAAATTTTATTGAAACTCAGTTTAATGCAGCAGATAAATCCAATAGAATTAGGGTATACCTCAACAACAATAAACTAAAATTTCCCATAGGTCTCCGATTGCAAGGCATTATAAAAACAAATCCGACGAAAGCCATCTGGTTAGAAAAACAAGCACTGGTAAGCATTGGCAGCAAGAAAATAGTTTTTATAAAAATGAATAATGGCTTTAAAGCGACCGAAATAAAAGCAGGAATTGAAATAGATGATTTTATTCAGATCGTCAGTGGAATTTCCGTTGAAGATACCCTCGCTAAAAATGCACAATATTTAATTGATAGCGAAAGCTTTATTAAAACCGAAAAATTATGAAAACCATAAAAATAATAGGCATGCTATCACTACTACTTACCTTATTTATAGCTTGCAATACCAAAAATAAAGAAGACCATAGTGGCCATAATGGTAAAGAAACAATTTTCTACACTTGTTCTATGGATCCTCAAGTAAAGGAAGATAAACCAGGAAAATGTCCCATTTGTCATATGGATTTAACGCCTATAAAAAGTGACGACACAGCTGTAAATGAGATAAGCTTGAGTAAACAGCAGTTACAATTGGGGAACATCACCATACAAACGATTGCAACAACTCAAAGTAGTTTAGAGCAAAATTATACAGGAGTTTTAACAATGAATCAAGAGAAAATTAACACCATTTCTGCCAGAGCAATGGGGCGAATTGAAAAATTATACTTCAAAACAGTGGGAGATTATGTTGCTAAAAACGAACCAGTATATCAATTGTACAGCGAAGATATTGCTATTGCTAAACAAGATTACTTCACAGCATACAAACAACTAACCATGCCGGGTGATTTTGGGAAAAATGCACGTACGATGCTTATTGCTGCCAAACAAAAATTATTATTCTTTGGTTTATCCTATGCCCAAATTGAAACTATAAAATCGAGTAAAGAAATTTCTCCGTACACTATTTTTTATAGTAATAGCAGTGGAACTATCTCAGAGATAATAGCAACAGAAGGCAGTTATGCAATGGAAGGTGCTGGTATTATTAAATTGGCAAATTTAAATAGTCTTTGGCTCGAAACACAGGTAAATATAAATTATGCAAAAAGCATGCAACTTGGACAAAACGCCACAGTTTCATTTACTGATTATCCTGATAAAACAATAATTGCAAAAATTACCTTCATCAATCCTGAAATAAATCCAGATACCAGACTGATTTTAATTCGAATGGAAATACCCAATCAAAATTTGCTGTTAAAACCCGGAATGCAGGCAATTGCAAGATTGACACAATCCAATATAAAAGGCGTATTTATACCTAGTGATGCTGTTATAAGAGAAGAAAATGCTTCGTACATCTGGATTGAAAAAAGACCGGGAGTATTTGGAAGCCTTATGGTTGAAACTGGATTGGAAATTAATGGGATGATTGAAATTAAATCAGAAATGGATCCAACCAAAAAAGTGGTAATTACCGGGGCGTACGCCATAAATAGTGAATACAAATTTCGTAAAGGAAGTGATCCTATGGCGGGAATGGAAATGTAGAAAGTCTTAAAAATAACAACGAACATCGAATGAAATTATATATAAAAAACATGGTCTGTAGCCGTTGCAAAATGGTAGTAAAGTCTATATTTGAAAATATAGGTATTGATACTATTTCGATTGAATTGGGTGAAGTTGAATTGAAAAATGACATTCAGGAAGAGCAAAAACAGGAATTACTCAAAAGCCTTCGCTTAATTGGTTTTGAATTAATAGACGATAAAAAAAGTAAAACTATTGATAAGATTAAAACGCTGATCATTGATTTAGTGCAAAACAAAAATAATGATTTAAAAACGAACTTATCAGATTTTATATCGCAACAAATACATCAGGATTATAATACATTGAGCAACCTTTTTTCAGAAGTTGAAAATACAACTATCGAGAAGTATTTCATTAATCAAAAAATTGAGAAAGTTAAAGAATTGATTATTTATGACGAACTGTCACTAAGCGAAATTGCTTATTCTTTAAATTACAATAGTGTTTCGCATTTGAGTAACCAATTTAAAAAAGCGACAGGCTTTTCGCCAACCTATTTCAAGAATTTAAAGTCCATGAAAAGGAAGCAAATCGAAGATTTATAAATCTTGCAAATCAAACCCAAAATTGTGCAACTCAAAGAAGAAGTTATACTGGAAATTTGTATTAAAATAAAATAAATATGATACATACTTATAACATTACCGGGATGACCTGCGATGGTTGTTTATCTAAAGTAAAAAAAACATTGAATGCTATTGATGGGATTCAAGCCTCTGTTTCATTGCAACCGCCAATTGCAACCATAACAATGAAAGAACATATTCCAATTACACAATTACAGCAAGCATTATCAGCCGTTGGAAAATACACTATAACCGTGGAGGCTGCTGCTGACAAAACATCTGAAGCAAAAGACAAGCCAACGCAAAATTCGTGCTGTAGCTCTAAAACAAATGAGATTGCCGATAAACCGGCAGAAAAATCATGTTGCAGTACTAAAGTGCATGACAATAAAGATACAATGTCCTTATCTGATAATGCTCAAGGTAAATACTATTGTCCGATGCATTGCGCAGGCGAAAAAGTATATGATAAACCCGGTGATTGTCCGGTTTGCGGAATGGATTTGATAAAAGAATTTGAGTTAACGGTTAGCAAAACGTTGTACACCTGTCCTATGCATCCTGTAGTTATTCAAGACGGTCCAGGCTCATGTCCAATTTGCGGTATGGACTTAGTACCAATGGAGCCAAGTGAGAGCGAAGACCAAAAGACTTATAAAGATTTGGTCAAAAAAATGAAAATAGCGGTCGTATTTACGGTTCCCATTTTTGCAATAGCAATGATAGAGATGGCGCATAACAATCCTCTATTGAAAATAATGGATGCCTCAAAATGGAATTTGGTACAACTGTTGCTTTCGCTTCCTGTTGTTTTTTATGCCTGTTGGATATTTTTTGTCCGTGCATGGAAATCCATAATTACATGGAATTTAAATATGTTTACCCTTATTGGAATTGGTACGGGAGTTGCCTTTTTATTTAGTTTAGTCGGAATGTTTTTTCCAAATTTATTCCCAAGCGAATTCAAAACTGAACATGGAACAGTACTACTCTATTTTGAAGCCACAACAGTCATTTTAACATTGGTTCTGCTAGGACAGCTGTTAGAAGCAAGAGCACACAGTCAAACCAGTGGTGCCATAAAAGAATTATTGAAATTAGCCCCCACCGAAGCGACTTTGGTCATCGAAGGAGGGGACAAAGTAATCTCGATTCACGACATCAAAAAAGGAGATTTATTGCGTGTCAAACCCGGAGATAAAATTCCTGTTGATGGAAAAATTACCGATGGAGAAAGTACTATCGATGAATCTATGATTTCAGGAGAGCCTATTCCTGTTGATAAAAAGAGAGATGATTCAGTTATAGCGGGAACGATCAACGGAAACAAATCATTCGTAATGATTGCCGAGAAAGTAGGTTCGGAAACCTTGCTTTCGCAAATTGTTAAGATGGTAAATGATGCAAGCCGCTCTAAAGCACCCATTCAAAAACTCGCGGATAGCATTGCTAAATATTTTGTACCGATTGTAGTTGTAGTTTCTGTACTAACCTTTTTTGTTTGGGCAAAATTTGGACCGGAACCTGCCCTGGTCTATGGTTTTATCAATGCCATTGCAGTATTAATAATTGCCTGTCCTTGTGCTTTGGGATTAGCCACACCAATGTCGGTAATGGTCGGTGTAGGCAAAGGGGCACAATCTGGAGTGCTGATAAAAAATGCGGAAGCATTAGAAAACATGAACAAGGTAAATGTTTTGATAACCGATAAAACAGGTACCATTACCGAAGGAAAGCCTTCTGTCGAAAAAGTGTTCTCCTTACAAAATGACGAAAATGGGCTATTACAAAACATCGCTTCGTTAAATCAATACAGCGAACACCCATTGGCGCAAGCCGTAGTCAATTTTGCGAAAGCTAAAAACATTTCATTAATCGAAGTAAAGGATTTTGAAGCTATTGCTGGAAAAGGAGTTATTGGGACGGTAACCAATAAAAAAGTGGCACTCGGAAATAAAAAACTAATGGAGCAAGTGAACGCCACAGTTTCTGATGAATTGGAAAATAAAATTGTAGCCGAACAAAAACTAGGAAAAACCGTCTCCTATATTGCTGTAGATGGAATTGTAATTGGTTTTGTTGCCATTGCAGACAAGATAAAAGAAACAAGCAAAGAAGCAATAAAAGAACTGATGCGTCAGGGTGTTGAAGTAATAATGATAACGGGCGACAATGAAAACACCGCAAAAGCCGTTGCCGCCGAACTCGGTCTTAGTTCATTCATCGCAGGAGCCCTCCCCGAAGACAAACTAAATGAAATAAAACGCCTCCAATCCCTCGGGAAAATTGTCGCGATGGCAGGAGACGGTATCAATGATGCCCCTGCATTAGCACAGTCAGACATTGGAATTGCCATGGGTACCGGAACTGACGTGGCGATAGAAAGTGCTAAAATAACTTTAGTGAAAGGCGATTTACAAGGTATTGTGAAAGCCAAAAATTTGAGCCACGCAGTAATGAGTAACATTAAACAAAATTTGTTTTTTGCCTTTTTCTACAATGTTTTAGGTGTACCAATTGCAGCCGGAGTTTTATATCCATTTTTCGGGATTTTACTTTCTCCTATGATAGCAGCTTTGGCAATGAGCTTTAGCTCAGTATCGGTAATTGTAAATGCGTTAAGATTAAGACGTTTGAAACTTTAGAAAATAAGAATAGAAATTTATATCTTGAATTAAAATGAATAACCTTACTCAAATCATTCAACAATACAAAACCGATACGGAAAGTGTTTATAATACTTGGTTTGTCGATAACAACCAAAGGCTAAAAGCGTTTCGAACCATTCGTAGAGGAATTTTACAAGTCATTGACGATATCAAAAACAAGACTTTTCCAAATGATTTTAAAGGGAGTAGTTTAGAATTTGTGTTGAGTTGTATTGCAGAGCAAAAACAAATATTTGTTGGAGTGGCACATCCTTTTTATTGGAAACCAAAATTGCGAATTCCTGATATTTACGAAAATCCAAACAATAAAATCGCTTTCGGGCAATTTCTCGAAAACTGCATCAATGCAAAAACTGAGGAACAAGTTGTAAAAGAAATTGTAAAATTGGATGAATTAAAAATAAAAGGTTTAGGCCCAGCGGTAGCGAGTATTTTATATTTTTTGCATCCCACTTGGTTTCCGCCATTTAATACGGCAATTCTCAACGGATTTAATTTTCTATTTAAGGACAAAAAGAAGTTAGGAAGTTGGACAGAATATTTAAAAATTAGAGAAACATTAATCGAAACTAACAGCAAACATAAATCTGAATTATCAAATGATTTAGGAGCAATTGCAGGTTTGTGTTTTGAAATTGGAACCCAAAAAATGCTAATTGGTAATGATGAATATTTAAGCGAAGACGAACGTACGCGTTTTGAAAAGAATATTTTAAAACGACAAAAAGAAATTCAGGAAGAAAAATTGGCAGAAAATCTTCATAACGAAATGCAATACCATTTGCTTAAAATTGGAGTTTCATTAGGTTATGATGTTACACCAGCTAGTAATGATAAAAGTAAAGCATTCAATGATCAAAGTTTTTCGTTTATATCCATTAGTAAATTTCCAGAATTACCAACTGATAAAGATACCCAAAATACGATTAAACTCATTGACGTGCTTTGGTTTAAAAAAGGAACAAACAATATCATTGGAGCATTTGAAGTAGAAAAAAGCACCAGTATTTATTCTGGCATATTACGCCTTTCCGATTTATATTTTAGTATTTCAAACGGAGAAGAAGTTTTCTATATCATTATTCCGGACAGTCGCGAAAAAGATGTAATTCAACAACTTAACAGACCAGTGATTAAAAATTCAAAAATGAATATCAAATACATACTGTTTTCAGAATTGCGAAGTCAATGTGATGCGATTTGTAAATATGGTTCAGACTATTCAATAATGGAAAAAATTGCAAAATCAACTTAAATAATAAAAAAATGAAAAATCTTGTAGTACTCAAAAAATTTCAGATTATGGTAGTATTAGTAGTGGCTGGCTTAATAATTGGCAGTTGCAATAATCCAAAAAAAACAATGCAATTAGCAAAAGTATACGTAGCCAATGAGGATGGAGGTAGTATTTCTGTTATAAATTTTCAGGACAGTACAAAAAATACAGAAATATCAATTAGTGACTCTTCAGGAATGATGTTTATGGCTCATAACGTACAAGTTGCACCTGATGGAAAATCCGTTTGGGTGACGGCAATACCAATGGATAGTACAGCAACAAACCAATTGATAGTTATCGATCCAAACACTAATTCAATAAAAAAGCGTATTGAACTTGGTAAGGATTTGCATCTAGCTCATGTAGTTTTAGATAGTAAATCAGAATATGCTTATGCAAGTGCAAATGAAACAAATCAGATATTTCAAGTTGATGCCAAAACATATAAAATGACTCAAACTTTTGAGTTAGGAAAAGGATATTTACCACACGGTTTTAGACATCAAAACGGAAAACTTTATGTTGCAAATATGGATGCAAAAAGTATGTCTATTATTACTATTGCTGATGGCACAATAACTGACATTCCACTAGGAGGAGTGGCTGTGCAAGTTGCAACTACACAAGATGAAAAATTTATTTTTTCGAGTTTGTATGATACTAAAGAAGTAGT
This sequence comes from Flavobacterium amylolyticum, assembly GCF_048284335.1. Lineage (NCBI taxonomy): Bacteria > Pseudomonadati > Bacteroidota > Flavobacteriia > Flavobacteriales > Flavobacteriaceae > Flavobacterium > Flavobacterium amylolyticum. The sequence continues at coordinate 662,796 of NZ_JBLVPG010000002.1, forward strand.
AAAATATGATATTAAAAATGGTCAACTAACAAGAATAAAATTGCCAAATGATGCACAAGGTCCAATTCAATTATATGCCACTCCAGACAGCAAATTTTTATATGTAGCCGATCAAGGGGAAACAATGGGTAGACCTGTTTCAAATAAAGTTTTTGTAATTGACATAACCAGTAACAAAGTTATTAAAACCATAACCGTAGGCAATAAAGCGCATGGTGTAGTGGTTAGCAAAGACGGAAAAACAGTTTATGTAACCAATGGTGGCGACAATACTATTTCAGTAATAGAGGTGGCAACTCAAAAAGTAATTAATACAATTGCAGTAGGCAAAAAACCGAATGGTATAAGTTATTGGTTCGAAACTGGCGGAATGGAATAGAAAATTAAGCAATGAATATTCAAATATATGCTGTTTTATATAATTGCAATTTTAATGCAATTTTCAAGGTTAGTTCAATTTATTTAACAATTTCAAAAAAAAAATTAAAAGGTAAATGATTAAAGGAAAAAAAGCAAAATGGATTAGAAAGTCTCACCGATATTTAGGGATATTTTTGGGTCTTCAATTTTTAATGTGGACTATTAGTGGTCTGTATTTTAGTTGGTCTAACATTGATGACATTCATGGAATGCAATTTCATAAAAAAGGAATTGTTGCTGAGTCGTTTTCGGGTTTAATTAGTCCTTCACTTCTTCATCCTTCGATAGCAATTCAATCTATCGAATTAAGGAAAATAAATAATCAACCTTTTTATTGGGTGAATGAGAAGATGCTTTATAATGCGAAAAATGGAAAATTAAAAAATGGGATCTCTAAAAAAGAAGCATTGTCAATTGCAGATAAATACATTATATCAGGTTTAAAAGTAAAAGAAATACAACTCATTAAAGAAGTAGGGAAACACCATGAATATAGAGAACATTTATTACCTGCCTATGTTATTTCATACCAAGAACCAGATAATTTAAAAGCTTATATTTCAGTAAATGATGGAGGTTTTCAGACGATTAGACATAGAAATTGGCGATGGTTTGACTTTTTATGGATGACCCATACCATGGATTATGAAGGTCGAGATAATATGAATAATATTGTTTTGCGACTATTTTCATTGTTAGGGTTAATAACTGTTTTAAGTGGTTTTTTACTTTGGTATATCTCTTCGCCTACCATTAGAATAATCTGGAGGAAAATAAAAAAATAATTTAACATAATAAAACAAACCATAAAATTAATTTAAAATCAAAAACCATGAGAAAAATAATTCTAATACATTTCTTTATTTTACAAGCATTAGTAATTTCGGCACAAGAAAAAGTTCAAATAAAACTAACTTCGGCAAGTCCATCGGCATCATTTGAACAAGAATTGGGAAGCACAATAATCAAAGTTTCTTACAACAGACCATTAGCAAGAGGCAGAAAAATATTTGGTGAATTAGTGCCTTTTGAAAAACTTTGGCGAACTGGCGCTAGTGATTGTACTTTAATAACTACTAACGAAGATATTGTATTTGGAAATACTACTTTAAAAATGGGTAGCTACTCAATATTCACAATACCTTCTACAAAGGAGTGGACAATAATTGTAAATGCAGATACAACATTACACGGCGAAACTGGATATGATGCCAAAAAAGATGTTTTTCGTTTAACAGTTCCAGTAGAAAGCGTACCCAATTTCTATGAAACATTTACAATCGAAATAAATGACATTAACAGCAAAGGAGAGGGATTTCTAAAAATAATATGGGAAAATTCGATGGTGAAAATTCCAATAAAAAGTAAAGCAGATGAAGCTATTTTTGCGATAATAGATAAAAACATCATTAAAGAAAAAACCCTTGATGCTAATTTATTATTTCAAGCAGCAAACTATTATTACAGTACAAACAGAGATTACGAACAAGCAGTAGCTTGGCTTTTAGAAGCCGCAAAATTGGATCCAGATAATTTTTATTATCCTAATTTGAGACAAAAAATAGCAACGGAATTAAAAGACTATCCAAGTGCAATTGAAGCCGGTAAAAAAGCTTTATCTATAGCAGAATTAAAAAAAATGAAAAGTGTAGAATCACTCAAAAAACAAATTTTAGAGATGGAGTTACTATTGAACAAATAAATTAATTTTAAATCAAAAATTATGAAAATGAAACACACAACAGAAGAGCATACACAAGAATTAAGTTTAACTATGTACAAGAAATTAGCGATTATGATAGTGGTATCATTTATAGCTATGTACATACTAATGTATTCAATGGTAGATGTTTTTGCCAATGTAATACCCAATATAAACCAATTTTACATGGCTGGACTGATGACCATGCCGATGCTCATAATTGAACTTCTAGTAATGGGTAGCATGTATGGCAACAAAAAATTAAATATTTCACTGGTTGTCGCAGGTTTTATTGGTTTGATTCTATTTTTTACAGGAATTAGACAACAGGCAGCTGTTGGGGATAAAGAATTTTTAAAATCAATGATACCACACCATGCTGCAGCAATACTAATGGGAAAAGAAGCATCGGTTACCGACCCTGAAATAAAGGAATTAATTAAAAATATTATTACCAGCCAACAGGCAGAAATTGAACAGATGAAAGCAAAGCTCAAAGAATTAGACAAATAACTCCATGAGAATTAGTAAATCAATTTTAAACTAAAAAAATGAGAAAAATTATAGTATTACTATTCATTATGTCTATTTATTCCTTTGCCCATGCACAGGATATGAAAGGTATGGATATGTCAAAAAAGGAAAAGGCGCAAAAGGTGCAGCCCACAACGTATACCTGCTCAATGCACCCCGAAATTCACGTTGACAAACCGGGAAAATGTCCTAAATGCGGAATGACGTTGATAAAAGAGAAAGCTAAAACGAGTAAAAAAACGGTGGTGAAGAAGCATGATGAAATGCAAATGCCCATGAAAAAGACTTCTAAAAAGAAGGGCAACATGGACAATATGAAAACGGATGCTAATCATTCACATCAAAATCATAATATGGATATGCCTAAAGCAAACTTAGTATCCATAAAGACAATTGTAAACAACACACCGCCAAGAACAGTTAGATATGATTTATATGTGCGAGACACTATCGTAAATTTCACGGGTAAACCTAAAAGAGCCATTGCTGTAAACGGACAAATACCAATGCCAACGCTCACATTTACGGAAGGCGATACCGCTGAAATTTATGTACACAATGAATTAGACGAAGAAACATCGTTGCATTGGCACGGTTTGTTTTTACCCAACAAAGAAGATGGTGTACCAAACTTAACACAAATGCCAATCAAACCACATACAACGCATTTGTATACCTTTCCTATTATTCAACATGGAACTCATTGGTACCACAGCCATACCGGTTTGCAGGAACAAATAGGAATGTACGGCTCTTTTATTATGAATAAAAGAGAAGAACTTGACATTCCCACCGTGCCTATAGTTTTGAGTGAGTGGACGGATATGAATCCCAACAATGTACATCGAATGTTGCATAATGCTTCGGATTGGTTTGCTATCAAAAAAGGAACAACCCAAAGTTATGCAGAAGCCATAAGAAGCGGCTATTTTAAAACCAAACTTAATAACGAATGGAAGCGAATGAATGCGATGGATGTGAGCGATGTGTACTACAATAAATTCCTGATAAATGGGAAAAGTGAAAGCCAACTTTCACAATTTAAAGCAGGCGATAAAGTGCGATTACGTGTATCAAATGGCGGTGCATCTACTTATTTTTGGCTTACATATGCTGGAGGTAAAATGACAGTTGTAGCAAGCGATGGTAACGATGTAGAACCCGTTGAAGTAGATCGGTTAATCATTGCGGTTTCCGAGACTTACGATGTTATCGTTACCATTCCTGCCGATAAAACGGCGTATGAATTTTTAGTTACATCCGAAGATCGCACAAAATCAGCCTCATTATATTTAGGTGATGGTATTAAGCAATTGGCCTCTCCCCTACCCAAGTTAAAATATTTTGAAGGAATGAAGATGATGAACGGCATGATGAAAATGAACGGAGATTTAGACGATATGGGAATGCAAATGTCGCTTAACCAAATGGATATGAACGTAGTTATGTATCCAGAAATAACTGGCGAGCTTAAGAAAAAAGGCGAAGATAAAATGCTGGATATGAATATGGAGGGCGATAAAATGGATGGAATGGAGATGAATAAAGAGGCGATGAAAGACAACGAGAAAGGCCAAGAGAAAAAAGATATGATGAATATGGGCGACCATAAAATGCACGGCATGGACAGTCAATATGATTCCAATGCACTTTCTGATATCGTGACCTTGAATTATGCCATGTTGAAATCTCCATTCACGACAACCCTTCCTAAAGACGCACCAGTAAAAGAATTAAAGTTCGAACTTACCGGGAATATGAATCGTTATGTTTGGAGTTTGGATAACAAAGTAGTTTCAGAAAGTGATAAAATCTTAATTAAAAAAGGAGAAATCGTACGCATGATACTTCATAACAATTCTATGATGCGTCATCCAATGCATTTGCACGGACATGATTTTAGGGTCATCAACGGACAAGAAGATTTCGCTCCAATGAAAAACATTATTGACATCATGCCAATGGAAACTGATACGCTCGAATTTGCAGCCACCGAAAGTGGCGATTGGTTTTTTCATTGTCATATTTTATATCATATGATGAGCGGAATGGGCAGGGTTTTTAGTTATGAAAACTCCCCTGCTAATCCATTAATTCCAAACCCTAAATTGGCGCAACGCAAATTGTTCGCTGACGATAGAGCATTTCACTTTATGGCAGAAAATGATTTTGCAACAAACGGAAACGATGGAGAAGCGATGTATCAAAGCACACGTTGGAGTATTGGCACCGAATGGCGTTTGGGTTACAACGACCATCACGGTTATGAAACCGAAACCCATATTGGAAGATACATTGGCAAAATGCAATGGTTAATGCCTTTTATAGGTTTTGATTGGAGATATAGAAAAGGGGGAATAGACGTGCAAGAAAGAAATCTATTTGGGCAATCCAATTCTAAAGACAAAAGAGCTGTTTTTAGTGCAGGGGTTAATTATACTTTACCAATGCTTATAGTGGCACAAGCCGAAGTATTCACCGATGGAAATGTTCGTTTACAGTTTGAACGAAAAGACATCCCGGTTTCTAAAAGACTACGAATGAGTTTAATGTGGAACACCGACAAAGAATATATGGCTGGTTTAAAATACATTGTGAAAAGAAACTTTGGATTTACAACCCACTATGATAGTGATATGGGAATTGGATTAGGTGCTACATTTAATTATTAAGAAACTCAAATTTAAAATTTGTACAAGGGATGCTTGTTCTAAAAGACAAGTGTCCTTTTTTTGCAATTACATTTTTTATAAAATCAAAATAAATCACTGATAATGTGTCAATTATATAATTTTTATTAGAATTTAACAATGCTTTTTCAAGCTAAAAAGCTACCTTTAAACTGCGAAAATTAATTTGCAATTAAAATTTAATAAGATGAGTCATCAAAAATTTAAAGATTGTATCGATGCATGTTCAGAATGTGCAGTAGAATGTTCACATTGCGAAAGTGAATGCTTGAATGAGCAAGACGTAAAAATGTTAGCGCGTTGCATAAAACTAGATCATGATTGTGCAGCTATTTGTTTATTTGCAATGCAGGCTATGGCAAGCGGAAGTGAATTTACGGAAAAAATCTGCCAATTATGCGCCGAAATTTGTACAGCTTGCGCCGAGGAATGTGAAAAACATTCGCACATGGAGCATTGCAAAAATTGTGCGGAAGCCTGTCGGAAATGTGCTGTTGAGTGCAGTAATATGAGTGAAATGTGAGTATTTAAATCTCTTAAATAAAGTTTCGTTTAGAGGAATTATTTAAGAGATTTTAAACAATAAAAATTATAAACTATGAAAACATTACAAAAAATTACATTAATTATAGTATCTATTGGTTTGCTTACATCCTGCCAATCCAAAACTGATGTAAATCAAATTCTTTCAAATTCAGATACAAAAAAGGCAATCATGGATACTATTGCAAACAATAGCGATATGTCTAAAGATATGATGCAAGCGATGATGAACAGTAGTAAAGGAAAAATGATGATGACAAATCACGAAAACATGATGAAAATGATGAAGGATAATCCAGATATGATGAAAGGAATGATGACCGAAATGATGGAAGCATCTAAAACAGATACTACGATGATGTCTGAAATGTGTAAATCGATGATGGATAATCCTAAAATGATGGATATGATGAAAGATAAAAAAATGCAATCACACAAAATGACTGGAATGGATAAAAATATGGATATGTCCAAATAATACAAATACAAACAATATTAAAATGTAAAAAAAATGGAAACTCAAAAAACGTACACCTGCCCAATGCACCCAGAAGTTACTTCGGATAAACCAGGAAAATGTTCCAAATGCGGAATGAATTTAGTGGAGGAAAAAGAATGAAAATTCTACTAGCAACTGATGGTTCAAAATATAGTAAAACAGCAATTAATGAAATTGCCAACAGACCATTTCCGCCCAAAACCGAAGTGTGTATTGTTTCTGTTTATGAAAGAATGTCGCTAATAAATACTCTTGAGCCAATGGGAGTTTCACATGAATATTATGCCGAAGCTGATCACAACGCTTTTAAAGGCGCAGAGAAAATTACGGAAAGTGCCGCAAAAATTTTGCGTGATAAAAATCCGCCTTTAATTGTAACTACAATGGTTATTGGTGGTTCTCCAAAAAGTGCAATACTCAAAGAAGCTGAAACATTCGGTGCTGATTTGATTATCGTTGGTTCTCATGGTCATGGGGATATAGAAGGCTTTCTACTTGGCTCGGTTTCGCAAGCGGTGGCATTACATGCAAAATGTTCTGTAGAGATTGTACGTAAATAAAAAACTTAACAATACTTCCTGTAGTAAAATAGTTTGACTTCATTGTTGTGTTCAAGAAAAAAACTAGTAATAATGTGATGATGTTCGAGAGTTAGGAGTTTATTGTATTGATTTACTAGTAGTATAAGTTTAGTTCATATATATTCATAATTTAGGCTCGATGCGCTATTGTTAAACGATACAACTATGTTTTTTTTCAGTTTGTATTTCTGTGTTTAAAACCATATTAAAAGAACTTATAACTTCAAAAAAAATAGATTTTTACTATATTTGAGATAGGTATTGGTTTATTTTTGATATATTAGAATGATGAATTTCATTTTCTTAGCAATATTTAATCTATCTGTTTTACTTCAAATAATTGCACCCAACGGATTGTATTGTTATTTGATAAAAAAGGCTAAATAAAAGTTTTAAATTTAAAGTACTATTTCTAAGAAAGAACATCAAAAATTAAAATGTTTGGACCTAAATGATTGCAAACTACTTGTTCTTACTACTTCAACGCCACACCATCTTTCATTTCCTCTGAAGCCACTTTTACCAGTATAGAATTTTCAGGAATATATCCAAAAATTTCAACGCGATTTTCCAATTCTCGACCTTTCTGAACGGGAGTTCTTTTCGTTTTATTATTGTCTACTATAAATACATATACACCATCACTGGAGGTTACCACAGCCGATGTGGGTACCACATAATTATCGTCTTTTGATTTTAAAGACAAAAGCACTTCGGCAATCATTCCTGGCAACAGTTTTTTAGTGGTATTTATAACATCTAATTCTACACGTTCAGATCGAAATTTGCTGTTTAAAGCGCCGGACATACGGGCTATTTTTGCATGGAAAGTCTTGTTATTGATGGATTTCACATTAAAAATAAGTTCATCACCAATAGTCAAATAACCAGTGTAAATCTCAGGTACATATACCGATAAACGTAATTTTTTCTGTTGCTGAAGCGTAAACAAAGGAAATTCCGATCCTTTTCCCGAAGATCCAACAAAGGTGCCTAGATTTACATTTCTGGCTGTGATGATTCCGTCAAAAGGCGCGCGGATCACCAAATAACTTTTCATAATCGCAATTTCTTTATAAGCTGCTTGAGTTGCTAGATATTGGGCGTAATCGGAATTTTTTCGGGATGCAGCCTGTTCAAGATCATTTTTGGAGATCGTTCCTTCTATTTTGCTGGTTTGAAAGAGCCTGTCGAAAGTACTTTTGCTTGCCGTATAAATAGCTTTTTGCGAAAGCTGTCTGGATTGGGCTGCCGCCAATTGCGAACTGATTTCCGGTGCTTCTAAAATTATTAATAACTGCCCTTTTTTAACTTGCGAGCCAATATCAACTTTGAGTTCTTTAACAAAACTGCTTACTTTGGCATAAATATCCACTTGTTGGAAACCGGTCAGTTCCGCCGGAATGCGAATTACAGTAGCTAATTTTTCTTTGCTGATGGTAAATGTTTCAATAACCGGAGCGGTTTCTATGGCTGCAATTTCTTTCTTTTCAGAAGTATTGCAGGCAGTTAAAACAGTGGCCAAGACTAAAAGCAGAAACGATTTTTTAAATAATTTATTTTTCATTTTGAGGGTGTAAAGATGAGATATAATGTTGGCTTTCTTTGTCTTCTGGATCTAAGGATAAAGAGTGTACTGGAGTATTACCCATTGCCCACGCAAAAATTAGCGGTAAAATAAGAAGTACTGTAAAGGTGGAAAATACCAATCCGCCAATCACGGCTCTTCCCAACGGAGAAATTTGATCGCCGCCTTCCCCATGTCCGATGGCCATCGGGAGCATTCCGGCAATCATGGCAATACTGGTCATAATAATGGGACGCAGCCTCAGCGAAGCGGCCTCACGTGCTGACTGCAAAGCATTGCCATTTTGTCTTCGAAGCTGTTCTGCATTGGTAATTAACAGCACGGCATTGGCAATAGAAACACCCACCGACATAATAATTCCCATGTAGGATTGCAAATTTAAAGTGGAACCAGTGCTCACCAATAGCAATAAGGAACCTAAAACGACGGCGGGAACCGTAGTTAAGATGACCATTGAGATTTTAAAAGACTGGAAATTTGCAGCAAGCATCAGGAAAATAACCATTATTGCAATCAGTAAACCAGTCTGCAGACTGGTCATGGTTTCCTTTAAAACCGTGCTTAAACCAATTTGCTCTATGAACAATCCTCGCGGAAGTTCGCCAAGAGATTCAATGCTTTGCTGAACAGCTTTGGTAGCGGTTCCTAAATCAACGTGATCTATGTTTGCCGTCACAGAAATATAAGGCATGGCTCCAATATTGTCATTTTCTCCATAAGTGAAAGAAGGTGTAATAGTAGCCACATCACTTAAAACTGGACGGGATGCGTTCTTAAGCAACGGAATTTCTTTCAGATCATTTTTACTTTTCATTTTGTTTAAAGGAACCTGAACCTGAACATTATAGGAGAATCCAGCTTTTTCATCTACCCAGATATTCTTCTCGGTATATTGGGACGAAGATGTGGAAGCAATAAGGGAACGCGAAATGTCGTTCATGTCAATCCCTAATTGAGCGGCACGTATTCTGTCAATCGTGATGTCAAGCGCCGGATATTTTATGGGCTGGGCAATCTGCTCATCTCTCAGATAGTCAATTTTATTCAGTTTTGCGATGAGTTTCGTGACATAGGCTTCATTTCGCTTTTTATTTTTTCCGGCTATCCTGATTTCAATAGGAGTAGGAGAACCCTGACTCAGCACTTTGTCCGTCAGTTCGATGGGTTCGAAAGAAATTTTGACATTGGGTAGTAATTTTTTAATGCGCTGACGGAATTCATCTTTAAAAACATCCATATCCACATGATAATCTTTTAATCCAATTTGGAAGACGGCTTCATGAGGTCCGGCAGTAAACAAATATATCGGTGAAACGGAAAAAATGGCTGGATGCTGACCCACATAAACGGAGGATATTGCAACATGTTCTTTACCAATCATTTTTTCCAGTTCGGTCAACACTGTTACTGCTTTATCTTCGGTACTTTCCAGACGGGTTCCATCCGGCGCCCGAAGTCTCATTTGGAATTGACTCGAATTGACTTTTGGAAATACATCCTGTCCGATAATATTCAACAGCAAAATTACTAAACCGGCTGATAGGAAAAGATACAACAGCGCAACGGGTTTTTTATAGTCAAAAAGGCGATTGACGAATCGCATGTACCAGTTTCTGAATCGTTCAAAAAAGTTAATTTTGCCATCATCGTTAAAATCGGCTCTTTGTACTAGGATTTTTTTCTGGTCAAAAGTGTCTTCTTCGGATTCTATAGTCAGACCGGATATATTAAATTCGGCTTCATTATCGGTAATATTCGATGGATGCGGTTTTTTGGGATGTGCTTTCATCAGCCAGTTGGCCATCACCGGAACAAAGGTTTGCGAAAGTAAAAAAGAGACAATCATCGAAAATCCAATCGCTAATGCCAATGGCAGAAACAAGGCGCCGGGAATTCCGGTCATCGTAAATGCGGGTGCAAAAACGGCCAAAATACAAAGCAGGATTAACAACTTGGGCATGGCTATTTCTTTACAGGCATCCCAAATAGCCAAGGCCTTGGGTTTCCCCATATCCAAATGCTGATGGATATTCTCGATAGTTACCGTGCTTTCATCGACCAGGATTCCAATCGCAAGAGCCAAGCCGCTTAAGGACATCAGATTGATGGTTTGTCCGAATAGTTTTAAGAATAATACACCCGAAATAATCGCAATGGGAATTGTGAGTATGACAATCAATGCTGCTCTCCGATCTCCAAGAAACAATAAAACCATTAGCCCTGTAAGAACGGCACCGATTATCCCTTCGATAATTAAACTTTTCAGCGAGTTAATCACATGAACCGACTGGTCAAATTCATACGACAGTGTAACATCATCGGGTAAAGTACTCTGGATTTTAGGGAGTTGTGATTTTAATTTTTGAACAACATCCCAAGTCGAAGCATCACCGGCCTTGGCAATACTAATATATACAGAACGTTTTCCATTGACCAAAGCGTATCCTGCAGTAATATCGGCGCCATCTTTCACTTGAGCCACATCGCCAAGATATAAATTCTGGACACCGCCTTTGAGTAAAGGTATTTTTTCAAAATCCTTTACTTCTTTAATGGTATTATTTGTCGGAATGATATAATTTATGTCCCCAATTCTTAGGTTCCCCGAAGGAGCCGTTTGATTGTTGGTACGGATGGCTTCCACAATCTGATCCGCTGTCAGTTGATGCGCACGAAGCAAATCAGGATCTACATTAATTTCAATGGTTCTGGGGCTTCCGCCAAAAGGAGGCGGTGATAATAATCCCGGAATTGCCGTGAACGAAGCCCTAACATATACGTTTGCCAAATCCTGAAGTTCATTATTGGAACGGGTTTTACTGCTCAAAACCAATTGACCGATGGGCAACGAGGAAGCATCAAACCGAATGATAAAGGGCGGCTGGGAACCTGGCGGAAATCTGGACTGGATTCTGTTGGACAGCGCACTGATTTCAGCAGCGGCCTGAGCCATATTAGTGCCTTCATAATAGGTCACTTTCATCAGAGTGAGCCCCTGAATATTCTTGGTCTCGATATCTTTTACACCATTGGCTAAAATCATCACGTTGACATAATTTTTGGCAAAATAGGATTCCATCTGATTGGGCGTATAACCTGCAAATGAGTGGGCTAAATAAATAACGGGCAGATTCATTTCAGGCAGAATGTCTACTTTAATATCACGTACAGCACCAATTCCGAAAAAGAATAGTCCGGCAACCAGTACCATTATTGAGATGGGTTTGCGAAGAGCAAAACGTATTAAATTCATTGTTTTACATAATTAAAATTCATTCATAAATAAGTCAAAATTTCCCGTGGCCGCGGCTTTTATCAAAAGGGATTGCCAGACATTGGTATAAATAATATCGCTGTCGGTTTCCGCACGGTTCAACGTGTATAAAGTCTGTGTAACGTCTAAAAGATTGGTCATTCCGTTTTTATACAAAGTGGTTTTTTGCAAATAGGCCTGTTGCGCTGCCTGAACCTGTTTTGGAGCTTCAACATAATTTTCCAATGCATATTTTATTTTGGCATCAGCCGCATCCGACTGTGTTTTTAATTGCTGGTCGATTACATTGTATTCTTCCTGTAAACCTTCGGAAATCAATTTCTGGGCACTAACTTTTTTACTTACCCGAGCAATAGTGGTCAGGTTCCAGGTAGCGCCAACGCCGAACAGATAATTTTGTCGGGAGGGATAAATGCCGTCTGAATAATTTTGGGAAAAAGAATTCTGATTTACAGCATAATCGGAGTTAAAACCGGAAGCCCGGCCCTGGTATATACCAAATAAACTGAAGGTGGGATAGTATTCCTTTTTAAAAAAGCGAAGCTGTTGTTCGCTGAAAGCTACCCTGCTTTTATGATATTCCAATATCGGATTCAAATTCTCATTAGAAGTTTCCTGTGATAGTATTGCTTTTGGTATTGTTGTGACAAATGTAGTATCGAGTACAAACTCCTGAATGGAAACGCCCATCAACGCAGTGAGCTTGTTGTTTTGTTCCTTAATCTGATCTTTCACTTGGTTCAGGGTTATTTTGGATCGGGAGACTTCGGCGGAAGCCAGTGTGGAATCTACTCCGGCCAAGAGTCCGTTTTTTACTCTCACTGCAGTAATATTCTGAAAGACCATGGCGCGCTCCAGATTTTTTCTTTGGGAAATCAACAATCGCTGACTCGCCAATAAGTTGAGGTAAGCGGCTGCAATTTTAATTTTATGTTGGAATTTTTCCTGATTCAGATCTTTTTCGTAACGCTGGGAATCCGCTTTGGATAGATTGATTTTATGTTTCATTTTTCCAAAAGAGAAAAAATCCCAATTGACATTGACCAAATACAAGGCGCCGAAAGCTGCATTCCAATTTTGCTTTTCCAACGGAAGGCCTGAAGAAGCCGCTCCAAGACCACCAAAACCATAGAGCGGTCCGTTTTGCCCGTTAACGGTGCCGTAATCCTGTTGGCCTGAGAGCGTAACATTGGGCAGATATTCTCTGCGAACCTGTTTGATCGTTTCTTTGGAAGCATCGGCATAGTTGCTTTTTGCTTTTATCATTCCGTAATTAGCAATTCCGTTTTCCAGCGCCTCTTTTAGCGGAAGCGTCTGAGAAAATCCTTGGGAAAAGAAAATCAGAAATATAAAAAGAGTTATTTTTTTTGTTGTCATTGTTGTATTTAGTATAAATTTGATCTGCAAATCTAGCCTGATTACTTCTTTTTTGACAGTTATAAATGACGTACACTTTTTATAAATGACGAATTGAATTGGTCACTCAATCGGTGCCTATTCAAATTATATGTCGTTCCTTTGGAACTTTAATTAACTGGAAATGAAATGGAAATTTAAACCGATTTTAGAAAATAAATGGGAACAGGAAACGGCTATTTTAGTTTTTTCTTTTATTCTTTTTACACTCAACGACTGGGTTTTTATACAAAGTTGGAAAGGTTTTAGTAACGGTTTGCTCTATTTTTTCGTGCTGTATTTTCATGCACAACTTAATCGTGTTTTTCTACTTCCGGTTTTATTAAAAAAACATCAACCGGTTTTATATCTAATTCTTACCGTTGGGTTGATTGCGTTGTTCACTGTCTTTTTATATGAAGTATCAACCGAGTTTATTTATAAAAACTGCTTTTTATATAAATCATCCCATCAAAAAACTTATCAGTTTCAGTTTGCTACCTTGTCCGGAACCCTAGTTTGTATTTTGGGAACTATACAGATTTTAGAACATTATCGGGACCAAAAGAACAAGACTAACAAGGCTCTGTTGTCCAATCAGGTTCAGCTTAATGCATTAAAAAATCAGTTTAATCCGCATTTTTTGTTTAATACGATGAATACGCTTTATGGAATTAGCCTGCAATATCCTGAACGCACTTCGGAAATGATTATGGAAGTGTCGCAGCTGATGCGGTATCAGGTGGAGCAGGGCAACAAAGAATTCGTTTCTTTAAAAAATGAAATTGCATTTATTTCCAGTTACATTCAGCTCGAAAAAGAAAGAGTAGGTTACCGCTGCAGTATTATTTTTGATTACGAATGCGATCATGAAGAACAGTATGAAATTGCACCCATGGTTTTGATCACTTTTATTGAAAACGCTTTCAAGCACGGAGCCGCTACCATAGAAAAGTGTTTTGTAACTATTCATATAAGGGTTAACAAAGGAAAATTGTATATTAATGTATCCAATTCGGTTCCACAGCAAAAAAAAGAAGTTGTTTCTACCAATATTGGTTTGAAAAATACGAGAGAAAGATTGAAAATATTATATTTAAAAAAACACCGTCTAGAAATCACTCCAAACGAGCATGATTATACCGTTAATTTAGTAATTGAACTACGCCAAACATGAACGTAAGAAAATGTATTATTGTTGATGATGAACCTGCCGCTCATTATGTGTTGGTGAACTATATCAGCCAAAACCCGCAATTGGAACTGGTGCAGCAGTGTTACAATGGCATTGAAGCTTTAAATTATCTTCGATTCAATACGGTTGATCTGATGTTTTTAGACATTGATATGCCTGAGATTACTGGACTGGAGCTTTTGAGAACGCTGAATGATTCGCCCAAAACAATATTGACCACTGCTTATTCAGAATTTGCATTGGAGAGTTATGAATTCGGCGTATTTGATTACCTATTAAAGCCTATTTATTTCCCGCGTTTTTTAAAATCGATAGAACGCTTTTTTGCCACGTACACTGATGAAAAGACGGTAATAATGAATCCTATTATTGCAGTAAAAATTGATGGATTCCTATTTGATTTGAATGTAAATGACATTCTTTTTGCCCAAAGCTGCGGTAATTATGTCAAAATTTTTACATTAAAAAAAGTTTATCTTGCCTCAATGACCACAAATGAACTGGAAAATAGTCTTTCTTCGGAACTTTTCATGCGGGTTCATAAATCCTACATAATAGCCATTGCTAAAATTAAGGATTGGGAACGGAATACGGTTGTCATCAATAATGAGAAAATTCCGGTTGGCATTACCTATAGAAGGGCATTGACGGAGCGGTTAAATTTAATATAGTTTTTACAATCAAAAATTGAAATTGAGTATAAAATTGATATTACTCATATTCGTTTTATTTAAAATATAATTTTTGTTAGTATTGGTTTCACCCGCATTGAACTTGTGTACATACAATAATTGCGCATCAAACCCTTTTAACATTCCCTGAAATTGGTAGCGAAAATCAGCATTGGTCTGCACATAAGAAGGCAATCCGTATTTATTTAATGCAACGTTTTTCACATCCGGTAAATCAAAATAACCTACCGCCAAATGTGATTTGAATGTCTTTTTAGGATTCGTATATTGTATTTTGGTCGTTACCGCATGCACATCTCCAAAACCTTCATTCCGTTCTCTGGCCATAAAGGTGTAAAACGGGTCTCGTCCCCATTCTCGGGGCATTAAATACCTTCCTTTTGCAGTTATTCGGTTGTAATTTAAAGTAATTTCTATTTTTTTATTCTGCCAGCCTAATCTTCCTCCAAAAGTTTGCGAATTGCCATTTTTTTCAAAATAGGTTTTGCGTGGATTTTCATTTCCGCCGAAATTCAAGGCGTTTTGGTAAATTGTCTGAAATCCGAAAAGCAGTGTCGAGTTTGGATTTAAATTGTATTTATAGTCCATTTGGAATAGTGCCGAATTGAATATATTCTCTGCGTACTGATTCCACAAAAGTGTTTTTAAATTTTTTATCGATTCATTTTGTATACCAACTATATAAATTCCGTCACTGTCTAAATTCCCTGCATAATCGGATTTTGCTCCATCGGGATTGACACCTGTTGGGTAAATTCCTATGGATTCTCCAACTCTGAAATATTTCATGGTACTTCGTGGCGAAATTCCGTATAGGTAACCTACATTTATTTTAGTTTTTTTGAGTTCATTAAAATCGATCCATATTCCATCGACTTCAGTAGGCCGCATTCTGCCGTCCTGCAGATTTATGAAAGACGTATTCAGCAGTTGTTTTCCAAGGGTTACATTAGAATTTTTGTAGTTGTATTTTAAATATAATTCTTCTAACCTACTTAAATTGCCTTTACTTGATACGTTTTGAAAATCAAAAAGCGCTACTTCGTATCTGTTGGATAAATTTGTTACCGGATCTTTTTTAGAAAAATCAGAAGAACCGATATCATAAATGTAATAACCGCTGACCCCAAATTGAAAATTATGAAATTTAGCCGTTTCAAATTTTACGCCGCCACCAAGAGCATTGGCATAATAATCAGATAAGCCACTTTCATTGTTGGTACTCATAAAAAAATAGCGAAAATGGCCACTGAAGTTTCCGTTTTTGAAAGCATTTAAAATCGAGGTGGAATCAATTTTTTCATTATTTTTCTCTTTCCAAACGGCTGGCTTATCCGAAACTTCCTGATGTTGTGCCGAGGAATGGAAACTTATTAAAAGTAAAAAAGTTGAGATTAATATAGAGAAAAAAGATTTCATTTGTAAGTCTTTAATTTTTTTACAAAAATAATCTGAGTCCTATAAATGGGAGGTAACTTTTATCACATTGGCCCAAAAAATAAAGCCGAATGTTTAAACATTCGACTTTATGACTTAAGTACTATGTGAAAGTATAATCAACACCGGTAACTTGAGTTAAGAGTGTTTCAGGAGCATCAAGAATTATTGCGTTTTTTTGCGGTGTAGGTGTAACAGGAGAATTTTGTTTTAAATAATCTCGCATTACCGAATGTAAGGTTGCATTTGTGTTTTTGGCATCCATGACGCCTTTCATTCTGCAAAGCATATCCACAGGATCTCCGTCACGCTCGCAGGCCATGATTGAATATAATTTTTCAGGATATAATGGCATATTTTTCACCGTAATACTTTGAACTCTTTTGTCCATTTCGGCAAAAGCATTAAAGCGCACTTCCATTCCTTTGAATTTTACCACCCAGCCACCAAAACGTTTTGAAGCTTCATCAGCAAAAACATTGTTTAATTCTTTTTCCAGCCAGTTTTTCAATTGCTTTCCGGTTACTTTTGCTGTTCTTACGGTGCTGTCAACGGGTAACATATCAAAAATAAAACCGTTTGTGATGGGAATATTTCCGGTTTGATCTGCTGTAGTTTTTGGTGGACAAAAGCGGAATCCATTAGAAAGATTAATTGCAATATCAGGAAATTTCCAGTTTAAGGCATTCAGAATCATTGTGTCAATAGGATTTTCCACTACAAAATAGCGATACAAAGGAATTGTGCTGTATCCAATAACCTTATTGATTTGTTCCTGATAAACGGATTCTTTCTCTTTTAATAATTTTTCGATTTTAGCGTCGGGTTTTATTTTTGGAGAATCGACTTCTATTAATTCATAACTGTCACTAACCACTTTTCCGTTTAAAATGGTCAAATCTAATTTTCCAATAAATGAACCAAATGCTCCCGGTTCCACCACTTTTGAATACTTACAAACAATTGGTTTACGAACTCTTTCGTGTGTGTCGCCACCCAGAATGTAGTTTACACCTTCACATTCCAGTCGGTTTGCCAATGCTATTTGCTGCGATAAACCTAAATGTGCAATTATAATTACATAACTGCATTGTTCCTGATTTCGTAACACATCTACATAATGGGCCAGATTTTCTTCGGGATTGGTATATAAAATTCCTTTGCTATAATTTGGACTCTGTCTCAAGGGTACCAATGGATCGGTGTAGCCTAAAAAACCAATTTTTGCGCCGGCAATATGCCAAATCGTATAGGGTTGAAAAATAAGTTCTCCTCTTTTCCCTTCGCCTAAATCATGGTACATATTGGTACAGATTTTTGGCGCATTCAGAGAACCTAAAAGGGTTTGCATTCTCTTTTTGCCGTAAATCACTTCCCAATTCCCGGGAAGATATAAGTCGTAATTCAACGCATTTAAAATTGGAACAAAAGCTTCACCGGTAGTTTCTACGCTTAATTCGCTACCTTGAAACATGTCGCCAGTGTCAATGGTATAGGTATTTGGGTTTTTCTTTTTGAGTTGTTTCAGTAAAGTTGCCATGTAGGCATAACCGCCCGTTTTTCTAAAAACAGCTTTCCCATTTTCCCAAAATAACTCATCATGCGGATGAATCTGACAATGCACATCGGTGGTTTGAAGAATAGAAATCGTTTGCGGTTTGCTTCGGTCAATTTCTTTCCGCAGTATCATTTCTTCCGTTTGATTTGTATTTGCAATAGCAGAAAGGGGCGAAATAATCGCCGCTCCCAGACTTAATGTTCCAACTGATTTTAGGAAAATTCTTCGGTTATTACTCATCTTTTTTAGGTTTTCAGGTTTGGTTTTTAGAAGATTTTTACAGGAAAAACTACAGCCAAATTTATAGTGTAGCAGGGTACAAAACATATTTTACATTTTTACTTTAGAATCCGCCCTTAATGTACGTCCAGCCTTGTTCTTGTTTTTCTACAATTTCTGCTATTCCTACTGGTACATATTCTACTTCTGAAATCAATTGTTCTTTAGTTACTTTTTGACTTTTTAAGGTGTTTTCGCATACTAAAAAACGAACACCTTTAGCCCGAAGTACTTTTATAGCTTGTATTTGCTTTGATTTCCCTGACATTACAAATGGTAAACCCATGCTGTGAATCACCACCTCGTATTTTGACTTTGGCCAATGCGTTGTTAGGTTTGTCAGCTGGTTTATTATTGCTTTTTGTTGTAAAGTATCAGCAGCATTGGTAAACTGAAAAACGATTTTGTGTTTATTCGGCTTTTTTTGTGCCATCGAAACAATGGAAATCATACTTAATACAAGAACAAATAAAATGGTTAGGTTTTTCATAATTGGGTTTTTAAGATTATTTTTTTTCGTTTTTCTTTTTTTCGGCTTTTATTGGTTTGAAAGGTCCAAATTTATGTTGTGTTTCCGTAAATGAATCTGAAAATGGACCAAAAGGATGATCCACCGGTTTTTTGGAAATATCGGGCCAGTCTTGACTTAAATCTTTCGACGGTCTTTCCAGATTTTCTACATAGGCAGCAATATCCCAAGATTCTTCATCGGATAATTGAGGGTTTTCATAGGAGGCGCCCAATGGCATATTGTATTTTATGTACCCCGAAAAACGACTGATTCTAAACAATCCTGCACCACTATTATACGAATTTTTACCCCAAAGTGGTGGATACGTATATTCTTTTTTATCCGCTGCCAAAATCCCCTCACCATTCTTTTGGTGGCAGCTGGCACATTTGGCATCATATAGTGCTTTTCCTTTTACAGGATCAGCGGCGCGATCTAAATACTCCAAATCATAGATTCCAGACGCATTTGCTTCTATTCCTTTAGGAACTTTACTGCCAATATATTCCATGTACGCTATCATGGCCTTCATTTCCTTATTATCTTCTTTTAGCGGTTGACCGTTTAAGCTTCTTTCCATACAGTCGTTCACTCTTTTGTATAGATTTTCCACCTGGCCGCTTCTCGCTCTCATTTTTGGATACATCGAATATACGGAACCATAATTGTTTCCCCAAGGTTTTGTTCCGGCGTCCAGATGGCAATTGGAGCAATTCATCCCATTAGTGATCTGTTTCACACTACCATTTGGACCCAAGTATTTAGCCGTATGCGCAATTAGATCTTTTCCATATTCGACTTCTTGTTTTAAAGTTGAATCTTTAATCAGAGCGATATCAGCCGGTTTCCAGAATTTTGCCGTTTCATTTTGCAAAATCACTTTTTTCTCAGCATCTACAAAAAGTGAATCAATTTGCGTATCATTTTTTTGAAACCAGGCAGTGATTGATGTATTAAAAAACAAAACAACGAACAAAGCCATTATTAGGAAGATAATGGTTGTAAACAGATAAATTAGCCTTTTTATGAGCGATTTAAATTGGACTGTATTTTGTTTTTCTGGATTCATAGGGTATTAATGAGGCAGTTTATCTCTAAAATAACCATATACCCAAGTTCCCACTATTGCAAAAAACAGAGTTACAATCATTACTGTTGCACCCGTTCCAATTTGTGCAAATAATGGTCCAGGACAAGCACCTGTTACTGCCCAACCCAATCCAAAGATAAATCCTCCGTAGATTTGACCTTTGTTGAACGTTTTGTCATGGAACTCGATTTTTTCTCCATAAATGGTTTTAATATTGAATTTTTTAATTAGGAAAACGGATATTATACCCACCACAACGGCGCTTCCTATTACACCATACATGTGAAAAGATTGGAAACGGAACATTTCCTGAATGCGATACCAACTGATAATTTCTGCTTTAATGAAAACAATACCAAACAAAATACCAATGATTAAATATTTTAAATTGTGGTACCACTTATGTTCTAATTGACTCTCATTAATACAAGAAGTATCTAAAGAACGCGTTTCGAAATCTGTATTTTGATCTTTAATATTCATAATTCGTAATTTAAAGTGAAAGAATAAATGGTAAAATAACATTTGCCATAATCAATCCTCCAATGAAGAAACAACATGTTGCTATAAGCGATGGCATTTGCAAATTAGATAAACCGGAAATAGAGTGACCGCTGGTGCAACCTCCCGCATAACGAGAACCAAAACCAATAAAAAAGCCACCAATAACCATCATAAAAAAGCCTTTGAGTGTAAATAAACTTTCCCACGAGAATAATTGTTCTGGTAACATTCCATAAATTTCAGTTATGCCGTAGCCTGCCAATTCGGTTTTTAGATTTCCATCAATATTAATTGGATTTGGATTTGACAAAAAGCTGTACGCGATAACACCACCCAATATAATACCGAAAACGAAAAACATGTTCCAGATTTCTTTTTTCCAATCGTATTTGAAAAATTTTATGTTTGCCGGTAAGCACATGGCGCAAGTGTGACGTAATGAGGCGCTAATTCCAAATGATTTGTTTCCAATGATTAACAAAGCCGGAACTGTAAGTCCAACTAATGGGCCTGCAATATACCAAGGCCAAGGCTCTCTGATTAATTCTAAAAATTTCATATTTATTTTTTTATTATAACAAAGGTTATATTTATAAATGAGTAGTTGTGTTACTTTTGTCACACAAGAAAAAAAATGTGAAAAATGACAGTAATTTTATTTTTTTAATAACTCGTTTAGCATTTCTCGAAACGAATTACTATTCCAATTTGCTGTTCCAATTTTGGCTACGATTACATTTCCTGATTGATTAATAAGATAGGTTGCCGGAATTGTTGCCGATTGCATTTCTAATGGAGGATTGGTTACCGATTGATACACAGGAAGCGTCAGATTTTCTTTAATCATAAAAGCATTTGCTTTTTCGAAGGAATCCGTTGTCACAAACAAAAAGACTATTTTGTCTTGATAATCAACATATAATTTTTGAATGCTTGGCATTTCAGCAATACAAGGTGGACACCAAGTAGCCCAGAAATTAATGAATATTATTTTTCCTTTGTATGCGTCCAATGACACCGTCTTTCCGGTGGCGTCTTTTAATTGCCATTGATAAGTTGACAATTCTTTTTGATCCATAACGGAAATTGTTTTAGGTGAAAAGGCAATTAATCGATTCAGTTGTACTTTTACAAAAGTGCCCAACGGACTGAACAGAAGCAGTGCTATTAATACGATAAAAACAATATTTTGAACAGTCGATTTTTTTGATTTTTTTGGCTCCATTTTTTTAAATTATTATTATTATTTTCTAAAAAGAAACGATTTTAGATTAAAATTAGCGGGTTGTTTTTTATAAAGAGTCTTTCGGCATTCGGATTTCAATAATCAGTGATGATGCAATGGTGATAACTCCTATCAATATAATGGCATAATTTACACCGAATAAATCAGCTGTTATTCCTGAAATAATCGCGCCTATCGCATATCCTAAATCCCTCCAAAGCCTGAATGTACCAATACTTTCTGCTCTCTGATGCGGATTTGTCGCCTGTGCAATGGCGGATAAAAAAGTAGGATAAACTAACGCCGTTCCGAAACCCAAAAATGCTGAAATGGCGGCCAACTGATAGAATGCTACAGCAAAAGGAATAAAAAGTATCGCAATTCCCTGAAGTAACATTCCCCAAAACAACATCTTTTTTTTCGAATACACATCAGATATTTTTCCGGTTACCAATTGTCCAAAACCCCAAACAGTAGGATAAATAGCGGTTATAATTCCAATATTCTGTGAATCATAATTCAAAGAAAGCAACACAATAGGTAAAAGTCCCCAAATCATGCCATCATTCAGGTTATTGATTAATCCTGCTTGTGTAATGGCGCTTAATGTTTTGTTTTTGAAAGTGGTTTCGAGAAAAATATTATCTAATTTTTCAGTTTTATTCGTTGTGTTTTCTTGGTGAACAAATACTCGGGTGTCTTTCACAAAAAACAAAGTCAATAAAAAACCAATTATCGAAATCCCAATTCCCAAGTAAAAAGGGTAGGGCGTAATGCCATATTTTTGTGCAATGTAGCCTGACAGAAAAGCAACTAATCCAACGGCAAAATAACCGGCAAACTCGTTGAGTCCCATCGCAAGTCCACGATCTTTTTCTCCAACTAAATCAATTTTCATCACCACTGTACTGCTCCAGGTAAGTCCTTGACTAATTCCCAATAAAATATTGGCAAAAATCACCCAGTTCCAAGATTCTGCATAAATTAAAATAAAAGGAATGGGAATGGCCAGAATCCAACCGAATAAAAGCAAATTTTTTCTCCCGAAACGGTTCGCCAGTTTGCCTGTAAAATAATTGGTAATGGCTTTTGTAATTCCAAAAGCAACGATGAAAGAGAGAATAGCCGTTTTTGAAGCAATGCCAAATTCAATCTCAGCAAATTTTGGAATAATGGTTCGTTCCATTCCTATCATTCCGCCGACAAAGGCATTGACAATAACCAAAATAGTAAACTGTTTCCAATTTTCTTTCAGTCCAAGTTTGGTTGTATTTGTTTTCAATTGAGGTAATTTATTAATTTAAAATCTTCGTTTGAAAAAGAAGTTAGGAACAAAAAAGTGTAAGTTCTTATAATTTGTAATATTCTAATTGGTAGTCACCTATGTGTTTTTTATTTTCTGCTATGGATTTTTTGTGTTTAAAATAGTTCACGATTCCAAAAACAAAAATGATAAATGAAGTGACAAAAAGTGCGATTTCAATCAGTAAACTATTTTCAATTTTGAGCAGATTTCTCAAACTCAAACCTGCAATCAAAAAATACATTGACGTTCTCAAAAAGGCAAGAAATGTGGATTGATTGGCCAAAGTTGTTCGTTGCAACGCTAATTTTTCTCTTAAAATTAAGTCTTTGTTTGCTGGTTTTTTCTCTTCCATAGCATTGTATGTGTGTAATTGTTTGTAAAAAGTAGTAAAGTCATTTTTGTTTTTTAAAAAGTTAAAAAGCATTAATTTTTTATAAAAAGACTATCAAAATTACACTTTATTTAAGTCAATTTGAAAATTCAAATGCTGTAACGATTTTTAGTGAATCCGTTAGCAATCCAATCGCATTAATTTCCCTTAAATCTCTGCTGCTGCATAAATAAGAATGCAGCTTAAAACAAAAAATCTCTTATTTTAAACTGCACACTATTTTAAAACTATCGCTGCTTATTTACTTATAACTTCGTTTACATCTTGCCAAGTACCGCCATTTGTAACGTTTTTGAAACCATTTTGCTCCAAAATCATTTTGGCTTGACCGCTTCGATTACCGCTTCGGCAGAAAACAATAATATGATCTTTTTCTTTGAATTTTTCTAATTGGCTTGCCACTTGATCCAAAGGAATATTTGTTGAACCTTTTACGTGACCTTCTGCGAATTCTGACGGTGTGCGAACATCCACTAGGAAAGCACCTTCATTTATTATTTTTTCCATTTGTGTAGTGTCTTTTTTTGAAAATATATTTTTAAAAATTCCGAACATAATTGAGGTTTTTAGTATTTAATAGGATTATTTTGGCTCATCCACTCATTCATTCCCGGAGAATAGTTGAGCACATTTTTATAACCATTTCGCGCTAATAATGAATAGGCAATTGCTGCCCTGTCACCGCCTTGGCAATGAATTAATACTTTTTTATCTTTACTTATTTTGTCCAGATTATTTACTAAAGTACCTACAAATACATTGTCAGCTCCTTTGATATGACCTGCATTGTATTCCGCAACACCACGAAGGTCCACAACTTGAACATCTTTTTCTTGTTGTAAGGCTTTAAATTCTTCTATTGTAATTTGATTTACTTTCTCCAAAGAACCGCCATTTTCTTCCCATATTTTCGTAGAAGAAATGTACCCGTGAATATTGTCTAATCCAATTCGCATTAGTTTTCTGGTCAAATCATCTAATTGTGATTCATCGGCAAGCAGCATAAAAGGTTCCTCATACGTAAGAAACCATCCTGCCCAAGTGGCAAATGAATTATTACCCTGAATGTTGATACTTCCCGGAATAAATCCTTTAGAAAATTTCGTTTTATCTCTTGCATCAATCAATTTGATTCCTTTTTCTAAAACTGCTGTTAATTCGCTATAATTCAGTTGTTTTAATTTTGGAACAGTTGTAAGAAGCGGACGATCAACTTTATTTAGTTTTTTCATCATCGCAAAATATTTTGGCGGTTCCGGTTGGTCTTCCAATAAATATTTTACAAATCCAGTTTCATCATTTTTATGCTGAAAAGCCCAGTTTCTTATTTTTTCATATCCTACAGTGGTGCTTGGAACGGCTCCTAATGCTTTTCCACAAGCGGAACCTGCTCCATGACCTGGCCATACTTGAATATAATCAGGTAATGCATCAAATTTATTAATGGATTGATACATTTGTTTGGCACCAATGTCTTGTGTTCCTTTCATTCCTGCTGCTTTTTCAAGCAAATCTGGTCTTCCTATGTCTCCAACAAATACAAAGTCACCGGTAAATAACATTACGGGTTCATCGCTTGCGGGAGTATCTATTAACAGAAAACTGATGCTTTCCGGAGTATGTCCTGGCGTGTGAACTACTTCGATTTTTAAGTTTCCTACTTTTAGAACATCACCATCTCTCAAGTCAACATGAGGGAATTCATATTTCCAATCGGGCCCGCCTTCCGCTGAAAGGTACATTCCTGCTCCCGTCAAAGCGGCTAATTCTCTGGAACCTGCAAGGAAATCAGCATGAATGTGTGTTTCTAAAATATGAGTAATTTTCATATTGTTCTGCTTGGCAATTTCAAGGTAGGTGTCAACATCCCTTTTAGGATCGATAACTGCGGCTACACCTGCTTTTTGACAACCAATAAAATAACTTGCCTGAGCAAGACTCTTGTCATAAATGTGTTGAAAATACATATCGTTTTTTTTTTAGTTTCTAATTTATTGGACAAAATTAGGTCATGATTTTATTAAAATTGGTGACTAATGTTACATAGCGGTTGACAACTATAATTGTACGATTTTACCAATATGAGCATCGTGGCAAATGGATACAATTTTTGTCTGCTTTTCTTGTACAATATGATTTTGTTCGATTAAATTTCTATTAATAAGTAATTGTGCAGTGACAGAAATTCCCGGATTCCTCCATCTTTAATAATTAATATTTGATAATGATTAGCCATTTTTTTTGGATTTGTTTTAAAAACAAGAAAATAATTTTATTTTAATTTGCTTCTGTATCACTTTGACTTTTATTGTTTTAGAAATAACTCCTTAGTAATAATATAAATTCCCATCACCAAAACGAACCATCCAAATGCAGGTTTTAATTTAGTACCATCTATTTTTTTAGACATTGCCGTTCCAATAAAAATTCCAGCAATTGCAAAACCTGAAATTGTAAATAGAAATTGCCAGTCAATAAGACTTTTTCCACCTTCGCCAAAAAAACCTATTAATGATTTTGCAGCAATGATTACTAATGAAGTCCCAACCGCTTCTTTCATAGGAAGTTTACTCAAAATAACCAAAGCCGGTATAATTAAAAATCCACCACCAGCTCCTATAAATCCGGTAATTATTCCTACAATTACTCCTTCTATAAGTATAAGTGGATAATTGAATTTTTGTTCGTGTGGTTCTTCAGAAGCGAGTTTTTTATCTTTTTTAATCATGCTATAAGAAGCAATAATCATTATAACAGCGAAAAACAGCATTAAAAAAAGGTCTTTAGTCAAAATAAAATTTCCCACAGAAAACAGCTCTTTAGGAATTGCAGGAACTATTATTGCTCTTGTTGTAAAAACGGCGATAATTGATGGGATACCAAAAACAATTGCTGTTTTTATGTTAACCAAACCTTTTTTGAAATAGCCAACAGTTCCTACTGCACTGGTTAAACCAACAATAAACAACGAATAAGCTGTTGCTAATACTGGTTCAACTGCAAATAAATAAACTAAAACGGGCACAGTAAGTATTGAGCCACCTCCCCCGATTAGTCCTAAAGCTACGCCAATAAGAATCGACGAAAAATAACCTATAAAGTCCATAAATATAAATTTTATACTGCAAATATTGCTAGTTAAAATTTTACAGTTTGTAACATTTATCACATAGAAAGATTAAATCTAAAAGTTTAGTATTATTCCGATGCATTTTTATGACTCAAAGCTGTTCTACTTTTTTTGAGTAAATTAGAAATAGCTTCTCTATACGTAAACAGTCAAGACTTACTGAAGCATACGTAAATATGTATTAAGTACAAATTCATACCCACTGTGATATTGCAACATCCACTAATTGCAGTGGTAGCATAATTAACTCAACTTATACAGCTACTTTTGCCATAATTTGGCTTTTTTAATTTTTGGTTGCACAAATTATAGCAGCAGCAGAGGTTTTACCAGGATGTAAATAATACATAAAAATTCACTACATTCTTCATCTTTTCCATAGATTTTTATTTTACCGCTCAAAAACTAATACCGTGATTTTAATTTACTGATTCGACAGGATGGAATATCTGAAGCAGCAAAAAACTATTTGTATGTCATTTGTATTATTATTATTATTATTACCCGTTGGGTGTAATTATTTAAAGCAAAATAAATTGATTAGATATTGGTCAAGATACTGAAATTCAGCATATTGAAGTCGCCAAACAACCAATATCTATGTCAAATATAGTAAAAAAAAATTTTAGAGTTTTAGAAGTTATAAGTTCTTTGAATTGTGAAATAGAATATAAATGGGATGTTGGTAGAAAACAAAAAATGTCTGATTTAGAAGTAGTTGCATTGAGTTTGACAGCTGAATTTATGTCAATTGATAGTGAGAATTCTTTATTTAAAGAGATTGATAAGCAACAAATTCCTAATTTAATCGAGCGAAGTCAATTCAATAAAAGAAGACGAAAATTGTTTTTATTTTCAGAAGAAGTAAGAACAAAATTAGCCTCACGGTTTTTAGAATTTGAAGATTATTATATAGTCGATAGTATGCCGTTGGAGATTTGTAAATTTGCTCGTCATAGGAGAATTAAAATCTGTAAAAATGAGTTCGAAACAGCTCCTTCAAAAGGGTTTTGTGCTTCTCAAAACAGCTGGTTTTACGGATATAAATTACATGGAGTTTGCTCCATTAATGGGATTTTTCATTCCTTTGATATTACAAAAGCAGAGGTTCATGATGTTCATTTTTTAAAAAATATAAAACAACAAATGTCTGATTGCGTGTTGCTTGGAGATAGAGGTTATTTATCTCAAAGCATTCAATTAGATTTATTTCAAACAGTAAACATCAAATTAGAAACGCCAAAAAGGAAAAATCAAAAAGATTATAAACCACAGCCTTATATTTTTCGAAAGTCAAGGAAAAGAATCGAAACATTATTTTCGCAATTATGTGACCAGTTCAGAATTAGAAATAATTATGCTAAAACTTTTGAAGGTTTTAAAACAAGAATTTTAGCAAAAATAACAGCATTAACATTGGTTCAATATATCAATAAATTTATCTTTGATAGACCAATAAATAATATCAAAAATCAAATCATTTAATTAAACCCAACGGGTTATTATTATTATTATTCGTTAAAAGAGTATGTGGGACGGATGGAAATTTTTTTCTCGACTCTCAAAAAAAAATAAAAAGACTGCAAACCCAAAGCTTACATTTTCAAAAAATTAAGGGATAAAATCGAAATATTGTTTTCGCATTTATGTGACCGCTTCATAATTTAGAACAATTATTCAAAATAGATGCATATCCAAAAGATCAAACAGTAGCTACTGCCAAGAGTCACTTTTCAAAAAAAGATAAAAGACAGTTATTGAATAACAGAAACAACATCAAACAAAAATTTAAAAGGATGATATCATATGAGATCTAATAATCAATAAAATTTATACTTCTTAGTCAAAGTTCCTTTCAATGTTTTAGTAAATTAAGATTTACTTACTATTTATTTTTTAATTTATTGGTAATCAATAAAATTTATTACTTTTACAATCTTGAAAAAAATAATTACCATATCATTCCTTTTTGTTTTTTTGTGTGCTAACACAGAGATAGGACAGCTATTGAAATTACCCAACTTAATACAACATTTTTCAAATCACCAAGAGGATACTAGTGGTCAGTATATTTCATTACTTGATTTCTTAGTAATTCATTACAATGATAGTGAACATCATTCTAATCAGGGAAAAGACAATCACCAAAGTTTGCCTTTTAAAACTATTAACCCATCTGTTAATACTGTACTTACTTTTGAAAACATAACCCAGTTTTCATTTCGTAAACCAAATACTATTTCTGTAAATAGTACTGTATCTTTTAGTCAGGATTTTTACATCTCCAGCGTTTTTGCCTCTATCTGGCTTCCCCCTAAGTTGAGTTAATTAATTTTATTTTTAATCGTAATTAGTTATATCTTAAATATTTCTGATTGCTATTTTAAAATATACTTTGCTATTTACTTATAGCGAACGATACCTTGTATCAATTCCATTACCATTCATCACTAACTAGACGTTTAAGAGTTTTAGGTTACTCCATAACTAAAATCTTTTTAGACTTCACAAAACTCTCATAGCGTTTTTAGTGTCGATCTGTAATGCAATCAATCTTTTTTAACTCTAAAAACATCCATAATGAAAACAATTAAATCAATCGCAATAGGCATATTCTTGCTAGTGGCAGGAACAACAATTTCTAATGCACAAGTAAACGAAAATCATTCCAAAACGCCACACGGTGGAATAATACAAAATTCAGGCGACTACAAAATTGAAATGGTCGAAAGAGAAAACAATATTAGTTTTTACGTACTGAATGCGAAAGGAAAAACGGTTTCAAATAAAAAAATTACCGGATTGGCTGTTTTTGAATTTTTTAATAAAACAAAAGTAACGAATCCAGTTTCTTTGGACACCAACAATGCTTTATTTGTACAAGTTCCTAAAGCAAGTATATATGCTTATTGTACCATCACATTACTTGTCAATGGAAAAACAATCTCTTCTAAATTTAAAAATAGCCAAGTTTCTGAACAAGATCTTAATCATGGACACCAACATTAATTTTATTATTCTTTATAAACCCAATTAAAATTACAATTATGAAAAATTTTTTAATCGTAGCGACTATCGCAATCGGAATGTTAACTTCTTGCAACAACAAAGCAAATAACGAAACTGAAAACACTGAATTTCAATCTACTGAAACAGTAGAACAAGTTCAAGTGGTCCCAGATTCTACTGATCAAGTAAGTACGGACAGTATTAATCATGTGGAGCAAGATAAAGTTGACGCGGCTCATGGACACACTCATTAGTATATTTTAACAGGCTGCTTCTCTTGCGAAAATTTCAGAAGAGAAGTAGTTTTAAAAAAAATAATAAAATTATGAATTCAAAAAAAATAATATTTCTTGTTTTACTTTTTTTTGTCGGCATCACAGGCGTTTTTGCTCATGGTGTAGATGAAAATACGCAAACTTTTTTGTCAGGAAATGATGGTGTTGCTTTTGGCCCATTTCTCTATATTGGTGCAAAACACATGCTTACGGGTTACGATCATCTGCTTTTTTTAGTTGGCGTTATCTTTTTCCTTTATCGTCCGAAAGAAGTGCTACTTTATGTAAGTTTCTTTACAATTGGTCATAGTGCAACATTATTGTTTGGTGTTATGAGTAATATATCAATTAATTCGTATTTAATTGATGCCATTATCGCACTGTCTATAGTGTATAAAGGTTTTGATAATTTAGGTGGTTTCAAGAGATTTTTCGGAACGCAACCAAATACAAAAGCAGCTGTTTTGATTTTCGGATTATTTCATGGTTTCGGGCTTGCCAGCAAATTGCAAGATTTCAAATTTGAAAAAGAAGGATTGTTTACCAATTTGCTTGGATTCAATATTGGTGTCGAAATAGGTCAGTTCATAGCATTGACTTTTGTGCTAATCTTGATTACTTTATGGCGCAGACATTCCAGCTTTATGAAATTTTCAACAATAACAAATACGCTGCTTATGGCTGCTGGATTTGTATTAATAGGATATCAGTTAACGGGTTATTTTACATCTTAAAAATTAAAAAATGTCAGAAATAAATCATCAAATAGTAAATAAAAAACAAATTATCAAAGCAGTTATCTTCGCGTTACTACTTTCTGTACTAATTTTAGTAAGCGCAGTTTTACCTGCAGAATATGGAATAGATCCAATAGGAACAGGCAAACTGTTCGGGTTCAATAAGCTTTATGTAACAGCGGATGCTGCTGATGGCTTAGCAACAATAACAGGAAAAACATTCCCATTAATAAAAATGGAAAAAGCAGGTTCTGGACCTGAAGTAAAAAGACCAATCGAAGCAAATAATCCTGCACCTGAAAAACAATATGCAGAAAGAGAAGATACTGTTGAAGTAATCGTGCCGGCAGGAAAAGGAATTGAATATAAAATTTATATGCTGAAATATGGCAAAATGAAATACGAATGGACGACTAATAAAGGAATCGTTTATTTTGATTTTCACGGGGAAGTAAAACAAGCTAAAGAAATTAATGACGTTTATTTTGAAAGTTACACGCTTGCCTATTCCAATAATATGGTTGGGACTTTTTATGCTCCGTATGAAGGAAAACACGGTTGGTTTTTCAGAAATAATGAAAAGACAGCCATTACAGTTACAATAAAATTAAAAGGTCAGTATTCAATATAAGTAGTGAACATTCCTTAATATAACAAATTATGCTAAATAAAATTATTGAGTTTTCAATCAAAAACAAACTCATTATTGGTCTTTTCATTGTGGCTCTCATCGGATATGGGAGTTATCAATTTACCAAATTACCAATTGATGCCGTTCCTGATATTACAGATAATCAAGTCCAGGTAATTACCTCTGCACCATCACTGGGTGCGACCGATATTGAAAGACTGATTACTTTTCCGATTGAACAAGCCAACAGTAATATTCCTGGACTGAAAGAAATCCGTAGTTTTTCTCGTTTTGGTTTATCAGTGGTTACCATTGTTTTTAATGATGCAACTGATGTGTACTGGGCAAGACAACAAGTAACCGAACGATTAAGTGCTGTTAAAGACCAAATTCCCACCGGTATTGGAGATCCAGTTCTTGCACCGGTGACAACAGGACTAGGCGAGATTTATCAATATGCGGTACGAACCAAACCCGGTTATGAAAAAAAATACGATATAACTGAGTTAAGAACCATTCAAGATTGGATTGTTCGCCGGCAGTTATTGAGCGTTGAAGGTGTGGCGGAAGTGAGCAGCTTTGGTGGAAAATTGAAACAATTTGAAATAGCCGTTGACCCAAATAAATTGCAATCCTATAATATCACGATTACAGATGTTTTTACTGCTTTAGAAAAAAACAATCAAAATACAGGCGGTGCTTATATCGAAAAAGGCCCTAAAGTTTTATACATCCGCAGTGAGGGATTAATTAATACTATAGAGAATATTAAAGATATTGCTATTAAAAACACTAATAGCGGTAGTTCTTTGTTTATTCGTGATGTAGCTGAAGTTCGCATTGGTAGTGCTATCCGTTACGGAGCAATGACATTTCACAAAAAAGATGTTCAATCCGGTGAAGTTTCAGGTGCAGTAGTAATGATGTTAAAAGGAGCCAACAGTAATGTGGTTATTAAAAACATTAAGGATCGTATTGCACAAATTGAAAAAACATTACCCGAAGGCGTTATACTGGAACCTTTTCTAGACCGCACCAAAATGGTGAATAATTCTATTTCAACGGTCGAAAAAAATTTATTAGAAGGTGCATTAATCGTTCTCTTTGTTCTTATTTTCTTTTTAGGAAACATACGAGCAGGATTAATTGTGGCGTCAGTTATCCCTTTGGCAATGTTGATAGCAGTCATATTGATGAACATATTTGGGGTGAGCGGTAATTTAATGAGTTTAGGAGCATTAGATTTTGGATTGATTGTGGATGGTGCTGTTATTATTGTTGAAGCGTGTTTGTTTAGTTTGCACAGCAGGA
Organism: Flavobacterium amylolyticum; assembly: GCF_048284335.1. NCBI lineage: Bacteria > Pseudomonadati > Bacteroidota > Flavobacteriia > Flavobacteriales > Flavobacteriaceae > Flavobacterium > Flavobacterium amylolyticum. The sequence goes on from NZ_JBLVPG010000002.1 coordinate 695,303, forward strand.
AAACTGCTCAAATTTCACAACAAGAAATGGACAACACCGTACTAAAAACGGCAATAAAAATGCGTAATGTTTCCGTTTTTGGGGAATTGATTATATTGATCGTGTACATTCCCATTTTTACGTTGCGCGGTATTGAAGGGAAAATGTTTTTACCAATGGCACAAACCATTGCATTTGCTCTGTTTGGTGCTTTTATATTGTCGTTGACTTATGTTCCGATGATGACCGCTTTATTTTTAAATAAAAAAATATCGCATAAAAAAACTTTTTCAGATAGAATGATGGAGAAATTAGAAAATTTCTATCAACCCCTTTTGAACAAAGCATTGGGAATTCCAAGAACAATTATTGCTGTAACATTAGGATTGTTTGTTTTAGCACTGATTACACTTTCGTTTATGGGTGGCGAATTTATGCCCTCATTAGAAGAAGGAGATTTTGCAGTAGAAACTAGGGTTTTGCCGGGAAGTAATTTGCAAACTTCAATGACAGCTATTTCACAAGGTGCAAAAATACTAATAGAAAAATTTCCCGAAGTGGAGAAAATTGTAGGCAAAACAGGAAGTAGCGAAGTGCCTACCGATCCAATGCCAATTGATGCAAGCGATATGATGATCATTTTAAAGAACAAAAGCGATTGGACTTCTGCCACAACTTTTGACGAATTATCAGAAAAAATGGCAAAGGAATTGGAAGCTGTTCCTGGGGTTTCCTTTGGTTTTCAATATCCGGTACAAATGCGTTTTAATGAATTGATGACTGGTGCCAGGCAGGACGTAGTCTGTAAAATATTTGGAGAAAACTTAGACACATTGGCGTTATACGCCAATAAGTTAGGTAAAATTGTAAGTACCGTAGAAGGAACTTCCGATCTTTATGTAGAAACCGTTACCGGAATGCCTCAAGTAGTAATTGATTATAATAGAGCTTCCATTGCACAATACGGATTGAACATTCAGGATATCAATCGAATTGTAAACACCGCATTTGCAGGACAAAGCACAGGAGTTGTTTACGAAGGTGAAAAACGATTTGATTTAGTAGTTCGCTTAGAAGGCGAAAAACGGCAGGATTTGGCAGATGTTCAAAATTTATTAATTCCAACCTCCACTGGTTTGCAAATTCCTTTATCTCAATTAGCAAAAGTTGAAATTACCGAAGGTCCAAATCAGATACAAAGAGAAGACGCCAAACGAAGAATTGTAGTTGGTTTTAATGTTCGAGGCCGGGATGTACAAAGTATTGTAAAAGAACTGCAAGGTAAAGTCGAAGCTCAAATAAAATTCCCCGCTGGCTACTACCCTACTTATGGCGGTGCTTTTGAAAACTTAAACGAAGCCAAAAATCGTTTGATGATTGCGGTTCCAGTTTCATTACTATTAATATTTATTTTGCTCTATTTTGCATTCAATTCCGTAAAACAAGGGCTATTGATTTATTCCGCAATTCCACTTTCGGCCATAGGAGGTATTTTCTTTTTAGCGTTGCGGGGAATGCCCTTTAGCATCAGTGCAGGAGTTGGTTTTATAGCCTTATTTGGTGTAGCAGTTCTGAATGGCTTGGTGTTAATTGCAGAATTCAACAGCATTCGAAAATCGGGGGAAACCGATTTAAAAGCGATTGTTTTACAAGGAACTAAAATACGTTTACGTCCTGTTTTAATGACTGCATTTGTGGCATCATTAGGTTTTTTACCCATGGCATTAAGCAACGGTTCAGGAGCAGAAGTTCAAAAACCATTGGCAACTGTGGTAATTGGTGGTCTGTTGATTGCTACATTCTTAACCTTATTTGTTTTACCAATTTTATATATCATGTTTGAAAAAGGAATTAATTTAAAACCAAAAAAGATAAAATCAATTACAACAATCCTGCTATTGGGACTATTTTTTTCTTTTCAAAGTGCAGCTGCGCAAGAAAAAATTTCAATGGAGAAAGCGATTGAAACAGCTCTTTCAAACAATCTCAAAATTAAAAACGAAAAACTAAATTCAGAGTACTTGCAACAAATGACTAAAACAGGCTATGATATTTCCAACACGGGAATTATTGGTGAATACGGTCAGTTTAACAGCACTGTAAATGATGTGAAAATTGGTATTTCGCAAAGCATAAAATTTCCAACCGTTTACAAAAGGCAGAAACAGCTTTTAATAGAAGAAGCCAAAAAAGGGCAATGGAACGAAGCTTTGCAAAGAAAGGAATTGACCAGACAGGTAACAATCGTATTTTACGAAATGATGTATCTAAAAGAAAAGGAAAAGCTGTTGCTAAAAAGCGATAGTATATATTCTGAATTTTTACGAAAATCAACGCTTCGTTTTGATAAAGGCGAAAGCAATATATTAGAAAAAGCAACCGCTGAAAACCAATTCGGACAAATAAAAATTCAACTTCTAGAATTACAAAGTGATTACAAAATAATACATTCACAATTCAAGTATTTACTCAATGCTGATAAAGACTTTACCCCAGTTTCAGATAAATTAAAAATGGATTTTATCGAAAATTTAGATACAAATGCGATTGGAAATCAACCCCGTATAAAATTATTTGAGCAACAAGTAAATAGCAGCAAAGCGGAAATTGCTCTTGAAAAATCTAAAAAATTGCCGGAATTAATCGGTGGTGTTTATTACCAGACTTTCAGAACAAATGCGGAAATTCAAGACAGTAATAATGGTGTTTACGGACAATTAGGAGTGGCACTTCCAATATTCAATACAGCATTAAATAACAGGAAAAAGGCTTTAGAGATAAATACGCAAATAGCTAAAAATAATTTAAATAATGAAAAATTAAAACTGGAAAGTAAGAATCAGGAACTAGTCCAGGAATATAAAAAACATAAAGAAACTATTTCCTATTACGAGAGTCAAGCCTTGAAAAATGTTGATTTGGTAACCAAAGCTGCTAATGATAAATTTATTAATGGTGACATTAATTATCTAGAATGGGTAATGCTTATTAATCAAGGTACCGAAATTCAAAGCAAATACATCGAAGCAGTTAGAAAATTAAATACTGCTGTTATTGAAATCAATGCTTTAACTAATTAAAATAGTTTAATTATGAAATGAGCATGACCGTAATTGGGGTCGCAAGCACCAATGATGATATGCGAATTACATATGACCGATAAAAACAATAAATATCAACATATGAATTATACACAAACCTTTTTTTCGCGACAGTTCCTTTGGGAAATTGTTCGGATCATCACAGTGGGAATAGCCTGTTTATTATTTTATTTTGATGTTATTCCACTACCTATTTTGATAATCGCAATGGCTTTTGGTCTTTATTCATTGATAAAAACGGCGGTACTGGATATCATAAAAGAAAGAAAAATAGGTACTGAATTATTTATAACCATAGCGGTCGTTATTTCGGTTCTTGGCAAGGAATATTTGGCAGGTGCTGTCGTACTTATGATCATTCTCATTGCGGAATATATCGCAAGTGCAAGTACCGAAAAAGCCAGGTCATCTATAAAAGAATTGATAGGTTCTGTCCCAAAAACTGCGATAGTAAAAAAAGATAATCAGGAATCCACAGTACAAATAACCGATTTAAAAATTGGTGATATTGTTCTGGTAAAAGCTGGAGAAAAAATCTCTGTTGATGGTAAAGTGATTGGCGGATCAGGTTCTGTGAACCAAGCACCCATAACCGGCGAAAGCGTACCTCAGGAAAAAACAACGGGCAGTGAAGCATTTGCCGGAACCATACTGGAATTAGGTGCGCTCGATATCGAAATGACAAAAGCAGGATTAGACACCGTTTTTTCGCGAATCATTTCATTGGTGGAAGAGGCAGAAAGCCAGCAAGCACCTATTGAAAAATTCACCGATAAAGTGGCTTCGTGGCTTATTCCTGTGGTATTTATTTTTGTAGGTACTGTTTACTTTTTTACCCGTGATGTCAAACTGGTGATTGCATTGCTGATTTTTACTTCCCCTGCCGAATTAGGTTTGGCAACGCCACTTGTCACCATTGCGGCAATTGCCCGCGCTGCGAGAGAAGGTATTTTGATAAAAGGAGGTTTATTTTTAGAAGAGCTTGCTAAAGTAACTACCATTGTTTTTGATAAGACAGGAACATTAACCGTTGGAAGTCCTATTGTGAATGCCGTTGAAATAATAGATCCTGCTTATAGTGAAAACCAGTTGGTTCAATTTGCTGCATCTGTCGATCGCCGTTCCAGCCATCCATTAGCAAAAGCAATCTTAAGCTATGCCGATCAATTAAAACTTACCTATGGCGAACCTGAAAATTTCGAGGTGGTAAAAGGACGAGGTGTTTCGGCAAAAATAGATGGCAAATCAGTTTTATTAGGGAACAAGCTCTTTATGGAAGAAAATAGAGTACCAGTATCAAAATACTCAGAAAATAGTACCGACACTGCTATTTATCTTTCAGTTGATACTAAATTGGCAGGTATCTTTTATATATCCGATGCGATACGTGAAGGTGCAAAAGAAATGATTGAAGGTTTGAGAAAAAGCGGCATTCAAAACATAATTATGCTTACCGGTGATAATCCTGAAACGGCCAAGCATGTTGCCAATCAGATCGGAATTACCGATTTCAGAGCCAATTTATTGCCCGAAGACAAAATTAATATCATCAAAGAATTGCAAAAAGACGGTTCTAAAATTGCAATGGTGGGCGACGGCATCAATGATGCCCCTGCTTTAGTCCAGGCAAATATAGGCATCGCAATGGGCGCGATGGGAACCGAAGCAGCAATGGAAGCAGCCGATATCGTTCTGATGCAGGATAACTTGGGGAAAATCGCCATGGCTCGTGCTATTAGTAAAAGAGCCTATCGAACCATTCGTGAAAATATTTTTGTAGGGGTTGGTGTCGTTCATGTAATTGGAATTACCCTTGTCTTGCTTAAAATAATTGGACCTATTGAAGCCGCAGCTATTCATTTGCTTCCGGACACTTTAGTCTTTATTAATTCCATAAAACTCCTTCGCGTCAAGATTGATGCCTAACCGATTAGCAATGGCAATGAAATTTTAAATTACAAACACTATCTTACTATTCAAAATAAATAAAATGAAATCAAAAATTCACAAATACCAAAATAAAAATACAATCATGAGTAAAAATACAATCCTTACCCTACTGGCATTAGTATTGCTTTCTTCCTGTGGAGATAAGAAAACGGAAAGCGAAACCGAAGCTAGTCCAACTATTGAAAACACGACAACTCTTACCGATGCACAAATAAAAAATGCAGGTATTGAAACTGGGAAAATCGAGCAAAAACAAATTTCATCTACCTTAAAATTAACTGGTAAAATAGATGTGCCGCCTCAAAATTTAGTGTCCATTAGTGTGCCGATGGGTGGTTATTTAAAATACACCAAGTTGTTAGAAGGAATGTATGTCACCAAAGGTCAGGTTTTGTGCGTTGTAGAAGACCAACAATACATTCAACTGCAGGAAGATTACCTTTTGGCGAAAGCAAAAATAGGCTACGCAAAAGCCGAATTTGAAAGACAAAAAGAACTCAACCGAAGCAAAGCCAGTAGTGATAAAGTGTATCAACAAGCACAATCAGAATACAACTCACTATCGGTAATGGTGCAATCCTATAGCGAGAAATTAAAATTCGCAGGGATAAATCCGAAAAATGTTTCAACAAAGAACATTTCAAAAAGTATTAATATATATTCGCCAATAAGTGGTTATGTAGCTAAGGTAAACGTGAATATTGGCAAGTATGTAAACCCGAGCGATATTTTATTCGAGATTGTAAATCCATCTGATATTCATTTGGCATTAACCGTATTTGAAAAAGACATCAATAAATTGGCTATTGGTCAATCAGTTATATCTTATACAAATACCAATCCTGAAAAAAAATATCTTGGCACAATTATTTTAATCGGTAAAGATTTTTCCAAAAACCGAAGCACTGAAATACATTGCCATTTTACAAATTACGACAAAGCACTTTTACCAGGAATGTATATGAATGCCGAAATAGAATTAAAAAGTCAGCAATCAAATGTATTGCCATCTGATGCTATAGTGAATTATGAAAACAAGAATTATATTTTTGTTGCCAAACCAAACAAACAATTTGAAATGAAAGAAATTAGAATTGGAACAGCTGAAAATGGGTTTACTGAAATTCTTTCAGACGATTTAAAAGATAAAAAAATTGTTATAATAGGAGCTTATGCACTTTTAATGAAAATGAAAAATGTAGAAGAATAACAAAAAACAGGGTACATTAAAAAAATGGAAAATAAAAAATCACATTGGGAAAATGTTTTTGCCACAAAAGCACCAAATGAAATAAGTTGGACACAGGACTATCCTACCACTTCTATGAATTATTTAAAAATTTAAACCTATCAAAAACTGCCAATATTATTGATGTTTTGGTTAGCGCTTTTTCTCCTACAATGTCTTGTATGATAATGAAAATTGCTTTTTGTAACGTCTTTGTATCACAATATAAATTTTAACTTTTTAAAAAAACTAGAACGTCGAACTTATGTGATATTTCATGATACGCAAGCGGTAAAAAAGTGAGTTCACTCACTTTTAACGTCATTTCGTGTAAGATGTAAGGATCGTCAAGACCCTTAACCATTTCATCAATTCTTTCCAATGGTTGGATGAACGCGGTGAATTTCCAGGTTTTCAATTGCGGCGCATTGTCTACTAAATTTAATACCTGGTTAAAATATTCCGGGTTGCCGTTGGCAGTCAGTACTAGTTCGGTTTTTGTTTAAAAATTTATATTGAATTTGACATTGCTAATTTCTTTAAATCATCTAAAAAATGGTTTTAAAAATCACCTAAAATAGTTACATTACTGCGCAATTTGATTATATAGTTTTCTTGTTTTTAAATTTATCTCTTAAAGTGTTATGCTGTGAAAAGAGTTCGACAGTTAAATTCTCACGCCTCCTTTAGCTATAACTTTTTACCTTAAAAAAACTTAGATTTATTAAAGAACATTAAAAACACTTAGTTAAATATTTTAAACTTAAAAAATAATTATTAAATTAATTAAATAATTAAAAATCAATATATTACATCATAATTTCAAGCTGTCAAAAAAAGTTAAGATCGATATAAGGTGTTCGATTGTAGTCCCACCAACTCCACGAAATAGCCTGTAATCAATAAACATACAGGCTATTTTTATTTTAATTCAATGGTTTTACTTAATATTTAAGTCTTAATTATTCTTTCTTTTTAGAATTATCTTATTATATAAAAAAGTTGTATCTGCTCAATTCAACTCAGTAGGGTAATAACAAAAAAATCCCTGAAGACAAAAACCAATAGTAGCCCAGTTGCACTTGAATAGCTTGCTGAGTTTAACCATTTTTCATTAAAAAGGTAAAATAAAAATTCTTACTACTGATTCAATAACTGTATTGAATCTAATTTAAGCCTAATTTTAAGCTAAATCATTCTCACAAATTGAGAAAAGCGTATATTTGTCATCCATCTTTTATAAATAAATTTTCTTCTACTGCGTTTTTTTATACTATACATTGATTACAAATCTATTAACATATTATAACTAGAAAAACACTTGTATCCAATAAGCTAATTAAATTTAATAAATTATGATTACAAGCATTATCTTTTGCTTCAAGTAGGTAATTGGAGCGCGCGGTGCAGTTAAATAGAAAATATCACATGGACTTAAAAAGGTTTGAGATTAAGAAAAATATTCAAAAAACGGATGATAAAAATTTGTCTTTCCGCGTTTTTGACCTCGGGACGGAAAGTATTCAAGATTATTTGAAACCACATAAAAAAGATCATTTTTGTATTATTTTAGTGGAGTCTGGAACTATTAAAATACATATCGAAGACAAAATATATTTATTAAATTCAGGAAAAATAGCCGTTATATTTCCGGATCAAATTCATTTTTTGTTAAATCAGAGTACAGATCTGACTGGTAAAATTATATTATTTGAAGAAGTATTGTTTTGTTCGGATATATTAAAGAATGAGCTAAGTGCTTATAATGTTAACCTATCGGCACACCTGAATTGTACCGCACTTTCTAACCTTGAATTTGAACAGGTGCTTCCAATTATAAATAACATACAAGATATTTACAACACTCCCAGCCTTGTTAAAAAGGAACAAGCTCGTTTTTATATTAAGATTTTTCTTTTAGGACTTATAGAATCCATACATGGTCAACATCCAGTCCTACATCCTGATGCGCAAGGACCAGACCAGCAAACTTATATTGACTTTAAAAAACTTTTGAACCATCACTATAAAAGTGAGCGTACTGTACAATACTATGCCTCAAAACTGGCTATCAGTACTAAAAAGCTCAATGCGCTAAATAAAAAATATTCAGGCGAAACGGCTATAAATGCTATCCACAACCGAATCCTTACAGAAATTAAACGACAATTACTGTTTAGTGATCTCTCACACAAACAAATCGCATTTGACCTTGGGTTCAGTTCCCCATCTGCACTTAATAAATTTGTAAAAGCTAAACTAAAGGAAACCCCAACAGATCTACAAAACGAACTGGCACAAATTTATACCGCATAGTCTTGTTTATATAACATCATACCCTCACTGCTACAATATCTTTGTATCAGCAATTAATACTATTAAAATAAAGACCCAATGCTGTTGCTAAAACGCAATTTCAGCTTTATTAATTAGTTTAATGCTGTTTAGGAGGAAATAAAAGGGTATTATAATTTTAATTACCCAATACCCAGAAACCAACATTCTAGAACAGCATGCACAATTACCCAATCGTATTAGTATGAATGGGAATGGTTAAAGGAACGCATGACTTTACTTAAATAAACAAAAATGAACACGGATACTTTTACAAACAATAATCTGCTTGCTATTTTAGAGGAAAACAGACAATTAGCAAATCAGATAAATCCACAACAGATAAAGGTTTTGATTCACGAAATTAAAGCAGCCAAACGAATTTTTGTTATGGCAGCTGGCAGGAGCGGACTTGCATTAAAAATGGCGGCCATGCGTTTTATGCATTTAGGGTATACTGTATTTATTGTAGGAGAAACCAATACACCTGCTATTCTAAAAGGAGATTTACTACTTCTGGCATCGGGCTCAGGAACTACATCGTCAGTGCTATCATCTGCAGAGAAAGCGAAGAGTCAACAAGCAACAATTATTGCTATTACTGCCGATGCAAAAAGCAAATTAGCCGTATTGGCAGACACTATTATATTGGTTAACGCTGCTACAAAAACTGACTTCGGTGTTTCTGTCTCTAAGCAATATGCGGGTAGCCTTTTTGAACAGTTTACCTTATTTGTCCTAGAAAGTGTTTTTATGACCTTATGGCAAGAATCTGGTTTGACCAAAGAAGATTTATGGCCCAAACACGCCAACCTGGAATAACGATTTTTTATATTATTTATTATTAATTTTTTTTATACATTTAGACATGACAAAATTACAAGTCGCAATTGATTTACTTACTACAGAAGCAGCATTAGAATTGGCACACAAAGTAGCTCCGTACGTGGACATTATAGAATTAGGCACACCGCTAATTAAATCAGAAGGCCTTAAAGTTGTAACAGCAATGAAAGCCGCTTTCCCTGACAAATTAATTTTTGCAGACATGAAAATTGCCGATACTGGTTTCCTAGAAGCAGAAATCGCATTTTTAGCAGGTGCAGATTTAGTTACAGTTATGGGTGCTGTTGATAATGCTACGATAAAAGGAGCGGTAGAAGCTGCAAAAAAACACGGTAAAAAGGTAGTAGTTGATACTATTGGAGTTAAAAATAGAGTAGAAAGAGCGCAAGAGGTTACTGCTTTTGGAGTTGCTTTTGTAGAGTTACATGCTGGTCTTGACGAACAAACATTAGCCGGATACTCAGTACAAACACTTATTAGCGAAGGAAAACTAGCAAAAGTTCCGTTTTCTGTTGCAGGTGGTGTAAACATCGATACAATTAAAGATGTTGTAGCTGCAGGTGCAGATGTAGCTGTTGCAGGTGGTGCCATATATGGTGCTGAAGATCCCGCTGCTGCTGCTAAAGCATTAAAAGAAGCTATAAACAGTGTAACTGTAGCGTAATTATTGGATTAAGGCTGGAATTTACAAATAAATTCCAGCCTTTTTTTTGTATAATAAATTTAGATAATTAATTATGAAAACATTTGATTTTGGTATAGTGGGCTTAGGGGTAATGGGTCGGAATCTTCTCTTAAATATGGCGGACCAGAAACATGCAGTAGCAGGCTTGGATTTGGATACGGAAAAAGTTTTATCCCTGACACAGGAAGCTAATCCCCAACACCAAATTAAGGCCACAACTGAAGTAAAAGAGTTTCTCGAACTTCTTAAACAACCAAGAGCAATTATGCTATTAGTACCCGCAGGAAAACCTGTGGATACAGTTATTCAAAGCCTACTGCCCTACTTAGATAAAGGAGACATTCTTATCGACGGAGGCAATACTTATTTTACAGATACCGACCGTAGATTTACAGAATTATCAGCCAAAGGAATCCACTTTTTTGGAATGGGTATTTCTGGTGGTGAAAAAGGAGCCCGATTTGGTCCAAGCCTTATGCCCGGCGGAAATAAAGAAGCCTATGAAAGACTACGTCCTATTTTTGAATCCATAGCAGCCCAAGTCGATGGAGAACCTTGTGTAGCATATTTAGGCAACGGATCTGCAGGAAACTACGTAAAAATGGCTCATAACGGAATCGAATACGGTATTATGCAACTTATTTCTGAGGTATATGATCTTATGAAACGAGGGTATGGTCTTGACGATACTACAATTCAAAAAGTATTTGAAGACTGGAATGACACCGAACTTCAATCCTACTTGATTGAAATTACAGGACATATTTTAAAGAAAACAGATGCCGACGGCCAAAAGCTTATAAATGTAATATCGGATTGGGCAAAATCTAAAGGAACCGGAAAATGGACCTCCCAAAATGGGATGGATTTAGAAGTGCCGCTTCCTACTATAGACGCCGCAGTAACCCTGCGTAATATGTCTAAAAACAAACCAGAAAGAATTCAAGCTTCGGCAAAATTGGTTTGGAATACGGAACAAAGTAACACTGACTTGCCTTTGGTTATAGAAGCGCTTAAAGGAGCGTTACATTTTTCTATATTAATAACCTATGCTCAAGGATTAGCATTGTTAACCAAAGCTTCACAAGAGTATAATTACAATCTAAACCTGGAAACCATAGCTAAAATTTGGCGTGGTGGCTGTATTATTCGTTCGGTAGTACTTGAAGATTTCAGACAGGCTTATGCCAAGAACGGAGAGCTAAAAAACATACTGCTCGATGATACTATTGCTAAGGCCATAAATGAGAAACAATCCAGCATTAGAGCTACGGTACAATTCGCAGTTCAAAAAGGGATCCCTATTGCGGGTTTAATGAATTCCTTAGCTTATTTTGATGCTTACCGATCTGAAACACTTCCTACTAACCTTATACAGGCGCAGCGTGACTACTTCGGAGCACATACGTATGAGCGCATTGACACTAACGGTATATTTCACACAGAGTGGAATGACTAAATTTTAAATGGAATAAAATGAATAATCTCGATACTATAAGGCCAACCATCATTCTTGTTTTTGGGGCAACAGGCGATTTAGCAAAAAGAAAGCTTTTCCCTGCCTTTTATAATCTTTATCTTGATGGTCGAATGCCAGAAAAGTTTGAGATCATTGCGCTTGGAAGAGCAAAAAAAGACGATGAGACCTATAGAAGCGATGTGAGTAATAACCTAACAGCGTTTTCCAGAAATAAAATAACCTCTGATAAAGCCTATCAGAAATTTGCTTCTCATATCACTTATTTACAAAATGATATCGACCAAGAAGAATCATTTCAGACACTGAAATTAAGGTTGGATGCCATAGATTTGTCTTTTGGGGAACGTGGTAACAGGCTTTTTTACCTGTCAATAGCACCCTCTTTAATTGCAACGATCTCTAACAATATTAAAAAATTAGACCTTGCCGCTAATCCGGAACAGGATCGCATCATTATTGAAAAACCTTTTGGTTACAATAAAAGTTCTGCAGAGTTACTAAATAAGCTATTGTCAGAAACCTTTGAAGAAAAACAGATTTACAGAATAGATCACTATCTGGGCAAAGAAACTGTGCAGAATATTCTGGCTTTCCGCTTTGGAAATTCAATGTTTGAGCCACTCTGGAACCGTAATTTTATTGATTCTATACAGATTACTGTTGCAGAAGAAGTTGGGGTTGAAGACCGTGGCGGTTTTTATGAAGGTGCCGGAGCATTAAGGGATATGATACAAAACCATCTGATGCAAATTTTAACCATGGTAGCGATGGAAGCCCCCAATTCATTGCAAGCAGATGAAATCAGAAACCGCAAAGCTGACGTTTTAAAAGCGATACGTCGCATAACTCCTGAGGAAGTAAAACATTACACAGTAAGGGGTCAGTATGATAAGGGATCAATAAAAGACAAATCTGTACCTGGATATTTGCAAGAAAAAGGAGTTGCATCCAATTCTAATACAGAAACATTTGTAGCGATGAAATTTTACCTAGATAACTGGCGCTGGCAGGGTGTTCCGTTTTATGTTCGAACGGGCAAAAGAATGAAAGAAAAACAATCCTCTATCGTCATACAGTTCAATCCGGTAACCCATTCTACCTTTTCTTTTGGAAAAGAAAATATGATGCCAAACCGCTTAATTATAAACATTCAGCCAGCTATGGATATTCGGTTGCAGTTTATGACAAAAAAACCGGGCCTGTCTCTTTCGCTAAAACCTGCTGAGATGGTGTTTGATTATTTTTCATGCTCTACACAATCACCTGAAGCTTATGAAACACTATTACTGGATGCTTTGCAGGGAGACCCCACATTATTTATGCGTTCGGATCAGGTTGAAGAAGCTTGGGATGTAGTAACAACCATTCAGGAAGCCTGGGAAAATGATAAATTTTCAAGTTTATATAAATATGAAGCCGGCGGCTGGGGACCTGAGGCAGCAAATGAATTACTAGCCCGACAGGGTCATGCTTGGGCATCAAACACACTTAATGACATAGAACAAGAAGAAAAAAAAGTAACAAATGGTAAGTATTTTTAATAATAAAGAAGAAATAGCACCCTACGCAGCCAATATATTTATAGCTGCTGCACAAAAGGCAATACAGAATCGGGGACGCTTTTTAGTGGTGCTTACTGGCGGTTCTTCTCCTGTATCTATGTACAAGCTTTTGGCAACTCCACAATACAAAACAAAAATAGATTGGGATAATGTTTTTGTTTTTTGGGGTGACGAGCGCTGGGTGGCGCTTGATGATTCACGCAGTAACGCAAAAATGTCATACGATTACCTGCTCAGTCATGTTGGTATACCAAAAAGCAACGTATTTCCTATGTATAAGGAAGGTTTTTCACCTGAGGAATATGCTTTAGAATATGAAAAATCAATTAAAAGTCTTACAGGAGAAGAAGGGCAATTTGACCTTATTTTATTAGGAATGGGCGATGATGGCCATACCGCTTCACTTTTTCCGGGTGAAGCCGTATTACAAGAAAATGACAAATGGGTATCGGCCTATTATCTTGAGTCGCAAAGTATGTATCGAATAACGCTAACGGCGTCTATCATCAATAAAGCGAAGGAAATTGTGGTTGTAACTTTTGGAGAAAATAAAGCGCATGCCTTAAACGAAGTTTTATATGGAGATTACAATCCCGAAAAATACCCGATGCAATTAATTAAACCTATTGATGGAAAATTGTTGTTTTTGACCGATCAGGCTGCTATAAGTAATCAATGATAATATGTCGAAAAATGGTAGTATTATCTTCAAACAAGTAAGATCATATTCGACTAAATATGAATGTGCTAATTTTATCGATGTAAAAAGTTAAGAAAAAAATCTTAATTTTAAATTATAAAAAAGCATGTGAAAATTATGACTTAGCTTTTAAAGTAAAGTTGTTAAATTGGGTTACGAGACTGATCACTTCACTTAACTGACTAAATTGCAAGTAGTTATCGCTTCGCAATTATTTAAATGCTGAAAAAAGCATGATAAATCCGGAGAAACCAGTTATTTAGGTAATAACATTTTAACATAGTCATTGTTTATTTGAAATTTGATCAAGGTTTGTTTGTTGTTATTGACTCATTCTTTTGTACATATTTGTACCCTAATTTCGGAATCAGAAAGTAATTACCATTCTTTTATTTGTTAACTACCTACTTTTATTGACTTTACAAAAAAAATATTTCCTTTTTATTGCCTACAATCTCTTTTGTTCTAAGCTTATTGTTGGGTAATCTGCGTTTTAGTTGCCCTAATACATATGGAAACAACTTTGAGAAAATGATGCTACAATTCGCTGCATAACGTTTAAATTATGACTGGTGGTAAGGCAATACCTAAATTTGTACTTATTGCAACAAAGGCTATTTAGTATACCCACTTTAACCCATTATTGTTACTAAAATACAACTTCAGACATTAGGAGTAAAGAAAATAAAGAGAAAATACAAAACTCTTTAATCAGGCAATAGTATATACAATCTGATAAGAAATAGTTTCTAATACCTTTTTAACGCCTAATGTATTAAAAAATCAAAATATCAAATTCAAAAATAAATAAACATCTTTAATTTCTATGTTTCCTCAATAAATTCTTTTTACTCATAATTATATTCGCTAAATTAATTAAATATGATATTTGTCATGAAAGAAAAATTTTATAGATAAAGTTCACAGTTTGTTTTTTAAAATAAAAAAAAACGTTTTAATCTTATAGTAATTTATCTAAATTTCAAATTTTTACAAACCTTAAGAAAATATATTATATAAAAAATTTACAAACGCATCGACTTTTATGTTTAGAAAATTGATTAAAAACAGTCGATAAATAAGACATATAAAAATTATTAATATAAAAAAAGATTACTAAATTTAAAAATCTATATAAATCAGTCGTGTAGAAGCGATTTTCCAATCCGAATTAGACAAAATTCGAACCTCTTACTAAATGATTTAAAGCTTTAGCAGATTATTTTGAAATACGCAAAGGTCCTATACAAATAATAACCCTACTGAGTTTATTTGTACTCATAAAAATATGAATGAATTTGCTACTTGTGCAAATGCGAGTAAATCGTTAAGAGATAGTTTGTCGGCATTGATGAAATAAATGTAAGGTAGTCAAGTTACTCCCATCATGGAGAAATTTAATATTGAAGATGGTTCAGAAGTGATAGGACAAAGACCTGTTTTAATTTCAAAAAAATTACTAAATATTGATAAACTAAATTTTAATTCATTTGTATTTTATTTTAGATATCATGTGTTATTTTAATTAGATTTATATTACAGCTGCACCTCATTTTTTGAGATCAAGAGAATCCTAAATTTGATTTTTTTACAAGTTTCGATTTTGCCTCATAAGATTAAAGTTTGAATAAATATCTTGAAGTTGTCAGAAAAAAAAGCCCAATAAATCATATGATTTACTGGGCTTAAATGTTGATTATATTCTGTGGGGAGAGCAGGATTCGAACCTGCGAAGTTTACACAGCAGATTTACAGTCTGCCCTCGTTGGCCGCTTGAGTATCTCCCCAAAACACAATAAGCATTGCTTATTATACTAACTGGGTGCAAATATAAAAACAGTTTTGATGTTTCCAAGCTAAATTTGCACTTAATTTCAGTATTATTTTTAATACATTGGTATTGAATAAAATATAAAAATCTCCGCGAGGGAGATTTTTATATTAGTACTGAAGAAAAGTGTCTATTTAGCTAAAAGTTCTAAAATTTTTGCTCTAAGAGCATCGCCTCGCAAATCTCTTGCTACTACATTACCTGATGCATCAAGGATAAAAGTTGCAGGAATAGACTCTACTTTATATTGTGCTGCAATTGGCTCATCCCAAAATTTTAAATTTGAAACCTGATTCCAGGTTAATTTATCTTTAACTATGGCTTCTTTCCAGGCTTTTGCATCTTTATCTAAAGACACACCAATAATATTTAGGCCTTTACCATGTAATTCTTTGTAAAGAGCTACAACATTTGGATTTTCCTGACGACATGGGCCACACCATGATGCCCAGAAATCGACTATCGTTACTTTACCTAAACTTTCTTTTAAGGAAATTATTTTCCCTTGAGGATTAGGACCTGAAAAATCTGCTCTTCATTTAGCTTCACCAGCTGGTGCAGTTGGAGCTGCTCCCACAGCTGCAGGCGCTTTCATTTCAGCAAGTTTAGTTTTGATGGCTAATCCTGGCTTTGTTTTTTTTAATGACTCTTCTAAACTGTTGTAAAGTTTTTCTGATTTTGTTATATCTGCCGTAGGATCATTTAGCATTCCTTGGATTATTAAGGCAGTGATAAATGATTTAGGATGAGTCTCTGCATAAGTAACATATTTTGCTTTTGAAGCGACACCAACTTCTTCCTGTATTTTTGAAAATTCTTTCATCAAACTATTAATAACTACTGTATCCTTAGATTGCTGAGCAGCATTCATTGCTTGCATGTTTTTGTTTTGGAAATCCATAAGTTTCTTTTGAACTTTAGTGATTTCCTCATTGAAAGTTACGTACTCATCATTATTGTAAGTTCCTGAAACTTTAGATTTTTGAATACTATCTTTATTAATGGCAATGGTTACTTCTCCATTTTCTAATATAAAAGGTATTTTTGCTTGCGCTCCTTCTAATTGAATCGTGTAGAAAGCAGGCTCTGTTATAATTCCTTTCATTTCAAACTTACCATTTTCAACTTTTACAGTGTCTTTTGGCAACATCATTCCAGTTGCATCTTGTGTTTCCAAGATTATTGTTTTCCCATTATCAATTCCTGTTGCAGTTCCAGAAATGATGTATTCATCTTTGCCAACTTTGCTACAAGAAATTAAAAAAACACCTGCCGAAAGTAATAAAATTATTTTTTTCATTATTAATTAGTTAATTGAGTTAAGTGTGCAAAAGTATTTAAAAAATCTAAAATACAAATAATTTTAGAAACTAAATTTTTGTTATAATTTTTCATTAATTATAACAGTTGGGTGTAATTAAAATATTTGTGTTTTAAAATTATTAATTGGTTTGTCAAAGATAAATTTATTGATGAATTATACCGAAGTTAAAGCTGCTATTTTAGTCAAAATTCTTGTTTTAAAACTTTTAAAAAATTCCGAATATTTTTTTATAATCATAAATTATTTGTAAAATTGAGGGAATAAAGTTTCAATTATTTTTCTTGATTTTCTAAAATACAAGGTTGCTTTTTATACACTTTTTGATTTTTTCTCATTGGTTTTTCCAATTTGAAATTTGCACTTCAAATAAGCCTAATTGTTGTGATGCAAACAAATAATCTCGATATCAAAGTAGTTCGAAATCAGATAATTGATTTTTTAGGTCTTTTAAAAACTCTACGTCGTGAATACTTACTTTGGTTGGTCATGCCAACTTAGCCATTATAAAAATTAAGAAATAAATCTTAATTTTAGCCCATGAAACAGGTACGCAAAATTTATGACACAGCTTTTAAAGACAAAGCAATCCAATTGAGTTACAAAAGAACAAACATATCAGAACTCGCTAGAGAGTTAGTAGTAAAAATATAGGGTATGAAGGCGGAACATTTGCAGAATGTATGGATCTGATTGGTTCAATTTATCCCGAAAATCTAACATTTAATGGAACTGGATTTCGAACCGCAAGAATTAACGAAGCTGTTCAGCTAATGTATTTAATTAACAGGCAAATAGATGGCAATAAAAAAGAGACAAAGGAGAATATTTCTTCTTTGTCTCTTATGGTGGTCCATACGGAACTATTTACGAACCATTTTTTGCAGGATTTGAAGAAGTTATCGTTACTATTTTAGCTTATAAATTCTTTTAAATATTAGTCTTTATTTTCACAACTCATTCTTTATTAACAGATTTATTTTCAGGCCAATATACTGAAGTTGAAGTTTGTTTTTTAATACTTCAAACTCAGCTGATAGTACTTGATTTTTTACTGAGGAATATAAAATAGCTTCCACTTTGCCGCTTATAAATTTAGCTTGAGTAGTTGCTAGAGAAGCTTTGGCATACTTTTCTTTCTCCGCCAATTTATTCTGAAGCTGCAAATAATTTCTTTTGTTTTGTTCTTCCAATACAACTTGTTTGTCTAACAGTTGTTTTTCCTGTTCTACGACTAGTTTAGCCTTATCACCTACTATTTTTGATGCACTGATTTTTTTATTATTCCTAAAACCATTGAAAATTGGAACGCTCAATTGCATACCAACTTGTTGGCTTTTATTATCTTCTAATTGATTGAAAAAAGAATCTGTGTTGGCATTTGCTTGTTTTATATTTTTATAATAAAAAGTAGAATATCCATAATACGCTGACAGTATCGGATAATTGACGGCTCTTTCTAAACGGATCAACTGCAAACTGTTTTGATAATTGAGCTCGGCAAGTTTAATTTTAGGATTATACAGCTCATTATCAAAATCTTTAGCGGCCTCATTTAAATAAGGGTCTAATACTACTTCATCTGTCGCCACATCCACAATATTCATCAACTGGAATAATTGTATTTTTTTAATAGCATACAATTGTTCGGTTTCCAGATTTCGGTTTTCTTCCTCCGAAAAGCTTAATTGCATATCATACAAATCACTTTGGGGTTTATTCCCAATGGTAACTTCTTTAGTTACCCTGTCCAGATTGAATGAAGCTTGCTTGAGTTGTTCTTTTTGAATTTTCAATAATTCCTGTGCGTAAAGTACTTGATAATAGCTTTCCAAAATCTGCAATTTATATTCATTTTCTACTACTTCTTTTTCGGCCTTAGCTTGCTCAATATTGATTTTATCTTTTTGAGCATTAGCAAAAGCACTGAAATCTATCATATTTGTTCTTGCATTCAGGTAGAAATTATCATTTTGAATATTGGAACTTACTCTTCCATTAGTCGAAGGATCAATGGTGGAACCAAAATTATAGCCTTGTTCACCATATAAATTAATAGTGGGTAACATTCGATTCAAAACTGAGTTTTGGGACTTTTCTGTTTTTTTTATTTCAAGTTGTCTGATTTTTATTTCGATATTATTTTGCAAAGCCGTTTCCATGCATTTGGTAAGTGGCCAAGAATTTTCCTGAGCACTTACTAAAGCAAAAATTAAAAAAAAGACTACCGTAAAAATTAAATTCTTATTCATATTTTAAATATTTTAAAACATCCGTTTTAGTTGCTTGAAAGGCTTTTGAAAGCACTATCAAAAGTGTTACAAGTAGCAAAACAATAAAACCAAATACGAATGGAAATACTGTCATGTGAATCCTAAAAGCAAAATTTTCGAGCCATTTATTCAATAAATAATATACAGGAAACAAAGCGATTAAATACTCGATTGTGCAATACAAAATATACTGTTTTGATAATTCTATCAACAAAGTATTCGTTTCTGCACCCAAAGTTTTTCTAATAGCAATTTCTTTCATGCGCCTTTGAATTGAATAGGACGCCAAAGCAAATAATCCAAAAAGCGCAATACCAATTACAACAATATTTAACAATGAAAAAAGATTCTTTTGCTTCACATAATTTTCATAGGTTCTAGCGTATTGTTTGTCTACAAAATCGTATTTAAACGGATTTTCAGTATCGATTTTGCTCCATAGTTTTTCAATATCGGCAATTGTATTTTCAATGTTATCTGCTTTTAGTTTTACGAAAACCTTATTGATATTTTGAGCAATATCTGCTGTTTTAAGATGATAGAAATACATCCCTGACACTTCAATTTCAGGACTTAATAAATTAAAATCTTTTACAACTCCTATGATTTTTAATTTTCGTTCTTTAATAATTAGTTCTTTTCCTATAGGCTCTTTCATGTTCATCAACTTTTGTGCTGTTTCATTAATCACCACAGAAGTAATAGTGTCCGAAGCATGTTTTTGATCAAGAGACCTTCCTTTAACTAATTCTATTTTCATCATTTCGAACAAACTAAAATCAACTGCAATTGTTCGTGCTTTAAAAAGTTCATCATTGTACAATACACCTCCTAATGAATTATCTGAACCATCAAATGCAATTAATCCTGTAGAAGCTTGTTCTACACCTTTTATTTTAGCCAGTTCTTGTTTTATTGTACTGTATTTGTTGTAGATATTTTGCCCTACGTTTTCCACTTCATAATCCGAATCTGGAAAATTCAAATTAATCTCAATCACTTGATCTCCTTTAAAACCTAAATCTTTATTGGTTAGATAATCGATTTGCTGATACACGATATAAGAACCAACAATAAAGAAAGTAGCCACCGTAAACTGGAAAATCAACATTCCGTTTCGCAACCAGATTCCGTTTTTACTTCTTCCAAAATTGCTTTTAAGAACTTTTAAAGTTTCGAAATTAGCAACGTAAACGGCTGGAAGTATTCCTGCTACCAAAACTGTAATACAGAAAATCAGAACTAATTGCAGATAAAACTGACTACCAATTATTCGTAAACTCTTATTTAAAAAATCATTGTAATACGGCAAAGTCAACTCAACAATAACTAATGCTAATAAAATCGAAAACAAACTTATTAGAGCAGTTTCAAAAATAAATTGAATAACAATAGTACCTTTTGAAGCCCCCACAACTTTACGAACACCGACCTCTTTAGCACGTTGAACCGCATTCGCTGTAGCCAAATTGATATAATTTACAAGTGATAAAATGAGAATTAAAACAGATAACCCAACCATAATCAACAAAAACTGATAATTTCCTCTCCCTTCTGGATATCCATCTGTAATAGAATGTAATCTCGCTTTTGAAAGTGGCTCTATAACTACATTAAAATGACCCATTTTCTTCGCCATTTCTTCTAAAGTAAAACCTTCTTCCTGGGCAATTCTCCGAACAAAATCTTGGTTGTAAGTTTTCTCTAAACTCTTTCGAGTATTTTCAATTTTTGATGGATCTTTAATTTTAAGAAGTAACTTGAATATAAAAGGTCCTGTCGTATTTTCACTTTTGAACTGCGTCATTTTATTCATTATAACATCCGGAGCAATTGAAGAGTTCTCTGGATTATGATACAGAGCGCGCACTATAAACATTTGATCCAAACATGTTATTTCTTTACCAATCGGATTTTCGTCACCAAAAACTCGTTTAGCAATCACATCTGAAATAGCAACACTTGAATCATCTTTTAATGCCGAAACCACATCTCCCTTAATTATTTCAAATGGAAAAAGAGAAAAGAAATCAGGCTCAACATTAATAATTTTATCAACTATTGCTTTCTTGCCTTTGTAGATAATTTTATCCTTTTGATACCAGCTGTCAGCATAAACTACCTTTTCTACATTAGTATCTTTATCTAAAATAGGTTTTAGGAATAAAGCACAATCTGAAAAAACCGGCATTCCGGTTAACTGCACTAAAACCTGATATACGTTGTCCTTTTCAGGATTCCACTCATCATAACTTTGTTCGTCGTTCCAATATAGTAGAGCAAAAATTAATCCTGCAATTCCTATGGCTAGTCCGAAAACGTTAAGAAATGAAAACAGTTTGTTTTGCTTTAAATGATAGAGGAATATTTTAATATAGTTTAATAACATTATTTGGGTTTTGGTTAGTTAAAAAAAGGGTGTAAATCTTTTTAATTATTCGTATTTTAAATATTTTAAAACATCCATTCTGGTTACTTGAAAAGCTTTTGCCAAAACAATTATTAATGTTAATAACAGTAAAGACAGAAAAGCGATTGTAAAAGGAAAAATTTGAATTGTAATTCGGTACGCAAAATTTTCGAGCCATTTTTCTAATAATAAGTAGGCAGGAACTACGCCAATGACAAAACCTATTAGACAGAAAACAACATATTGTTTTGATAATTCTTTGAGTAAAATATTGGTTTCAGCACCCAATGTTTTTCGAATAGCAATTTCTCGTAATCTTCGCTCCATAGAGAAAGAAGCCAGAGCAAACAAACCGAAAATGGCAATAAGAACAACCACCACATTTAGGATTGAGAATAGATTTTTTTGTTTTACATATTCCTTAAAAGATCGTGCGTATTTTTTATCTACAAACTCATACGAGAACGGATATTCGGTATCCACTTTAGTAGTCCAAAATTGCTCAATATCGCTCATCGTTTCTTCTATATTTTCTCCCTTTACTTTTACAAAAATTGAATTTACACCTTGCAACATCAATGGCATTGTCTTTAAATGCGTAAACACCATTGGTGAGTTTTTCTCTTGAGGCCCTCTTAAATTGAAGTCTTTTACAACGCTGATTATTTTGAATTTCTCACCATCACCAGAAACAATTTCTTTACCTACTGGCTGTTTAATTCCTAATATTTTTATAGCTGTTTCATTTACCATTACATTATTAATAGTGTCTGAAGCGAATTGAGAATTGAAATACCTTCCTTCTAATAATTTGATATTCATCATTTCCATCATTCCAAAATCAACAGCCATGTTCAATCCTTGAATGTTATTATTTTGACACACATAATCGCTTGAAGAACGTGCCCCATTTCCAAAAGTGAAATTTGCTGTAGCCACTTGATTAACGCCTTTCATTCTGCTCAATCTATCTTTTGCAGCCAAATAGCTCTGGAAAAAATCCTTCTTATAACTTGCATCAGATTGTTTGTCAAATTTTTTCAGAAAATCAATTTCAATAACTTGATCACCTTTAAAACCAAGGTTTTTATTGGTTAAGTAATTTACCTGTTGGTGGACAATTGTTGTGCCGATAATAAAAAAAACAGCTATAGCAAATTGAAAAACCAACATACTGTTCCGCAGCCAAATTCCAGTTTTACTTCTGTTAAAATTTCCTTTTAAGACTTTTTGTGCTTCAAAACTTGAAATATATAGCGCTGGGAAAAATCCCCCTAATAAAACCACTATTCCGAAAATAAATAACAATTGTAAATAGAATTGACTACCATAAATTTTTAAATCCTTGTCTAAAAGTTCATTATAATAAGGCAATGAAATCTCGACAATTACTAATGCGAAAAGAATAGAAAGGAGCACAATTACTATTGTTTCTGAGATAAATTGAAATGTGATATTCCTTTTGCTTGCACCCAATACTTTGCGCACTCCTACCTCTTTCGCTCTCTTGATAGCACTGGCAGTAGCTAAATTGATATAATTAATAATGGAAAGAATCATTATTAAAATAGACAATCCTGCCATTATGATTAAATATTGATAATTCCCCACTCCTTCGGGATAGCCCCAACCTCCTACTAATACGGAATTAAGCCTAGCATCTTTAAGTGGTTCTAAATTTATAGCAACAATCCCATGTTCTTTTATTTGCTGTTCTAAACTAATATTGGCTTCTTTAGCTTCGGGTTTAATAACATTGTCAATAAAAAGTTGCTCAATTTTTCGTTCTACTAACTCTTTTTTAGAATTATCCTTAAGTTTTATAAGCAAACAAAAATTAAAAGATTCCCATTGGTCTACACTCTGTGTTATAACTTTTTTAAAGTTATCTGTCAACACAACATCTGGAGCAACAGAACTTTTCATTTCATTTTTATAAACACCACTAATGGTATAAAAGTTTTCTCCAAATTTTATTTGCTTACCTATTGGGTTTTCTTTGTCAAAAAAAGTATTGTAAATTTTCTCAGAAATAGCAATTGAAGAATCATCTTTTAAAGCATTTTTAGCATTTCCGAAAATAAAAGGAAAGGGAAAATAATCGAAAAACTTATTTTGAGTATTAAATCCTTTCGCTATTTTTTGCTTTTTTCCGTTGTAAATAAACATATCGGAGTCATACCAATTATAGCAGTAGTTGTAACTTTCTACATTAGGATCATTTTTTAGATATTGTCCTATGGGAGCAACTGTATAAGGCCATTTATTATTGTTCAAAGTATTTATAACCATGTAAACGTTATCCTTTTCAGGATTCCATTTATCATAACTATGTTCGTCATTCCAATATAAAATGGCGAATATCACTCCTGCAACACCAATGCTCAAACCCAAAACGTTGAGAAAAGAAAACAATTTGTTTTGCTTTAAGTTGTAAATAAATATTTTAATCCAATTTTTCAACATGATTACTCGTATTTTAAGTATTGTAAAACGTCTACTCTTATGGCTTGAAACGCTCTTAAAAGAACGACAAGTAAGGTCAATGATAATAAGGCAATAAAGCCAATTAGAAATGGATAGATTGAAATATCAATTCGATAAGCGAAATTCTCTAACCATTTATTTAACAAATAATATGCTGGTAAGACTGCAATCAAAAATCCTATTACGCAGAAAATGATGTATTGCTTAGATAATTCTTTTAGTAAAACAGTAGTCTCGGCGCCGAGTGTTTTTCTAACGGCAATTTCTTTCATGCGTCTTTCGATAGAAAAGGAGGCTAGGCAAAATAAGCCAAAGAGTGCAATTAGGATCACCACAATATTGAGTATTGAGAATAGGTTTTTTTGCTTCACATAACTGCTATACGATCTTTTGTAATCTTTATCTACAAAATCGTATTCAAACGGATAATCAGGATCTACTTTTTTTAGCCAAAATTTTTCCAGATCGGCTAATGTTTGGTTCATCGTTTTTGAATCTGCATCGATGTAAATATTGTTTAAAGCAAATGTCAACCACAAATTTGTTTTAAAATGGAATAATGACATTGGAGGAATAGCTTCGGCTGGATTACCTATGTTAAAATCTTTTACAACTCCAACGATAATTATCTCTTTACCATTCCAATTTACCTTTTTTCCAATTGGGTTTTTCTCTTTTATTAGTCGTGCGGCAGTTTCATTTATTAGCATCGTATTAATGGTATCCTGAGCAAATTTTGGACTCAAGTATCTCCCCTTTACAATTTTTATTTGCATCATTTCTAACATTCCAAAATCAATTGGAATATTGTCTCCATCCACACTTTGATCTTTATATTGATATGTTATTGTTGATTTTGCAGATCCTCCAAAAGCAAAGCCACCTGCTGCAACTTGTTTTACACCGGGAATGCGCAATAATTCATTTTTGATAGTTAAGTAGCGATCAAATCTAAAATTATCTGTTATTTCTTCTCCATATACATTACGATAAGAAATACTTAAAATTTGATTAGCCTTGAAACCCAAATCCTTTTTATTCATATGGTCTATTTGCTGATAAACAATATAGGATCCGATGATAAAAAAAGTCGCAATTGAAAATTGAAAAATCAACATTCCGTTGCGTAACCAAACACCACTTTTACTTCTCCCAAAATTGCCTTTCAATACCTTTAATGTTTCAAAATTAGAAACATATATTGCTGGAAAAACTCCTGCCAGACAAACCGTAATAATGAATATTATAATAAGTTCTAAATAAAATTCACTGCCTTGTACAACGATAGTTTTATTTAAAAAATCATTATAATAAGGTAATGACAGTTCAACAATTACAAGAGCAATTAAAATTGAAAACAACGATAGTATTGCTGTTTCAAAAACAAATTGCTGAATTATATTAATTTTTGAGGAACCTATAACTTTTCTTACGCCAACTTCTTTGGCACGTTTTATAGCATTTGCTGTTGCAGAATTGATGTAATTTACAATTGAAAGCATCAAAATTAAAACAGATAATCCTACCACAATCATTAAAAACTGAAAATTACCATTTTCCTCAATTAGACCACCCGTTTTAGTATGTAACCGAATAGTAGACAAAGGCTCTAAAGTGGGTTTGGTATTCCCATATTTTTCAATGTATTGCACTGGAGTAATTCCGTTTTCTTTAGCATAACGAACGGTCATGTTATCGTAATAAAGTTTTTGCAAATCATTTTCGATAAGCGAAACTTTACTAGGATTTTTAACTTTAAGAAATAATACAAACTGAAAATTTCCCCATTGATCAATAGATTTTCTAATTCTTAAATCAATAAAATTAACAACACCGGAAGGATTATAAGAAGATTTTTTATCCATTTTATAAACGCCTTTTACAGTGAGTTTTTTATTCTGAAAAAGAACTTCTTTTCCTAAAGCAGTCTCTTTTCCAAAAAGCTGCAAAGCTAAATCTTCCGATAGACTGATACTATTTTCATCTGATAACGCTGATTTTTGGTTTCCTTCTACAAATTCAAAAAGGAAAAATTCAAAAAAATTCTTTTGTGCTAATACGATTTTACTCGATTGCACTTTTTTATTTTTAAACCGAATTAGATCGCTTTCATAATTTCCACTTAAATAACAATACGATTCTACTTCTGAACTTTTCTCTTTTATTGCAGCCCCTATTGGAGCTGAACTTGAAGCCCAAAATGTGTTTTCGCTCATTTGATTAGCGACAAAAAAAACATTTTCTTTATTGGGATTCCAAGCATCGTAACTATGTTCGTCATTCCAATATAAAATGGCGAAAATCACGCCTGCAATACCAATGCTCAAACCCAAAACGTTGAGAAAAGAAAACAGTTTGCTTTGCTTTAAGTGATAAATAAATATTTTAATCCAATTGAGTATCATACTTTTTGATTGATTTAATTTTGATTGATGAAGTTTGAGACGTTTACAAAATTATTTTGCAAAGCAACTCAAAAATGATTGTGATGATTGATATGAGAATGGTTATCATTTTTATACTTTAAAAACATCTACATTTCTTTGAATTATTTTTTCAGAAATGACAACTCCATCTTTCATAAGAATCGTTTTCTGCGAGAAGGAAGCATCATAATCAGAGTGGGTCACCATCAGGATTGTGGCTCCATTGGCATGTAAATCGGTTAAAAGTTCCATTACTTCATTTCCGTTTTTACTGTCCAGATTTCCAGTAGGCTCATCGGCAAGAATAATTTTTGGGTCGTTAATCAAGGCTCTTGCCACAGCTACACGCTGTTGCTGTCCTCCGGAAAGTTGCTGCGGATAATGTTTCAATCGGTGGGAAATTCCTAATTTATCAGCTATTGCTTCTACTTTTTTCTTTCTATCAGCGGATGGAACTTTATTGTAAATCAACGGCAATTCAATATTGTCATAAACTGATAATTCATCTATTAGGTTGAAATTCTGAAAAATAAAGCCAATATTTTCTTTTCTTGCTTTCGATTTTTCTTTCTCTTTCAGCCCAATCATTTCTTGATTAAGTAACTGATAACTCCCGCCCGAAGCACTGTCTAGCAACCCAACAATATTTAATAAAGTGGACTTTCCGCTTCCCGATGGTCCCATAATCGAAACAAAATCTCCTTGATTAATGGTTAATGAAACTTCACTTAATGCCATGGTTTCCACTTCTTCGGTTCTAAATACTTTTGAAAGATTTTTAATTGTGATCATACTATTCGTTTTTTGATTGATGCTATTTTTATCTAAATTAATTATTCACTACTTTTTTTATTCTAAATTCAAAACTTCGACTTCTTTATAGTCTTTATAAGAGGAAGTGATCACTTTTTCACCTGCTTTCAATCCGCCGAGTACTTCATAGTATAATGGATTTTCTCGACCCAATTTGATTGCTTTTCTCTCTGCTTTGTTACCCTTGACTACAAAAATCCATTTTCCACTAGTTTCTTCGTTAAAGCTTCCTTTGGAAAGTACTACCGTCTTGGTTTTTTCTGATAGGTTTAATTTTACGCCAAAACTCAATCCTTGTTTTAAATCTAATTTTTCAGATGAAACAAAATCCAATTCTACTTGAAACCTTCCATTTTTTATTTCAGGAATCACTTTGGTTATTAAAACTTCGATGGATTTATTTTCAAAATCTACTGTTCCTTTTTGTTGTTCTGCAATTTTATCCAAATAAAATTCATCGATGTCAGCTATCAATTTATATCCTTTCCTGTCATCAATAGAACCAATACTTGTATTTTGTTCATAGGTTTTCCCTAGTATAGGTTCAAAGGAAGAAAGTCTTCCAGAAATTGGTGCTGTAATAAGGAAATTCTTTTTATTCATTCTCAAAATATCCAAACTTTTATTCATGAAACCAATGGATTGATTCAATTGTCCAATCTGGACTTGATTTGCCAATTTTTCTTTTTTGACACTTTGTTTGATGATGTTCATGCGCTCTTTTTGAAAACGATAATTCTCCTGAGTTTTTATCCATTCGTTTTTAGAAAGTATTTCTTTGTCGAAAAGTTTTTGGTTCAATTCGAATAAGTTTTTAGCATCAAGATAATCGTGCTCTATCCCAATCAAGTCTTTTTCTAAATTCAGTTCCTGATTTCTTAAATCGAGTTTGGCTTTGTTCAAATTATTGATTTGTTCGATAATCGCTGTTTCCTGTTGCATGTATGCCAGTTCTGCATTAGGATTATACAAGCGCGCTAACGGCTGTGCTTTTACAACCATATCTCCGTTTTCAACAAATATTTCCTGAACTGCTCCACCTTCTATAATATTAACCAACATTGAATTTAAAGGAACTGCTTTTGCCTGAAAAGACATAAAATCTTCGAAAAAATTATTTTCTACGGTCTTAATAGTAATTTCAACTTTTTTTACGTTCAAACTTCTTTTTTTAGTAGCAGATGAAAAGACAAAATACCCGAAGAGTAAGATAATTGGCAAAGCAATTAAAAGATACTTATTTTTGTTAGTTTTACGTATAATTTTAGTGTCCATTATTTATTATTTGTCTAGTCTATAAGGATAATTGTACCAGAAAATTAAAAAATGTAATGACCTTATTATTAAGTTTTTAATTTTAATAAAATTTATACGGTGTCCGTAATTGAACACTATTTGTCCGAAACTGAACAATGATTCCATTTTCTGAATAAAAAAATACAGAAATTACGTTAGAATGAAAAAGACCAACGCCTCCATATTAGTCATAGACGACCAAGAAGACATTCTTTTTGCTTCCAAAATGCTCCTTAAAAAGCATTTTGAAAATATTTATACGCTCAATAACCCTAAAAATGTAGTCGAACTATTATCACAAAACAACATTGATGTAGTTTTGCTCGATATGAATTACAGAATAGGATTTGAGGACGGCAGAGAAGGTTTGTATTTATTAAAAGAAATAAAAATGCTTTCGCCGAAAACTGTCGTTATTTTGATGACCGCTTTTGGTAAAGTAGAAACGGCTGTAGAAGGTTTAAAAGCTGGTGCTTTTGATTATATTTTAAAGCCTTGGGAAAATGAAAAATTGCTTAGCGTTGTTAAGCAAGCAGTTGATAAAAGCCGGAAAGAGCAAAAAAAATCAAATGCTATTGAGATTGTAGACGAATTTTTTGTTGGTAATTCAGATGTTATAAAAAAAGCTTATTCTCTGGCAGATAAAGTGGCCAAAACAGATGCTAATATTTTAATTCTCGGCGAAAACGGAACCGGAAAATTTGTTTTATCTTATCATCTTCATCTGCAATCGGAGAGAAAAAATAATCCATTTATTAACGTTGATTTGGGTTCTTTAAATTCCAATATTTTTGAAAGCGAATTATTTGGTTATGCCAAGGGTGCTTTTACAGACGCAAAAGTTGATACTCCAGGACGTTTTGAAATGGCTCAAAACGGCACTATTTTTTTGGATGAGATAGGAAACGTTCCATTGCATTTACAATCTAAACTCTTGCAGGTAATTCAAACTAAAATGGTAACCCGATTAGGAGAATCAAAAGCAAGGCCTTTAAATGTTCGCATAATCACAGCTACTAATATGAATCTAAAACAAGAAGTTATGGATAAAAACTTCCGTGAAGATTTATATTATCGCATCAACACTATGGAAATAGTTTTGCCCCCATTAAGAGAACGAGACGAAGATAAAATCCCTTTGGCATATTATCTTTTGCAAAAAATGATCATAAAATATGGACGTGACGAAATTATTTTTGACGAAAAAGCATTGGAACAAATAATAAAGCATTCTTGGAACGGAAACATTCGAGAAATGGAAAACCGAGTAGAGCGTGCCGTGATTCTTTGTGAGAACAATTACATTAGCGTTTCGGATTTAGATTTGGAGCAAATCACAACTTACGATGACAATCAAAATTATATTCAACTTTCGGCAGTAGAAAAAACGGCTATTGAGAAAATCCTGTTAAAAAATAACAACAATATTAGTAAAACTGCAGAAGAACTAGGATTATCCAGAGGTGCATTGTACCGACGGTTAGAAAAATATAACATCAACTAATATGTTTAGATCCTTGAAAACTTACCAACTCCTTTTTCTTAGACTAATTTTTATTCTTTCCGTTGCCGGAATTTCCATCTTTATTTTTCAAAAAGGATTACTTTTTTCAGCACTTTTTGGGCTTCTTGTACTTTTTCTTCTCTTAGTCGAAATGTATTTTTATATTAAAAAAGCTTTTTTGATTTATGATAGAACGATTGCCTCTATTTTACAAAATGATTTCACATCGGATTTTTCGAAACATAAATCGTATCAAAATTATTCTAGTTTATTTAAGCTGTACGAAACACTAAAAAATAAAGAAAACTATCAGGTTTCAAAAGATATAGTGTATCGTTCTATTCTAAATACTATCGAAACGGGGATTATTATTCTGCAAAAAGACGGAAATGGCTGGAATATTTTTTTGATGAATGACTATTTTTCTAAGCATTTTAATGTGCCTAAAGTCTCCAAATGGAAGTATTTAAAAAATCATTTGTCTACCTTATGTGAAATTATTGAACAGCAGGATTTTCAGGAAATTAAAACGTCATTAGAAATACGTGTTAATCAACAGGACACCCAAACATTTGTGATGCAGACATCTAGGAGTGAAATTTACAATCAAGATTATTTTATTGTTTCACTGGATTCAATTCAAAATGTAATAGAGAAAAAAGAGAAAGAGGCTTGGATCAATTTGATGAAAGTAATCTCGCATGAACTTTTGAATTCGATAACTCCAATTCGCTCACTGTCCCAAAATTTACAGGGCATGGTTCACCAAGAAACCATTTCGGCAGAAGATTTGGACGACATGAAAAGCAGTGTTGCTACAATGTTGAGACGAAGCGACCATTTACAACAATTTGTAGAAAGTTACCGAAAACTGGCCACGTTGCCTTCTCCCAAAAAAGAAGTTATTGAATTGTCAAAGTTAATTGAAAACAGTTGTCAAATCATGAATCCTTTGTTTAAAAAAGAACAAATAGAAGTCATAAACACGATTACTTTCGACCGAAGACTCAATATTGATCCGCAACAGATGGAGCAAGTATTGATTAATCTTTTTACGAATTGCATTTATGCTTTGTCAAATGCAGAAAAAAAACAGATTATTATATCGGCAGAAGTCAAAGAAAAGAGAATTTTTATCATGATTACCGATACTGGAAAAGGCATCGAAAAAGAAATAGAAAGTAAAATATTCTTGCCATTTTTCACCACTCGCAAAGAAGGTGCCGGAATTGGCTTGACTTTGTCTAAGAGCATTGTAGAGGCTCACAGTGGTTATTTGGCATATAAAAATGATGATGGAAAAACCGTTTTTGTCATTTGTCTGCTTGATAATTAATTCTTAATTAAGAATAAATCCTAAAAAGCGAAAAAAAAGTAGGGGTAAAAAACTATTATTGTTATTGGATTATGTCTTTGAACCTTACGCAGTTCGAACCTGACATTATAGTAATCAATGGTGTTGAGAGATTTTATTAAATATCTGTCAATTTTTCGAACCAAAAAAAAACCTTCAAAATCAAATGACTTTGGAGGTTTGTAAATTATGGTGGGCGATGAGGGGTTCGAACCCCCGACCCCCTCGGTGTAAACGAGGTGCTCTGAACCAGCTGAGCTAATCGCCCTTGTACA
The DNA here is from genome assembly GCF_048284335.1 of Flavobacterium amylolyticum. Classification (NCBI taxonomy): domain Bacteria; kingdom Pseudomonadati; phylum Bacteroidota; class Flavobacteriia; order Flavobacteriales; family Flavobacteriaceae; genus Flavobacterium; species Flavobacterium amylolyticum. The sequence goes on from NZ_JBLVPG010000002.1 coordinate 727,158, forward strand.
ATTTAGATATTTTCATTTCCTTATTGCGAGTGCAAATATACAGTTAGAAATTGTATCTACAAGCAAAACAGTAAAAAAAATTAATAAAATATTGACTCTATTTGCTTTTAAGCTCTATAATAGCACTTTATGTTAAACATGAAACGCTACTATTTTTTTGTATTGATTCGTTATAGTCTTACATTTGCGACATAAACAATAGATAATGGCCAGGTTCAAAGAAAACGATTTACCAAAATCAAAAATTACTGCAAGTTCACTCCAAAAAGCAATTGTAATATTTCAATATGCAGGAAATCACCGTTGGAAATTTTACGTAGGTTTAATTTTTTTATTATTTACAGGAGCAACCGCTTTGGCTTTTCCAAAATTAATGGGAATGCTTATCGATTGTGTGAAAAACAAAGACAACTCCCAGGCTAACATGATTGCAGGAGGACTAATTGTAATCTTATTTCTTCAATCTATTTTTTCATTTTTTAGATTGTATTTATTTGTAAATTTTACAGAAAATACCTTAGCTAATCTTCGATTATCGCTTTACAGCAATTTGGTAAAACTCCCCATGTCTTTCTTCTCGCAAAAGCGTGTTGGCGAATTAAACAGCCGAATCAGTTCTGATATAACCCAAATTCAAGACACCCTAACATCTACAATAGCTGAATTTTTAAGGCAATTCATTTTAATTATTGGTGGTGTTCTTTTATTGGCGAATGAAAGTATTAAATTGACGTTATTGATGTTATCCGTAGTTCCGCTTGTTGCAGTGGCCGCAGTTATTTTTGGACGATTCATCAGGAAATATTCAAAAAATGTTCAAGATAAAGTTGCTGAAAGTCAAGTGATTGTTGAAGAAACCATGCAAGGCATTAGTATTGTTAAGGCTTTTGCCAATGAATGGTACGAAATTGCCCGTTATGACGGAAAAATAAAGGAAGTCGTTAAAATCGCCATCAAAGGGGGGAAATACCGAGGTTATTTTGCCTCATTTATTATTTTTTGTCTTTTTGGAGCCATTGTAGCAGTCGTTTGGTTTGGTGTTCGATTGAGTATCAGCGGGGAAATGAGTGTTGGCCAATTGATTTCGTTTGTATTGTATTCCACATTCGTTGGCGCTTCTTTTGGTGGTATTGCAGAACTTTATGCTCAAATCCAAAAAGCGATTGGCGCAACAGAAAGAGTTTTTGAATTATTGGATGAAACTCCTGAAAAAATTAATACAGTTCAAGATATTGCTGAAAATCAGAAAATAAAAGGAAACGTTACGTTCAAGAATGTAGCCTTCAGTTACCATTCGAGAAAAGAAATTAAAGTATTGAAAGATGTTAGTTTTACTGCTAATTTTGGTCAAAAAATAGCTATTGTAGGTCCTAGTGGAACCGGAAAATCGACAATTGCTTCCCTGTTATTACGTTTTTATACTATTGATGAAGGAGAAATATTAGTTGATGGAAAAAATATTTATGATTTTGATTTAGAAAACCTTCGTGGAAACATGAGTATTGTACCGCAAGATGTGATATTATTTGGTGGAACCATCAGAGAAAATATTGCTTATGGAAAACCAAATGCCACCGAAGAAGAAATTGTTACCGCTTCAAAACAAGCAAATGCTTATAATTTTATCGAAAGTTTTCCTGAAAAATTTGAAACGATTGTGGGAGAAAGAGGAATTAAACTTTCTGGAGGACAGCGACAACGTATTGCAATTGCAAGAGCATTATTGAAAAATCCAAGTATTTTGATTCTAGATGAAGCTACGTCATCATTAGACAGTGAAAGTGAAAAACTGGTTCAAGAAGCTTTAGAAATATTGATGCAAGGAAGAACTAGCATTATTATAGCTCACCGTCTTTCAACCATTCGAAGTGCTGATCAAATTTTGGTTCTGGATAAAGGAAAAATAACAGAACAAGGAACACATCAGGAATTAATAGCATTGGAAAACGGAATTTATAAAAATTTAAGTAATCTGCAGTTTAGCAACTCTTAAAATTCAGTACTAATTTTGACATAAAAAAACTCCATTCTGTATGCTGAATGGAGTTTTTTTATAGATTTAAATGTAACTGAATACCTGAGACTAAACACTCATTTCTATTTCCCTTTTCTTCTGTTGCGTTCCGCTTTTATCATTTCTAATTCGCGACTGGTTTGTCCCGCAACTGAAGTGTTTTCTTCAGCACGACGAATCAAGTACGGCATCACATCTTTTACAGGACCAAAAGGCAAGTATTTAGCAACATTGTATCCATGAGCAGCCAGATTGTAACTGATATTATCGCTCATTCCATACAATTGACCAAACCAAATTCTATCATCGTTCGTTTTAATTCCTTTTTCTTGCATCAACTCCATTAAAGTATACGTACTTAACTCATTGTGGGTTCCTGCAAAAATTGACATCTTATCTAAGTACTCAATCATGTAGCGAACTGCAGCATCATAATTTTCATCAGTAGCTTCTTTTGAAGCGCATATTGGCGATGGATATCCTTTTTCTTCGGCACGTACAATTTCTTTTTCCATATAAGCACCACGAACCAATTTCATTCCGATAAAGAATCCCTCTTTTTTGGCTTTTTCGTGTAATTTTTTCAAGTAATCCAAACGATCCCAACGATACATTTGCAACGTATTGAAAACAATCGCTTTTTCGGTATTGTATTTACGCATCATTTCGGTCACTAAATCATCCGCTGCATCTTGCATCCAACTTTCTTCACCATCAATTAGCAACGCAACATTTTTAGAATGGGCATCTTTACAAACCAAATCAAACCGGGCTACTACTCTATCCCATTCAGCTTGTTCCTCAGAAGTTAACGTTTGTTTTTCGCCCAATTTCTCATACAATTCAAAACGACCAAAACCGGTTGGTTTAAAAACAGCAAAAGGAATCGCTTGACGTTCTTTGGCAAAGTCAATGGTTTTTAAAGTCATTTCAAGCGCACCATCAAACTGTTCTTCTTCCTCTTTACCTTCAACAGAATAATCCAAAACGGATGAAACACCCTTGGTATACATTTTATCAACTACAGAAAGACAATCCACTTCATTTACTCCGCCACAAAAATGGTCAAAAACGGTAGCACGAATCAAACCTTCAACAGGAAGATTAGCTTTCAAAGCAAAATTAGTAACTGCTGTTCCAATACGAACTAGAGGCTGATTAGCAATCATTTTGAAAAGAAAATAAGCTCTATCGAGTTCGGTATCACTTTTTAATGAAAAGGCAACTTGTGTATTATTGAATATTTTTTTCATTATTTGTTAAATTTTTGTACAAATATAGACAGAGTTTTGAATATTATTTAGCAAAAATTACCTTATTTTGCGGTTCCAATTAATCAACAACGATGCAGTCAATTCAAGCCAACAGTTACCCAATACATTTCAACGAAAAAGGATACGAAGCGTTAAACCTTCATTTAAAAGAAAATAAATATTCAAATCTATTTATTATTTTAGATAATACTACAAACGAGTTTTGCTTGCCTAATTTCCTTCCTTATCTGGAAACAGATCTAACAATTGAAATTATTGAATTTGATGCCGGTGAAGAAAATAAAAATATTGAAACCTGCATTCAAATCTGGAATGTACTCACGGAACTTGGAGCTGACAGAAAAAGTCTTATAATCAATCTGGGAGGTGGCGTTGTTACTGATTTAGGTGGTTTTGTAGCTTCGACCTTCAAACGCGGAGTTGATTTTATTCACGTTCCAACTACGCTGCTTTCGATGGTCGATGCTTCTGTAGGTGGGAAAAACGGCATAGATTTAGGAAATTTAAAAAACCAGATTGGTGTTATTAATGTGCCTAAAATGGTTCTTATCGATACCCAATACCTAGAAACGCTAGCCCAAAAAGAAATGCGTTCCGGTCTTGCCGAGATGTTGAAACACGGTTTGATATATGATAAAAAATATTGGGAGCAATTTTTAGATTTGAAAGTCATAGATTTTGCAGATTTTGATGCATTAATTTACCGTTCAGTTGAAATAAAAAATGAAATTGTGCTACAGGATCCAACTGAAAAAAACATCCGAAAAGCATTAAATTTTGGTCATACATTGGGTCATGCTATTGAAAGTTATTTTCTGGAGAATAAAAATAAAACTACTTTATTGCATGGAGAAGCAATTGCTGTTGGGATAATATTAGAAAGTTATATTTCTTGGAATAAAAAACTCATCACTAAAGACGAATATTTTCAAATAAAATCAAGTATAAAGTCTATTTATGAAGATATTATTTTTGACAAAAATGATATTGAACCCATACTCGAATTACTCATTCATGACAAAAAAAATGAGTACGGGACTATTCAGTTTGCTTTAATAGAAGGTATCGGGAAAATAAAAATCAATCAATCAGTTGAAAATGAATTAATTCTTGAAGCCTTTCAAGATTATAAATCTTAATTCTTTTTTTATAAAAGGATTGCATTCCGTATATAATATTTTTTACATTTGTACCGATGAAAAAAAGTCAAAACAAACGAATTTATAGTTCTAAAAAAACCAGTAACAATATGTCTTTTTTAAGAATATTGAAACGATTTTATTCTATTAAAGGCAACTTTAGTTTTGACGTTTTCCAATACATGAAGGCAGACTATGAAAAGCTTCAGATTATTTATGCAAATATCCGGGTTTGAATTTTAGATTATTTTATTTACCCTATTCTAATCTATAATACTAAAACCTAATGAACACAAAATATTCTGATTTAATAAATCAAACGTACTACTTCCCGCAAGAAGAATTTACTTTAAACAAAGACAATCTTCAGTTTCACAATATCGATTTGATGAAACTGGTAGAAAAATATGGCACACCATTAAAATTTACTTATTTACCACAAATTTCCAACAACATCAATAAAGCCAAAAGTTGGTTTCGTAAGTCGATGGAAAAAAATAAATATGAGGCAAAATATTTTTATTGTTATTGCACTAAAAGCTCTCATTTTGAATATATTATGAATGAAGCGTTCAAAAATAACATTCATATCGAAACTTCATCTGCCTTTGATATTAATATTGTAGAAAATTTATTAGCCAATGGTAAAATTAATAAAAGTACTTATGTAATCTGTAATGGTTTTAAGAGAGACCAATATATCGAGAATATAGCACGACTTATCAATAATGGTCATAAAAATACGATTCCAATTATTGATAATTACGAAGAGCTTGATTTACTTCAAGGTCAGATTAAAAACAAGTTCAAGATAGGAATTAGAATCGCTGCAGAAGAAGAACCAAAATTCGAGTTTTATACATCCAGATTGGGAATCGGTTATAAAAACATTGTTCCGTTTTACAAAAAGGAGATTAAAGAAAATAAAAAATTGGAACTTAAAATGTTGCATTTTTTCATCAATACTGGAATCAATGATAATGCATACTATTGGAACGAATTAGTAAAATGTATCAAAGTATATGTAGCATTAAAAAAAGAATGTCCTACTCTAGATGGTTTAAATATAGGTGGTGGTTTCCCTATAAAAAACTCATTAGCTTTTGAGTACGATTATCAATATATGATTGACGAAATTATCAATCAAATAAAAATCGCCTGTGATGAAGCTGAAGTTGCTGTACCTAATATTTTTACTGAATTTGGTTCGTACACTGTAGGAGAAAGTGGTGGCGCTATTTACCAGATTTTGTATCAAAAACAACAAAATGATAGGGAGAAATGGAATATGATAGATTCCTCTTTCATTACTACTTTACCGGACACTTGGGCAATTAATAAACGGTTTATCATGTTAGCCATTAATCGCTGGAATGACACTTACGAGAGGGTTTTACTAGGCGGAATGACTTGTGATAGCGATGATTATTACAACTCTGAGCAAAATATGAATGCGATTTACTTACCAAAGTACAACAAAGAAAAGCCCTTGTATATTGGATTTTTCAATACAGGAGCCTACCAGGAAACCATTGGTGGGTATGGCGGTTTACACCATTGTTTGATTCCGCAACCTAAACACATACTGATCGACAGAGATGAGAACGGTATTTTAGCTACTGAGGTTTTCTCAGAACAACAAACCTCTGAAGACGTGTTGAAAATATTAGGTTACGACAAGAAAAAATAAATTCACAATTATTCAATAAGTCAATTTAAAAATTCGTTAAATTTGAAATATGTTTTTTAAATTAATGTTTTTTAGATCTTTAAATTAAAACAAAAATGAGCAAAGGACCAATCAGTCAGTTTATTGAAAAGCATTATTTGCATTTTAATTCTGCATCTTTAGTTGACGCAGCTAAGGCTTACGAACAACAATTAGCCAATGGTGCAAAAATGATGGTGAGCATGGCTGGTGCAATGAGTACAGCAGAGATTGGAAAGATTTTTTCCGAAATAATTCGTCAGGACAAAGTTCATATTATTTCTTGTACTGGTGCAAATCTAGAAGAAGACATTATGAATTTAGTAGCTCATTCTCATTATGAAAGAGTACCAAATTATCGTGATCTGACACCTCAGGACGAATGGGATTTATTAGAAAGAGGTTTAAATCGTGTTACAGATACTTGTATACCGGAGCACGAAGCATTCCGTCGTTTGCAAAAGCATATCTACAAAATATGGAAAGATGCGGATGATAAAGGAGAACGGTATTTTCCACATGAATTTATGTACAAGATGCTACTTTCTGGAGTCCTAGAAGAATATTATGAAATTGATTTAAAAGACAGCTGGATGTATGCAGCTGCTGAGAAAAATTTACCTATTATTGTACCAGGTTGGGAAGACAGTACTATGGGAAATATATTTGCTTCCTATGTAATCAAAGGAGAATTGAAAGCTTCAACAATGAAATCGGGTATTGAGTATATGGTTTTCTTATCCGATTGGTATCCAAAAAACAGTACAAATGGCGTAGGTTTCTTTCAAATTGGAGGAGGTATTGCAGGAGATTTTCCAATATGTGTGGTCCCAATGTTGTATCAGGATATGGAAATGCATGATATTCCTTTTTGGAGTTATTTCTGTCAAATTTCAGACTCAACAACTAGTTACGGATCTTATTCAGGAGCAGTTCCAAATGAAAAAATTACTTGGGGAAAATTAGACATTAAAACACCTAAGTTTATTATTGAGTCAGATGCTACTATTGTAGCACCTTTAATTTTCGCTTATTTATTAGATTTATAGCATATTTATGAAAAGAGTAATTGTTGATTACGCAAAACTTACCAATGAAATTTTAAACCTGTTAGTGGATAAATTTCCAGACGGGTATGATGATTCAAACATTATTAGTTTTAGAAACGCTAAAAATGAATTGGTTGAAGCTGTTGAAGTACGGACTGAGGATACTATTTATTTAGTAAAAGTGAGTACAAAACTAGCTGATAGAATTGAAAATTATGATGAGGATGATGAAATAATCATTGATGAAGTTGTTGAACCTATCAAAGGTCTGGATTTAGATGACGATATGGATGATGACGAAGAGGATGACGCCATTGATAAACCTGATTCTGATTTAGGAGACGATGACGATGATGAGGATGCTGAAGAAAAAGACTTTTCAGAGGAAGATGACGACGAGGATGAGGATTAATTAATCCGATTTTTAAATAAATGATCAAAAGGAACTCCAAAAACGAGTTCCTTTTTTTTTACTTTAAGATTTAAAATATACGCCAAAATGACAAATCAAAGTTTACACGCCAAACTGAAAGAAAACTTTGGTTTTGAAAAATTTAGACCCAACCAAAAAGATATAATTAATTGTGTGCTTTCCGGACAAGATACTCTAGCAATAATGCCAACTGGTGGCGGTAAATCAATCTGCTTTCAATTGCCTGCACTTATTTTTCCAGGAATTACAATCGTAATTTCACCTCTAATTGCTTTGATGAAAGATCAAGTTGATGGTTTAAAAGCAAATGGAATAGAAGCTTGTTACATCAACAGCAGTCAAACCGAAGAAGAACGACAATTTTATATTGAAAATCTAAAATCCAATATAATTAAGTTAGTGTACATTGCTCCGGAAAGCTTGTCTTTTCTGGACAATCTTTTCAATAGCTTAACAATAAGTCTGATTGCTATAGACGAAGCACATTGTATTTCGACTTGGGGACATGATTTTCGTCCCGCGTACACTAATTTAGGGTATCTCAAAAACCGCTTCCCTTCTACTCCAATATTAGCTTTAACTGCTACCGCTGATAAAGCTACACGTAAGGACATTAGCCAACAATTAAATTTAAGAAATCCTAAGGTATTTGTAGCTTCGTTTGATAGAAAAAATCTCAGTTTAGAAGTTCGTCCTGCTTTAGACCGTGTAAAACAAATAATAGATTTTATCCAAGAAAAGCCAAATGAATCTGGAATAGTGTACTGCTTGAGTAGAAAAACCACTGAAGAACTCGCTGATAAACTTCATAAATCGGGAATTAGCGCTAAAGCGTATCATGCAGGTTTAGACACTAAAATAAGGTCCAATACCCAAGATCAGTTCATCAACGACGATTGTAAAGTAGTCTGTGCCACAATTGCTTTTGGTATGGGAATTGACAAATCAAATGTACGTTGGGTAATTCATTATAATTTACCTAAAAACATTGAAGGATATTATCAAGAAATTGGTCGTGCCGGTCGCGATGGTCTGCCATCACAAACGGTATTATTCGAAAGTTATGGAGATGTAATTCAATTGCAAAAATTTGCTTCTCAAGGCTTGAATGCCGAACTGCAATTGGCCAAGCTGGAGCGAATGAAACAATACGCAGATGCCTTGAGTTGCCGCAGAAAGATACTGCTATCCTATTTTGGAGAACTTGTTACAGAAAACTGTGGGAATTGCGATATTTGCAAGAATCCGCCGTTATTTTTTGACGGAACTGTGATTGCTCAAAAAGCATTATCTGCAGTGATACGTTTACAGGAAACAGAACCACTTCCTGTAATTATTGACTTTTTACGTGGATCCAAAAATGCATACATTTACGAAAAAGAATACCAAAACCTAAAAACGTATGGCGTTGGAGTTGATCTTTCTTGGTATGACTGGAATCAATATTTGATACAGTTGATCAATTTAGGCTATTGTGAAATCGCTTTTCATCAACAAAACAAAATCAGATTAACAGCCTTTGCGAAAAAAGTTTTATTTGAAGGTGAAAAAGTACAACTAACCACGGTTCAAAAAATCAATATTCAGAAACAAGAAGTTAAAGAAACGAAAAGTAAATCAGTAACAAATTCACTTTTTGAAACCTTACGAAAATTGCGCTACGAAATTTCTAAAGACGAATCGGTTCCTGCATATGTAATTTTTAGTGATGCTGCTTTACGTCAAATGGAAACTGAAAGACCTATGAGCGATACTGAATTACTCGCAATTGATGGTGTTGGAAAAGCAAAAATGGAAAAATATGGCACTGTTTTTATTAAAGCGATTATTGATTTTAATACGTCTAAAGTTGTCAGAAAAAAGAAAGAAGCCACTACTTACAAAGAAACATTAGAACTTTATAAAAACGGACTGTCAGTGGATGAAATTGCCCAAAAAAGGAAATTAGGATTAAGTACAATCATGTCTCATTTAGCAAAACTCTATGTTGATGGAGCTGAAATAGATTTGAATTCGTTTGTCTCTAAAGAAGAAGTTGTGCAAATTGCCGAAGCGCAAGTAAAACTGGAATCACCAAATACCTTAAAGCCCTATTTTGATTATTTTGAAGAAAAAATAGATTATGTAAAAATCCGGTTAGCATTGGCTATATTAGAAAAAGAAAATGCAGTATTTTAAAAATATTATATGATTAGTTCATTTCCACCTTTCGTAAATTCTCAAACCGAAATTTTGATTTTAGGAACAATTCCTGGCATCGCATCACTGGAAAAACAGGAATATTATGCGCACCAAAGAAATCATTTTTGGAAAATAATGTATGCGCTATTAGATAACTTACCAATTGCAGAAGTTTTCGAAGAAAAAATACAATTCCTCCAGGCAAATAATATTGGACTTTGGGATGTTCTAAAAAATTGTGAACGAAAAGGAAGTCTGGATATTCATATTAAAAATCAAAAAGAAAATGATTTTGAAACATTGTTTAAAAAATTCCCCGGAATTACTACCATCATTTTTAACGGAAAAGAAAGTCATAAATATTTTCTAAAAAAATTTGGACAATTAAAAGGCATCACGTATTATGTGATGCCTTCCACTAGCCCTGCTAATACAATGCATTTTGAAAACAAGCTAAAAATCTGGTCAACTTGTTTTAAATAAATTACAAATATCTTTCTTCAAAAATCTTTTGATGATGTTTTTGATGTCCAATCATAATAAACCCAATAGCTCTTACTGACACACTTGCATTTGAGGCTATACCAATTCTCTTAAATTGTTCCTCCGAAAAACTTTTAAAGAGATATAAAGTCGCATGACGAACTGCTGAAAATTCGGTTAATAATTCTTGAATATTTCTAGTATTGGCATCCGTATTTATTGCATAATGATTTTCATCAAAACCAGGTAATGGTGTTGTATCATTCCTAGATATACGCAACGCACGATAAGCAAATATTCGTTCTGTATCAATTATATGTTGAATAATATCCTTGATTGTCCACTTGCTTTCAGCATATCGGTAATCAAATTTATCCATTGGTATATTTTGTACAAAACGGATAAAATCATGTAAAGAAATTTCTAATTCTTCCATCAATTGCACTTCTCCCAAAGCTTCTATATATGGAGAATAAAAAGCAGCATATTCATTTATTGGTAGTTGTGTTGATATCATTTTTTATTTTTTAAGCTGAATTTCTACTAGCATTTGTGTTTCCAAACAAAGAACGGGTAACAATTTTCTCATACACTTTTATTAATGCTTCATCCGGTTGTTCTTCTTTGTTTATTTCATTTATACGCAACAAAGCATATTGCTGTATAGTCAACAATGGCAATACAATACGCTCTCTTATTTGTATCGATGCTTTCCCATCAGGATAATTCTCCATAAGCTCTTTATGACCTGCAATTTTTAAAAGCAATCGTTTCGTTTCTAAAAATTCATCATAAATAATTTGCCAAAATTCTCCAAATTGAGCATCCTTTTTCATATAGGCTGTTAATGGGAAAAATGATTTTGCCAATGACATCATACTGTTTTCCAGTAAGGTTTTAAAGAACAACGAATCATCGTATAAATCTTGAACCTTACTCCACTGATTGGTATCTTCAAAATATTTTAGCGCCGTACCGACTCCAAAAAATCCAGGTACATTTTGTTTTAATTGACTCCAAGAACCTACAAAAGGAATTGCTCTTAAATCCGCAAAATCTAAATGTTCTGATTTGCTTCTTTTAGAGGGACGGCTTCCTATATTTGTTTTAGCATAGTACTTTAAAGTACTCATTTGCTCCAAATAAGGAATGAATTTAGGATGATTTTTGAAACTCAAATACTTTTCGTAACCCAAACCAGCCAATTGATCTAAAATATCTTTTTCGTCAGCTGTCAATTCATTTTGTCCCTTACTAAATACTTGATTGGTTACACCGGCACTTAATAAATTCTCTAAATTATAGCGACAAGAATCCAAAGTTCCAAAATTAGAACTAATCGTTTGTCCTTGTACAGTAACCTGAATCTCATTGTTTTCAATATTTGGACCCAACGAAGCATAGAATTTATGTGTTTTACCACCACCACGTGCAGGCGGTCCGCCACGACCATCAAAGAAAATTGCTTTTATACCATATTTTCTAGAAATTGCAGTAAGCGCTTCTTTTGCTTTGTAAATACTCCAGTTAGCCATTAAATACCCCCCATCTTTTGTGCCATCAGAAAAACCAAGCATGATTGTTTGCTTATTATTTCTATTAATTAAATGCTTTGCGTATGATTGATTCGTATATAATTTCTCCATGATTTCATGCGCCTTTTGTAAATCATCAACAGATTCAAAAAGCGGAATAATATCTACCGATGGATCTTCCCAACTGCTCAAACGAAATAACGCAAAGGTTTCCATTACATTAAGCGCACTTTCATTATTGCTTATAATGTAGCGGTTCGCCCCAAACTCACCATTGTTTCCCTGAATAGTTTTAATAGCCTGAATGGATTCAATTGTCAAACGGGTCATCTCATTTTCGAAAACATTTGAATCGAGATTTCCACTTACTTGAGATAAAATAGTGAATTTTTCTTCTTCCGTCAACTCAAAGTAATTTTCAGGAAAAATAGTAGGATTATTTTTTAAATAAAATGCAACAACATCTCTAAACACAGCGTCATGGATTTTACTATTTTGTCGAATATCTAAAGAAGCAAAATGAAATCCAAACAGATTAACTTTTATGAGAAGTCCCTCGATTTCATCTAAATACAACGATTGATGTTGATCAATTATTATTTGTTTAATTTTATTCAACTGTGATTTAAATTCATCCAAAGTGATGAAAATTTCACCTTTAGAATAAAAAACTGACCTATAAAGTTTTTGTTCTAATTCCGTTACCAAAGTATCTACACCTGAGAAAGTTAATTTTCTTTTTAGACTTCTCATTTCTATATAATAACACTTTAGAATAGACGTTCGCAAACGTTCTGCTACTTTCAAAGTTATCTCCGTTGTCACAAATGGGTTTCCATCACGGTCACCTCCTGGCCAAAATCCAAGTTTTATCAATGGGTTTTTTATAGAGTTTCCATTAAAAATATTCTTCTGAAGGTAATGTACCATTTCTCCAGAAGTTTGATAAAACACATTTTCAAGGTACCAGATTAAGCTTACTGCTTCATCATACGGATTTGGTTTCTCATTTTGAATAAAAGGGGTTTTACCTAGTTGAGCTAATAATTGCTTAATATCAAGCAGGTTATTTTTACGGATAGCATCCGTTAAATCATTTATAATACCTAAAACAGCCCCTGGATAAAACTGAGTAGGATGAGCCGTTAAAACCGTTCTTACATTGAAACCCTCCAGAAAATCAATCAACTCCTCTTCTTTATCTTTAGCATCTGACTTTTCTTTAATATCTCTAAGAGAACCTCTTCCTTCCATATTATTAACCACTGGAAAAGCCGCATCTTCAATAGCATCAAACAGGACAATTTGACGTTCGATATATTGAATAAACCGAAACATCAAATCTATTTTTTCTGTTTCAGAGGCACTTTGCAAGTATCTCTGAGCAAAGAAATTTACAATTTCTTTAGGCGTTTCCTGTTTTTTAAAACCCATTTCACAAACATCTGTAAATAATGGAAGTAGAACTCCAGTGTTATCTATAGAATCAAAAGGCAATGTAATAAAGACACTATTATAAATATGGTATTTAGAAAGAACATCTTGATTAAAACGTTCTATTTTAGGTAATGTATACATAATAATTTGGTTGTAGTTGGTTTAGTTAATTTGTCATAAAAAAACCCCAAGAATTAACTTGAGGTTATATTTAAAATATAGCGCATTCAAGATTAATTACATATTTTTAAAAATAGTATGCATCAAACGCTTCTTATCATTTATACTCTCTTCAAGTGAAATCATAGTTTCTGTCCTATAAACCCCATCAATATCATCAATCATAAAGATAACATCTTTGGCGTGTTTAGTGTCTTTCGCTCTAATTTTACAAAATATATTGAATTTTCCAGTTGTCACAGAAGCAACTGTTACAAATGGAATTTCGTTAATTCGTTCTAAAACAAATTTTGTTTGAGACGTATTGTTTAGAAAAACACCTACGTAAGCAATAAAAGAATATCCTAATTTGTCATAGTCAAGTACTAATGAAGATCCCATAATTATTCCCGCATCCTCCATTTTTTTTACTCTAACATGAACGGTTCCTGCTGAAATTAATAATTTCTTAGCAATATCCGTAAATGGAACTCTTGTATTGTCTATCAGCATATCTAAAATCTGGTGATCTACTTCATCTAAACGAAACTTACTCATAATTCTTAAATTAATATTATTAATCACTAAAACAAAGTATAAAAATATACATAAAAACAATAAAAAGACAAAAATATTATATTTTTATCATCCCATTAACAATTTTTATGTCATTATCTAAATAAAAATCAGCTTTTTGATTCAATTTAGGAATGTCATCTCGGCCATTTTTGTATAAAGCTCCTTTAGCATCATATTCAAAATGACCAAAATAATTATCTAAATTTCCTATTTGTGTAACATAGGCATTGAAAACAATCTGATTATCAATTAGCTCTTCTTTGTATTGCACCGCAAAATTGGTGATAATTTCGATACCATCATAATTTATTTTGATGTTTTTATACATAAAATCACAAAAAACGACTTTATTTTGAGGAATACTCAAATATTTATTAATTCCATTGCTAACTATAACGTTTTCGCAAAGTAAAGTAAAACTAGAAACCAATGCTATGAAAACGTATTTACGCGTATGTTCTCTTTCATAATCATTTGCAAAATGTCCTGCTTCAAACAATAATGTAGGAACTCCTAAATACTGAAAGGTATCTCCAATACAATTTATATTAAACGAGTCATCAAAACGCCCTACTTGATTTGGCAAGTACTCTTGTACTTTTTCATTAATTCCAGCAATAAGATCAATCGCTTTCAATCTAGATTCATTCATCTCCCGTTCTTGATTGTAAGAAGGCGCTAAAAAAGATAAAGTAGCAGATTTCCCTGTATCACCAACACCAAAAATAGTACGCTGATCATGAAGATTAAAACAATAATCTGGTTTGAAAGTTTCAAAAACTTCTCGTAGCACCTTGCTTTCAGGTTGTGTAAGATCTTGAGAATCCCTGTTTAAATCTACTTTATTAGCATTTTCTCTAGTATATAAAACTGCGCCATCAGGATTCAGCATTGGGATACTACAAAAAGTAAAAGCATTTAAAAATTGCCTGGCTATTTCTGAGCCGCCATTCAATACATTCAGAAAGTCAATTAATGCTTTGGTAGTGGTACTTTCATTTCCATGCATTTGTGACCACAGTAAAATTTTAGTTTTACCCTCACCAATCACGTACGAATAGATAGGTTTTCCCAGAACCGATCTTCCAACAATTCTAAGTTGATTATTAGAATTTAGATTTTGTAATAATGGCTCAATCGAATCTAAAGTAATGTAACGACCATAAATTGATTCTTCTTTATATTGTTTAAATACTTGTTCTAAATTCATGATGTTTTATTTGATTTACAAAAGTAAACATCTTTATAGTTACATTTGTAAATAGACTATTGTTTGAATTATTTAACGATGTAAACACCTGACTACCTCCCTACACCTTTAGACATACCTTCCCAATTGACAATTGTTAAACATATTAATATTGTAATTTATTCAATTATATATCAGATATTTAAGTTATATTACATACTGACTTACTTTATATTATTTAATAATTTAAATACGATTTACACTTGTAATTTTGCTAATACGAAGCATTATGATTACATTTGTAAATAGAACTCATTTAACACTAATTTACAATGGTAAACATAGAAGATTTCATAAAAAGATTAGAAATTATACTGGATTATTACAGTTTAAATGCTTCTTCTTTTGCTGATAAAATAGGTGTACAACGTTCAAGTTTGTCTCACCTCCTCTCTGGAAGAAATAAGCCCAGTCTGGATTTCATTCTTAAAATTTTAGATGTTTTTCCTGATGTAGATTTGTATTGGATTTTAAATGGAAAAGGGACCTTTCCAAAAAATCAGGAAGAGTTTGATATAAAAGAAAAAAAAATTGAGGAATCTACAATAGGAAATATTCCTGATTCATTAAATACTGAAAATGTTTCTCAAAATTTATTCTCAAAAATAGAAAATAGCATTAAAATTCCCTCTTTTGAAAATAAAAAGATTGAAAGCCAAAATATAATAAAAGAATCTACTTTTAAAGCAATTGACAAAATTGTGATCTTTTATAAAGATGGGACTTTTAAAAGTTACATTCCAGAATAAAAATACCCCCAATTCAGATTTTCAAATTAAGAATTTTTATAGGTATGGTCTATTTTTATTTTCTAAGAATAAAAACTGAAGTCACACCTGCTTCAGCTCTAATATTTAGCGGTGCAAAATCGCCCGATGCCATTTAATAGCTATACGTCAATACTTGGTCACCAGCATTAAGCCTTTCCGCTACGTAAATATATTTTGTAACACTATCATAAGCAACATCTACTGGATTCCCCAAAAGTGAATTTGATCAGTAAACTCTAATTTGATCAGTAAACTCTAATTTGATTAGTTAATCCAATTGTTCCAGTTGCTGGAGTTGAAGCAAAAACGCTAGCGAAATTCTATATAATTACTAACTCTCCATCGGTTGCTGAAGTTGCGCTTGCAACATCTGTTAAAATCATAATATCGTCTGAATTTGAATATGTAATTTCATGTTTACGAGTCAAACCTGCAACAGTTATGCGTTTAGTTGGTGAAATAGAACCTGATATATTAGAAATAAAGTTCTTAAATTGAATAATATCAGCTACAGCATACAAATCACTCCCATCCATGTGAATGCCCCAAAGTTTAAAATCGGTTGTGAATGTTTTTAGCATTGAAAATCCTGTAGTACTTTTTGGTAAACAAAAAGGTTATTCATTAATCCATTAGAAGCTAATTGATCTTGGGCTACTACTATTACTACTACTATATTGCCTGATAAAGCAGTTTCACGTGCATTTGTGAATTCTCCCGTTAGACTACTTAATGATAACATCAAATTATCGGTACCAGCATTAAGTACTGTTTTTAAGCCAGTATACGTTTCTAGTCGATTGTTCGTTCTTGAAGCTGTAGTAACAGCATCTTGTCTGACTATCATATGAAATTCCCTCAGCATCTAGTGATCCTAGTGTAAACGATTTAACCATTGGTGTAGTAGCTAATAAATTAAATACGTTATTTTTCCTGATGTGTTGCTTGATGTTACTAAAGAATCTTCTGAAGTAGAGCTATCAGGATCATTATTATCGCAGGAAGTAAAAAAGAGCATCAAAAAAGCAGAGAAAATAAATAAATTCTTTATAATATACGCTTTAGAGATTTAATTATATTCACGAAAAAAGAATGCTTCTAGTTTTATTTTTTTACTCCTTTTAGACTTTTTTAAATGAGTATCCGTTTTCAGGGATTTTTCCAATAACTGTTTTAAAATGCTTTTTTAAAACTATTAAATCCATTTCTAAGTTTCCTGAGGGATGTACCGGGCATCCTAGATTAACTTCCTTTTTACCAAAATCAAAAGCTACGGGAACTATAGGCACATTTGCTTTCAAGGCAATATAATAAAATCCCGTTTTAAGTTCTTTTACTTTTTTACGAGTTCCTTCAGGAGCAACAGCCAAGCGAAAAATTTCTTTTCTTTGAAAAATAGCTGCAATAGATTCTACCTTATTCAAGCCCCCAGATCGATCCAATGGTTCTCCACCCATATATTTAAAATAAAATCCAAATGGAAAACGAAACAATTCTTTTTTCCCAACCCAATTCATTTCTAATCCTGTTATTCCACGGGTAAAAATTCCCAAATAAAAATCATGTGCACTACTGTGAGGCATTACCATCATCACACATTTTTTGATGCCTTCATCAATAGAGCCAACTATTTTCCAACCCATGAGCTTGAAAAATATCCATTTGTAAAATTGTTTCTTCATTAATTTATTATTTATCACACAATAGATAACTAGACAACAGCAGAAAATTTAAAATTAATATTGGATTTTAAATAATTATAAGATCTAATTTTAAATTTTACACGCTGAAAGTTAGCTTCTTTGTTTAAAACTCAAAACTTTTTCCATCATCAGCTAAAAGAACCTGTGGAAAAATAGTTTCGGCTTCTTCCTTAAACAATTCGATACTCTCATATCGAGTGGAATAATGTCCTAGAATTAATTGCTTTACATTCGCTTTTAAAGCAATCGTTGCCGCATCTTTAGCTGTAGAGTGTAATGTTTTTTTTGCGAGATTCTCCTCAGATTGTAGAAAAGTAGATTCATGATACAAAACATCTATATCCTCTATATGTTTTAGCATGGCTTCATTGAAAACAGTATCAGAACAAAAAGCATAATTTTTGGCTGGGATAGGATCAAATGTTAGGGCCGCATTTTGAATAATTCTTCCATCTTCTAGCGTGATGTCTTTTCCATTTTTTATTTTTTGATAGTAACAGGTATCGATTTCATAGTTTTGAACTGCATCTAAATTAAGTTTTCGATCGCCAATTTTTTCTTGAAATAAAAAACCATTGGTGTAGACACGATGTTTTAATGGAATCGTTTTTACTAAAACTTTTTCATCTTCAAAAATAATTTCGCTTTCTAGAGATTCTAATTCATGGAAAAACAAACCGTAATTCGTCCAGGAATTAGACAATCGCAATTGAAGCTTAATGATTTCTTTGATTCCCTTTGGTCCATAAATATGCAAATCAGTAGTTCTATTTAATAAAGTAAATGTAGAAACCAGTCCTACTAATCCAAAAAAGTGATCACCATGCAAATGAGAAATAAAAATATGATTTATTTTAGAGAATCTAATTTTATTCTTCCGCAATTGCACTTGAGTTCCTTCTCCACAATCAATCAGAAAAAGTCTATTTTTTATTTCTAAAACCTGGGAAGTAGGGTTAGTAAAAGTTCGGGGGGTTGCGGCATAGCAACCAAGGATTGTTAGTTTCAATTTTTAAATATTCGATTATTTATTTCACCGCTTGATCGGTTATTGGGTAATTAATTAGATGAATTAATTGAAGGGTTTACAGCAATTTAAAAACCTAAATCTCTTTCAATCTCTTCCATTTCAATAATATCACGCGCTTCTAATAAAGAAGGAACAACTGTTAATTTAGACGGAACGGCGTTATAATCAAAATCTGAAGTAATAATAACAAATGACTTTTTAGATTTTTTATGCTGTTTAGATAAAGGCATAAATAGCTTAATATCATTTGCCGATAAGTCTTTATGCAACAAAAGATCTATCATAATATTATGCTTTTCAAATGTTTTATATTGATGGGTAACCTTCATTAAAAAAGAAGTAAAATCACCCTGTGTATCCCTTATAGTTATCGTGTGTCCTTTTTGATCTACTTTCATTGGATTAGATTTCAAAATCTGCACTGCGACAGATTATTTTATAAATAGCTAATTTACAAAGTTTTATATTAATTTATTGAATTTTTGATGCTAAAAGATAAATTACTGCCATTCTAATTGCTACACCATTTTCTACTTGATTTAAAATTACCGATTGGTGTGAATCAGCTACTTCACTAGTAATCTCAACGCCACGATTAATTGGTCCGGGATGCATGATTATAATTTCTTTATTAAGAGAGTCCAAAAGGGTCTTATCCACTCCATATTGTTGTGCATACTCTCTTGTAGACGGGAAATAATTAACATCCATTCTCTCATTTTGTACCCGCAACATGTTTGCAACATCACACCATTCGAGTGCTTTTCTTAAATCAGGTTCTACAGTAACACCAAGTGATTCTATGTACCTTGGGATAAGTGTTTTAGGTCCGCAAACTTTAACTTCGGCACCTTGCATTTGTAAAGCATAAATATTAGATAAAGCTACTCTAGAATGCAAAACATCACCTACTATAACTACTTTCTTACCCCTCACTTCACCTAGCTTTTCCCGAATGGAATAACTGTCTAATAAGGCTTGTGTTGGATGCTCATGTGCACCATCGCCTGCGTTTACAATACTAGCTTTTACGTTTTTGGATAAAAAATAGGCAGCTCCGGGATTTGCATGCCGCATAACTACCATATCCACTTTCATCGAAAGAATATTATTTACAGTATCGATTAATGTTTCTCCTTTTTTGACAGAAGATTGTGCCGCAGAAAAGCTTATTACATCAGCTGATAACCGTTTTTGGGCTAATTCAAAAGAAAGTTTAGTTCGAGTACTATTTTCAAAAAAAATATTAGCAATGGTAATATCTCGTAACGAAGGTACTTTCTTAATTGGTCGATTGATGACTTCTTTAAAATGATCGGCAGTTTCAAAAATCAGGTCAATATCATTCGCATTAATGTATTTTATCCCCAATAAATGATTTACGCTTAATTCTTTCATTTTTATTTACGATTATAATTTTTAATAGTTGGCTTTTTAATTCAATCTAACTTGTAATTAAATACACGCCATCTTCGCCATCATTTTCTTTCCAGCTCACTTTCACTTTCTCATTGTTTATTGCATCTACTTGTCTTCCTCTATAATCTGGTTGAATTGGTAAATTACGACTGAAACGTCTGTCTATTAAAACCAAAAGTTCGATCTCAGAAGGTCTGCCGAATGATTGAATTGCAGTCAAAGCGGATCGAATGCTGCGTCCCGTGAACAAAACATCATCAATGAAAATTACTTTTTTATTTTCAACAATAAAATTAATTTTGGTTTTATTTGCCTCCAATGGTTTATCGGTTCTTCGAAAATCATCTCTAAAAAAGGTGATATCAAGATACCCTAATTGGATTTCAGGAGTTCGGTATTCTTTTTCTAAAATTTGTTTCAAGCGTTCCGCCAAAAATACACCTCTGGGTTGAATTCCAACTAATATTGTATCTGAAAAATTTAAGTGTTTTTCGATTAATTGACAGGCCAAACGATGTAATATGATAGTAACTTCTTTTGCAGTAAGTAATACTTTTTGACTCATAGTAATTATGTGGTTTGGTTTGGCAAATATACAAATTCCAATTTATGATTTTATAATTATAACATGACAAAATAGCACCATTTAGTATTTACTCAATGAAATGACCGTCAGTTTACGCAAATTTATTTTAAAGGCAGTTGCTTATGGTTCTTTAAGCCACTATTTACAGAATCAAGATTGCATAGTTACAGTGTAAATCCCATCAATAACCAAAAAGTGCTCCGACTTTCTAAAAAAGCCTTAAGCTATTTTAATAGTTTTTTTTTCAAATTAAAAGTACGGCAATCATATTCAAAATTTTGAATTAAATAAAAACAAGTAAATTAAAAAATCTATTTTTTTTGTATTACTTTTATTTTTAATTATTGCATTTAAAAAAAAATTCATAATTTTTAAGGTCTAAATTTCATAATAAAATCAAATAATTGTGTAACAAATAACTTACTTAAAATATTAATTTTACATTCTAACCTAAATTTAATAATTATGCAAAAAAAAATAACCCGTTTATTGATGCTTCTTATAGTATTAATATCATTTTCAAGTTGTTCCCTAATAGAAGGAATATTTAAAGCCGGCGTAGGTGTTGGTATATTTATAGTTGTAGCAGTTATTGCCGTAATCGTTTTTATTATCAGCAAGATTTTTGGAAGAAAATAAACAAAAGAATTTTAAAATTTTCGTTTGAAACACAAAAAAGCCTCGCAAAATGCGAGGCTTTTTCGATTAACAAAATAGCAACCCTCTAATCAAAAATTATTTTTTTGGTAAAACAACTGCATCAATTACGTGAATTACACCATTTGATTGGTTTACATCGGCAATTGTTACTTTAGCTTTGTTCATGTTCTCATCAGTAATATACAAATCTTTACCTTTCATCCAAGCCGTTAAAGTTCCACCACTAACTGTCTTTAAAGTCGCTTTTCCTTTTCCCATTTTAATAGCTTTTGCAATATCTGAAGCATTCATTTTTCCTGCAACAACATGGTATGTTAGTATTGTTTGCAACATTTTAATATTTTCAGGTTTCAATAATGTTTCAACTGTACCTTTTGGTAATTTATCAAATGCAGCATTTGTTGGAGCAAAAACTGTGAATGGTCCTTTACTTTGTAATGTCTCTACTAACTCGGCTGCTTTAACTGCGGCGACTAATGTAGTATGATCTTTAGAGTTTACCGCATTTTCAATAATGTTTTTAGAGGGATACATTGCTGCTCCACCTACCATAACACTTTTTTGAGCGAATGAGGTTGCTCCTAAAACTACTGTAAATAATGCAATTGATAATAATTTTCTAGTTTTCATAAAATTTATTTTTTAAGTTATATTAAAGCATTTACGCACTAAGACTCCTTTTGGTTTTAAAAAAACGGAATAATTTGCAATTAATTTATTTTTAAATCCTATATTCTATTTTTTTAATGATAAGTTTTAAAATTTCTAATTAGACTTTATTGAAGCTTGTATTCTTTTATATTACGAATAATAAGATTGCTTATAGTAAAAGTTTCTTTTGAAATAAAAAATCTTATTTGATACAAAATTGAAGATAAAATATTGAAATTATATGTTCAACTTTCCTATAGGAATACCCATAGATTATAGCTTAAAAGAAAATCATAACCAGATTAAGAATTTTGATGATCATTACCCTTTTAGTTTTCAGAATTTAAAGTGAAAGCTATTAAATAAATTTAATATTAAAATAGTTAATAACCATACTTGATTTAAAAATTAATAAAGTATTTACACTTCTAATACGAAACACAAATATACTAGCGCTTTGTATAACAAAAGTAGATTAACGTACAAGGCTATTTTAGTTGATCGCTTTACAAGTATGACAATCAAAGACTTATTTGTAAAATCTTTAGACTAAGATAATTTGAAGTAATATTTGTAAACCACTCCACAAAATCTCCGCCTTTGAAAAAGTAAAAGACAATCTACTAAACGCTACAACATTAAAAACTATTTAGTATCAAATCCATTAAAAACAAAAAAAATGATCACAAAATCAAAGACTTTATTGAACTATAGCAATTTAAAAGTATCTTTTATAGATAATTAAACAAATCCTAAAATCTAATTTCCCCATAATTTCCTTTTCTTTTTACTAACTTTGAAAAAACTAAAAAATACTATTAATGAAACCAACCTCAATTCTTTGTTTATTCCTACTACTATTCATTTCTCATAGCAATTACGCACAAACCACCGTCGATGACCCGGAAATAAAAAAAATGGTTGCCGAAGTAAAATCGGAAAACATGGAAGCTACAGTTCGCAAACTAGTATCTTTTGGAACCCGACATACGTTAAGCGACACCAAAAGTAATACCCGCGGTATTGGAGCGGCGCAACGCTGGGTAAAATCAGAATTTGATAAATATGCTTTGACATCAAATGGAAGACTAACTTCTGTCATTGACTTTTTCACCATCAAAGCTGATGGAAGACGTATTGCCACCGACAGCCAGTTGGGTAATGTTATGGCAACTTTAAAAGGAACGGATCCTACAGACGATCGTGTATTGATTATAAGCGGCCATTTAGATTCCCGTGCTTCAGATGTGATGGATGCCAAATCTGATGCGCCAGGTGCTAATGATGATGCTTCCGGAGTAGCTGCCATGATGGAACTTGCCAGAATTATGAGCCAAAGAGAATTCCCTTTTACACTAATTTTCGTAGCTGTAGTTGGAGAAGAGCAAGGATTGTACGGAGCCAAACATTTAGCAGATGTTGCCAAAGATGGAAAATGGAATGTTATTGCGATGATCAATAATGACATGATTGGAAACAGTTTGTCCAGCGGTACTTTATTGCGTGACAATACTAAAGTACGCGTTTTCAGTGAAACAATTCCATTCTTAGAAACGGAAGCCGAATCAAAAATACGTAAATCGACCAATCGCGATAATGACAGTCCCTCTAGACAATTAGCCCGTTACATCAAAACGGTTACCAATCAATATGTAGAGCAACTAGACATTAATTTAGTCTATCGCAACGACCGTTTCTTACGTGGTGGCGATCATACTCCTTTCAGCCAAAATGGATTTACAGCCATTCGTTTTTGCGAAATGAATGAAAATTACGATCACCAACATCAAAACGTGAGAAAAGAAAACAATATCCAGTACGGCGATCTTACCGAGTTTATGGACTTTGAATACATGAAGAAAGTAACCTGTTCTAACTTGGCTACATTCAGTAATTTGGCTTGGTCTCCAAAAGTGCCAACAAACGTAGGGATTGAAGTAAAGGACCTGACTAATTTTTCTACTTTAGTATGGACTGCACCTGAAGGAAAATCAGTTTATGGGTATAACATTCTTATCAGAGAAACGTCATCACAACATTGGGAAAAAACAATTTTTGTAAAAGACACAAAAGCTGAAATCCCATATTCTAAAGACAACTTTTTCTTTGCTGTTCAAACAGTTGATGCATTAGGGCATTCCAGTTTACCCGTTTTTCCAGTACCAATTCGTTAAAAATCGTTCAAATACTAAACAAAAAAGCGTTTGCCTCGGCAAACGCTTTTTTTATGAATACTATTTACAAATTAGATGTTACTTGTAAACACTCTCTTTTTTGAAGTGAACTTTAAATAACTAATAAATTACCGCTCTGCATTTATTTCTTTTGAGCGAGGTATATTTACATAACTGTAGCTATTGCTGCATCTAGTTTCGGTTCCACGGGCAAGTCTTAATTACTTGATTAAGAAGTTGTTTTTTACTGTGTCCAATTGAAATTGCTGAGTTCCGGCCAATGTTGCAAATCATCTTTATAAATTGACGGACCACAACCAATAGTAACTTTTGTCAACAAATCGATATCTGGATTTACGACACATTTGTCTATAAAATCAGCTGTATACCCTTCAGTTAATTCGTCTCTTGCACTTATACAAAAAAAGTTACTGTTTGATAATAACTTCTAATACTCTTAAATTTAATCATCCATTTTAACGAACATCAAAAATTAATTAGATCAATTCTTTAAAATATTGCAGTAAAATACTGTCGTTTTCCAAGGTGGGCGTGAAAATTTCTAAAATACTTGGTTTCTCATTTTGAGCATACAAAACGGTCAAACTTGTTTCTAAACTCTCCTCATCGCTGGAAATACTATATTCAAAGCCATACATTTTAGCCAAATGTTCCGCAGTTAAACAATGGGAAGTTTCAAAGAATGTATTAAAAACTGGACTTTCTTCATGTCCTGGTAAAATCCTAAAAATTCCGCCACCACCGTTATTGATTAGAATAATCTTGAAGTTTTTCGGGATATAATTGTTCCATAACGCATTGCTGTCATACAAAAATCCAACATCACCCGTTATAAAAACAGTCTGTTTAGCACTGGCAACAGCTGCACCAATAGCCGTAGAAGTACTTCCATCGATTCCGCTGGTACCGCGATTGCAATACACTTCAATCGAAGGATGAATGTCTATTAATTGCGCATAACGAATAGCGGAACTATTGCTGATTTGCAGTTGGCTGTTTGTTGGCAAACACTGCATTACTTTTTCAAAAACTTTAAAATCCGAAAAAGGAATTTTGTCTAAATACATTTCACTTTTTAGCTTTCGCAACACTTTTACAGTATCTAATTGCTTGAAATAATCACTTTCTATAGAACTGGTAAGTGGCAAAAAAGCATCAAAAAACACATTTGGAGCTACTTCAAAATGTTTGGTCAAAGCACCAAAAGTATCATACGCTCTCCAAGAATCAATATGCCAATGGTGTTTTGGTTTGTATTTTCTTAAATAAGCTTTGATTCGTTTAGAAACGACCATTCCGCCAAAAGTGATTAAAATTTCTGGACGGAAATTCTCAAAATCATCATTCGTAAAAGGTGTAATTATCGTATCTATATTGTTTATAAAAGTAGGATGATGCAGGTTAGAAGTCGTTTCAGTCAAAACTACAACCGATTCGTCTTTCGCAAAAGCGTCAATAATATTTGAATTGATTGCATTTGGTTCATTTACACCAACTAGAATCATTTTTTTAGTAGAATTGTTCCAAATCGTTGCATATTCCGAAACGTCTTCGATAGAAATCGTCTGAGTAGCATTTGCAAAAGCGATACTATTCACTTCGACTGAAAGGGCTGAAACGGTTTCATACAAAGGCTCTTCGAAAGGTGCATTGATGTGAACAGGACCTTTTTGAGTAATTGCTGTATCAATCGCCTCATTTATTTTTAAATCATTTTCGGTCGAAACAGCCTCATGCAAATTAGCATTAAACAACGAATGATTTTCAAACACATTTTCCTGTCGGATGGTTTGGCCGTCGCCAATATCAATTTTGCTTTGCGGTCGATCCGCCGAAATCACAATCATAGGTATCTGACTGTAAAATGCCTCGGCAAAAGCCGGATAATAATTCAGTAAAGCGGAACCCGATGTACACACCAAAGCTACGGGCTGTTTCGTTTGTTGCGCAATTCCTAATGCAAAAAATGCAGCAGCACGTTCGTCAGCAATACTGTAACATTGAAAGGCAGGATTACTCACAAAACCTATTGTTAACGGTGCATTTCTAGAACCCGGGGAAATAATTATGGTGGTGATTCCTTTGGCTAAACAAATTTCAATAATGCTTTGTGCTAAAGGTATTTTGGGGTAAATCATTGTTTTAGTTTCAAAGAAACAAAGATACAAAGTTGCAAAGGTTTTTCTCTAATCTTAAATAGTTTTCTTAAATTTGAAGGAAAATAAATTCTATATGGAAATCAAAATAAGACCGGCTGTTTTTACCGATTTAGATACAATATTGGAAATCATCAATCACCAAATACTGCACAGTACTTCTATTTATGATTATGAGCCACGTGATTTTGAAACCCATAAATTGTGGTATGAAGATAAATTGGCCCAAGATTTACCTGTAATTGTTGCCGAAACTGAAAACGGAACAATTGGATACGCTACTTATGGAACTTTTCGTCATAAAATAGGCTACCGTTTTACAGTAGAACATTCTGTTTATGTGGCGGAAGAATTTTTAGGAAAAGGCGTTGGGAAATTATTATTGGCCGAACTTATCCAATTGGCAAAAAAACAAAAATACCACACTATGATTGGCGTTATTGATTCCGAAAACAAAGGTAGTATTGCTTTTCATAAAAAATATGGTTTTGAAACCGTTGGTATTATAAAAGAATCCGGATATAAATTTGACCGTTGGTTGAGCTCCGTTTTCATGCAATTGATTTTAGAATAATTGAATTGGAACTAAAATAAAGTTCGTTTATTCAACATATGAGGCTTTAAAAACTTTATGACTTCAAGACTTGAGCTTTGTAGTATATTTGCACAACTAAAAATTACATGGACTACACCTTACTTTCATCGCCTCTTCAGGGATTTACCGACTTTCGTTTTAGAAATGCACAAAACAAAATTTTTGGAGGAATTGATACGTTTTATTCTCCTTACATCCGTTTGAATGGAAAAATGGTTATTAAACCATCGTACGAACGCGACCTGCTTGCTGAAAACAATCTTGATTTAGAAGTAATTCCGCAAGTGATAACAAACGATGCCGATGAATTTTTATTTGTGGCCAACTATGTCCGAGAATTGGGTTATAAAGAATTAAACTGGAATTTAGGGTGTCCATATCCTATGGTGACCAAATCTGGAATGGGCTCTGGTTTGATCAGTAATCCTGAAAAAATCAATACTATTCTTCACAGAGCACACTATGAATCTGACATTATTGTGTCAATGAAAATGCGTTTGGGCTATGAAAACAGTGAAGAAATACTTGATGTTTTGCCTATTTTAGATACTTATCCTATTAAAAATATTGCGATTCATGCGCGCATTGGAAAACAATTGTACAAAGGTGGCGTAAATCTAGATGCGTTTCAGCTATGTATTGATAACAGCAAGCATAAACTGTATTACAATGGTGATATAACCTCAGTGGCTAAATTTCATGAAATGCAAGAAAGATTCCCAAGCATTGACCACTGGATGATTGGCAGAGGATTAATTTCGGATCCTTTTTTACCAAGCATGATAAAAAACAATACTTCAGAATATCCTGCGAACAAAATGGAATTATTCAGTACGTTTCACGATACTTTGTATGCTATTTATAGTGAATCGCTCTCTGGTTCAACACATATTTTATTGAAAATGTACCATTTATGGGAATATTTTTCGGCTACGTTTTCAAACCCACATAAAGTTTTGAAAAAAATAAAAAAAGCGCAAAGTATACGGAATTACGAAGCAGCTGTTGCGGAAATTTTCAAAAACGAAAAAATTTAATTTTTTATACTCTGTATTACTTCCAGTTCAACATTCAATATTAAAGTTCAATACTGAATATTTCTTAATTTTTTTGGATGAAAATTCAAGAATTGAATAATCCCTTCACTATTTAAAAAAAAATGAGATTCTCATTTGATTGAGGATCTCATTATACTATTTTAAATCAATTCGTAACGTTACGATAGTGGCAAAATTATCCTTTCACCCAACTTACAATTTTTTCATCAGTAGGTTCTACTGCAGAAAGATATACTTTTTCTAATTCTCCTTTTTCATTAATTAAGTATTTTTGAAAATTCCATTTTACATCTGAATCTTGTAATCCATTTTTGGCTTTTTGAGTTAAAAACTGATAAATTGCTGCCATATCTGCCCCTTTTACAGAAACTTTATCCATCATAGGAAAAGTTACTCCATAATTTAATTTACAAAATGTTGCAATATCTTCATTAGTACCAGGTTCTTGTGAAGCAAAATTATTTGCAGGAAAACCTATTACTACTAAACCTTTGTCCTTATATTCTTTGTACAAAGCCTCTAACTGTTCATATTGTGGCGTATACCCACATTTTGAAGCTGTATTTACAATAATGATCTTTTTCCCTTTAAGGGTAGAAAAATCAAAAGTATTACCTGATAAATCTTCTACTTTGAATTGATATATCGTCTCTTTGGCTATAGATGTTGCAGTCATACTTTTTTCAGATTTTTTGGGTTGTGCCTGGTTTTGGCAACTAAATAAAATTAAAGCACAAGTGGCTATAAATACTAGATTTTTCATAGTTTGAATTTTTTATAAAAATAAAACAAATATTTGTCTCATAAAAATTTATTTCAGTTAAACGGCTGTTAAAAAAGAAACCTGGAATTATTAAAATCCCAGGCTTCCAAACAAATAAACAACAAACTTTTATGCGGTATTAAAATGTATAAGTAATTTTTCCTTTCATAAAAAAAGGTGTTCCAGGTGTTAAGTGAATTTCTTCAACACTTTCTGTTTCATTCTGAAGTCTTGATTCAGTTGCAAATTGTGTTTCATTCCATTCTGTATTAAAAATATTCTCAACTGCTATCCCAAAATTTACATTCTTATATTGATAATTAACATTTAAATCCGAAACAAAATAGCCCTTAGCAACAATAGAATTATCCTCATTTGCTGGACGACTTTTTAAATAACGATACCGTATTCCTCCAGAAAAACCATTTAATTTTTGAAAACTTACCCCACCTGTAGTGGTAAAATCAGGTGCTAACGGAATGTAATCTTGCCCTTTTGATTCATCAATACTTCTGGCATACGTATAATTGGCATCAGCATCAAAATAAAACCAATCATTCAGTTGATAACGGAACCCCAGCTCTGCTCCCATACGTCTTGATTGTCCGCTTGGTTCAACTATTCCAGCATCACCTACGTAAACAAATTCCTGCTCTAAATACAAATGCCATAGTGCTGCGTTAAGAATCAACTTTGGAAATGGTTTCCAAATAGTACCAATGTCAGTTCCTACAGCCGTTGGTAAAATTTGTTTCCCACTATTTTGAACGACTACTCGGGCATCATTCGAATGAAATCCCATTCCAGATTTT
The DNA here is from genome assembly GCF_048284335.1 of Flavobacterium amylolyticum. Lineage (NCBI taxonomy): Bacteria > Pseudomonadati > Bacteroidota > Flavobacteriia > Flavobacteriales > Flavobacteriaceae > Flavobacterium > Flavobacterium amylolyticum. The sequence goes on from NZ_JBLVPG010000002.1 coordinate 756,796, forward strand.
ATGAAAAACTGCAAATTGTTGTTTTGCGAATAAATAAAATTCAGTTTTGGAGAAAACTTAAATTTAAATTCAGATTGAGTCTTGTAATTCTCCTCCAATTTATCCTGATAATTGAATTTGAAATAATCCAATCGAAGAGCCGGATTAACCATCAGCTTACCAAAATTAAATTCTGAATTCAAATACGAAAACAAATTAGACTCATCAATATCCCCTAATTTTATATTTTCAAGAACCGTTCTTCTGTTCAAAGTATGAGAAAGCTCCGTATCTTTTGTGGCATCAGCACGAAAGCCAACTCCAAATTGTAACAATACATCCACATCATTCAATTTAGTTTTTTTGTTCAATTCTGCATTCATTCCATAAATATCTCTATTTTCTTTTTGCTTAATCTGGTCACCGTTAATTGGATCATTCAAGAAAAAAGTAAAATTAGAATACAACTCAAACTCATAATTTGAATAAAAAGCATTTGCTTTCAAGAAGGTATTTTCATCAATTGGTTTACTCAAACTCGCATTGAAGTTCGTTCGAGACGTATTACCTCCTTCGGTATCATCAACAGCACCAAATCTAGAAATCGTTCCATTATCTATCAACCGTTGTGGTATTTGTCCAGAAGCATCCCATTTACTGGAAAAGCGAGAAGCTGAGATTGAAAATTTACTATTATCATTTAAAATAGCGGAATATTTACCTAACAGATTGATTCTATTAAAATTTTGGGGAGAATCAAAAGGACCATCTGTTAGAATATATTCTGTGGAAATGTAAGCGCTTTGTGTTTTTTGGTTACCCAAAAGATTAAACAATCCTACCGTTCTCATCATATTGAATTGTCCTATTTCGAGACCAATACTACTTTTTTCTATTTTATCTTTAGTTTGGAAGGCAACGTATCCTGCTGTAGCAAAATCCCCTTTGTTAGCATAATACGTTCCTTTTCCAAAATCTATTTTTTCTACCGTTTCCGGTATTACAAAGTGTAAATCAGCATAGCCTTGACCGTGTGCATGGGAAACCATATTCACTGGCATTCCATCTACTGAAATGGCGATATCAGTACCATGATCGATATCAAAACCTCTTAAAAATATTTGCTCTGCTTTACCACCACCAGCATGTTGCCCAATAAACAGTCCCGGTACTTTTCTCAAAATTTCCTGAGAAGAATTAACTGGTGTCGTTTCTAAATCAATTTTTGAAATAACGTTCATCGCCGAAAGTTTCGGTTGGATTACTATCTCGTTTAATCTAAAAATATCATCTTCCAAAATAATAATAGCATCGGAAGAAATAATGTTGAAATTTGACTTTTTGTATCCTAGCGCCGTTATTTTTATAACATCTCCCACAACAGTTTTATCTAAACTAAAAGCACCAAATTCATTTGTATGAGAGTGACTTTCAGAATTTGTATTTACTAAATAAGCGTTTTCTACAGGATTCCCATCACTATCTAAAATTTTTCCTTTTTGAATTTGACTATAAGAAGAAAAACCAAAAAGGAAAATTATTATTAAAACAATATTTTTCATGTGCTATAACTGATTCACTTTTTGTTCAAAATTAGGACCTAATTCATACAAACTAGACAACAACTCTTCTTTGATAGGTTTAGTTTTGAGCACTAGATTATTGGATTTGTAAATCATGGCCAAATGGTACTGCACTTTTGGTTCAAATGACTTTCCAACCACATGTTTTTGAGCAATGCGTAATGCTTTTTCATGCTGACCTAAGTTCAAATATGACCAAGCTAATAAATCATAAGAATCAGCTGTAGGTCTATGATTGACCTCTATTTTTGCAATTTCCAATGCTTTTTGAGCCGTTTGTTTGTCATCAGCGTATATCAAGACATTGTATTTGTTATACATTGCCCCGTAATTATTATTCTCCATCATCGAGAAATAAGCGTTTCTGTTTTTTATTTCCTCGCTTTTATTTCCTTCAAATTGAGCAATTTGAGATTTTAATAAGTAAAAATCTGGCGTATTATGAGTTACTGCAATTGCATCAATAATTCGATTAGCTTCCTTTGTATTTCTTTCTTTGGAGAAAACAATCCAGGCAATTCCTTTTAAGGCGTAAGAATAATTAGGATCAATCGCTAACGTCTTTAGGAAACTATTGTATGAATCCTCAATTCGTCCCGCATGACCGTAAAAATCACCTAAATTAGAATAAGACCAAATTTTTAAGGTCTTGTTATCATATTTTTCAGCTATATCTCTGGCTTTTTCCATAAAAGTTATTGCAGTGTCCAGATCGCCTTTATGATCATTCCACTTTGCTAGGCGGATTAAATAATCAAAATCTGTCATGTCTCGAATAGCGTTCAAATTTTTAATAGCTTCAGGATAGTTTCCTAATTCCATTTGAACGTCAAAAAGTAATTTTTGGGTTTCTTTTTTCCCTTCCCCTATTACTAAAGATTTGTTAGCTAGTGCCAATGCTTCTTTAAAACGATGTTGAGAAATATAATTTCTTGCCAAAGATCGAATGGTTGAAACTCTCGAGTAATCATACGCTTCATTCGATTTTGTTAATAATTCTTCTGATTTATACAAATGACTGATATTGCCTGTATATTCAAAAAGAGTACTGTAGTTAGAGGATAATTGACTTAAATAACTAATCTGGTTGGGAGCTGCGTCAAATTTTTTTTGCCAAAAATCAATTTCATTTTGTGCAAAACTCAATGATTTATTATCTTTTATTGTCAAATATTTATTATAATCTTCTGTATGCGTAATTTGTTTTGATTTAGTCTCGCAACCGAATATAAATAGGATTGTGAAAACTAAAAATGGGATTATTTTTAAAGTTTTCATGCTCTAATCGTTTTGTTTGTTTGTTTGTTTGTTTTGAAAAAAAAAAAAAACAGAGCGAAGATTACCATGTAAACGCTCTGTTTTTTTTAAAATAATACTACCAAGCAGTAGCTAAGTAAGGAAAAGTTGTTCCAAATGCTTTATCATTTGCATTTACGTTGTCTTTAGTAAGACGAGGATTAGATGATCCAGCAGACCCTCCAAAAATTAGTAACAATTCTACATCAATTACATCATCTGCTAATGCTCTTCCTGTTAAAACATTTGTTCCATCAAAGAACGTTGTTTTAGCAATCTTTGATACATTTAGTACATCTGTAGACAAAAGACCTGTAAACTGAGCTGCAGTTTGTCCCAAGGCATTAGTTGTAAAACCTGAATTTAGAGCCAATAATCTTGATTGAAAAATCGATTGATATTTACCTCCCATTGCTGAAGGAATTGCAGCATTAAAATCATCTTTAGGCTGTCCTGAAGCAATGAAAACAGTATTAATTGCTGGTCTTGCCATTTGATCTTGCTGAACGAATGTTCCTGTAAAATTAAGACTAGCTTCAGGATTACCGTTTGAATCGTCGTTATCACAATTTACTGAAACAACTGCAGCTATTAGTGCGATTGTTATAATTTTGAATTTATTTGTTTTACTCATGATGTTTGTATTTAAGTTTTTTTGAGAAATCGAGAATTTGCGATTTCATAATTTAAATTTAAAATGTTATTGTTTTTTCTTTGTTTCAGCCCAAACGTTTACTGTGTTTGAGGTCCCTAACATTGCTTTTGGAACTTCTACGATCACTGACATTACGTTAGTTCCTGCAAAAGTATCTACACCTGGACTATTAAATCCTGATGCACTACCAGCAAGAATAGCTTTGAATTGACCTAAATCAAAGAAAAATGGATCGTCTCTTGGTCCAGCAAAAAATTTCATACCATTTTGTTCCGAGGTTGATGGTGTAGCACCGTAAGATGAGATTGTTACACTTCCAGAAGCAGCAGCCGTTTTAATAGTACTTGTAGTTCCTGTAGTACCTGGAGCAACTGGTCCAAAGAAGTACATTTTGTCATCTCTTTTGATGGCTTGAATTACTAGGTCTTCTACATTATCACCATTATTATCAATGTTGATTTCAATCATCACGTTTTCATCGAATTTTGCCGCAGCAGTTGCACCTGGACTTAACAATCCTTGTGTGTTTACAGCAAATACTAAATTACTAGTGTTTTGACCTTGAAAAGCATACACATCAGTAATATCAATAGCACTTCCTGATGCTGTTAATGGAGCATCAATGTGATCCGCAGCTACTAAAATTAAGCCTGAAACCGCCACTAGCGATAGACCTAAAATCATTTTTGTTTTTTTCATTTTGATAAAATTAAAAGTTTATACGATCATTTACGGGTAAGTATTCGATTTGGTTTTAAAAAACATAAAAAAAAACTAATATTTTTACCAAATTATTGATAAACAATACCTTACAGTATTAAAAAAAATACAATTATTTTAATTTAAAATTTATTTTAATGATGGTAATCATAAAATATGTCATTTGTAAATAAGAATGTATAAGTTTGTAGTAGAAAAATTATAAGATATGAGCCAAGAAGAATTGTTAGTGTTAATTTACAAGAAAGACGAGAGAGCATTTACACATTTATATGATATGTATTCTAAAAGTTTATTTTCGGTTATTAATGTTCTTGTAAAAAACAGAGAAGAAGCAGAAGATGTACTTCAAGATGTATTTGTAAAAATTTGGAAAAACATTGATTCCTACCATGAAAGCAAGGGAAGATTTTACACTTGGATTCTAAATATTGCCCGAAATACTTCTATTGATAAACTGCGTTCTAAAAATTTTAATAACAGTCAAAAAAACCTTTCCTCTGATAATTTCGTAAATCATTTTGAAGACAGTTCTAAACTGGTTGACAAAGTGGATACAATAGGTTTACAGGAATTTGTAAAAAGGCTAAAACCAAAGTGTATTCAAATAATAGATTTACTGTTTTTTAAAGGCTATACCCAACAGGAAGCTTCGGACGAATTGGCAATTCCTTTAGGAACAGTAAAAACACAAAACAGGAATTGTATTAATGACTTAAGAAATTATTTGAAAGTATAATGGAAACAAAAGAATATATAGAATCAGGAATCCTGGAACTCTATGTTTATGGTTTACTTAGTGAAACCGAAAACGAAGAGGTAAACACCATGGCAAAAAACAATCCGGAAATACAGGCGGAAATCATCGCTATTGAAAAAGCAATTGTTGCTTTATCATCGAGTTTTTCACCGTTTCATTCGGTCGCTAATTATGAGAAAATTAAAGCTAAACTAGAACTGAAACATAGTGGCGTGATCCAATTGGAACCTACTAAAAACAAGTCGCACTATATTGGTTGGGCAGCAGCTATTTTATTGTTAGTTGGTATTGGCTATCAATACAACCAATTAAATCAGACCAGTACTCAAGTAGCTAACACTGAAATTGAGAATGCTAAATTAGAGAAAAAATTTAACGACTTACAATTAAAAAACACATCGATCAAAACCAGTTTAGCGGTTGTTAGAGATACTAATAATACGATTGTTTCTCTTGCAGGACAAGCTGTAGCCCCGGAATCCTCGGCAAAAGTATACTGGAATCAAGACACTAAAGTAGTTTACATAGATGCTGCCGGATTACCAGAACCTCCAGAAGGAATGGTATACCAAGTTTGGGCCTTGAAATTAAGTCCGTTGACTCCTACCAGCATCGGATTATTGAAAGACTTTGATGTAAATGAACAAAAATTATTTGCAGTGAATAATGCTAATGAAGCAGAAGCCTTTGGAATTACACTTGAGCCTAAAGGTGGAAGTTTATCTCCAACAATGGAACAACTGTATACTTTAGGAAAAGTATAAAAAACATATTTTCTTAGATACTAAAAAAGGTTCAACTTTACAGTTGAACCTTTTTTTATGAATTTAAATTTGAAATTATTTCTTATAATACTTCTTGTATTTTGGATAGGAAACAGCTCCAAATAAAGCTATGAAACCTAGTGAATACCAAATCCAATTTAAGGAATGAGCTTCACCACTCGCATAGGAATGCAGTCCTACTAAATGAAAATTTACCCCATAATAGGTAAACAAAATAGATATAAAGGCAAACATACTCATCAAATTGAAAACCCATTTCCCACGTAAGGAGGGTACAAATCGAGCATGGATTACAAAAGCATACACCATAATACTGATAAGAGCCCAAGTTTCTTTTGGGTCCCAACCCCAGTAACGCCCCCAGCTTTCATTGGCCCATTGCCCTCCAAGGAAGTTTCCAATTGTCAACATTATCAAACCTATCGTTAAAGCAAGTTCATTGATATAAGTAATTTCCTGAATATTCAAATCCATTTTTGCTTTGTTTTTTTCATTGGTAAACAAAATCAGCAATAACGAAACAGCTCCCAAGATCATTCCCAATGCAAATGGTCCGTAACTCGCTACGATTACTGCCACGTGAATCATTAACCAATACGAATTCAGAACAGGCTGTAAATTAGCAATTTCAGGATCAATCCAGTTCATGTAGGCTGCAGCCAAAATCATGGCTGTAACAAAGGCTGATGAAGCAACGGTAAGCTTCGATTTTCTATCAAAAGCAAGACCAAAAAACATGGTTGCCCAAGCTACATATATGATAGATTCATACGCATTACTCCAAGGCGCGTGACCAGAAATGTACCATCTGGCGATTAAACCCAAAGTGTGTAATACAAACAATCCAATTACAACTATGTGCATGAAATTGACTAAAAAATTCAATGCCTTTCTTTCTTTGAAGATTTGTAAAATCGTAAAGAACAACATCAGAATAGATGCAAAAATATACCAATAGGGTAATTTTTTGAACACATCATATTTGTTGTACAATACTTCTGAAGTGATTTTTTCTTCGCTAGGCCTCACTTTACTTCCAAATCGTTTTTGAAAACCGTTGATGCTTTCCAGTAATTCATCTGCCGTTTTATAATCATTCGAAGTTGAAGCATTAGCCAAAGAACCAAAATACAAAGGCAATACATTTTTAGTGTAGGTTGCTTCCATGTCTTTGAAACCAGACTCATTCAATTCTAAATAGGAAACCCATTTGTTATTTTTATCCTCTGGAATTGGGAAAATCTTTAATATTCGTCCGCTCAAAGCCGATTCCATTAGGTTTACTTTTTTATCTGTTTCGATAAAATCTTTCTCGAATTGGTTTGGATTCGCTGATTTGAATGCTTCTTCTAAATATTTAGAAAGCTTGTAATTCCCTTTTTCGTCAAAGAAAGAGACAAAAGGAGCAAATTTTGCTGCTTTATCTATTCCAATAATTTTTCTAATACTGTCATTCCCACTTTTAATGTAGATAATTGGTATTTCAATCCAATAACTCGCGTATTGTGTCATAGACAAAAATACCTGATCAGAATTCATTCCTTTATATGAATCATCATGACTAACTTTTCGTAATAATTCCGAAGAAAATGTATTAATAGGCTTCATTCTTCCGCCTCCATCTTGAATAACAAGTCTACCAAATTTTGTTGCATGTTCTTCCGGCACTTTATACTTGGTAATCAAATCATTTAGTTCGTCCTGACTTAATACTTTTTTAGTATGATTTGTATGTGATGCTGGTGGTGCTTCGGCCTCCGTATGTGCATGCCCTTCGTGAGCGGCATGGTCATGCTCTTGCTCCTGTGCAAAGCTATTAAAGCTAAAAAACAAGAGTAATAGAGTCAACAATTTAGCCTTTTTAGTCTTAACCACTTCTAGTTTTCGCTTAATATCTGCAAAACGGGAATATTTGGTAAACATAATGGCCATCATGGCAAAATACAACATAAAATAACCAATATAAGTAAGCGCGGTTCCCCAGAAATCATGGTTTACTGACAGAATTGTTCCTTTTTCATCAGGATCAAATCCTGATTGAAAAAAGCGATAGCCATCATGATCCAAAACATTATTCATATATATTCTGGCATCAAAAGGTTTCTTGTCTTCTACAGTCACTTTACTTTCAAAAGAAGAGTAACTTTTCTCCGTTCCTGGATATTTCTGAGCAATAAAATCATTTAATTTTATCTTAAAAGGCAATACATATGCTTTACTTCCATAGAAAAAAGTATAGTCTATTTTTCCTATTTTTACTGTTTTAGAATCTCCTAATTTACCTTTAGAACCTAATACAGTAACTATTTTTTCTTGGTTTTCGGCCGTTATTTTTATGGTTAATGCATCTTCATGATTCTTTGCCTTAAAATCATTTTGAGATTCGTAATCAATAACTCCTTTCACCGCAGGATCAGGAAATACAAACCGCATTTCTCCAATAGTATATAAGGAACGCATCATCAACGGCTGGCTGTTATCCTTTATTACTTTACCTTGGAATTTATCCGCCATACGCATAAAAGCTCCTTCAAATGGCGTTTGTATTGTATAACTGCTTCCTTGAGTATTAATGTTGATTGCACCGTCAGTATATTTATTTAGAGCAAACAGAACATTATGGATGTTTTGGACTTCTCCATCTTTTAAAAAATGTTCTTCACGGCCACCGTCTCCGGCTTCTACTAATTTTAAATAAACAATCCCTTTGGGGTCGGGTTTTATGTACTCCTTAGCGCCCATAATAAAATTTTCATAACTCACTTCAAATGGTGTATTAGCAAACTTATCTGAAATAGTAAATTGATTATTGGTTGCAGGAGAAAGCAGCACTTTTTTTTCAAAAACCCTACGTTTCATTTCGCCCTTATATTCTCCATCCACAAAAAGAGTAAGATATGTTTTATCTGAAAAAACTTGGTTTTCAGCAGCGCCTTCGCGAATAGGCATCATCCCTTCATAACTAATATACCGCGTTACAAAAGCACCTAATATGATAAATACAAACGATAAATGAAGCAATAATGTAGCCCACTTTTCTTTCTTGAGGAGTTGGTAGCGCTTGATATTCCCAATAAAATTAATTAAGAAAAATACGTGAATGGCTTCAAACCACCATGCATTGTAAATTAGAATTTTTGCAGTATCGGTATTGTATTTACTTTCGATAAAAGTCCCAGTAGCCATTGCAACGGCATAAGAAATAAATAAAAGAGCCATTAATCGTGTAGAAAACAAAAAAGAAAATATTTTTTTATCCATTTTTATGGGATTATGTTTTGTAAAAGTGCCACAAAAGTACTTAAAAATGTTGACTTTTATATTCGGACATTTGTTAATTTAATCCAAAATTAAGCCCTTGTACATAACTCTAAGCAGGCCCTTTTTAGGGTTTATTTTGATTTATTATTGTTCGAAAATTTGAATTAAACACTTCATATTTTTTTGCTATTTTTGGCGTATGATCAAAGTAGTAATTATTGGTTCTGGAAATGTAGCGCAACATTTGATTGTAGCATTTCAAAATTCTCCTAGTTTGGGAACAGATATTGAATTAGTTCAGGTTTATTCCAGACATGTAGGGAGCGTCTCGCACCTACTGGATTCAGGAAATATCACAAATGATCTGAATACTTTGGCGGAAGCTGACGTATACATAATAGCTGTTTCAGATGATGCAATAGCTGAAATCTCATCGAAGCTTCCATTCAAAAATCGTTTGGTGGTGCATACTTCCGGAAGTGTTGCATTAAATGCTTTGGATGAAAACAATCGAAAAGGGGTTTTCTATCCATTGCAAAGCTTTACAAAAAAGAAAGAAATTGATTTTAAAACCATCCCAATATGTTTAGAAAGCGAAAATGCTACTGATTATCAACTATTGGACAAAGTGGCTAAAACGATTGCTGAAAAAGTTTTTGCCATCAATTCTGAACAACGCAAAGCAATTCATGTTGCAGCAGTATTTGTCAACAACTTCACCAATCATATGTATCAAATAGCCCAGGAAATTTGTCAGGAAAACCAGGTTCCTTTTGAAATTCTAAAACCTTTAATTGCCGAAACTGCTACCAAAATAATGATTCTTTCTCCAGAGGAAGCGCAAACCGGACCAGCAAAACGCAATGATACAGCAACTATCCAAGCACATGAGGGTTTTTTGTCAAAGGAGAATCATCTCAATATTTATAAAATACTAACACAATCAATACAAGAGAATGGCAAAAAGTTATAAAGAAATAATGAATGATATTACTACGTTTATTTTTGACGTAGATGGTGTGCTTACCGATAGCTCCGTTTTTGTTACTAATGAAGGAGAAATTCTTAGAACGATGAATATTCGTGATGGCTATGCAATGAAAGCTGCAGTAGAAAGCGGGTATAATGTTTGTATTATTTCTGGAGGAAGTAATGAAGGTGTTCGAGTACGACTTCGTAATCTTGGAATTACCGACATTTATTTAGGCACGCCTGATAAAGTAGAAACCTTTGATGAATATACTGAAGTATACCAAATTAACCCTGCACATGTTTTGTATATGGGTGATGACATTCCTGATTATCATGTCATGCAACTAGTGGGACTACCTACTTGTCCTCAAGATTCCAGTCCGGAAATCAAAACCATTTCAAAATACATTTCGCATAAAAATGGCGGAAAAGGCGCCGTACGTGATGTCATTGAACAAGTGATGAAAGCCCAAGGAAAATGGATGAAACATTTTGACGGAAAACATGATTAAAAATTCTCACTGAGAATCTTCATTTATTAATGGCCATAAAACTATTATAAAAACGGAACAATGAAACAATGAAATACCTAAAACTAATTCGGTATCAAAACCTTTTGATGCTTGCTTTTATGCAGCTTATTTTTAGGTATGGATTCTTTAAAATTCAGAAAATCCCTTTGGCACTATCAGATTGGCAATACATGTTATTGGTTGTATCAACCCTTTTAATAGCTGCTGGAGGCTATGTCATCAATAATATTTTTGACCAAAATACAGATACAATCAACAAACCTAAAAACGTAATTGTCGGTAAAAGCATCACGGAAACTGTAGCTTATAACCTATATATTGGCCTTACAGCTGCTGGTGTAGGTATAGGATTTTATTTATCAAATGTAATATTGAAACCGGGTTTTGCAACTGTTTTTATTTTGATTGCCGCAACACTTTATCTGTACGCAACCAGCTTCAAACAAATGATGCTTATTGGTAATATAATTGTGTCTTTGTTGCTCTCTTCTAGTGTAGTAATTATTGGAATTTTTGATTTATTCCCAACTATCCATCCAGGTAATCAACAGCAAATGGCCTATGTTTTTTCAATACTTTTAGATTATGCTATTTTTGCGTTCATGCTTAATTTACTTCGAGAAATTGTTAAAGATTTAGAAGATATAGACGGGGATTACAATGAAGGTATGAATACGTTACCAATAGCAATAGGAAAATCTAGAACGGCAAAAATAGTTTCTGGACTAAGCTTTATCCCTATTTTTTCTCTTATTTATTACATCAATAAGTATTATATTGAATTGCTTTTTACAACCCTATATTTATTGCTTTTTGTAGTGGGCCCATTATTATATTTTACTATAAAAATTTGGAATGCAAAAACTAAAAAAGAGTTTCGCTTTTTGAGTATCCTTTTAAAATGGATTTTACTTTTTGGGATATTATCCGTAATTGTGAGTAGCCTGTAGGCATAATCAAATTTCTTGATTTCTAATTTTCATTATGCCAATTCTTTATAAAATTCACTATTTTTGCAGTATAAATTTTTAGTCATGCCAAACAAAAAATACAAAATAGCAGTCATTCAATTGAATCTAAATGATATTGCAGCAAATAACTTAAAAAAATGCATCAGCTGGGTTCGTGACGCTGCTAACCTTGGTGCCGAAGTTATTTCATTACCCGAATTATACAGCAGTCATTATTTTTGTCAAAGCGAAGATGTAGATAATTTTGCTTTAGCAGAACCACTGTATAGTACTTCATTTATTGCTTTTAGCGCTTTGGCAAAAGAGTTAGGCGTAGTGATAATTGTTCCTTTCTTCGAAAAAAGAATGGCAGGAATCTACCATAACAGTGCTTATATTATTGACACGGATGGCTCAGAAGCAGGATTATATCGTAAAATGCACATTCCAGATGACCCTCATTTTTATGAAAAGTTCTATTTTACTCCCGGAGATTTGGGTTTTAAAACGATTCCAACAAAAAAAGGAAAAATAGGGACATTAATTTGTTGGGACCAATGGTATCCTGAGGCAGCACGCTTAACGGCATTGCAAGGTGCGGAAGTCTTGTTTTATCCTACAGCGATTGGTTGGCATCCACAAGAAAAAGAACAATATGGCGAGAACCAACATGGCGCTTGGATGAGTGTTATGAAAGGGCATGCAGTTGCAAATGGTGTATATGTAGCGGCAGCAAACAGAATTGGTTTAGAACAATACCTTCCAGATACAGCAGGAATTCAGTTTTGGGGTTCTTCGTTTATTGCAGGACCACAAGGCGAAATTTTGGCGCAAGCCTCACACGATAAAGAAGAAATATTGATTGCTGAAGTGGATTTAGACTTACAAGAAAATGTGCGTCAGAACTGGCCTTTCTTTAGAGACAGAAGAATAGACGCTTTTGGTGATATTACAAAAAGAGCGATTGACTAATAATCTTCTATAATAAAAAAATCCCTGCTGAGAAATAATGCTAAGCAGGGATTTTTATAAAAATAAACTTTTAGATCTAATTTAGATCGGGTTGGAATATTTTAACGGTTCCATCTCCTTCACTGCTGACCACTACTAAACTTCTTTTATTCGGACTTTTTGAAGCTGGAATAAAAAGCAATCCTTCCGGAGCATCACCTGTTTTAAAACTTTGTAAAAATTTTGGAGTAGCAGGATTGGTAACATCATACACCATAACAGCATCTGCTCTTTCCAAACCAACAAAAAGCATCATTTTATCTCCCATTTTAGTCACCACAACTGATTCTGGTTCTACTGATTTATCATCACTTCTGGCATCATCATAAATACCTAATTCTTGTGCCTTTTTATCCAATTCATTTTTACTGTCAAATACCATTTCACCTGTATTTCCATTCCAAATAGAAAAAGAGCGAGCTCCAAAAGAAACCAATTCGTCAAAATCACCATCGCCGTCCGTATCACCCATTTTAGTATTGATATTTAATCTTCCCATGCTTGACTCTGCTTTTAGAGCAATGGCATTAGGAAATGCAATTGGGTCCAGAATAACAGAGGAACTACTGACCCTTTTTACATCTACAAAAGCCGAATATTCTCTTGCATCTCCTTCATTTGCAGTAACAAAATATGGTATTTTATTGATCTCAAAATTACTGATAGCATCTGGTTGAAACATGCCTTTGACTTTCCATCTATTTGCCAAGAAACCACCATCTTTATCGCTGATATCTATGGCATTTTCAGCTAAATTGTAATCTTTAAAACCTAAAGGAAAAATATTTGTAATCGTTTTAGTTGCCAAATCAATTTTAGCCACTCCGTTATTTTCCTGTAAAGTCACCCAAGCCGTTTTAGAATCAGCAGAAATCGTGATGTATTCTGGTTCAACATCAGAGGCAAAATTATTGGTTGGACTTGCAATTCTGAATCCTTTTGTTTTCAAAGTACTCCATTGAGTACTAAAACTTTCGAAAGTTAAAGTTGTCACTGCATAATTATTATTAACAGCAATTATGGAAAGAGAACCGTCTGGGTCTATGGAATAGGTGTCATTTGGTTCTCCTTCATTAGCTGTCATTATATAATTTCCGTCAGGAGAGAAGGTGATCATATCTGGTAAAGCACCAACCGTAATTTCTTTAATCACACTGTAATTAGCCGTATTGAAAACAACCACTTTTCCAGCATCTTGTTTATTTGGTTTTGCTTCTAATGCAACAGCTAGTTTACCATTATAAGTCGCAACGCTATTTGAAGTTCCATTATAAGGTGTCAAATCGATACTTGTTATAAAAATAGGACTGGATGGATTAGACAAATCAATAACATCAATCCTATTTGTATTGCTGTTATTAACAACAAACATTTTTTTTGACACATCATCATAAGCACTTATTTCAGCCGCTCCTGCTCCTCCAATAGTAATTGATCCAATTTCTTTGAAAGTTGCTGCATTTTCATTTATAACTAACTCCGGAGATTCCTCTTTGTTTGAGTCATTTTCGCAACTTGACAATACAAAGATTGCGGCTAGTATTGTAATACCATATTTTTTCATAAATGTATTTTTAAATTTTATCAAAAATAATTCGCTTCAACTCGAAAATAATTAACTCAATATTATATAATCTTTAATAAAACTATTCGGATTAATTAACGCAACACTTCAAAAATGAATCTTTACTGCCTATTTTAAAGTCCTCCTGAATGTTTATATTTGTACTCTTTATAATTAGAACGCTGTATGACCACAAACAATAGAAGATTCCCAGCAGAATGGGAAAAACAACAAGGTATATTGCTTTGTTTTCCACACAATGGGAAAGACTGGCCTGGAAAATATGAAACCATACAATGGGCTTTTGTAGAATTCATTAAAAAAATAGCTGCTTTCGAGCATGTTTTTTTAATCGTTTCGGATGAAAACCAAAAAGAGAAAGTCAATGCAATGTTGGAAACAGCTCATGTTGTCCTAACAAATATTTCTTACATCATTCATAAAACCAATAGAAGTTGGATGCGTGATTCCGGCCCAATAATCGTTAAAAACGGAACCGAAAGAGAAGCGTTAAACTTTAATTTTAACGGCTGGGCGAAATATAAAAACATTCAGCTGGACAAGTTTGTTCCTGCCAAAGTGGGCGAATTTCTTAATATTCCTGTGACTCAAGTCATGTACAAAGGAAAACCGGTAATTGTTGAAGGTGGTGCCATTGACACCAATGGAAGAGGAACTTTATTGACTTCGGAGGAATGTTTAATACATCCCAATATTCAGGTGCGGAATCCAAATTTTACTAAAGCGGACTATGAAGCTGTTTTCAAGGAATATCTTGGAATAACCAATGTTATTTGGTTGGGCAATGGTATCGAAGGTGACGATACCCATGGTCATATTGATGATTTATGCCGATTTGTAAACGAAGATACTATTGTTACTATTATAGAAACAAATCCAAAGGATAGCAACTACAAACCGTTGCAGGACAATTTAAAACGATTGCAAAATGCCAAACTAGAAAATGGTAAATCGCCTATAATTGTAGCTCTACCAATGCCAAAACGTTTGGAATTTGACGGCTTGCGATTACCTGCCAGTTATGCGAATTTCCTAATTTTGAACAATTGTGTTTTAGTTCCTACTTTTAACGACAGTAATGACAGAATCGCTTTAAACATACTTACAGAATGTTTTCCAGATAGAGAAATCATCGGGATTAGTGCTACTGATTTTATTTGGGGTTTTGGAACTTTGCATTGCTTAAGCCAGCAAAT
This sequence comes from Flavobacterium amylolyticum, assembly GCF_048284335.1. Lineage (NCBI taxonomy): Bacteria > Pseudomonadati > Bacteroidota > Flavobacteriia > Flavobacteriales > Flavobacteriaceae > Flavobacterium > Flavobacterium amylolyticum. The sequence goes on from NZ_JBLVPG010000002.1 coordinate 772,082, forward strand.
TCCGGAGTAAATTTAGAATAGAAAATAAAGTAAATAAAAAAGACTTGTAGCGTTAATTCCTACAAGTCTTTTCTTTTTTATTTTGTCTAAATACTATTTTTCTCTCGTAAACGGTATTTTTTGTCCTTCGGGTACTGTCATCTCAAATCCGTTTAGGCTGTCATTAAATTCAAATTTAAGCCCGGCTTGTTTCGACTCAAAACTATTTTTCCCAATTGGTTCCACAGTGAAACTTGGATAATTAGTAATTAAGACGTTTAGCGTACTATTTTTCTCTGAAAAAGTAATTTTTATAGGCGCCATTTTAGTAATGTACGTCCCTAAATAACCATCCAAAATTACATCTTTTTCAATCAATCCTTTATCTGAAGTCCATGTGTTATTTGCATCATTACTATCCGGCAAAACATGATCTGGATCCAGTGTAATACTTTCAATTTCTTCGGTTGAATTATGTTTGAAAGACCAAACTTTATTCCGCTGCCAAACTTCTACCGGTAATTTAACGCGGGTTATTTTCCCGCTTTTTGTTTTTACGTCTAAAATTACTGGCATTGCCATTTTTTCATAATTTTCAATCGAAATCACGACTCCTTGTTTAGGATCGTTTTTCACGTATTTAATCGAATTAATTCCTTGGTCTAATCGCCAATTGTATTGGAACCAACCTCTCCAAAACCAACTCAAATCTTCTCCAGCAACATTTTCTATTGTTCTAAAGAAATCGTCTGGTTGCGGATGTTTGTATGCCCAGCGCTCAACGTACGTTTTTAAAGCCAAATCAAAACGTTCTGGCCCAAGAACTTGTTCCCGCAAAATAACTAATCCAGAACTTGGTTTTGAATAGGCTAAAAGACCAATATTAGTTTCTTTCATATTATCCGGAGAACTCATTATAGTTTCCAGATTTGGACTTGTATACACTTCCGCTCTTTGATGCAGATCAACTGGCTTATCTTTGTACTCTCCATTATTAAAATCTGCTGAACTCAATGAATTGATAAAAGTGTTAAAACCTTCGTCCATCCAAGCAAACATTCTTTCATTTGAACCAACAATCATAGGAAACCAAATGTGTCCAAATTCATGATCTGTAACACCCCATAAATCCTCCCCTTTTGACTCCCAACTACAAAAAACAATTCCTGGATATTCCATTCCGCCTTCGTTACCGGCAACATTTGTAGCTGCAGGATACGGATATTCTAACCATCTTTTAGAATAATTTTCAATGGAAGCTTTTGTATATTCTGTCGATCGTCCCCAAGCGGCATCTCCAGCACTTTCTACAGGATAAACAGAAATAGCCAATAATTTTTTTCCGCTTGGCAAATTAATTTTTGCAGCGTCTAAAATAAAGGAAGCTGATGAAGACCAAGATAAATCACGGGCATTTTTAATTTTATAATTCCAAGTTTTAGTAGTTCCAGAAACTGTTTTTGATAAATTTTCTACTTCTTCAGCAGTACGAATAAAAACTGTTTTATCACTTCCTTTAGCCATTGCCAAACGATTTTGTTCTTCTGAGGAATAAACGGCAGTAGGATTTAATAATTCTCCTGAACTTACTACAATATGATTTGATGGAGCGGTAATACTCACCTCAAAATCTCCATATTCCAAGTAAAATTCCGAAGCACCTAAATAGGGGTTTACGTTCCAGCCTCTAATATCATCATAGACACACATCCTAGGATACCATTGTGCTATCGTAAAAATTTTACCGTTTTTGGTTTCCAAAACTCCCATTCTATCCGAACCTTCATTTGGTGCAATAAAAGAAAAATCAATTTTAATTGTAACAGAACTACCTTTAGCATTCAATACTTGCGGAAGAAAAACCTGCATTCTCGTGTCGGTAATTACGTATTTTGCTTCTTTTTCAGTAGTTACACCTTTTACAGTAGTGACAACTTTCACAGATTTTATTTTATGACCACCATCAAAAATTTGTCCCTGAGCACCATTTCGACTTCCAGTTAAAGGCACAAGTGCATTTCCTCGGGAATCTGCTTTAAATAAATTTTGATCTAAATTCATCCACACAAAAGCCATTTTATCCGGGCTGTTATTCGTATACGTGATGATATCGGTTCCAGTAATTTCATTGTTTTTCTCATTTAATTTTGCAGTCAGCTTATAATCAGCTCTATTTTGCCAATATTCAGCACCCGGCTGACCACTTGCTGAACGGGTACTTGTTCCATTTTTTGTATAAAAAAATGGAGCAAAAGCATCATGGTAATCGTACTTTGAAATAAGGCTACTTGATGTATTTATTGGGGTTTGTTGCGCAAAAAGCGTCGTAATGCCCAATAATAATGCCGAATACAGAATGACTCTGAAGCGAATATTTTTCATTTTATTTAATTTTATATCACAAATTAATGAAAAAAATGAGGATTTCAAACTATTTAGAATAAATTGATTCTTTTTTGAATAAATAACAAGTAAGGTGAAGAATCAAAAATTATAAAATATATTTACGTTATAAAAACAATTTTAAATTAACCTACATAACTACTTTGACTACAATAATTAAAAACACGAGCCTATCTGCAGAAATTAAACACGTAGGTGCCGAATTAGTTTCTTTAAAAACAACTGTTAATAAAGAATACATTTGGGAAGGGAATCCAGCATTTTGGGGCAAGCATTCCCCTGTTTTGTTTCCTATTGTGGGCACTTTAAAAAATAATTCCTTTCATTACAATGGACTGGAATATTATTTATCCCGTCACGGTTTTGCCAGAGACATGGCATTTGAATTGATTAGTGTAACAGAAACAAGTGCTACATTCTCGATACAATCCTCTGAAGAGACTTTAAAAATGTATCCCTTTCTATTTGAATTACAAATAATATACACCTTAGAAAAGGACAGATTATCCGTTGCCTATAAAGTAATTAATACAGGGAAATCTTCAATGCCATTTTCTATAGGAGCCCATCCCGCATTTGCTTTACCAAATCAATTCGAAAATTATGCTATTACTTTTGAAAAAGAAGAATCTTTAGAATATTATCTTTTGGAGAATGATTTAATTTCAAAGAACACTAAGAAATTAGACGTGACTACTAAAAATATTCCACTGACATATCAATTATTCAAAAACGATGCTTTGATTTTTAAAGCATTACAATCTAATACTTTGACTGTTTTAGAAAATGAAAAACCATTGCTAAGAGTACATTTTGAAGATTTTCCAAGTTTAGGAATTTGGACCAAAATAAATGCTCCTTTTATTTGTATTGAACCTTGGTTTGGTTATTCGGATACTATTGAAAGTTCAGGAAATCTATTTGAAAAAGAGGGCGTCCAGATTTTAGCAGCAAATGAAACATTCAACTCAAAATTCAGCATCGAAATCCTTTAATTAAAAAACAAAATATGCTAACTATAAACTTCAATCCATTTCCTAATTTAGAAACGGAACGCTTGCTTTTAAGAAGAGTGGACAACAATGATATACAAGAAATTTTTGCATTGCGATCTAATCCGGAAACCATGAAATTTATCCCAAGACCTTTAGTAAAAACAGATGAAGAAGCGTTAGCACACATAGCAATGATAGATACCAAAATAGAGAATAATGAAGGTGTTAATTGGGCCATTACGTTCAAAAATGAAACTAAATTAATAGGGATTATTGGTCATTACAGAATAAAACCAGAGCATTATCGTGCGGAGATTGGCTATATGTTGCATCCGGAATTCCATGGGAAAGGAATTATTTCCGAAGCCGTAAAAGAAGTTGTAAATTATGGCTTTAATGTTATGAAATTGCACTCTATTGAAGCAATAATTGACCCCGAAAATCAGGGATCGGCCAAAGTATTAGAAAAAAATAATTTTGTTAAAGAAGCACATTTAAAGGAAAATGAATTTTTTGATGGTCGTTTCATAGATACTGTAATTTATTCTTTATTAAATAAACCTTGATATCAATTAATATCATAAACATTGTTGGGATATCTAAATTTAAAACCTAATTACTTTAGTAATTAATATTTTACATTTGCAGCTATTTTTGATGTCTTTACATATTCTTAAAGTACTATAAATACTATTATGAAAAAATTACTTATTCTTTTTATCCTGTTCTCTTCGATTGCTTCCCAAAGCCAAACGTATATCAAAATAAATGCAATGACTACTCCTTTTACTATTCCTAATGTGGGTATTGAAACTAGTATTGGTAAAAAATCAACATTCCAGTTTGATATTTTAGCTTCTTTTTGGAAATCTATAAATGGCAAACCTAGAGAGTTTTATACTTTCACTCCTGAATATCGTTATCATTTTAAAGAAAAAAATAACGGGTTTTATGCTGGTTTTCATATTGGTGCAAGCCTCTTTAACTTCCAGAAATGGAATTATCTAAATAGTACTTTATACGAAAAAGGCGTTGGATATTTTATAGGTGCAACAATTGGATATCAAATAAAAATAAATGATAAATTTATGTTAGATTGTTTCTTAGGAGGTGGTTCGCATCAAGGTTTTTATAAAGGATATGACTTAGCTACGGGAGAACGCTACGATAAAGCTCAAAAATTTAATAAAAGTGGCGAGTGGTTGCCCTACAGAGGCGGTTTTATGGTTTCCTATAAACTAAACTAAAATTTAGTCAACGATTTTAAATATAAATCCTCGACTTGTTTTCTTGCCCAGTCTGTTTTTCGCAAAAAAGTCAAACTCGATTTTACGCTTGGATTATCCGTAAAACATTTTATTTTAATCAGTTCACCCAAAGTGTCAAATCCATAATGCCCTACTAACTGCTCCACTATTTTTTGAAGTGTAATTCCGTGAAGCGGATCTTTTGATTTTAAATTTTCCATTTTGCAAATATATAAAATCGATAAATAACAATTTTTTAAATTCATTGAAATGAAAAAATATCTCTTACTACTTGCGCTGTTATTTTTAAACATCAGTTTTGGACAAGAAATTACGACAACCTATTACTTCATACGCCATGCAGAAAAAGTGGATAATTCTCAAAATCCAGATTTATCTGCAAGTGGTTTAGAAAGGGCGAATCTATGGAACAAAATATTCTCAGAAGTAGATTTTGATCAGATCTACTCAACTGATTATAAAAGAACAATACAAACGGCTAATCCGACTGCTGTAGCCCAAAATATTGAAATTAAACACTATGATCCTAAAATCATAGCTATTGACTCTTTCAAAAAAGAAACTTTAGGGGAAAAAATTTTGATTGTGGGACATAGTAATACCACTCCCAAATTTGTAAATCAACTTATCAATCAAAACGCATTTACCGATATTGAGGATTTAACTTTTGGCAATCTCTATATCGTAACTATTAGTAATGCTATAATCTCCTTTCAATTATTGAAATTGCCATAGGGTATTGCTAAACCTCTAATTTTTGTTACATTTGCAAACTATGCTAAAAACAATAAATATATTCAATAAAAGAGCCAAATTCGATTATGAAATAATCGAAACCTTTACTGCTGGTATTGTTTTGGCTGGGACCGAGATAAAATCCATACGTTTGGGAAAAGCAAATATTACTGAGAGTTTTTGTGAGTTTAGTAATAATGAGCTTTTTGCGATTAACACCTACATTGAAGAATATACATTTGGTAATCAGTTCAATCACAAAGCTAGAAGCGAACGAAAATTGCTTTTGAAAAAAAAGGAATTAAAAGGTTTGTTAAAAAGTGTTCAAGCCAAAGGATTAACAATAGTTCCACTGAAACTGTTTACCAATGAAAAAGGGTTGGCCAAACTCCAAATTGGTCTTTGTAAAGGAAAAAAAACCTATGACAAACGAGAATCCCTTAAAGAACAGGACACTAAACGTGATCTTGACAGAATAAAAAAATCATTCTAAATTAAAAGTAAGGTTTGTTTTTTTTCATTAAAATATAATGACTTTATTTGTCAAGACTTTATTTAGTATTTCAATACAATGAAAACACAACTCAAAAACGCAAGAGAGCTAAAAGGACTTAAAACAAGGGAAGTAGCACAACTTCTTGAAATAGATCAGGCCTTGATCAGTAAATTTGAGAGTGGAGGCAGAAAACCCACCAGAGAACAAATTATAAAGTTAGCATCGTTACTGGAAATTGACTTAGAAACAATCATGGTCGCCTGGCTCAAAGAAAAAATTATTCATGAAATTGGTCAAGAGGAGTTTGCACTAAAAGCATTATTGCTTGCTGAGGAAGAAATTAGGTATCAGAACAAAGTTGTAAAGCAAAAAATATCTACAACTCTACAGAAAATAATAGATGAAATAGACATCTTAAAATCAAAACTGGATTCTTTTCATGAATTTGATAGTTATAGAATTACTCGGACGCTAGAATTAGAATACACCTTTGAGAGCAATCGTATCGAGGGAAACACAATGACTCTCCAGGAAACGGATTTGGTTATCAATGAAGGTTTAACTATTTCTGGAAAAAGTATGCGGGAACATCTTGAAGTGATTAATCATCAAGAAGCTATAGCTTACATAAAAGATTTGACGCAAAGAAATAGTTTTATAAATGAACGCGAAATACTATCTATCCATAATCTTATTGTAAGGGGGATTTATCCGGAAGATGCAGGTCGGTATAGAAAGGTGCAAGTCCTGATTCAAGGAAGCAGCACCATACCCCCACAACCCCATTTAGTTGCTAAAGAAATGGACGCTTTTTTTATTTGGTATGAAAGCCATAAATCAAGTCTTCATCCGATTGTTTTGGCTGCAGAATTGCACGAACGCTTAGTGAGAATTCATCCTTTCAATTATGGAAATGGAAGGACTTCACGCTTAGTCATGAACTTAATCTTATTGCAACATGGGTATGAAATAGCCAGTATAAAGGGAGATTATGAGACAGGTATACAATATTACAAAACACTGGAAACAGTCCAAACTAAAAGTAATAATGAGGATTTTTTAATATTCATTGCTCAAAAAGAAAAAGAAAGCTTACAACGGTATCTAACCTTTATTGACCAATAAAACCAGTTACATACGAGTTTGTGTTTTAATTTTTATCCTCTAGTAAAGGAACAAATCGAAACTCTCCAAATTCATGTTTTTCAAATTGAGTTTCATTTTTCCTAATTAGCAAAGTCATAATCTGCACCTCTTCGCCTAATGGTATAACGAGCCTTCCTCCTATTTTAAGCTGTGCCATCAACGGCTGAGGAATAAATGGAGCACCTGCTGTGACAATAATACTATCAAAAGGAGCGTAACTAGGTAATCCTTTGTATCCATCTCCAAAAGAAAGATGCTTTGGACGAATCCCTAACTTTGGAAATAAAACAGACGTTTTTTTAAATAATTCGTTTTGTCTCTCTACACTAAATACTTTTGCTCCCATTGTGCACAAAACTGCAGTTTGATATCCAGAACCAGTTCCGATTTCTAAAATTTTATGTTCTTTTTTTACTTCTAATAATTGAGATTGAAAGGCTACTGTATAGGGTTGTGAAATGGTTTGACCTGCACCAATAGGAAATGCTTTATCTTGATAAGCATAATCTTCAAAACTAGAATCCAAAAATAAATGCCTTGGAATCTTTTTTATCGCATCCAAAACACTTTTATCAGCAATCCCTTTTTGTTCTAAAATGCTTACTAATTGATTGCGAAGTCCTTGATGTTTGGCTGTGTCTTTCAAAATTTATTATTTTATTTTGGTAAAAATAGAAAACAATTTCTGAATTCAAATGTTGGATTTTAATTTTTAAATTAACTGAATAATTGTCTCACATCAATAATAGATTAATCATTTTATTGCTATTTTTGTAAAAATTACATCATTATGCTGAAAATTGGAGTATTAGGTGCTGGTCATCTAGGAAAAATACATTTACGTTTATTGCAACTATCTGATAAATATGAATTAGTGGGCTTTTATGATCCTAATCAAGAGAATGCGGAGAAAGTTTCTAAAGAATTTGGATACAAACACTTTAGCACAATTGCCACCCTTATTCATGCAGTAGATGTTATTGATATTGTTACCCCAACACTTTCACATTACAAATGTGCCAAAGTAGCTATAAAATCTGGCAAGCATGTTTTTATTGAAAAACCCATTTCAAATTCGGTGGAAGAAGCCGAAGAAATTATCGCCTTGGCTAAAGAATATAAAGTCAAAGGTCAAGTTGGACATGTAGAGCGTTTCAATCCGGCATTCATTGCTACCAAAAACATGATCGAAAACCCTATGTTTATTGAAACCCATCGTCTTGCTGAATTTAATCCTCGCGGGACTGATGTTCCTGTAGTTTTAGATTTGATGATTCATGATATCGATGCGATTCTAAGTGTTGTAAATTCTAAAGTAAAAAACATTAGTGCAAGCGGTGTTTCGGTTATAAGCGATACCCCAGATATTGCCAATGCCAGAATAGAATTTGAAAATGGTTGTGTGGCCAATTTAACGGCGAGCCGAATTTCTCTTAAAAACATGCGTAAATCTCGTTTTTTCCAGAAAGACGCTTACATCTCGGTTGATTTCTTAGAAAAAAAATGTGAAGTGGTAAAAATGAAAGATGCACCGGAAGTTCCCGGCGATTTCGATATGATTTTACAAAATGCGGAAGGCGTAAAAAAACAAATCTATTTCTCCAATCCCGACGTAGAACAAAACAACGCTATTCTTGACGAACTGGAATCATTTGCAGATGCTATAATTAATGATACAGAACCTGTTGTAACATTGGAACAAGCAACGGAAGCATTAAGAGTGGCATACCAAATTATAGATTGTTTTAAAAAGTAAATAAAAATTTGTTTGAAGTTTAAGGTTTAAAGTTGCTCAAGAGAACTTTAAACCTTAAATTTTTAAACTTTAATCTAAAAAATATGAAAACAATAGCCGTAATCGGAGCAGGAACAATGGGTAATGGGATCGCCCATACTTTTGCTCAAAGTGGTTTTACAGTAAAATTAATAGATGTTTCTGAAAAATCTTTGGATAAGGGGATGGCAACAATCGCTGCCAATTTAGACAGAATGATTGCAAAAGGGAACATAACCCAAGAAGACAAAGCAAAAACGATTACCAATATTATAACCTATACAGATATCAAAGATGGTGTTGTGGGTGTCGATTTAGTGATTGAAGCTGCAACCGAAAATGTAGCATTAAAACTAAATATCTTCAAACAATTAAACGAAACTTGTTCTCATTCTACCATTTTGGCAACCAACACTTCTTCCATTTCTATTACACAAATTGGAGCGGTTGTAACACATCCAGAGCGTGTAATTGGTATGCATTTCATGAATCCGGTACCAATTATGAAATTAGTGGAAATCATCCGTGGTTACAATACTAGCGACGAAGTGACTAAAATCATCATGAATCTTTCTGAGAAATTAGGAAAAACTCCCGTTGAAGTAAACGATTATCCGGGTTTTGTTGCCAATAGAATTTTGATGCCCATGATTAATGAAGCCATTGAAACATTATACAACAAAGTGGCTGGTGTTTATGAAATTGACACTGTGATGAAACTAGGTATGGGCCACCCTATGGGTCCCTTACAATTAGCTGATTTCATTGGTCTTGACGTGTGTTTGGCTATTCTAAATGTAATGTACGACGGTTTTAAAAATCCAAAATATGCGCCTTGTCCATTACTTGTAAACATGGTTCGAGCCGGAAAAATGGGTGTGAAATCCGGTGAAGGTTTCTACGATTATTCGGAAAGCAAAAAAGCAGAGAAAATTTCTAAACAATTTATATAGTCTCTAATGTTTAAAAGTCGAGAGTCTAAAGTCAATTACTGTAAACTCTCCGCTTTTGGCTTTTAATTTTTGACATAATTATGGCTAAAATAGTACCTTTTAAAGCTGTTCGTCCTACTCGTGATAAGGTTTGTCTTGTCACTTGTCGTTCTTATGAAGAATATGTAAATGCGGAATTAGCAGCACAATTGGATTTCAACCCATTGTCTTTTTTGCATATTCTAAAACCAGCTTACACCAATCAGGAAAGTGTTTCTTTTGAAAAAAGATACCGCCAAGTACATCAAAAATATGAGGATTTCAAAAACGAAATCATTTTAGTTAAGGATAAAAAACCAGCAATTTATATTCATAAAATTGTAACCAAAACGCAATCTTTTACCGGAATTATTGTTGGTACAAGTGTAGCGGATTATCGCAACAATGTCATCAAAAAACACGAGGATATTATTGCCTTTAGAGTCCAATTACTCAAAGATTACATGAAATATGCGGAGTTTAATACAGAGCCTGTTTTGATGACCTATCCGGATAATAAAACAATTGAAAACTGGATTTTTAACTGTACTCAAAAATTAGCCGATTTTGAGTTTTCAACTACCAAAAAAGAGATTCATTACTTGTGGAAAATTGAAGATACATTAGAGATCAATTGGCTTCAAAATATTTTCGAAAAAACGGAGCGTCTTTATATTGCAGATGGACACCATCGTACGGAAGCCTTGAAAATACTAAGTGAAGAAAACGATAATCTGGAAAACACCTCCAAAAATTATATCTTAAGCTATTTAATTTCCGAAAACAATGTCAAGATATACGAGTTCAATCGGTTGGTAAAAGATTTAAACGGTTTTTCCAAAGAGGATTTCATAAAGGAGTTAAACAAGAATTTCATTGTTGAAAATAAATTCCAGCAACCTTTTAAGCCTTCTCAAAAACATCAATTCGGAATGTATTTGGATAATACATTTTATAGTTTAATGTTGCGAAAAGAATATCAAATTTTCGATACAGCATTGGAGAGTTTAGATACCCAAATTTTATATAAAAAAGTGTTGCTGCCCATTTTAGCCATTGAGAATTTACGCGATGATGAACGAATCGAATACCTATCGGGGAAACAATCTGTATTAGAGATGAAGCACAAAATTGACCAAAGAGAATTTGAAATCGGTTTTGTAGTATTTCCTTCCAATATTGAAGAGATAAAAGCCTTGGCTGATGCCAATTTGATAATGCCTCCAAAAAGTACATACATCGAACCTAAATTCCGCAGTGGATTGGTAGTGTATGAACTTTAGTTTTAGTACCGATTTAAAATCAAAACAAAAAATGTCAATAGAAAAAAATTTACTTTCAATAAAATCTACTTTACCTGAAAATGTAACTTTAGTTGCGGTTTCAAAAACCAAACCTGTCTCTGACTTAATAGAGGCTTATGAGGCTGGGCAACGCATTTTTGGAGAAAATAAAATCCAGGAAATGGCTGAAAAATGGGAACAAATGCCCAAAGACATTCAATGGCACATGATAGGTCACGTTCAAACAAATAAAGTCAAATTTATGGCGCAATTTGTAGAGTTGATACACGGCGTAGATAGTTTTAAATTACTACAAGAAATCAACAAACAAGCCCAAAAACACAATCGAGTGATCAATTGTTTATTACAAATTCATATTGCTGATGAAGAAACTAAATTTGGTCTTGACGAGGAAGAACTTACTTCACTCCTGTCCTCAGATCCCTTTTTGGAAATGAACAACATACAAATCATCGGGTTAATGGGAATGGCCACTTTTACAGATAAAAAAGACCAAATCAAAAAAGAATTTACCCATTTAAAATCGATTTTTGATCAATTTAAAATTCACAATTCACAATTTACCACTCTTTCTATGGGAATGTCAGGAGATTATCCGCTTGCAATTGAATGCGGAAGTACGATGGTTCGCATTGGAAGTAGTATCTTTGGAGGAAGAAATTGACTTTTGATTGAAAATTAACAACCTTTGATTTCAAATGTTTTTCAACCTGAAATATTAAACATTAAACAAAAAATTTGTACGCAATACTCGATATAGAAACTACTGGAGGACAATTTAACGAAGAAGGGATCACTGAAATCGCTATCTATAAATTTGATGGCCATGAAATTGTTGATCAATTCATTAGTTTAGTAAATCCTGAAATACCAATTCAGCCTTTCGTAGTAAAGTTAACTGGGATTAACAATGCTATGTTAAGTTCTGCCCCCAAGTTTTTTGAAGTAGCCAAACGCATTATTGAAATGACAAACGACTGCGTTATTGTTGCTCATAATGCTTCTTTTGATTACAGAATTTTAAGAACTGAATTCAGACGATTAGGATATGACTTCGAAGCAAGAACACTTTGTACCGTAGAACTATCAAAAAAATTATTACCGGAACAGCCCTCACATAGTTTAGGAAAATTAGTTCGTGCACTTGGAATTCCAATGGCAGATAGACACCGCGCTAGTGGCGATGCTTTGGCAACGGTTAAATTATTCAAAATACTTTTAGAAAAAGATCTAGAGAAAGAAATTGTAAAAGATTTCATTAAACTGGAAATCGAGAAAGGGATTGCGCCAAAACTAATGGATATCGTGGCTAATTTACCGTCAAAAACGGGTATCTATTACATTCACAATGAAAAAGGAAATCTGATTTATATTGGTAAAAGCCGTAATATAAAAAAGCGAATCAACCAGCATTTTACCGGGACTACAACTAAATGCAAGAAAATTCAAACCGAAGTTTTTACAGTAACTTATGACGAAACCGGGAGTGAATTAATCGCCTTATTGAAAGAAAGCGAAGAAATAAAAATCAATAAACCCATCTATAATAGAGCACAAAGAAAAAGTGTTTTTCAATTGGCTTTGTATGCTGAAAAAGATGAAAAGGGATATCTTAATTTAAAACTTCAAAAAGCAGACGGACGAAAAAAAGAAATAACCTCTTTTACATCCTTGCAAGAAGGTAAAAATGCTTTATTCAGAATTACTTCCCACTATAATTTATGTCAAAAGCTAACCGGCTTATACACTTCTAAAACAAACTGTTTTCAATACAGCATAAAGGAGTGTGATGGTGCATGTATTGGCCAAATTTTACCTGAAGAATACAATGCCAGAGTAGTTGCGTTTATAGAAAAAAATAGTTTCGAAAATCAAAATATGGTACTTATCGACAAAGGACGAACTATTAGTGAACGCTCTGCCATTTTGATTGAAAATGGGATTTATAAAGGCTATGCTTTTTATGATTTAAACTATCAAATCCACAATATCGAAATTTTGAGGAATATAATTATTCCAATGCAAAACAACCGTGACACCCGCAATATTATTCAAAGTCATGTTAGAAGAAGTACCACTTTAAAAGTGATTAAATTTTAAAGCTATTCAAGTTATTTATAAAAAACATGAAATACTTAATAACCATTCTTGGGCCTACAGCAATAGGAAAAACTTCCTTAAGTATTGTATTAGCGAATTATTTTCAATGTGATATTGTTTCTTGCGACAGCAGACAATTTTTCAAAGAAATGACCATTGGAACCGCTGTACCTAACAAAGCCGAATTAGCAGTAGCCACCCATCATTTTATACAAAACAAATCTGTATTTCAAAACTATACCGTTGGGGATTTCGAAAAAGAAGCGATTGCAAAACTTGATGAATTGTTTTTGACAAATGATTATGCAATTCTTGTTGGCGGTTCCGGATTGTATGTTGATGCTATTTTAAAAGGTTTTGATGAATTTCCCGAAATACACACAGCAGTACGTGCTGAGATAACCACAAATTACGAAAAACTAGGAATTGGTTATTTACAACAAAAGCTTGAAACTTTGGATCCTGACTATTATAAAAGTTTACTATCCGAAAATCCGCAAACGTTGCAAAATCCACAACGAATGATGCGTTTTGTAGAAGTCTGTCTTGGATCAGGCCAAGCATATTCCTCTTTTTTAAATCAAAAGCAAAAAAGTAGAAACTTCACTCCTATTCTAATTGGTTTAGAAGCGGATAGGAAAATAATTTACAATAGGATAAATCAACGTGTTGACATAATGATGAGTGAAGGACTTTTAGCCGAAGCAAAAACCTTATTCCCTAATAAAGAGCTGAATGCCTTACAAACTGTGGGTTACAGAGAATTATTTAGCTATTTTGATAGAGAAATTTCATTAGAATTTGCAATTGAAGAAATCAAGAAAAACACTAGACGGTTTTCCAAACGACAGTTGACTTGGTTTAAAAGAAATGAAAATACCAAATGGTTTGATTTTCAAACTCCGTATGATGAAATTGTTGCTTATATCAATTTTAAAAAGTAGATTTTACACCTATAAACACAAATTTGTTATTCTTAATTCATAATTATTCAAATGCCAATAGCAACAAATTTCACTTCTGTCCTAAGTAAAGATTGGGAAATTAATTTTACGCAATGTGCACCAAACGGTTTTTTAAAATATACTGATTTGTGCAACATACTTCAGCTCACGGCAGCAGCACATTCAGAAATTGGGGGCATTAGCTTTACCGATATGCAAGAATTTGATCAAGCATGGGTGTTGAGCAGAATGCGCGTTGAGATCACCCAATTACCTAAATGGGGCGATACTGTAACCGTAACAACATGGATTAATTCTTTAGAGAACTCTCGCTCAGTGCGGGCATTAGAAATGCATATAAACGGAGAAAAAATTGTGGGTTCTGAGACTTTTTGGGCTGTTTTTAACACTAAAAAACGTCGGCCGGAAGGATTGGCTTTGCCGTTCAAACATTTTGAATTATATCCCGAAAAAAGAGCCACTCAAGAAGGTTTCTCTAAAATTAATTTCAATCATGACAAAGAAATCGTTTTTGAAAAAAAAGTGTTTTTATCCGATCTCGATATTGTAAATCATGTCAATAATGTAAAATATCTGGAATGGTGCTTAGATCTGATTGACTCTAAATTGATTCTAAATCAAAAAATTGAAAGTTTTGAAATGAATTTTTTAAAGGAATTATCCCTAAAAGACAATGTCACCATTCACGAAAGTATTTCGGAGAGCAAAACTGTTTTTAGTATTACAAAAGAAGACAAAACGAGTTTTGCGCTACAATTGAACTGGAAATAAATCCTTACTTTCTTGTCAACAAAAAGCCTCAATTTCTTGAGGCTTATCTTTTTTATTTATTCGGCTACTTTATTCTTAACCACTAATCTAAATCCTTCTCCATGGATGTTTAAAATTTCAACATCTTCATCTAATTTCAAATACTTTCTAAGCTTAGCAATGTACACATCCATACTTCTCGAAGTAAAATAATTATCATCCCTCCATATTTTCGTCAAAGCTAATTCTCTTGGCATTAAATCATTTTCGTGAAGAATCAACATTTTTAATAATTCATTCTCTTTTGGAGATAATTTTATTGGCTCTTCATTATTAAATGTTAAAAAACGAAGTTTTGAATTCAAATGGAATTTACCGATATTAAATTCAAATTGTACTTGTTCTGCTTTAGTATCCGATGATTTTCTTTGAATTATTGCTTTGATTTTCATCAACAATACTTCAGAATCAAAAGGTTTATTCAAGTAATCATCAGCACCAGCTTTATATCCTTTCAACACATCTTCTTTCATAGATTTTGCGGTCAAGAAGATTATAGGCACTTCATTATTTTTTTCTCTGATTTCTTTAGCTAACGTATATCCATCTTTATAGGGCATCATAACATCCAGAATACATAAATCAAAAGTATCTTTTTTGAATTTTTCAAATCCTTCCATTCCATTTTTCGCCAAAGTGACGTCAAAATCATTTAGCATTAAATAATCCTTTAAAACCGCACCAAAATTAAGATCATCTTCGACTAAAAGTATTTTTTTATTTACATTTTCCATATTCTAATTTATTAATGGTAATTTTATTATGAAGGTACTCCCTTTTCCCTTTTCACTTTCTACATAAACTTGACCGTTATGGTCGTCAACAATTCTTTTTACATACGCTAAACCCAACCCGTGCCCTTTCACATTGTGAATGTCACCTGTATGCTCTCTGTAAAATTTTTCGAAAATTCTTTTCTGAGCTATTTTACTCATCCCAAGTCCTTTATCTTTTACTTTAATAATGATCATATCTTTGATATTTTCAGTAAAAATCTCAATTTCTGGCACGTTTGGAGAATATTTTATAGCATTCTCCAGAATATTCACAATGACATTCGTAAAATGAACATCATTAATTAAAACAGTAGTTCGTACAGCATTAAAACGACTTACAATTGATCCTTCTCTGTCTTCTAAAATTAAATTCACGTGCTCGATTGCAT
Source organism: Flavobacterium amylolyticum (assembly GCF_048284335.1). Lineage (NCBI taxonomy): Bacteria > Pseudomonadati > Bacteroidota > Flavobacteriia > Flavobacteriales > Flavobacteriaceae > Flavobacterium > Flavobacterium amylolyticum. The sequence continues at coordinate 788,193 of NZ_JBLVPG010000002.1, forward strand.
CGTTTATAATATCATGAATATTATGTGATTCTTTAATGATATTTAATTCTTTCTTTTCTAATTTAGAGATCCGCAATACATTTTCTACTTGTGCATGCATTCGCTTATTCTCATCTTTAATCATTTGAAGGTATCGCAACACCTTCTCTTTATCGTCAATTATTTTTGGATTTCTAATGGCATCCAGCGCTAAATTAATTGTTGCAATGGGAGTTTTAAACTCATGCGTCATATTATTGATGAAATCATTTTTAATTTCAGATATCTGACGTTGACGTATTAATTGATTCAAAGCACTTGAATAAGCAATCAAAATAATTAATGTAAAAATGATAGAAAGCACGGTTATACTAACCAATTCAGATAATAAAAATTTCTTTTTGTGCGGAAATGTAACCAATAATTGGTATTTACTATTCCCTTCATTATCTGAAAATACTGGAATCGAATAGGTGGCATCCTTATCATATTTAAAACCATTAGATTTTACTTTAGTAGCTAAATTGTTACTGTATATACTAAACTCAAATTTAGTGTTTACACCCGATTCTTCTAGTTCTTTTTTTATAAGTTTACTCAATGTTTCTTTTGAAACTCTTTCCTGAATGGGTAATACAGAAGCGAAATCTTTATAAAATATTTCAAAGGAAGCATTGTCTAAAACATCTAAATTACCAGTTTTTTCAATTCTTACATCTGGTATTAAACTTTGAGTAACACTAGATTTGTCAATAGAATTATTATTATAAACTTCTGTAACCCGCTTGGAACTAAAGCTTTTAAATTTCTCACTATCAAATTTTTTATCAAAGAACGTAGGAGAAATATTATAATCCTCAGAAATTATACTATTTGAATATATTATTGTTTTATTAGTTCTTGGATTTTTTTGAACATAATAAAATTCTAGAATATCATCTTTTTTAGGCACTTTTCCTGTGCTGTCTTTATAATGATTTATTTTGTCATAAAAATTATATGCTTCTTGCTTTTGAACCTTATCAGCCACATTACCAATAACTTGCTTAACATGAAATTTAAACTGTTCGTCATTATTTTTGAATGAAGTGTTAAACCAATACACCTGAACCAAAATTATCCCTATTAAGGATAAGCTCATTAATAAAACAAGTAATTTAAAAAAAAGTTTATTCATCGAAACAAATTTAGTATTTTAACAATATATTAAATAATAGATTAACCAAACATTAACACCTATGTGTGTTTTTGTTTAATCTTTAAAATTTTAAGAATTCGATCTACTTGTAGTTTTGCAGTTTCTTTAGCAATATTTTCGATAACAAAATCACTTTTTGAAATGCGTTTTTCATCAGTCCATTGTGCATTTATTTTTTTTAAAACAAGTTCAAGTGTAGTTTTATCACGTTTTATAACACGCTGAATTCTTGTTTCTACTGGTGCAGTGACAGTAATAATAAGATCGCAATTTTTATTACCACCGCTTTCAAATAAAATAGCAGCTTCATAAATGATGTAAGGGACATTTTTATGGTTTAAAAGCCATTGCTCAAAATGCTTTTTTACCGCGGGGTGAACAATATTGTTAAGTTTTTCTAATTTATCTGAGTCATTGAATACAATTTTTGCCAGTTTTTCTCTATTCAATATCCCATTTTCAAAAATGGCTTCGCCAAAAGCACTTATAATGGCATCAATAATTTCCGGAGATTCCATAATTTTCCTTGCTTCATCGTCTGCTATATAAATCGGAATCCCAAAAGATTTAAAATACTTTGCAATTGTTGTTTTTCCACTTCCAATACCGCCTGTCAGACCAATAATTTTTGTCATATTATTTTGAAAAATAATTCTGGAAAAGCATCTTTAGGAGACTGTTTCAAGATGATCACTTTATAATAGGATTTTATAAAACCTATTCCATATCCATAAAATTGCTTCCAAACAGCTATTAATGATAAATAACCTATTTTAATACTTTTGTGCTGATATGAAGATACTAAAAACAGTACCAAAAAATAACTAAAATACAACTGAATCAGGTAATCAAAGTTGAACAACAATAATACAATTGAAGTAAAAAATCCAACTATAAATACCGATGGAAAGAAAAAAGTTAGTTTATTATATTTTGGATACCAACTGTTCAAAATAGGTCTTGCTTTACCAAATTTATTTACCTGGAGAGAAAACTTATCCCAATCGATTCTTCTCTTATGATATACATAAGCATTAGAAAACAGTTTGGTTTCAAAACCCAAATTCCACAAACGAATTGATAAATCAGGATCTTCTCCAGGATGAATATTCCCAAACCCTTTCGACGCTTCAAAAGCTTTACGAGACAAACCCATATTAAAACTTCTGGGTTGAAATTTATCGATTTTTTCTGAACCACCTCTAATTCCACCTGTGGTTAAAAAAGAAGTCATTGCAAAATTAATTGCTTTTTGAATATCTGAAAAACTGTCTAAAGCCTTGTCAGGACCTCCAAAACAATCTACATAGTTTTGTTTTAAAGCATTATCCACTTCTGTCAAATACTGTGCTGGAATGATACAATCCGAATCAAATATGATGAAATAGTCACCCCTGGCTTTTTTCATTCCATAATTTCTGGAATCTCCCGGTCCCGAATTCTCTTTATAGTAATAGGAAATATCAAGTCGGTCTCCATATTTTTGAGCCACATCCTTGCAAACTAGAGTAGATCCATCCTCCACCAATACAATTTCAAATATTTCTTTATATGTTGAATGAGAAAGGCTTTCTAAAAGCTCATCGACTTCGTCCGGACGATTATAAACGGGTATGATTAGTGAAAAAAACATAAATTCAGATGTGGTATTGATGTGTATTTTTAGACTTATAAAATTTTAACAAATATAATCTTTATCCATAAAAAAACCATCAACTATTAATTGATGGTTTACAAATATTTTATTTATTGAACTACTTACGCTATACTTTCAATATGAACTACTTCATTAGTATCAGCAGTATAATCAATTCCATCCACTCCAAAACCAAATAGATTGTGAAAATCTTTTCTATAACCTTCTAAATCGCCTATTTCTAGTAAATTTTCAGTTACAGCTTCAATCCATAGTTTAGCTATTTTTTGCTGAACGTCAGAGCGCATTTCTAAATCATCTATACGAATTCTTCCTTTCTCATCAACAGGAACTTCATTTCCGGTATACAATCGTTCTTGGTACAAACGCTGAATTTGCTCAATACAACCTTCATGAATTCCTTCCTCCTTCATTATTTTATACAACAATGAAATATACAATGGAATCACTGGAATGGCCGAACTTGCTTGAGTAACCAAGGCTTTATTAACCGATACAAATGCTTTTCCTTTAAGTTCCGCTAAACTTTCAGTGATTGAAAATGCAGTTGCTTCAAGATGATCTTTCGCACGACCTATAGTTCCTTTTCTATACACAGCCTCAGTCAATGATGGCCCAATATATGAATAAGCTACAGTAGTAGCACCAGGAGCCAATAAATTTTGAGCTTTTAAGGCATCAATCCACATCGCCCAATCTTCGCCACCCATCACAGCAACAGTATTTTCAATGTCGTCACCACTACAAGGTTCAATAGAAATTTCAGAAACTTTTCCAGAATGAAAATCAACCGTTTTATTCGTAAAAGTACTTCCAATAGGTTTCAAAACAGAACGGTGCAATACTCCTGTTGTAGGATGCATTCGAACCGGTGAAGCCAAACTATAGATAATTAAATCAACTTGCCCTAAATCAGCTTTGATTAAATCTAATGTTTGCTGCTTTATTTCATTCGAAAAAGCATCTCCATTAATACTTTTCGCATACAAACCTGCTTTGTGTGCTTCCGTTTCGAAAGCCGCAGAATTATACCATCCTGGTGAAGCCGTTTTTCCTTCAGAGGGTGCTTTTTCAAAGAAAACGCCAATTGTAGCCGCATCAGAACCAAAAGCACTTGTAATTCTGGAAGCCAAACCAAAACCGGTTGAAGCACCAATTACTACTACTTTTTTAGCACCATCAATGGGACCTTTTGATTTGATGTAATCGATTTGATTTTTAACATTTTGCTCACAACCTTTTGGGTGTGATGTTGTGCAAATAAATCCTCTCATTCTAGGTTCAATAATCATAACTGTCTTTTGTTTCCGTTTTATATTGTTGGACTTGTTTATTCTTTAATTCAAAAAAATATAAATATCTTAATTAATAATTTTTCTAATATTTTCTCTCACCGTTAATATGTCTATTTTTTTATTTTTACATTCTATAGTGTCGACTTGGTAACTGGATAAAAATTCATTGAAATCTTTACAGTCTTTTAAAACATTAAATTCCTTTTTAGTGATATCAAATACAATTCCTTTCAATCTATTCATTGAAGAACCTATTACTCCTCCAATTGCACCGCCACTTCCATAAGCTATTCCCTTTGACCAACCATTTGCCAGTGCTGCTTCTAAATATAGAAACTTACCTGATTGTAGCACCCTATGATATGAATTTGGATTATCCCCTACTTCACTCTTATCCCCTTTCAGTGCATATTTACTAAAATATTTTTGTTGTATGTAGAGATTTCCATTCAGTGATACAGCAAAAACTCCTGTCAATTTAGTTTCATCCGCAATAGTATATAGAAAAACATGATCAACAATAGAATTTTTAGGAATCAATTTTTTTTCAAAACCTATGATTTCTCTTCGTTCAACCGGGTTATGTTTAGTATTCTTTTTATTTATAAAGTCTTCCAAAGTATTATAGAAACCCTCCGGATAATCACTCACTGAATACACATAATTATGGGCGACACCTCCAGTAACTGCTTGATTAGAATCTAAAACTTGCCCAAAAGAAGTATTAATAAGAGAAATATAAATGATACTCACTACTGCGATAGTTTTTTTTAAATACATATTCTATTTTTAAATATAAAATTTAATTAAATTCGTGTTAATTATATTAGAAACAAATATAATTTAAAATATTAGTTCAACAAAGCTTTAGCATGATTTAAGGCCGAATCAGAAACGACTGTTCCGGATAACATTTGGGCTATTTCAACTATACGTTCATCCTCATTTAAAAGTTTCAATTCAGATTGAGTATCCTCTCCAACAGTGGATTTAAAAACCTTGAAATGTGCATTGCCTTTAGCCGCAATTTGTGGCAAATGGGTTATGGCAAAAATTTGCATTGCCTGACTCATATCTTTCATAATTTCTCCCATTCTTATAGCAATTTCACCAGAAACACCGGTATCTATTTCATCAAAAATCAGTGTTGGCAATTTTGAATATTGGGCTAATATTGCCTTTACAGCCAGCATAATTCTAGACATTTCACCTCCGGAAGCGACTTTTTTCAATAAACCAAAATCCGTTCCTTTATTGGCTGAAAATAAAAACTGAAGCTCATCTTTCCCGTTTTTAAAATACGTTTCAGTTGTTAAAAGATCCATTTTAAATCGCACATTAGGCATTCCTAACGTTTCTAATATCTCAATTAATTTTTGAGACAAAACTGGAATAGATTCCAATCTATAATTATGAATTCTAATCGAAAATGCATCTAAATAACTTGTTTTTTGTTCAACAGAAACAGTCAGCGATTCAATTTCTTCTTCTATATTCCCTAACTCTAAAACTGAATTCTCCATATTAACTTGGATTTTCAATAATTCATCTACAGATGAAACCTGATGTTTCTTTTGCAAATTAAAAATCAACTGAAGCTTTTGACTAACTAAATCCAATTGCTCTGGATCATTAACTAGTTTTTCGGAACAACGATTCAACTCACCTAAGATATCATCAAACTCAATTGTTATGCTCGTAATTCTTTCTAATAAGGAATGATATTCCGTTGAAAAAGATGCTGTTTTTTGTAGTGAAACCTTAATTTCATTCAAATTATGCACTACACCGATTTGTTCTTCATTGGCTATAGCCAAAGACCTATCGATAGATTCTTTTATAATTTCAACATTATTTAACTTGTCAAAATCAGCTTCAAGAACTTCTTGTTCACCGAGCTTTAATTTTGCTGCAATCAATTCATCTAATAAAAAAGTATTGTATTCCTGTTCTTTTTTAGATTCTCTTTGTATTTGCAACAGTGCATTCAATTTAGATTTATCTGCTTTAAAACTTTTTAAAAGTAATTGATACTCCAGAATCGTTTCCTTGTTATTTGCAATAGCATCTATGATATCAAATTGTACACTTTCATCAGAAAGTTCCTGAGTTTGCTGCTGGGAATGAATATCAATTAGAAACAAGCTTAATTCCTGCAATTCTTGAAGATTTACGGGACTATCATTTACAAAAGCTCGAGACTTACCTGAAGGCAGAATTTCACGTCTAATTATTGTATCATTCTCATAGTCTAAATCATTTGACTCGAAAAAAGAGGTCAAATTATACTTTGAAATTTCAAAATGTGCTTCAATTACACATTTTTCTTCCTTATTTTTCAATGAAGTCAAATCGGCTCTTTTTCCTAATACCAGCCCTAATGCGCCTAAAATTATTGATTTACCAGCACCAGTTTCTCCGGTTATTGTGGAAAACCCTTTTGAAAAATCGATAGTCAATTTTTCTATTAAAGCATAGTTTTTTATTGAAAGTGATGTTATCATTTACTATATTATTTTTTGAGAAAAGCTAAATTGAAGACTGGTTAATATTGTATAGAAACCCATTTACTTGAGTTCAAAGGAGAAATTTTATTCAAATTATTGACTAAATCTGATATCGTAATACTAGGTCCACCAGAAAATATAGATACTATTTCATCCGATTTTGCATCGAAAAACACACGTGCTAAAAAAGCATTTGGTCGGGTGGCATTTAATTTTGCCAGATTAATTAACGATACCTTAATTTTTTCTTTCGAAACTTTTAAATCCTGGCTCATCAAGTCTAATCCAGAATGATAATCGAACATAGTTTGTCGGACTTGTTTGAAAGTTGGAGATAAAATATCATTTATTAAAAAATAGCGATTTTGATTTCCATCGGCTTGACTCCATCCCTTTGAACCGCTTTGCTGAGCTACACTTGAAATGTTTTGAGCGATTTCAAAATTAGAAGTACCAGAATTAGCGACAAAAGTGTCCGCATCCATTCCTAAAATCACATAACTGTAAAAAGAAAGTACCGATATTAGGTTAGAATCAAACGTACTGGGGTTAAAAATTAAATTTTCGAACTCGGTGTACTTAAAATTAAAGTCTTTATCATTATAATTTAACACCGGCGATGAATAGGAGGAATTAAAAACCGGTCTGGCGGACTGAACTTGAATAGTAGCCGTAAATTGATCTGAACTGTTAGCAGACACCGTAATATACATTGAACAATTGATCTTTTCACTTTGCTTTACCACTTGACCTGTCCAATCGGTTTTATTTACAAACTCGCTTATGGCTGTTTCTAAAGTTTTAAAAACTTGCTGATTTGTCACGCTCAGCCTTTGGGAGTCTACCGTTACCACACAATTTAATTGTTGCGCTTGAGCAAATCCAAAAATAAAAAGCAGCAAAAAAATAATTATTTTATTCATCCGTAGATTTCTATTTTTTATTCATTTTGTCTCACTTACAACAGCTATAAGTGATCAATAAACCATTTCTCTAGTGTTGAATCCCAAAATGAATTATCACTTTATTTAAAATATCATCAGCAACTGCCTCTTTAGATTTTAATTCCATAGGTTCAATAATGAAATTTTTATCAATAAAAGTTACTTTATTAGTTGCTTTCCCAAAACCAGCACCAGGATCTTGCAACGAATTTAAAACAATCAAATCTAAGTTTTTTTTCTGAATTTTCAGCTTTGCATTTTCAATTTCATTCTCTGTCTCTAATGCAAAACCAATCAAAAATTGTTTTTCCTTTTGAGCCCCTAAAGAAGCTAAAATATCTTTTGTCTTCACAAGTTCGATTGTAAATTCAGCTGCAGCCTTTTTAATTTTTTGCGCTTCTGTATGTTTCGGTTTATAATCTGCTACAGCTGCTGCCGCAATAGCAACATCAACATCTGCATAAAACTGATGACATGCATTGTACATTTCTTCAGCCGAAACTACTGGAATAACAGTGATTAATGGATTTAAAACTTTACAATTTGTGGGCCCTGAAACTAAAATTACTATAGCCCCTAGATTAGCAGCGCTTGAAGCTATATCAAAGCCCATTTTCCCCGAAGAGTGATTCCCAATAAAACGAACAGGATCTATGGCTTCATAAGTAGGCCCAGCAGTAATTAGTATTTTTTTCCCTTTAAGAGGTAATTTACTGTTTAAATCAGCTTCAATATATGCCACAATATTTTCAGGCTCGGCCATTCTACCTTCTCCGGATAAGCCACTTGCCAATTCGCCTGTTTCTGCAGGAATAATTATATTCCCAAATCGCATCAAAGAAGAGAAATTAGCCACGGTTGAGGAATGTTTATACATATCCAGATCCATTGCAGGCGCAAAATACACAGGACATTTAGCAGACAAATAGGCAGCAATCAAAAGGTTGTCACAACTGCCATTGGTCATTTTAGACAACGTATTTGCCGTTGCAGGAGCAATTACCATTAGATCGGCCCAAAGTGCTAAATCTACATGATTATTCCATTTCTCATTTTCATCATCTTGATTATAAAAACTGGAATGTACCGGGTTTTTGGATAATGTAGATAGTGTTAGCGGAGTTATAAAATCCTTAGAAGCAGGTGTCATTATCACTTGGACATGTGCACCTGCTTTTATGAAAAGTCGTACTAATGATGCTGTTTTATACGCTGCGATTCCACCAGAGATTCCTAGTAAAATTTTCTTACCGTTTAAAACTGACATAGCATTATTATTTATTTGAATCTCTATGGTAAATTTTACCATCCAACCATTCTTGAACCGCTAAAGCATGTGGCTTAGGTAGTTTTTCATAAAATTTTGAAACCTCAATTTGTTCTTTGTTCTCAAAAACTTCCTCAAGACTGTCATTGTAAGTAGCAAATTCTTCTAATTTCTCAGTCAATTCTTTTTTAATCTCAGAATTGATTTGGTTTGCTCTTTTAGCCATAATGGTTATCGCTTCATACACATTACCAGTAGGTTCTTCAATCACATTTTTGTTGTATGTAATTGTATTTACTGGAGCAATCGTCTTTTTTAAATCCATGGCGTTATTTATTTAGTAAATTTTTGTAAATCTTTATTTATTCTAGCTAACATTTCGTTTGCTACTTTTTTGTATTTAGTTTCGGCATTAAATTTTATCAAATTTGACTGTGCTACCTTTGCTACATTTAATCGATCTTCCATTTTTGAAGGAATACTATTAATAGCCAATTGATAGGCTGAATCTAACTTGTAATACAATGCATCCTCTTTGAAAGGCGTTCCTGGATAATCCGAAACAAAATTTTCTAAGGCTATAATTGCCGATTTATAATCCGAAATTGTATTGTACCCTTTCGCATTTTCAAAAACCTTTTTCTCTATTTTTTCACTCAGTAATTTTACTGCATTGTTTGCCTCAGATAAATACTCTGAATTTGGATAATTATCAATAAATGACTGTAATTTATCTAATGCTTTTGTAGTATCCGTTTGATCTAAACTATAAACTGGTGATAACATTGAGTAACTTTTTGCGCCCAAATACGCCGCTTCTTGTAATTTTTCACTTTTAGGATATCCGGAAACAAAACTTTCAAATTGATATCCTGCCAAGTAATATTGCTTAGTTTTATAATAAGACTGAGCAAACATATAAAACAATTTTTCAGCTTGAGGTTTTCCTCTGTATGCAGGAGCAATTTGTTCAAAAATACGAATCGCTTTAGAATACTTTCCCGCATCATACAGTCTAGTCGCCATATCAAATTTAATAGCGACATCTTCCGTTTTTAATGCTTTTTGATATTCGTTACAAGAACTAAAAACGACTATAAGAAGTAAAAGAGATATTATTTTTTTCATTTGTTTACTTTTTTTATGATTTCCTGATTGAAACAACCCACGAAATCATACCGAAGTTTCGGTGGCAAATTTAGTTATTAATTTAGCGACTTCAAAATATATTTTTTGTTTAAAAAAAGTCTTTTTATTTAACCTTGTTTATTTACTTTTTTAACAAATTGGTCAATTTTTCCCGCTAATAAATCATCTACTCCCACTAGCGGCAATCGCACTGTGTTTTCTGAAATTCCTAGCGATAGAAACACTTGTTTGATTCCTGCAGGATTACCCTGCTCAAAAATCATATCGATACAATCTGCTAAAAGATACTGCGATTTAAACGCTTCGTCTACTTTACGATTTAATCCCAATCGAATCATTTCTGAAAATTCTTTAGGAAAACCTTGTCCAATTACTGATATAACGCCAGATCCACCTGCTAAAACCATTGGTAAAGCAATCATATCATCACCTGAAATCACAAGAAAATCTTTAGGTTTATTTTTCAATAATTGCATGGCCTGAACGATATCTCCTGCTGCCTCTTTGATGGCAACAACGTTTTCGAAATCGTGTGCCAAACGCAAAACCGTTGAAGGCAACATATTGCTCGCCGTTCTCCCAGGAACATTGTATAAAATTACCGGAATTGGCGATGCTTCAGCAACTGCTTTAAAATGTTGGTAAATCCCTTCTTGAGTTGGTTTATTGTAATACGGTGAAACAGAAAGTATCGCTGTAAATGCTGACAAATCTCTTGTTTTTAATTCTTCAACCACTTTTAAGGTATTATTCCCTCCTACTCCAAGCACTAATGGCAAAGCGCCATTATTCGCTTCGATTACAGTACGAATAACCAATTCTTTTTCGTCCGGAGACAAGGTTGCATTTTCTGCAGTTGTACCCAATACTACCAGATATTCAATTCCTCCATCAATAGAAAAATGTACAATTCTTTTTAAAGCATCGGTATCAATTGAAAAATCTTGTTTGAATGGGGTTACAAGAGCAACACCGGTTCCTATTAATGATTGCATATTATATTTTGTTTAATAATTTTAAATATTTAAATAATTCACTTACAAAAACACTGTAACTATTGACTTCCGTTTTAATCATGAAATGATTTAATCTTTTGTCAATAGTTGAAAAGCCCACTTTGAAGTTTGCTTTTGAATGATGCGTAATTTGCATTAAAATTGCTTTTTCGATATCATAATAACTGATTAGTAAATCAAACTTTTGATTGATAAAATCATGTACTGCTGGAGACGAAATTTGTCCATTCCAGTTAAGATGCCTTGCATTAAAAGTAGGATATGTATCTTTATTACCTTTCTTTAGTTTTCCATTGTAAACAATGGTTTTTATGCTTTCAGGAACAATTCCAAATGAAGACAATTCTTTAATCAATAATTCGATCTTAACAAAATCAGTAGCATCAACCACTAATCCAACGGTATGTATGGCAGCTGTAGAAGCATTACTTTTTAAATTTTGCAAACTGTTTTTTAATGTTTTTTTTACAAAAAAATTCTTTATATAATTTAAAAACATATTACTTTTACTTGATTACAAAATTAATTAATTAAGTCGCATTTAAAATGGTAAAACTAAAAAAGTATAACGACGTTTCTAAACTTTTTGTTATATTCTTAACATTTTTATTTGTTGTTTCATGCAGCAAACAAAATTATTACGTTACTAAGATTGAAGGAAAGCGAATTCCAGTAACGGAAAAGGAAAATCAAGCTCTTAATTCCGGTCCACAAAGAGGACAAGCTCAACAAATTGAAAATTTCATAAAACCATACCGAGAAAATATCAACAACGACTTAGACAGCATTCTTGCCTATAGTCCACAAACATTAGATAAAAGCACCGGTAAATGGCAAACTACTATTGGTAATTTAATGGCTGATGTGACTTTAATGCGAGGCAATGCTGTGTTTAAAGCCCGAGAAAAAAAGAGTATTGACATTTGCCTGCTCAACAGTGGCGGGATTCGTTCTATACTCCCGAAAGGGAATGTAACCGCCAGAACCGCTTTTGAAATTATGCCTTTTGAAAACAGCTTGGTTGTTATCGCTTTAAAAGGGGAACAAATTCTTGAAATGGTAACCTTTTTTATTGCCGAAAAGAAATCCCATCCTCTTGCTGGAATTACATTTACAATTGACAAAAACAATGTTGCCAAAAATATTTTAGTACAAGGAAAACCCCTTGAAAAAGAGACCATTTATTATGTTGGAACCAATGATTATTTATCCAATGGTGGAGATAACATGAATTTCTTTAAAAAAGGCATTCAGAAATTTGATTTAGACTATAAGTTGAGAAATATCCTAATTGACTATTTCAAAGAAGTAGATACAATTCCCGTGATAAATGACATTCGAATTACGGTTGAATAAAAAATAAATGTTCCATAGTGCGACACAAGGCTTCGCTTTAAACAAGTATAGAATAACACTGTTAAGATATGGCTTTAGCCCTGATGGTCGAATTGCTTTCGCAATTGCCTTTGTGTTTTTTCTTTAAAAGCATAAATATATAGCAAACAGCAGGAAATAGCTCCAAAAAAAAATAAAATGAAAAGAAGAGAATTTATAGAGAAAACAGCTGCAGGTTCAGCTTTACTGGGTTTAGGAATATCATTAAGCAGCTTCGAATCCTCAAAAGCCAGACAGCTGACAGTTTTACATACGAATGATGTACACAGTTATATTGATCCATTTCCGGCTGATCATCCCAGAAATGCTAATATGGGTGGTGTAGCCCGCAGGGCCGCATTGATTGAAACAATTCGAAAAGAAAATCCAAATGTTCTGTTATTAGATGCGGGCGATATTTTTCAGGGAACTCCTTATTTTAACTATTATGGCGGAGAATTAGAATTCAAATTGATGAGCATGATGCAATACGATGCTTCTACCATAGGGAATCATGATTTTGATAATGGGGTTGAAGGTTTGCATGCACAAATGCCACACGCCAACTTTGAGTTTTTATCCGCTAACTATGATTTTAAAAATACTGTGATGGATGGTTTTGTAAAACCATACAAAATATTCAACAAGAATGGGATTAAGGTTGGTGTTTTTGGACTCGGGATTGAGCTTGCCGGTTTAGTCGATAAAGGAATGTATAAGGAGACTGTTTACAACGATCCGGTTGAGACCGCACAAGAAATGGTACGAATTTTAAAGAAAGAACAGCAGTGTGATTTAGTAATTTGCCTATCCCATTTAGGGTATAAATACAAAGACGAACCTACTAAAATATGTGATTTAAAATTAGCCGAACTCACACAGGATATTGACTTGATTATTGGCGGACATACCCATACTTTTTTAGACAAACCTACTGTTACAAAAAACCGTATTGGCAAAGAAGTTTTAGTAAATCAAGTAGGTTGTTATGGTATAAATCTGGGGAGAATTGATTTTTATTTGGATAACAATAAAGCAAAAGCTTTTGAAGGAAAATCGATTATAGTGTAACTACAATCGATTTTCCTTCAAAATTTAACCATTTACACACTAATTATTTTTTGAACAAAACCGATCATTACTTTATTTAGTGTTTACTTTCATGTCTGGATTTAAACTTTGGGCATGAATCCCAAATTTATAAAACAGACTAACTTACTATAAATAAGACTAATCGTTTAATAACAAAAAAAAACTATAAAAATACCCCTACAAGAATTTCAATCGTTACACCAAAAAACAGACAATGCATATTCTGGCAAAAACTATATCTTTAATCAGTCTCTGTAGTAGAAGTATGAATTAAATTGATAAAATCATCTTCGGAAATTATCGAAATGTTGAGTTTATTTGCTTTATCAAGTTTAGCCGGCCCCATATTATCGCCAGCTACAACATAATCCGTCTTTGCTGAAATAGAATTCCCCACTTTTCCCCCATTATCTTCAATTGCTTTTTTCAAATCGTCTCTAGAGAATTTCTCAAACACACCTGAGACCACAAAAGTTTTTCCTATAAGTTTATCTGTAGCATTGGGATTTATTTTTTCAACAATTTCAAATTGTATTCCATATTTTTTAAGCCTTTCCAGAATGCCTCTATTTTCTTTGTTTTCAAAAAAATCAAGTACACTTTGTGCGATTCGATCTCCAATTTCGTCTACCAAAATTAAATCCATCAAAGTCGCCTGACCCAAGGCATCAATGTTTTTATAATGTTTAGCCAATTTCTTCGCTACTGTTTCTCCTACAAAGCGAATTCCGAGTGCAAACAAAACGCGTTCGAAAGGAATATTTTTAGAATGAGCCACTCCATTTACTAAATTCTCAGCCGATTTTTGTGCCATTCGATCCAAGGGTAAAATCTGGTCGACAGTCAATTCATACAAATCGGCATAATTATGAACTAATCCATTATTAAAAAGTAAGGCTACCGTTTCTCCGCCAAGACCTTCAATATCCATGGCTTTTCTAGAAATAAAATGCTGAATTCTTCCAATGATCTGCGGTGGACATCCATAAAAATTTGGACAATAATGATTCGCTTCTCCTTCTGATCTGACCAGTTCTGTATTGCATTCCGGACAATGGCTAATGTATTTTGTAGATTCTGAGGCATCGGCTCGTTTTGTTAAATCGACCGCTATAATTTTGGGAATAATTTCTCCTCCTTTTTCCACAAAAACAGTATCTCCTACACGAATATCTAACTTTTCTATTTGATCAGCATTATGCAATGAAGCTCTTTTTACAATGGTTCCAGCTAACTGAACGGGGTCAAGATTAGCTACAGGAGTTATAGAACCGGTTCGTCCTACCTGATACGAAATAGAATTTAATTTTGTTGAAACTTGTTCTGATTTGAATTTATAAGCGATGGCCCAACGAGGTGATTTGGCGGTAAAACCCAATTCCTCTTGATACTGAAAAGAATTTACTTTAACCACAATACCATCCGTTTCATAAGGAAGAGTATGCCTTTGACTATCCCAGTAATCAATAAATTCGAAAACCTCAGTTAAATTACTGGCTAATTTTGCTTCTTTAGGAACTTTAAAACCCCAGTTTCTCGCGGATTCTAATCCTTCAAACTGCGATTTGAAAGGAAGAGTATTTCCAATTAAAAAATACAACAAACAATCCAAAGGTCTTTTTGCCACTTCAGCGCTATCTTGCAATTTTAGACTTCCTGAAGCCGTATTTCTAGGATTAGAATAGGGAGTTTCTCCAATTTCTATTAGTTCCTGATTCATTTTTTCGAATCCGGCAAAAGGCAAAATTATTTCACCGCGAACGTCAAATGTATCTGGGAAATTCCCTTTTAGTTTTAACGGAATTGATTTTATGGTTTTGATATTATTAGTCACATCATCTCCCTGAAAACCATCGCCACGCGTAACGGCTCGTTTCAGTTTTCCATTTTCATACGTAATACTAATTGAGGCACCATCATATTTTAATTCACAGGTATATTCTAGCGGGACATCGCCTAAGACCTTCTGAACGCGTTTTTCCCAATCAATTAATTCTTCTTTGGAATAGGAATTATCCAAAGAGTACATTCTATATCTATGCGGAACGGTTTGGAAGTTTTTTGTTATTGTTCCACCTACTCGTTGCGAAGGTGAGTTCTCATCAAAATATTCCGGATACTGACTTTCAAGCTCTTGTAGTTTTTTTAATTTCAAATCAAAGTCATAATCAGAAATAATTGCCTTATCTAACACATAGTAATTATAGTTGTGCTGATTTAATTCCTCCCTTAATTTTTGAATTGTATTCTGAATATCCATAGAAAATAAATTGGCTATTTTAGTTTTGAAAAAGTGTACTAAAATAGCCAATTAAAAATAAATAGCAATACAATTAAGATGCCATAATAGTATTTATTTGCTGGTACAATAGACCATCACTCAAAAACGAACCTTGTTGTATTAATTCAAAAATTGAAGTATTGCGTTCTTCTGAAAACTCTTTTTTACCCACTTTCATTTCAATAGTATCCGTAAACATATTATCGCTAAGCCATTGCAAGCCTTCTTTGGTCAAGAAATCAGTCTCTGGAACTAAAGATTTCAAGACTATTGATTGGACGTGAGTATCAAAACAATGAAAAAGAAAAATATGATTTTTAGAAAAATGTTCTAAGTACGTTGCTTTTGAAAGTACTCCTTCCCATACCAAATCAGAAAAAACATCTAATTCTTGTTCGGCAACTTCTGGTTTTTCTGCTTTTATTTTATCCCACTCGGCTTTATCGATGGTCTGCGTTGCTAAAAAAGTACTGAATTCCTGATTCAATTCCTCAAATTGTTCTTTTGTTAATCTTGAGTATTTCATTATTGCGTTTTAATATTTGACTTTTATTTTTAGCTATTCTTGATTTTATAAAACAAAAAAAACCCTCTCAAACGAGAGGGCAAATTTAATCTATATAAATTACAATGTATAATCTGTACTGACAAAATTAGATTCTTTGCTATTTAATAATTCCTGCAAAATACTATTGTTATAATCATTATCTTTTGATGCTACAAAAGTTCTGATAGAGAACGAACGCAAGGCATCATGAATGCTTAACGTTCCCACAGCAGAGTCTTTCCTGCCTGTAAATGGGTATACATCAGGACCTCTTTGACAAGAACTATTTAGGTTTACTCTACACACTAGATTCACTAAAGTATCAATAAGTGGCGCAATAGTTTTGATGTCTTTTCCAAACAAACTTACTTGTTGTCCGTAATTTGACTCCGCCATATCATTCAATGGTTCTTGAATGTCTTTGAAAGTCATAATGGGTACAACAGGACCAAACTGCTCTTCATGATACACTCTCATTTCTTTGTTTATTGGAAATAAAACTGCAGGAAAGATATAATTAGGAGAGTGCTCCCCTCCTTTAGCATTAATTATTTTCGCTCCCTTGTGAGTCGCATCATCAATTAATTCCTGGATGTAGGCAGGCTTGTCTTTTTCGGGCAACGGAGTTAACTGTACTGATTGATCCCATGGATTTCCAAAAACCAGCGCATCTACTTTGGCAGCAAAACGACGATTAAATTCATCGGCAATCGTCTCATGAACATATAAAATTTTTAAGGCCGTACAACGTTGACCATTAAATGATAAGGTACCTGCAATACATTCTTGAATAGCCAAATCTAAATCGGCATCCGGTAAAATAATCGCTGGATTTTTAGCCTCTAGGCCTAGTATCAACCGTAATCTGTTTTTGTTAGGATGTTGATCCTGCAACGCAATAGCTGATTTACTATTACCAATCAAAGCCAGAATATCTACTTTTCCAGATTTCATTATTGGCGAAGCTACTTCACGTCCTCTTCCATAAACAATATTAATAACTCCTTTTGGAAAACTGTTCCTAAATGCCTCCAATAGAGGAGAAATTAACAAAACACCATGCTTAGCAGGTTTGAAAATTACAGTGTTACCCATAATCAAAGCGGGAATCAATAAAGAAAAAGTTTCATTCAAAGGATAATTGTATGGTCCAAGACACAGTACAACACCAAGTGGTCCGCGACGTACCATGGCATTAACCCCTTGGCTCTTGGTAAAACGAGAACTGTCTCTGTCTAACAGTTTGTAATCTTCAATAGTATCGTAGATGTACTCTACCGTTCTGTCAAATTCCTTTTCAGAATCACCCAATGATTTTCCAATTTCCCACATCAAAAGTTTAACAACTTCTGTTCGAGTCGCTTTCATCTGCGTAACAAAATTTGCCATGCATTTGATACGGTCCGAAACTTTCATGGTAGGCCACAAACCTTGACCATTATTGTAAGCTATGCTAGCCGCATTTACTGCTTCATTAGCTTCTGTTTCTCCCATAAAGGGAATAGATCCTAATATAGTTGGTCCGTATTCCTCCGAGGATGAGATTGTCGAGAAAACCGCGGTAGTTTGACCTTCCCATTTTTTTAACTCACCATCTATTAAATATGTATCTTGATTCAATAATGTGGTGATCTTAAATTCTTCTGGTATTACATTCATACTAAAGTATATTAAATTTTATTTTTATTTTAAAATAAATAAAGAGGCAATTGCCTCTTTATTTATTAGGGAGTAACTACTTCGCCATCCCATTCTGTAATACCTCCTACCAGATTATAAGCATTTTCAAAACCCAGTTGATTCATGATTTCACATGCTTTTGCACTTCGCATACCGGAACGGCAATACACATAATAATTTTTACTCTTGTCTAATGTTTCTATTTCAGTTACAAAATCCTGACCTCGGTGAATATCAATATTGATGGCATTAGTGATAATACCTTCATTGAATTCTGCTTCAGTTCTCACATCTAAAATCACTGCATTTTCATCAGCTTCAAATTGAGAAATCCAATCTTCTTGTGTTAAATTCATAATGATTTTTTTTGTAAAAATACAACGTTTTTAACTAATAATAAACGGATGAATTGTAAATTAGATAATATTTATAAGAAAACGTTTTCGCAAAACAGTTTGTATCAAAGAATTATAAATCAGCCATCTATTTTACTGAAAAAGCCTATTAAATCCATGGGCAATAAATAAAATAAGATGCAATAAATCAACCACTTGCCCATAATTTCCTAATTAAAAACAGCCTCCTCTTTTTATTTTTTTTAGATTACTTTTACATTATAAACGATAGTAATTATACTAAAATGCTAGAATCAATCAAGAATATATTTCCTTCATTTTCAAGAGAATTAGGTATAGAAATCGCAACAAACGCCACTTTACATTCCTACCAAAACGGTGATATAATAATACGAACCGGCCAATATATAAAAAACACTGTATTAGTGATCAGTGGAAAAATAAAAATTTATCGCGAAGATGAAAATGGAGGTGAATTTTTCATGTATTATTTACAACCCGGTCAAGCCTGTGCTATTTCTATGATTTGTGCTACCAAAAATGAAAAAAGTCAAATAATGGCCAAGGTTGTTGAAGATGTTGACATCGTGTTAATTCCTCTTCTATTCATGGACAAATGGATGATGCAACACCGCAGTTGGTCTGAATTTGTAATTAATTCCTATCGCACTCGTTTTGAGGAAGTCCTAGAAGTCATTGACAGCATTGCATTTAGAGCAATGGATGAACGTTTAGAATTTTATTTAAAACGCCATGCCGAGGCTTGCCACTGTAAAGAATTGAAACTTTCTCATCAGGAAATTGCCTCCGAATTAAATACCTCCAGAGAAGTGATTTCTCGTCTTTTAAAAAAGATGGAACAAAGGGGCTTGGTATCCCTGCACCGTAACAATATTGAAATTTTAAAATAAAACATCATTAATGTGACAAATGTTACCGTTTACAAATGATTTACAGACAACCTTTGTATTAAAAAAATTCAAATGGAATATTTAGGTTATTTTGCTTCAATTATCATTGGGCTTTCTTTAGGTCTAATAGGTGGCGGAGGATCAATTCTTGCTGTTCCTATTTTAGTATACCTTTTTAATATCAATCCAGAACAGGCAACAAGTTATTCCTTATTTATAGTAGGAATAACAGCCATGATTGGTAGTTACGGTCACTACAAACTTGGAAATTTAAAGTTAAAACCAGCACTAATTTTCGCAATACCTTCTGTACTTTCTTTACTTTTTGTTCGGGATATTATATTGCCCACAATCCCTTCCGTTCTTTTTACAATAAATGCTTTTGAAGTATCAAAAAACCTTTTGATAATGATAATCTTTGCTATACTAATGATTATTACATCAATATCAATGATAAAAAAAACTAGTCAAAAAAAGAATGTGAAACAAGATAACTTTTTCCGTATTGCCTACATAGGACTTCTGGTGGGGTTCATAACAGGATTTTTAGGTGCCGGAGGTGGATTTTTAATCATTCCAGCTTTGCTTTTTTTTGCAAACTTACCTATAAAACAGGCTATTGGCACTTCATTATTGATTATCTTTATTAATTCATTAATTGGATTTGGCGGGGATGTATGTAATGGTAATCCAATCAATTATAAACTGCTTTTTACTATTTCAACAATTGCCATAATTGGAATGTTTATTGGAACTTATTTATCTAAAAAAATTGATGGAGCAAGATTAAAACCCGCTTTTGGATGGTTTATACTAAGCATGGGTATTTATATTATAATCAAAGAATCTTTAATGAAATAAAAAATCAATGTAACAATTATCACTGTTTATCCTAAAAAACAGAACTACATTTGTACTATGAAATTAAAAGACGCAATCATGCAAATTGAACAAATATATACAGGATGTTTAGCCCAAGGTGCTTATTATATTACCTCTAATGGCGAAGCTGCTATAATTGACCCATTACGTGAAACCCAACCGTATTTAGATCGATTAGAAAGAGACAACGTTACATTAAAATATATTTTTGAAACCCATTTCCATGCTGATTTTGTATCTGGCCATGTTGATTTGAGTAAAGAAACTGGCGCTCCTATTGTTTATGGTCCAAATGCAACCTGTGAATTTGAATGTATTTCTGCTAAAGACGGACAAGAATTCACTATTGGAAACATCAAAATAAAAGTTTTACATACCCCTGGCCACACTATGGAAAGCGCTACTTATTTACTGATTGATGAAACCGGAAAAGATCACGCAATTTTCTCTGGAGATACTTTATTTATTGGAGATGTAGGAAGACCGGATTTAGCCCAAAAAGCAGCTTCGATGACACAGGAAGACTTAGCTGCGCTCTTATATCATTCCTTAAGAGATAAGGTGATGCCCTTGGCAGATGATGTTATTGTATATCCAGCTCATGGTGCAGGAAGTGCCTGTGGAAAAAACATGAGCAAAGAAACAATATCTACTATCGGCAATCAAAAAATATCAAATTATGCATTGCGAGCAAATATGACTGAAGCCGAATTTGTGCAAGAAGTAACCGAAGGTTTATTGCCTCCACCGGCTTATTTTGGCATGAATGTAGCCCTGAATAAAAAAGGATATGAGAGTTTTGAAAAGGTATTGCATTTGGGAATGCGTGCACTATCGGTGGTCGAATTTGAAATGGCTGCTGAAGAAACCGGTGCCTTGATTTTAGATACGAGAAAAAATGGGGATTTTGCTAGAGGATTTATTCCGCAAGCTATAAATATAGGAATTGACGGGGATTTTGCTCCCTGGGTGGGCGCTTTAATTGGGAATGTAAAACAACCCATTCTAATTGTTTGTGAAGTAGGACAAGAGGAAGAAACTGTAACGCGTTTGAGTCGTGTAGGGTTTGATAATTTAATAGGTCATCTAGATGGCGGTTTTGATGCCTGGGCAAAATCCGGAAAAGAAATTGATACGGTAAATAGAATTACAGCCAAACAATTTGTAGAAAAAGTAAAAATAGGTGAAAGCACTATAATTGATATTCGCAAAGAAAATGAATATTCAGCTGAACATGTACAAGAAGCCTACAGTAAACCATTAGCAGCTATTAATGAATGGGTGAAGGATATAAATCCGAAAGAACATTTTTACCTACATTGTGCGGGGGGATACCGTAGTATGATTGCCGCTTCAATATTAGAAGCTCGTGGTTTTAGAAATTTTACAGAAATTGAAGGTGGATTTAATGCAATTGCAAAAACAAATATACCAAAAACTGATTTCGTTTGCCAAAGCAAAGTTTTAAAATAATTGACACCTAAATTAAGAAAGCTGACTATCAAAATTATTGGTGTTTTTTATATCAATTATAAAAGTATTTTATATGTACCTCTTTTGAACGTCTTTATTCATAATGTTAACAATTTAAAAAATAAAATAAAATGTCAGAGTTAAAATGTTGTCTAGTTTCCTGTGAGTCATCGCTTGACGCAACCTATTGGGAAGCCCAATACAAAGCTAAGACAACCCATTGGGATTTAGGTAAAGTATCTCCTCCCATACAAGCGTATGTGGATACCTTAAAAAACAAAAACATTCGTATTTTAATTCCCGGCTGTGGTAATAGTTATGAAGCAGACTATCTTTTCGAGCAAGGATTTACAAACATAACTGTTATAGATATTGCACCCACTCCCGTTGCGGATTTAAAAGAAAAGTTTAAAAACAATTCTAATATTCAAATTATATTAGGTGATTTCTTTGAACACGAGGGAAAATATGATTTGATAATTGAGCAAACCTTTTTCTGCGCTTTACCACCTGTATTGCGGCAAAAGTACGTTTGGAAAATGCATTATCTTTTAGCTGATGAAGGAATTTTGGCTGGAGTATTATTCAACCGAACTTTTGAAACCGGCCCTCCTTTTGGCGGAAGTAAAGAAGAATATGGAATGCTTTTTGCAGGAGTTTTTGACTTTTTGAGCATGAATTTGTCTAAAAAATCCATAAAAGCAAGAGCCAATTCTGAATTATTTATCGAACTAAAAAAAAACAATCTAGTAGCTGTTACTCTTTATAAATTTGATGGCATTACTTGTAGTAACTGTATGAAAACTATCTCACAAAAATTAGCAACAATTGATACTATCTTAAATGTAAATATGAGTAGTAATTTTGCTGAAGTTTTAATTGTCAGTAAAAAAGAAATCACAATCAAGGAATTACAACATGTGATTTCATATGATGAAAAGTATAAAATTGAAAAATTGAAACAATAATATTAGTTTTTTTCAAAATAATGGAGGCATCTTTTATTTATAAAATAACACCTTAAGTTTTAGATTTTTCTAATAGTTACCTCAATAATTTTTGCTAAAGTCGCTTTTTAAAATATAAATGTTTAAAGGGCTGTTTTTTTTAGTAAGTTAATTTTTTTTTAAATAGAACTATTTCCTAACTACAAATACATTACAGATGAGTAATTTCGATACAATTATCAAATCAGAAAAACCGGTATTAATAGATTTTTTTGCTACATGGTGTGGACCATGTAAAACGCTTGGTCCAATTTTAAAAGCAGTAAAAGAGAATTTGGGAGAGACCATTTCCATCATTAAAATTGACGTAGACAAAAACCAGCAAATTTCAAATCAATATCAGGTTCGTGGAGTTCCTACTATGATTTTATTTCAACATGGCATACAGTTGTGGAGACAATCCGGAGTGTTGAGTAAAGAAGAAATTATTAAAATCATTTTGGAAAAAAGTAATAAATAATTTTTAACAGTCAGTATTAATTCTAAAATTAAATTTACTGTAATTACGTTACAAACTGATGAACTTTTATTTTTTGAAAAATTCATTCTTTATTTGTATTGGAAAATTTATTTAAAACTTCATAAAAACTCTGTATTAATTTCTATTTTTTTACAATCATTATGAAAAAGCCTCGTAAATACAAACTTTCAAGATCCGAATCTTTATTTGTACGAGGACCGATGACGCGGATAAAAAACTTAACTTTCATTTTTAAGGTCCTTTATAATTTTATAAGAGCTTTTCAAAAAATGCATGCCCTAGGTCCTTGTGTAACGATTTTTGGATCAGCCCGTTTTGGTCCAGAAACTGCTCATTATAAAAGCGCCGAAAAAATTGGTTCCGAAATAGCAAAATTAGGATTTACAGTAATGACAGGAGGTGGACCTGGATTAATGGAAGCCGCAAATAAAGGAGCTTATCAAGCAGGCGGATATTCTGTAGGATGCAATATTGTGCTTCCTGTAGAGCAAAAACAAAATTCTTATCTACACAAATGGGTTTATATTCCTTATTTTTTTGTAAGAAAAGTAATTTTAATAAAATATTCCTATGCTTTTGTAGTAATGCCAGGAGGAATAGGAACATTAGACGAACTATTTGAAGCTTTGACTTTAATTCAAAATAAAATAATCAGCAATTTCCCAATTGTAATTTTTGATTCTATTTATCACAAAGAATTAACCTATCATATCAAAAAAATGGTAGACTATGAGAGCATCAGTCCTGAAGACATGAAGCTCCTTTTCGTAACTGACTCTGTAGAGGAGGTAATTGAACACCTCAAAAAACACGCTATCAAAAAATTTGGTTTAAAAAGAACAAAATAAAAACATTCCTTGATTGACAACTAACATAACCAGACTTAATTATAAATTTGAAGATCTTTTTTTAAATTTAATTATTTTCATTTAACGCTCCCTTTTGCAACCATTTATATAAAACTTCTTCTAATTTACATCTAATAATTGGTTTGGAAACATAATCATCCATTCCTGATTCTAAACACTTTTCTTTTTCACCTAACATTATGCCTGCAGTCAAGGCAATTATTGGAATGTTATTGTATTTTTTTAAATGTTTTATTTCCGCAGTAGTTTGATATCCGTTTTTATGAGGCATTTGGATGTCCATTAAAATCAAATCCAGTTTCTCTTTTTTGTACATTTTAATTGCTTTTTCACCATCTGATGCTTCTAAAATAGTGCTACCTGGTAGAATCGATTTCAGTAACGTTTTTACTAAAAGCATATTAATTCTATTATCCTCAACTATCAATATATTTTTCCCAGAAAAATCCATTGAATAATTGGCTTCGTTATTTCTCTTAACTTTTTCCTCTTGGCCTATGGAAATAGTTTCATGATTAGATTTTTCTAATTCAATATTAAAATAAAACTCACTTCCTTGTCCAAATTTACTTTTTAATTTTAAATCACTGTTCATCAAGGACAAAAGCTGATTTGAAATAGCTAATCCAAGTCCTGTTCCTCCAAATTTGCGTGTTATAGAGCAATCTTCCTGCATAAAAGATTGAAATACTTTCTCTTGATTTTCTTGTTTTATTCCAATACCTGTGTCCTTTACACAAAACGTTAAGTGGCATCGATTTTCATCTTCAAAATTAGTTTCACAACTAATATCTAACTGAACATGCCCTATTTTTGTGAATTTTAATGCGTTACCTATTAAATTTACTAAAATTTGTTTCAAACGTATAGAATCTGCAAAAACAAAATTGGGAACAGTGTCTTCTATATTTAAAATTAAATCTATTTTTTTTAAATCTGCATGATATTTAAAAATATCAACTACATGATGCGTAAGTTCTATAAGATTAATTTCTTCCACGTTCAATTCTAATTTTCCCGATTCTATTTTGGAAAAATCTAAAATATTATTAATTATTTCAATTAAAATAGTAGCAGATTCATTAACCGTATTCATGTATTCCTTCTGGTTTCCATCTAAACTAGTCCGCATTAATAAATCCGTAAATCCAATAATTCCGTTTAAGGGAGTACGAATTTCGTGGCTCATATTTGTCAAAAAACTAGATTTAGCTTTATTGGCCGCTTCGGCTTGTTCTTTAGCTTTCGTCAGCGCAATTTCTAATTTTTTAAACTCCGTTATTTCAACAAAGCTAATGATCACTTTGTCAATTTCTCCATTATTATTAAAAACAGGAAAACCATTAAACAAAAGCCATTTAATAGATGTGATATAGGGTTTTTTTATTCCAATAATAAAATTTTTAATTGATTTTCGTGAACTAATAATTTGGTTAACGGGGTAATTTTCTATGGACAACGATTTATAATCCTCTTTTATAAATTTCCATAGTGGATTATGACTGTGTTTTTCTTTTATTTTTTCCTTACTCAAACCTATTAACACAGAGGCTTTGGGATTTGAAAAAAGAATAGAAGAATTCTTATCATGCACAATTATACCAACATCAAGATTATTCAATAAATCCCGATACCGTTCTTCACTTTCTCTAAGTGCTGATTCCGTTAATTTATGTTTTGTAATGTCTACAACTGTGATCAGTGCTTCTTTTTTATTTTCAGAAAGAATTCCGGTAAGATATATATTTATGGTTGTTTGATCCTCTAAAACTAATTTAACCTCACAACATTCCTTTTTTTCAACTTCAAATATACGATCTATAAATTTATTGAAAACAGGCTTAGAATCATCACAAACAAAAAATCCAAATTGACTGTTTATCAATTTTGATCTGTCTTTTTTTAATAGTTGAGACCCAGCTATATTAAGATGAGTCACTTTACCCGAATTCGTAAGCGTAAAATAGCCTGTGGGCGCAAAATCATACAATTCAGTGTATTTTTGCTTTGCCTTTTCGGCCTCATTTACTGCAAGCAGGAGTTCGTCTTTTTGCATCTCCAACTCTAACTGATGTACCTCTAATTCATGAATCAGTTTTAATGTTTCCACCTCAGAAAGTTTGGAATTACTTTTTGACTCTTTTATCCTTTGTAATTCCTCTGCTTTTTGTCTAATGATGAAGCGAGCGTCAGTTTTATTTTCAATATTTCCCATGAGTACTACATTTTTAAATACTACTATTTTAATTGTCTAGAATTGGAAATTATAAAGCCTTTTATCTTTAACCAAAAATCTCTTTTATAATGCTATTTCATGCATGAAAAATTGAATGTTTTTTTGATTTCCAATAAAATACACTGTACTAATAAATTCAATATTAATTCTTTTTTTATGCGCTGTTTCAATCTCTTTGTAGATTGAGCGAAATGATTCGTTGTGACTCAATTCCTTAAAAGTATTTTTATTTACTATGATGTTTTTGAGAAATTCAACAGTCCAAATTTCTTTCCCAATAAATTTTTCCTTGGGAATACCCGTTAAATCTATAAAAAAAGGGTTTACAGCATTTATCTTTCCTGATGCTCCATCCACAAATACAATTCCGTCTTTTACAGAATCGAAAAGGTGTTTGTAACGCGTTTCAGCATTAACTAATGCTTCCTGAACAAAGACACGATCAGAAATATCGCGTATGATACACTGAATCACTTTTTTATTATTTACCAGATAAACATTACTAACAAACTCAACATGTATCTTTCTTCCTTTTGCAGTTTCTAAGGGCAAATTTTCATACCGAACAAATTCTTTTTTTTGTAACTCTAAAAATTTATCCTTATTGGCAACAATATCTTTTAGAGAACCTATTTCCCAAATCGATTTCTCAATAAACTGGTCATATGAAAAACCCAACATACCTACCAAAAATGGATTTACATCTATTATTTTTCCAGACTCAAAATTAAGAATTAGAATTCCATCTTTGGCAGATTCAAAAAGACGACGGTACTGATTTTCTAGTTTAAGAGATTCCTCAGCTTGTTTTGCTGCTGTAATATCAGTAAATGTGATTACAAGTCCATCTATGCGGTCATCCAAAGTACGATATGGCATTATACGAACATAATAAAACCTGTTATCATTTGTTGGCACTTCTTTCTGGATGGGTGTAAGTGTTCGTATAACTTCTAGCGCATTATCAACCATTTCGGGATATTTCAAATCGCAAACTAAATCTGTAAAAGGTCTTCCAGTATCCGTAGCACGCAATTTAAATATTTTAGTTACGGGATCTGTAAATCGTCGTATATTTAGTTCATTATCTAAAAAAAGAGTGGCGATTTCCGTACTATTAAGCAGGTTTTTCATGTCATTATTTGCCTGCTCAAAATCAATTAACTTACTCTGTAACTCCGTATTAACGGTTTGTAATTCTTCGTTTAAACTTTGAAGCTCTTCCTTTGAAGTTGTTAATTCTTCATTTGTTGATTGAAGCTCTTCATTTGTCGATTGAAGCTCTTCATTTGTTGATTTAAGTTCCTCCTGAGAAGCCTGCATCTCTTCTCGAACACTATTTAAATCTTCATTACTACGAATGAGTTCCGCTTCCAGTTCGTTCTCTTTACTAGTAGCATTCAATTTTATTAATTTAGAAATACCTAAACTGGGTTCCTTACTACTATTAGTATTGATAACATCCGTAAATACCAACATTATCATCCCTTTTAAAGCGTCCGGACTTTCTAATTGCTGGACTGTCAAGTTTATTAGATGATAGGTTCCATTTTCATTTACTTTTATGGCATCAACATGCACTGGATTGAAATTTTGCATCGCTTTACGGAATGCTTTTGGCAATTCATTTCTTAAACCTTCCCGAGCCATAGCATGAATGTTCCAGTTTGCTTTACCAGCTACTGGTTCTAAATATTTCCCAGTTCTCCCAGTAATATAGACTATATCCCCTTTATTATTAACCAGTATGCTTGCAGGTAAAAAACGTTGTAGTAAAATTTGATCCGTAAGAGTCTGTATGTTTTCAACGACCTTATTTTCTTTCATAATATCAATAGTTTCTCTTTTAATTTGGGAAAAAGAACTTGGAAAGTTTGAGAATTTAGGGGAAATTGATTTTGAAATTCGCTTAAAAAACTTCAATTTTGAATCCACTACTTCAAATCCTGTAATACTGCTTGCAATTGTTTCTGCAGTTCCAAGCATCATTATACCACCATGGTTTAAGCTATAATTAAACAGCATTATTAATTTATTTTGTAATTGAGGTTCCATGTATATCAACATGTTCCGGCAAGTTAATAAATCCAACTTTGTAAATGGAGGGTCTTTGATAACATTGTGAGGCGCAAAAACAATCATTTCTCGAATAGAAGTGTTTACCCGATATCCTTCTTTTTCGGGTGTGAAAAACTTATTGATACGTTCTTGTGATACATCCTTTGTTATGTTAGAATAAAAAAAACCTTTCCTTGCTTTCTCAATAGATAAAACATCTAAATCAGTTGCGAAAATTTGTAATTTTATTCTTTTATCTTTTTCCCTTTTATAGTTTTCCTCTTCAAAAATCATTGCTAAAGAATACGCTTCTTCACCCGTCGAACAGGCAGGAATCCATACTCGTACAATATGTTCAGGAGACATTCCTTGTAACATTTTTGGAATAATTTCCTCTTTCAGTTTATTCCAAACAGGAGGATCTCTAAAGAAACTCGTTACACCAATTAGTAATTCTTTGAAAAGCAATTCCGTTTCTTGGGGATTTTCTTTTAAAAAACGTACATACGTTTCTATTTTGTCAATGTGATGTATTCCTTTTCGTCTTTCAATGCGACGCAGTAAAGTACTTTTTTTATACATCGAAAAATCATGCCCTGTTTGTTCCCGTAACAAGATTATAATTTTATCAAGACTACTTTTAGTTTTAATGTAAAAATCAGATACGCTATTGATTTTTGGAAAATATTGGAGCAATGCAATTATCCTGTCAGGTAATTCTTGAACAGGCGCAACAATATCAGCTGTAACAGATGCAACTGCATTACGTGGCATGCTGTCAAATTTTGCAGAGGTAGGGTCTTGTACCACTACTATTCCGTTTTTTTCTTTGATGGCTTTTAGTCCTAAACTACCATCAGATCCCATTCCAGAAAGAACAACTCCAATACTTTTTTCCATTCGATCCGCTGCTAATGATCTAAAAAAAATGTCAATTGGTAATCGCAACCCTCGAGGCTCTTTGGGATCAAATACGTGCAATTTACCGTTCAAAATTGATAAGCTTTTATTTGGTGGAATTACATAAACAGAATTAGGTCTTACCGGAAGCATATCTGTTACCTGATAAACTTTCATCTCTGTCATTCTTTGTAGTAATTCAGGCATTATTCCAGGATGTGTTGGGTCTAGATGCTGGATTACTATAAATCCCATACCTGTTGCTGTAGGCATTTTTTCAAAAAATAATTTTAGCGCTTCTAGCCCACCCGCAGAAGCTCCAATACCAATAATTGGAAAGTCTTTAATATCGGATAGAGATAAACTTAAATTTGGTTTCAAATCTAAAATTTCGCCTTCTTCAAGACTGACTTGATTATATTTTATCATTATAAAGTTAGATTTTCATTTAACTATTTTTTGTTGAGTAGTATACTACAATTAAGTATTGTTTTTTAAATTTGACAATTAATAAATGGCTAATTTAATATGTTTAAATTGTCTAATCCTTTTTTTATGGATTAAATAAAAGATTACTCTATTACCAAAATATCTATTATTTTAACATTTGTTTATCATTTTTATTAAAAAGTTAAATTTAACAAGCAAAAAAAAAGACTCTCAGGTCCAAAAAGACTAATATGTTATGAAAAACAAAATATTTAACTAAATTATAGATTAACGCATGTTAAATTTAATAAAAAAAACACATTATTACAAGTGTAACAACTTCTAAAACACATAAAAACAGAACTATTATATGTAACCTCCTTCACAAATTTGCATAAAAAAAGTGTTTAAATCAATAAACACTTGTTAATACTAGAGGAATCACTCTTTATTCAACCACTTATGCAACATCATTTCTAAATCTTTTTGAATAATGGGTTTCGGTAAATAATCACTCATCCCTGCTTCGATACATTTTTCTTTATCACCAACCATGATTCCGGCAGTGATTGCAATTATAGGAATATGTTCCGCATTCTTACATTTCCTTATTTCGTTTGTGGCTTCATAACCATTCTTATTTGGCATTTGAATATCCATTAAAATAATGTCTGGTAATTCTTTTTTATAAAGTGCTACTGCTTCATTTCCATCAATAGCTTCAATAATTGTACAATTCGATATAATTCTCTTGACTAACGTTTTGGCTAAAAGCATATTGATTTTATTATCTTCTACAATCAGAACCTTCTTATTCATTAAAATAGTATCTTGAATTAATGAATTTTCAGAAACTATTTCTAAAGACAACAGATCTTTGTTCTTTTTATGTTTTGCTTTCTTAAATTTAATGACAAAATAAAAATCACTTCCATCTCCATATTTACTTATTAATTGCAATTTGGTCCCCATTAAATCCAACAGCTGATTCGATATTGCCAAACCTAATCCTGTACCACCAAATTTTCGGTTGGTTGAATTATCTTCTTGAACAAATGAATTGAATATTTTTTCATTATTACCCGTTTTTATTCCAATTCCAGTATCTTTAACTGAAAATTTAATGGTTACCCATTTTTTATCTAACGATTTAATTTCGTTGATATCGAGACGAATTTCTCCAAAATTGGTAAACTTTACCGCATTACTCAATAGATTGACTAATATTTGTTTTAATCGAACCGAATCCGCTAAAACATATTGTGGGGTGTTCGTATCAATATCTAATATTAAGTTTATTTCTTTCTGGTTAGCTTGGTGTTTAAATAAATTAATAACCTGATTCGTTAATTTAAAGAGATTGGTCTCTTCAATATTCAACTCTAATTTTCCAGATTCAATTTTAGAGAAATCCAACACATCATTTACAATTTCAATTAATGACATTGCAGATTCATTGACGGTTTTCATATATGCGGATTGATCCTTTTTTAAATTTGATTTCATCAACAAATGGGTAAAACCAATTATCCCATTGAGTGGTGTTCTAATCTCATGACTCATATTGGCAAGGAAATCAGTTTTAGCTTTATTTGCTGCCTCAGCCAACTCTTTGGCCTTAACCAGCTCCATTTCCATCTCTTTTTGTTCGGTAATATCAAAAAAACTAATTACAATTTCATATATTTCTCCAGAAGAATCAATTTCTGGAAAACCATTAATTAAGAGCCAAACAATATCATCAGTTATTGGTCTACTAACACCAATTGTGAAATTTTTGAGAGGTTCTTTACGGGCAAAAATTTGGTTTACAGGATATTCAGTAATAGACATCACGGAATTATCTTCATTTAAAAAATTCCAATCCGGATGAATGGATGTATTCCCTTTCATTTGTTCTTCACTTAGCCCCAATAATTCTCCCGCTTTAATATTATTTACGATAATGGATTTATCCGGAGCATAGACGATAATCCCTGCTTCCAAATTGTTTAACAGTCCGCGATATCTTTCCTCGCTTTTCAATAGTGCATTGTCCGATTGTTTAGCTGCTGTAATATCCCTTGAAAGGCAAATAAAATGTATTTCATGCTCATCGCTTTCTTTCATCGGTGCTATTGAAAGTTCAAACCAATGCAAACCACTTGCCAACTGTAATGAATATTGTCTACCAGTTGAATATCCTTTTTCCGAAGCTTCCCGAATGGCGGATAGACATAAATTTCCTACATCAGTAGGTAACACTTCAGTAAATGTTTTTCCCAAAAACACTTCTGGAGGCAGGGCTAATAAATCATCCCTACGAGAATGGTAGTTAAAAATTCTACCTTGAATATCAACTTCAAACAATAAATCTGGTATGGCTCCGAGTATAGCTTCTAGTTTTTTATTCATTTTCTTGAAGTCATCCTCGGATTTTTTTCGTTTGCTTACATCTCTAACAATCGCAACAATACGCCCATCAGTAATCATTTTAGCCGTGATTTCAACTGAAATCAAAGTCCCATTGCGATGCAGCATGCTACGTTCAATTAATGTTTGCTTGCCACTAAGTAATTCTTTAATAATAATTGGGCTCGATTTAAGCTCATCATTGGTATATAAATCCGTTAAATTTTTTGTACAAAGCTCCTCTTTAGTATAGCCAAGCATTTCACAAGCGCTTTCATTTACTTCTAGTAAATCTCCATTAGCGTTATTGATAAAAATAGCATCGGATGCTTGTTCTATGAGGCTGCGATACTTTTCTTCAGTATTAATTAGTTGCTCCTTAACATTCTTTAGTTCCGTGATTTCAGTTAATGCTCCGTTTAATCGTATTGCCTTGCCAGATTCATCTCTTGTTATAAAACCCCTATCATAAAAGATACCGTAGCTTCCGTCACTCTTTTGAAAACGAAACTCATCGGACCATAAATTTGTAGATCCTACATACGAATCCTCTAATTTTTTTATTACTCTTTCCTTGTCATCCGGATGAAGTTTTGATCGCCATATTGTAGTATTTTCAATTCCGTTTGGCTCGCTACTCCCAAAATCAAATAGATCAATAAATGCTTTATTATTCCAGCTTTGTCCTGTCAATAAATCGACTTCAAAAACAGCGTCATTAGTAGCCATCGAAATCATTTCATAGCGTTCTTTTGCGATTTTTATTTTTTCTTCTGCCTTCTTTATTTCAGTAAGATTTATTCCCATTCCCAACAAACACATTTTTCCTTCATACTCAATTACGTGAGAGTTAATGTAATAAGAAACTTTAGTTTTGTTTTTTATAACCAACTCTACCTCAACACCTGATGTGTTTTTATCTAATACTTTTTTTATTTTTTCACCTAAACCTTCTTCACCATCTGATAAATAAAAATCAATAGGATTCATTTTTGCAATTTCCGTTTTACTGTACCCCGTGACATCTTCAAAATTCTTATTCCATTTCAAAAATTTCCCCTTTTCGTCGTACAGATAAAAAATACCAGGAAGATTATTAATTAAGGATTCCGAAAGTTTTTTTTCTCTCAGAATTATTGTTTCAGCATTTTTGCGTTGTGTAATATCAGTTATGGTACCTATATACCCTACAATTTCATTTTTTATGTTTTTCTCAGGCAAAGCTTGTCCCATCACCCATGCAACAGAACCGTCCTTACGCACAAATCGATATTCGGATAACGAATTCTGTTCATTATTTGTAGCATTCTCCCACCCTCTGAATAGTGAGCTTTTATCTTCTTCATGAACACCTCTTAACCAGCCATTTCCTATTGCCTCTTGAAAAGACAAGCCTGAAATTTGACACCAAAACGGGTTAACATAAGTAGTAAATCCATTTGCATCTGTTCGAAAAATACCCACAGGTGATACTTCAGTAAGCATGTGGTAGCGTGATTCACTTTCAATAACTGCTTCTTCGGCTTTCTTCCGCAAAGTCTCTTTCTCAAAAACCTCTAGCGCAAAAGCGACATCGCCTGTAGCCTCTTCTAATAAAGCGATTTCTTCAGCATCAAAAAAGTTTTTTTCTTTAGCATAAAAGGAAAAGCTTCCAATTACTTTTCCGAATTTTTTTATAGGTAATACCATCCCAGACAGAAATCCTTTACATAAAGCTTCCTCTTTCCAAGGCTGCATCGTTAAATCATTCTCAATATCATTGCAAATAAAATATTTACCCTTTATAATTGCAACACCAACTGAATCACGGTTCTCTTGAATATCCGTAACTGAAATGCTTTTGATAAAAGTTAAATAATCGCTATTTTCTCCAGCAATAGTTACAGGAATTATTTTTTTAGTATTTTCATCAATCATTCCTATCCAAGCCATTTCAAACTTACCTAATTTTACGGCTATTTTACAAGCCTCATAAAAAAGGTTTTTTTCATCAGTGGTTCGAACAATCATCTGATTAATTTGACTTATAAATAGATGCAGTCTGTTCGCTTTAATGAGTTTTTGATCCGCTTTAATACGTTCAGTAATATCCGTTACAATTCCATGACAAATTACAGTTCCTTCCGGTTCCACAACTGGTAACGAATTTACATTGTGCCATACTAAGCCTTTAGTAGGATGAAAATATCTGTATTCACACACTAGAGGCACTAATCGTGTTTTAGTTGCAATTATACTTTGTGTTACAAAATCTAAATCATCTGGATGAATGAGCGAAAAAATGGCATTGGGATTGTATTCTATTTCGCTAAAAGAAAATCCATAAATTCCCTCAATAGCATTACTCGCATAAGGATAGCATAAAGAACCATCTTTATTCTGACGCATCGAATAAATTAATCCCGGTGCGGTAGCTGCAATTTTAGCAAACTTATTCTTTTCATTTAAAAGCGTTTCATTTACTTTTCTATTTTCTGTTACATCTTTTAAATTGGCAATTATACCTCCAACACTATCGTCATGAATCATGTTATTGAGCATTCCTTGCAACCATATATAATTTCCTTCTTTATGTTTAACCTGAAAAATAACCGCTATTGGCAAGCCTGGATTATCTAATGCTTTTTGTACCATTTGTCTAACATACTCTAAATGGTCTGGATGAAAATAATCTACATCCATAATTTCATCATACTCATCATCAGTATATCCAGTAACTCGAGCCGAAGAAGGACTTCGAAATATGACATTTAAATCCTTATCAACAACAGTTATTACACCATCATTGTTTTCGACTAAGGCACGAAATTGTTTTTCGCTTTTTTCAATTTTTGCTTCTGCATTTTTACGTTGGGTAATATCTTTCACGAAACCCAGAAATCTATTTTCAGAAAGTTTTACCACATCTATAAAGCAATGTATTTCGGCTCCGCTTTTATTACTGATTTTTATTTCGCCCCGAATTACTCCTGTAGCTATTAATACCTCAAAAAAATTTAAAGCATCAGCTACTTTATCTTTTAAGGATAAATCTCCAAATTTCATCCCTAAAAGTTCTTGTTCAGAATATCCTGTTAATCTAATCGCTGCCTCGTTTACTTCTATGTAATTCCTATCCTGATCCATAACAAAAACCCCATCAGGAGCATTTTTGATATAATTTTTAAATTTCAAATTACTTTCCTCTTGTATAAGCTTCATCTTATAATTAGTTTCAGCTATTTCCTGAGCTTTGACTTTTTTTTCAATGTCTCTCTTTTCAGTAAGATCTCTACCAATGGCATAGACAACTTCTCTTGACGGAGATGCTGTTATAGTCCACTGAATAGTAGCAATTGCTATATTTTTTTTTATAAATCTATTTTCAAAATTTATTATAGAACCGCTAAGAGATAATAATTCTAATTCTTTACTTGTTTTATCCTTGTCATCAGGATGAATAAAGGACAAAACAGGATTCGATAGCAATTCTTCTTTTGTGTAACCTAATATTGTACAAAACGCAGAATTAAGTTCTTTTAAAAAGCCATCACTTCCAATCGTGCACACTAAATCTTGAGATTCTTCTAAGTAAAATTCAAAATTATTAATAGACTGTTCTTTTTTTAATAATCTATTAATTTCTATCTCACGATCTTTTAGGATACTTAGTAGATCGTCATAGGATGGTTTTGATTTGTGCATATTCGTTAAATTCAAATTATTTTTAAATATAACAATTTATACTTATAAAATCTGAAAAAGTCTTACTATCGAATAACCATAATATCATTCCGTTTATTTCTAAAAACAATGTTCTACAATCATTTTAAAAATTTAATATTTGACAATCTGTTACTTTTAATTAGTTCCGTTTATAGGTAAAATTTGGCTGTATTATCATTTCGATAAATTAAATACTGTTAAGAATATTAAATAGTAAAAATTTATAATTAAACAGGAGCAAAATCAGTTTTGAATAAGTACATATTTAAACTCCCATAAACATTAAAAATTGAAATTAAAATTTCGATTTTTAATGTTTATGGGAGTTTTTTTAAAATAAAACCCGTGCCACTAAAGTGCTGCTTCTCGATCCCAAAAACGATGTTGCTCCATAGCGTTTATAAAAGATTTTGTGAAATTTTTATCTTCTTTACTTCCATTCAAAATAATTCCATCTTTACTATCTTTAGTATCTAACACATCTTTAACATTCGTTTTAGTAAATATCTCGGCTTCATCAGCACCAATAACTTTACAATGTTTATAGGCTTCATTAATAAACTCAATTGCTTCAGGCTTTGAACTCAGGAAAGCAGTGTTTTTTCCTCCAGGAATATATACAGCATCAAACAAAACAGATGAAGCAATTAGAAAACTTTGATCTACTTTTATTTCGCTTCCGTCATTTGCTTTTATCGTTCCTAAATGTGGCGCTATAATTTTCATGCTTGCACCTTCTTTCTCTAAAGCAGCTTTCAAGGCATTGATCGAAGCCCTATCAGTTCCTTCTGAACATAAAAATGCCACCTGTCGTGTCACAATCGTTTTGGATACTGTTTTGTTTTTAAGCATACTCAATGCATCCGAAGCTTCCACACTTTGAATTACTTTTTTAGGTTCATACTTCTGTTTATCGGCATTAGCACCAACGCCATGATTCATTGGCTTTTCTGGACTTTTGGGTACTTTCATTCCTAGACCTTCAGCTACTTTTGTCGCTAATCCTAAATCTATTTGAGATAATAATCCCAACATACGGATTTGAATTGCTACAGTTTCTAATTTCCCTAATTCAAAACGTAAAGCATTTATAATATGATTTTTTTCAGTTTGGGTTTGACTATTAAAGAATAACGTAGCTTGACTAAAATGATCTGAAAAACTTTCGCTTCGGTCACGTACTTTTTGAGCATCAATCCTTTCGTTAAAACTGGTAAATCCACCTTCTTCAATTTTTGCTTGAAAAGGACAGCCTCCACCAAGAGAATTTGGGTGATAACTAACCCTACCTACATTGATTTCCTGACGCATGTGTCCATCACGCTGATTATTATACATTGGTGCAATGGTTCTATTGATTGGTATTTCATGAAAATTTGGGCTTCCTAAACGGGATAATTGTGTATCAGTGTAAGAGAATAATCTTCCTTGCAATAAGGGATCATTAGTAAAATCAATTCCTGGAACAATATGGCCTGGATGAAAAGCAACTTGCTCTGTTTCAGCAAAAAAATTATCTGGATTTCGGTTTAAGATCATTTTTCCTATTAATGTTACAGGAACTAATTCCTCAGGAACAATTTTAGTAGGATCTAATAAATCAAATTCATATTTGTGTTCATCTGCTTCTGGAATAATTTGCACTCCTAACTCCCATTCCGGAAATTGCCCGTTCTCAATGGCTTCCCATAAATCCTGACGGTGAAAATCAGAATTTTTTCCTGATATTTTTTGTGCTTCATCCCAAACTACAGCATGTGTTCCTAGTTTTGGTTTCCAGTGG
Source organism: Flavobacterium amylolyticum (assembly GCF_048284335.1). Lineage (NCBI taxonomy): Bacteria > Pseudomonadati > Bacteroidota > Flavobacteriia > Flavobacteriales > Flavobacteriaceae > Flavobacterium > Flavobacterium amylolyticum. The sequence goes on from NZ_JBLVPG010000002.1 coordinate 825,660, forward strand.
AACTTCACAAAATGAGATTCATTTTTAGCATTTACAAACCGAAAAGTATGAACTCCAAAACCTTCCATCATTCTTAAACTTCTAGGAATGGCCCTGTCTGACATAACCCACATTATAGTATGCATCGTTTCTGGCATTAAGGAAATAAAATCCCAAAAAGTATCGTGTGCCGATGCTGCTTGTGGCATTTCATTATTGGGCTCAGGCTTTACTGCATGAATCAAATCTGGAAATTTAATCGCATCTTGAATAAAAAAAACTGGCACGTTATTCCCCACTAAATCATAATTTCCTTCCTCGGTATAAAATTTTACTGAGAATCCTCTAATATCTCGTGCCAGATCCGTTGATCCTCTTGATCCAGCAACAGTAGAAAACCGTGTAAATACAGGCGTTTTAATATGTGGATTCTGCAAGAATCCTGCTTTGGTATATTTTTCCATAGATTCATAAACCTGAAAATAACCATGCGCGGCAGAACCACGCGCATGTACAATTCTTTCTGGAATTCTTTCGTGGTCAAAATGGGTGATTTTTTCTCTTAAAATAAAATCCTCCAGTAATGATGGACCACGTTCGCCAGCTTTTAGAGAATTAGTATCATCGTTAATTTTAAGTCCTTGATCAGTGGTCATAAACTGATTCTCTGCATCGGACTTTTCAATAGCTAAATCCTGTAGTTTCTGATTTTCAGAATCATTTAATTTTGTTTTCGTGTTTTTCATTGTAATAATTTATTAGTTTTTGTAACACTTTTTTAAATCATTATAAATTTACACTTTTAAAGATAAAATTTTTACATAATCTTATTTAAAATTTATAAAATCACGATTTAAACAAACCCCACTACACTGTATTACAGAACACTATATTTTTTTATCCAAATTTTCGAGTACTTTTTTTGAAGAAAATTTAAGGATAAGAATAATTCCACATATTGCGCCTGAAATGCCATTTGCAATGATAATAGGAATGTCATTTTGTAAAATCCCATATATAAGCCACATCATTCCTCCACAAAAAAGCATCACATAAGTAACTTTAGAAATGTCTTTTGTTGATTTTGTTTTTATAATTTTGTAGGTCTGTGGGAAATTGGCACCAGTTGTTAATGTAGCTGCTATCAAACCGAGTATTTGAATATAATCCATAAGTTTTGAATAAAAGTTAAAAAAAGTAGTTGATGATTAAAACTAAATTACTTATGAAATAAGAGCAATGGGTAGTTAGTCTAAATCCTAAACTTATCAGACTCTACCAACGCTTACTTGATGGTAAAAACAGATTCCAACTCTTGATAATTTACTTTTTAAAATATTTAAACACTTGAACTCTAATTACTGCAATCAGATTAAACCATTTGTGGAAAGCCATACAATTTAACAAAATCGGACACTCGCCATACATACACTTTTTGCTTCATCGTGTTTTGGTACAAGTTTTGAGTATACTTTAAAAAAAAATAAATTTTTAAACCAACACGAGCAACCCTCACAATAATTTAATTTTGAGATTCAAAATTAGTCAAACATTTGATTTACAAGAGTTAAAACACATAAAAAAACAAAATCAAATCATTTTACAGTATCTTAAAATTATTTTAACAAAAAAATAACCTACACTTGTATATACAACTATAAAAAACGTTACATTTGTACCAACAAATTACATATATACAAATATGAAAATTGAAGACATTTTAAAATCAACTGTAACAATGGATAATTCTAAAAAAATTATTCTAAATGTTTTGTATACACAAAATGTAATTACAGAAAATTTTAATGAATTATTAAAACCTCATGAAATATCTGGAGAACAATATAATGTACTTAGAATATTACGAGGCCAAAAAGGAAATCCGGCAAACATGTCCGTAATTCAAGAACGAATGTTAGCCAGAACGAGCAATACGACTCGATTAGTAGATAAGTTATTATTAAAAGAACTAGTCACTCGTAAAGTTTGTCCTGATAACCGTCGTAAAATTGAAGTATCGATAACGCCTAAAGGATTGAATGTTTTGAAAGAATTAGACCCAAAGGTCATATCGCATGAGGAATTCTTTTCAAAAAATTTGAGTGCAGAGGAAATAGTTCAATTAAATCAATTATTAGAAAAATACAGAAACCAATAAATAGTAAATACAACATGAATACTTTCTTAGAAAATCAAAATTGGAGATATGCAACAAAAAAGTTTGATATCACTAAAAAAATAACAGCTGAAGATTTAAACATATTAAAGGAAGCGATTCGTTTGAGTTCGTCCTCCTTTGGATTACAACCTTATAAAGTTATTATAGTTGAAAACCCCGAATTAAGAGCTAAAATTCAACCTTCTGCCTGGGGACAATCACAAATTATAGAAGCTTCACACCTAATTGTTTTTGCAAATGAAATAGACTTTGGTAAAAATGGAATCGATAATTATTTTATCAATACAAGCCAAACCAGACAAATTTCTTTAGAAAGCATGCAAGGATACAAAGATTTTATGACAACAAACATAACATCTCTTCCTGAAGAAGCTAGAAATATCTGGACAGCAAAACAAACTTACTTGGCTTTAGGAAATTTATTAAATGCTGCCGCTGATCTAAAAATTGACGCTACACCAATGGAGGGATTTGTCCCTGCTCAAGTAAATGAAATATTGGGTCTGGATAAATTAGGATTGAACGCAACATTAATCGCAACTCTGGGATACAGACACGATGAGGATGCAACGCAACATTACAAAAAAGTTAGGAAATCAAACGAAGAATTATTCATCACTCTTTAATTATTAATCAAATTCAAACACTCAAAAACATGAAAAATTTTAAATCAATCGCATTCGCATTAGTAGTAGTTTTATCTACCTTATCAGTAACCGCTCAAACAAAAAAAGTAGATCCTGCAAAAAGTACTATCAACTGGACTGGAAAAAAAGTAACGGGACAACATGAAGGAACAATCAACCTAAAAGATGGTGCCTTAGTTTTTAAAGGAAAAAAATTAGTAGGTGGTACATTTAATGTAGACATGACTTCTATCATCGTTACAGACTTAAAAGCTGGTCAAGGTAAAGAAAAATTGGAGGGCCACTTGAAGGCTGATGATTTTTTTGGAACAGATAAATTTTCAACAGCTACTTTGATTTTCAAAAAAGCAACTTTAAAATCTGCAAATATTTATACTGTAACCGGAGATTTAACTATTAAAGGAAAAACAAATCCTATTACTTTTGATCTTGCTACAACAGCAACTACCGCAGCAACTAAATTAAAAATAGACAGAACAAAGTACGATATTAAATATGGTTCTGGAAGTTTCTTTGACAACTTAGGAGACAAAGCTATTTCTGATGAATTTGAATTAGCGGTTGCATTGAAATTCTAAATTTCATTTAAAATCCCATAATTAAACCCTAACATATCGTTAGGGTTTTGTTTTTTTAATAAAAATCACGACTAAAATTTATTTAACAAAAATTATTGAATTTTAATGTTATTTAACGCACAATGATATTGAATAATCAAATTACATTTATATATTTGTTGCAATAAAATAAATCATGAAATCAAAAATAAACAATACTTGGTGGTGGAACAATTTACGTCAGTCGTCGTGAACTAAGCTTCCTATAGTATTATTAAACTATAAATTTGAAAGGCTTGTCATCACGACAGGCCTTTTTTTTATGCCTGTTTTATCTCTATCACACAACACTAAAAACATATAAATTGAAACCTTTTATACTAAATACAAATTACAAGCAAATCCTCGCAGATACTATTACTCCAGTAAGTGTCTATCTCAAAATTCGTGATAAATTCCCCAATAGCTTATTATTAGAAAGTAGTGATTATCACGGCAATGATAATAGTTTTTCGTACATCTGTTGTAATCCAATTGCCTCTATAAAAATAGAAAATGAAATTATCTACAAGACCTTTCCTGATGGGGGTTTTGAAAAAATATTAATCGATGCCAATACCAATATTCCAGAAGTAATTCAAGAATTTTCGGGTCAGTTTAAATCCGAGAAAAATAATTTTAAATTCATTAATAATGGGCTTTTTGGATATATAGCTTACGATGCCGTACGTTATTTTGAAAAAGTGGTTATTGCCAAAAAAGAAAATAGCAATACCATTCCCGATGTGTATTATGCAGTGTATCAAAACATAATTGCTATCAATCATTTCAAGAATGAAGCCTATATTTTTTGCCATAGCTTAGACGGAAGAAACAACATTTCAGAAATCGAACAATTATTACAATCTAGAAATATTACTTCTTATAAATTTTCGAAAGAAGGAGCCGGATTTTCAAATCTAACCGACGAGGAATTCAAACACAATGTGACTTTAGCAAAAAAACATTGCTTTAGAGGTGATGTGTTCCAATTAGTTTTGTCCCGACGATTTACCCAAGGTTTTAAAGGCGATGAGTTTAATGTATACAGAGCATTGCGAAGCATTAATCCTTCTCCCTATTTATTCTTTTTTGATTATGGTGATTTCAAAATATTTGGTTCTTCACCGGAAGCTCAAATCATTGTGAAAGACCGTAAAGCAGAAATTCATCCTATTGCTGGAACTTTTAAAAGAACCGGTGATGACGAGAAAGATGCCGTTCTCGCCAAACAATTATCCGAAGATAAAAAAGAAAACAGTGAGCATGTAATGCTAGTAGACTTAGCTCGAAATGATTTAAGCAGAAACGGTCACAACGTCAAGGTAGAAAAGTACCGTGAAGTACAATTTTTCTCCCATGTCATTCACTTAGTCTCAAAAGTAACGGGGCATTTACATGAGAATGCTACAACCATGCAAGTAGTAGCGGATACTTTCCCTGCAGGTACCTTGAGTGGTGCTCCCAAACACAGAGCCATGCAATTAATTGAAGAATACGAAAAAACCAATCGAAATTTTTATGGTGGAGCTATTGGTTTCATGGATTTTGAAGGCAATTTTAACCATGCTATTATGATTCGGACGTTCCTAAGTAAAAATCATCAATTGCATTCCCAAGCCGGAGCCGGCATCGTAGCCAGTTCAGACGAAGAAAGCGAAATGCAGGAGGTATACAATAAATTATTAGCGCTGAATAAAGCATTAGATTTAGCCGAAACAATATAAAATAATTTAAAGATTCAATAATTTAAGAATTTAAAGATTGCTAAAACACAAGAATTTTTCAACCTTTAAATCTTTCAATTTTTCAATAATAAAACATGAAAAAAATACTAGTCATAGATAATTACGATAGTTTCACTTATAATTTGGTGCATTATCTCGAAGATTTAGATTGCGAAGTAACCGTGTATCGAAACGATGAATTTGATATTGATGAAGTTGCAGTTTTTGATAAAATCCTTCTGTCTCCAGGGCCTGGAATTCCTGATGAAGCAGGATTGTTGAAAGAAGTCATTAAAAAATACGGACCTACAAAAAGTATCTTTGGCGTTTGCTTAGGCCAGCAAGCAATAGGCGAAGTTTACGGGGGAACGCTATCCAACTTGGACAAAGTATACCATGGCGTTGCAACTATGGTAAAAACTGTGGTTGATGATGAACTTTTATTCGAAGGATTAGGAAACGAATTTGAAGTAGGACGGTACCATTCTTGGGTGGTGGACACTAATTTACCAGATGTGCTGGAAGCCACTTCATTTGACGAAAATGGACAAGTAATGTCCTTGCGTCACAAAATGTATGATATACGCGGTGTACAATTTCATCCGGAAAGTGTTTTGACTCCTAATGGGAAAAAGATATTAGAGAATTGGGTGAAAAATTAGTCATAATGTCAAATGTCATAATGTCGAAAGACTTTAAGACTTTAAGACTTTCAACTTTAAGACATATATAAAAATGAAAAACATATTAAACAGACTGATAAATCACGAAATACTTTCACAAGAAGAAGCTAAAAACGTATTGGTAAATATCTCTCACGGGAGTTATAACACCAGTCAGATTGCTTCTTTTCTGACCGTTTACATGATGCGAAGTGTAAGTATTGATGAACTTGCCGGCTTTCGGGAAGCTTTATTACAACTGTGTATTCGTGTTGATTTATCTGCTTATGATACCATCGATTTGTGCGGTACAGGTGGTGACGGAAAAGACACGTTTAATATTTCAACCTTGGCTTCTTTTGTGGCAGCGGGTGCAGGAATTAAAGTGGCAAAACATGGGAATTATGGTGTTTCTTCTATTTCAGGTTCAAGTAACGTAATGGAGAAATTAGGCATTAAATTCAGTAATGATTCTGATTTCTTAGAAAAAAGTATTGACAAAGCGGGAATTTGTATCCTACACGCTCCATTATTTCATCCAGCGATGAAAAACGTAGGACCTATTCGAAAAGAATTGGCGGTTAAAACATTCTTCAATATGCTGGGTCCCATGGTAAATCCATCGTTTCCTAAAAATCAATTAGTAGGAGTGTTTAATTTGGAACTAGCCCGAATGTATGCTTACCTATATCAGAATACTGATGTCAATTTTACCATTTTACATTCGCTTGACGGGTATGACGAAGTTTCATTAACCGGGCCTACAAAAACGATTACTCCTACAATGGAAGGAATTTTAACCCCGGAAGATTTTGGTGTTCGTCTTTTGTTGCAAAGCGAAATTCAAGGTGGCAACACCATCGAAGAATCAGCGCAACTATTTACGGATATCATTTCTGGAAAAGGAACCGAAGCGCAAAACAATGTGGTTTGTGCCAATGCGGCCATGGCTATTGCAACCGTTACAAAATGTTCTCCCTTAGAAGGGTTTCAAATAGCAAAAGAAAGTTTATTATCTGGTAAAGGACTTGTAGCTTTGAAAAAATTACAAGAATTGAGTAAATAAAATAGTTTAAAGGTTAAGGTTTAAAGTTGTGCAAATGGATTATTACAAACGATGAGCAACTTTAAACGTCAAACAAAGAAAATACTAAATAGCTAATAATGAATATTTTAGATAAAATCATAGTTGACAAAAAAAGAGAAGTCATTCTCAAGAAAACCATCATTCCCGTTTCGCAATTGGAGGCTTCCGTTTTCTTTGGAAAAAAAACTATTTCTTTGAGCGATAATTTAAGAAACAGCACCTCCGGAATTATTGCGGAACACAAACGTCGTTCGCCTTCCAAAGCAGAGATAAATTACAGTTTTACGGTGGAAGAAGTAACTAAAGGGTATGAAAATGCAGGTGCTAGTGGAATTTCGGTATTAACGGATGGGAAATACTTTGGTGGCTCCTTAGACGATTTACTTTTGGCAAGAGCCACAGTCAACATTCCATTATTACGAAAAGAATTTATCGTTGATGAATACCAAATCTTGGAAGCCAAAGCTTACGGAGCCGATTTAATTTTGCTTATTGCTGCGGTTTTAACGAGAGAGGAAATTAAATCCTTATCCGAATTTGCTAAAAGTTTAGAATTGGAAGTTTTACTGGAAGTGCACAACCAAGAAGAACTGGAAAAATCAATTATGCCTACCTTAGATATGATTGGTGTGAACAATAGAAACCTAAAAACATTCGAAGTGAGTTTAGATTTCAGCAAGCAATTGGCAGCGCAAATACCAAATGATTTTGTGAAAATTTCCGAAAGTGGGATATCCTCTATTGAAGCGATAAATGAATTAAAGCCTTACGGATATAAAGGGTTTTTAATTGGAGAAAACTTCATGAAAACCGACAATGCCGGTAAAGCTGCAACCGAATTTATCAGTCAACTGTAAAATGACTCTTTTAGGGTTCAAAACCTTAAAAAGATTGAACTTAAAAAAACCTGGAAATGAAAAAAAAAACAGATAATCAAGACACTTCGGCTCCCTCTCCTTCGGGAAGGGATAGGGTTGGTATAAAAATCTGCGGTATGAAATATCCCGATAATATACTCGAAGTAGGTTCGCTCCTACCCGATTATATGGGCTTTATTTTTTGGGGAAAATCAGCTCGATATTTTGAAGATAGCATTCCAGATTTACCAAAATCAATCAAGAAAGTAGGGGTTTTTGTTAATGAAAGTACCGACGTTATTTTGGCGAAAGTTCAAAAATACGATTTGCAAGCCGTTCAATTGCACGGACAGGAATCGATTGAATTTTGTCAGGATTTAAAGCAAGTTTTGAAAGATGAGAATGGGAAACAAGTTCAGATTGAAATTATAAAAGTATTTTCTGTTGATGATTCTTTTGATTTTGAAGTACTGAAACCCTTTGAAACAGTTTGTGATTATTTTCTTTTTGATACCAAAGGAAAATTACCAGGTGGAAACGGAATTGCATTCGATTGGAAAGTATTAGAAAAGTATCCTTCTAGCAAACCGTTTTTCCTAAGTGGCGGAATCGGAATTAATGAAATGGGTGCTGTAAATGAAATTTTAAAAACCAATTTACCGCTTTACGCTATTGATGTAAATAGTAAATTTGAGATAGAACCTGGTTTAAAAAACATACAATTATGTAGAGACGCACTGCAGTGCGTCTCTACATATAACAAAATAAAAAAATAAAATTATGTCATACAACGTCAACGAAAAAGGTTATTACGGAGAATTTGGAGGCGCCTTCATTCCTGAAATGCTATATCCAAATGTGGAAGAATTACGTCAAAATTATTTAAAAATTACAGCGGAGCCCGAATTTCAAGCTGAATTTGACGCTTTGCTCAAAGAATATGTAGGTCGCCCTACGCCACTTTATTTTGCCAAACGCCTATCGGAACAATACAACACTAAAATCTATCTGAAAAGAGAAGATTTATGTCATACTGGTGCACACAAGATTAACAACACAATCGGACAAATTTTACTGGCTCAGCGTTTGGGTAAAAAACGAATCATTGCCGAAACCGGCGCTGGACAACATGGCGTAGCAACCGCAACTGTGTGCGCATTAATGGGATTGGAATGTATTGTCTACATGGGTGAAATTGATATAAAACGTCAAGCGCCAAATGTGGCTCGTATGAAAATGCTTGGTGCCGAAGTACGTCCTGCGCTCTCCGGATCAAAAACATTAAAAGATGCCACAAACGAAGCCATTCGCGACTGGATTAACAATCCTGTAGATACCTATTATATCATTGGCTCTGTCGTGGGACCACATCCTTATCCGGATATGGTGGCGCGTTTCCAAAGTGTTATTTCTAAAGAAATCAAAGAACAATTATTAGAAAAAGAAGGTCGCGAAAACCCTGATTATCTGATTGCTTGTGTGGGTGGTGGTAGTAATGCTGCTGGTACCTATTATCATTTTCTGGACAACGAAGACGTACATATTATTGCAGTCGAAGCAGCAGGTTTAGGAGTCAATTCAGGCGAAAGTGCCGCTACATCAGCCTTGGGAAAAGTAGGCGTTATTCACGGTAGTAAAACCTTATTGATGCAAACTCCTGATGGACAAATCACCGAGCCCTATTCCATTTCGGCAGGACTGGATTATCCGGGCGTAGGCCCTTTGCACGCTAATTTATTCGCTACTGGTAGAGCGCAATTCATCTCCATTACGGATGATCAAGCCATGCAATGGGGATTAAAATTATCCCAAATGGAAGGACTGATTCCTGCTATCGAAAGTGCACATGCCTTTGCCGTTTTAGACGAAATGAAATTCAAACCAGAGGATATTGTAGTCATTAATCTTTCTGGTCGTGGTGACAAAGATTTGAATACGTATATCGATTATTTTAAATTATAACAGAAGAATAATTTGGGCGTTACCCTCCCAAAAAAAATCGGGTCGGGCTGTACACTATATCTTTTTTGTGGTAGAAAAAACCACAAAAAAGGATGCCGTTCCTATCCCTAACGCAATAAATAACGAGAAAAAATAGTATTATGGAACATATATTCTCTTACGGAACATTACAGTCTAAAAAAATTCAAATACAGGTTTTTAAGAAGCTATTGACTGGAACACTAGACCAACTCAAAGGCTATAAACTAAAAGATCTAAAAATAGAAGAAGAATTTGGAATGGCAGATTATTTTGTAGCAACACCAAGCGAAAATCCTTCGGATCAAATAAATGGTATTGTTTTTACTGTTTCCAGTGAAGATCTGACTAAAGCAGATCAATTCGAATCTAATGCGTATAAAAGAGTTCAAATAACATTGAACTCCGGAATAGTGGCATGGATTTATATGGAAAATTAATAATTGTAAATATAAAAACATACACCTAACAGCTTTTAAAAATCTGTTAAGACAAAAAATAAAACAATGAACAGAATAAATCAAAAATTACAAGAAACTAAAAAGATACTTTCTATCTATTTTTCGGCAGGATACCCTAATTTAACCGACACAGTTCAAATCATTCAGGATTTAGAGAAAAGCGGCGTAGATATGATTGAAATAGGTTTGCCGTTCAGCGATCCATTGGCCGATGGACCAACCATTCAAGCGAGTTCGACACAAGCCTTGCACAACGGGATGACAACACAAGTGTTGTTTGACCAATTAAAGGATATTCGTAAAACGGTTTCTATTCCTCTAGTGATTATGGGGTATTTCAACCCAATGTTACAATACGGAATAGAGAATTTCTGTCAGAAATGTGCCGAAATAGGCATCGACGGATTAATCATTCCTGATCTTCCCGTTGCTGTCTATGCCGATGAATACAAGGAAACTTTCGAGAAATACGGATTGAAAAATATATTCTTGATTACGCCACAAACGTCTGACGAGCGCATCCATTTTATTGACAGCGTATCTGATGGATTTATTTATATGGTAAGTTCAGCAAGTGTTACAGGATCACAAACTGGTTTTGGAAGCGCTCAAGAGGAATATTTCAAACGCATTGCCGACATGAATTTAAAAAATCCGCAAGTAATTGGTTTTGGAATCAACAACAAGGAAACGTTTAACCAAGCTGTGCAATTTGCCAAAGGAGCGATTATAGGGAGTGCCTTCATTCAGCATTTAACCGAAAATGGTACTTGGAAAATTGAAGAGTTTGTAAAAGCGATTCGATAAAAGAACTTTTTTTCTGTAAATCAAACGGCGTTTAAAGTGTATTTAAACGCCGTTTTTTTATGGTTGAAACAATATTTAATTTTAATTTTTTATAAGATTATTTATATATATTAGCGTAACCAATAAGTCTGAGGTTTATCAGACCTATGAAAACTCACGATTTTCTATGGATAAAGAATTTGAAGGATTTGTAATTTATAATAAGCATTGCAGCGATAGAAAGGCCTTTGCTGTGGTTTCCGATAATTATGAGTGTAAGGCAGAATCGTCAAAAATCCCTACTAAATTTAAAGATTTCATTGTTCCAATTGAGGACAAAAGATTTTTTGAACATTCTGGGATTGATTTTAGGGGTATTACAAGAGCATTATTTCGAAACCTTGTCCATCTAAAGGTTATAGAAGGAGGCAGCACAATTTCTCAGCAACTTGCAAGAAACTTATTGAGAGAAAACTCCAAAACAATATCTAGAAAAATTAGAGAAACATTGAAAGCGCGAGAGCTGGAAAATAAATTTTCGAAAGACGAAATTCTAAATCTATATTTCAATAATATCTATTTTGGTAGAAATATACGTGGAGTAAGAAGTGCAAGTTTATGCTATTTTGATAAAGAGCCGGAAGCTTTAAATTATTCAGAAGTATTGTATCTGATAACAATCTTAAGAGGACCTAATTATTATATGGCAAATGTTGCAAAAGCCAATTCTAGGATGAGACTTCTTTCTAATTTATTATATGACAACCAAAAGATAAATTTAAATCAGCAAAACAAAATTGATAATCGAATCATCAAAGTTGCAAATAACAAAATTATTTCTATCAAAAATAGAACAATCCCTTTCATCACTGAAAAGATTGATTTGAAGAAAAAGATAATTGTTTCGACGCTAGTACCACAATATCAAAATTTTGCGCAACAGTTTGTGCGAGATTCAAAATATCCCACCTCGGTTATAATCATAAAAAACAAAAAGGTTGTTGGCTTTTCTAGTTATTATGGATCAGATTATCCCTTTTTTTTCAAGTCAAATGTCGGATCGACATTGAAACCATTCATTTATTATTGGGCTAAAAAATTTGGAATTAATGATAAAGAGAAATTTAATTCTCACAGTAACACCTTGAATTGGAGTGTAAGAGAGGCTACAAGAGTTGATTCACAATTAAATATAGATGATGCATTATTTTATTCTAATAACAACTCTTTTATAAACATTACTGAAAAAGTTGGGATAAATAAAACTCTCGAGTTTCTTTCAGAAACGTTGAGTATCAATCGAGATGAATTATTTCCTTCAAGTATATTGGGTGCTACAAAGAACGGGATATCACTCTATCAATTAGCTAGTATTTACAACACTTTCCTAAGTGAAAATTTAGATAGCCAAAAGCAAGACTTAATGAAAGTTATGAATAAAATTTTCAAAACTAAAGTTGGTTTGGATATTGAAAATGTATTTCTGAAGACTGGAACAACTAATAATAATGAAGAAAGATTGGCTGTAGTGCATCATGCTGATACAACATTCGCTTTTTTAAGAAATGAAAATCCAGAAAATGATTATTCAAAAGATGGTAGTATCTTTAAGCACATAAAAATTGCTTTTATATCATTTTTTAAACAAAATAAAGATTACACATGGATGAAATAGAATTTTTGAAAGACGCGGATTCAAATTTACTTGTATTTCTTCTTACAAGTTTAATAGCTTTCATAGCATGGATCATAAAAGGTGCAATTGAAAAACCCATAAATGATTCAAAAATAACATTTGAAAAAACTTTTAATATCCGTATCGAGATTCTTACTGAAGTAAAGAATAGATTAAGTTTAATATTATATTTTAAAAATGATGATGAAAGCAAAGTTTTTAAAGAGCAGATCCAAGATCTTCTACTTAAAGATGGAAAATCAGCATACCTTAGTAAATTAATTCTGGACAACTGTTTAAGATTATCAATTGATGAAAATGGCAACGAAGCATTAGTTAAAGAAACAATTTCATTAATTGACATAGATCTTTATCAACTAATCTCTAAAGTTGAAGATGAAATTACTTTTTTTAGAAAGTTCTCGCATTTTAATCCTTTAAGGAAAGTTATTGGGATTACATTGTTAGCATTGCAAAATATTATTACGATTTTACTGATTGGACTGATTATCTATTTTATAATTTCTTTTTACATCGGTAGTGCGATCTACGGCAAAATATTAATCGTAATTATATCAATTGGAATAATGATTTTTGCTAATTGGTATCTTTCTAAGAAATAGCCCCCAGCTAGCGCGAGCGTCCCGCTCGTGCCTATTACAAATTTACACCTATTTTTGTTAGTGTTCACGAGCGGGACGCTCGCGCTAGCAATAGCAGCATAAAGAACTAACACCACCGCTCCGCAACATACTCTTCTAAAAAATAAACACACCCTATAATACGGATTGTCCAAAATTTAAAGTTTCTTTTGTACTTTTAAAGCACACTCCTTAACAGACAAAATTAAATTATAAAGATGAATTATCACTTTCGAAAAGCGGAACTATCTGAAATAGCTTCGATATGGGAAATTTTACAAGAAGCAATCCTACGCAGAAAAGAAGACGGCAGTACCCAATGGCAAGACGGCTATCCAAATCCAGACGTTGTTCAAAAAGATATTGAAAAAGGAGAAGGATTTGTTTTGGTTGATGGAGAAACCATCGTCGGTTATAGTGCGGTACTAATCAATGACGAACCTGCCTATGAAAAAATTGAAGGAAACTGGCTAACGAATGATGATTTTGTAGTACTGCATCGCGTAGCGATTTCTGAAAAGTATTTAGGCAAAGGCTTTGCTAAAATGATTCTCAAACACATCGAAGATTTTGCGCTAAGCAACAATATATACAGCATAAAAGCAGATACTAATTTTGATAATATCGCCATGATGAACATTTTTAAAAATTCGGGTTACACGTATTGTGGCGAAGTATTTTTCAGAGGGAGTTCCAGAAAAGCATATGAAAAAGTCTTAGCTAAACAAGACTAATTGAAATTATCAAAAACTTAGGGTTAAAATTAAAAAACCGCAAATTCGCAAATAAAATTAGTTTACAACTGTTTTTATCTGCGAATTTGCGGTATTTAAAAAAAAACAACTTCTCTTAAACTGCAGCTTCTTCTTCAGGAGCCATTTCAAATTCCATATTATCTACTATCTCGGCAGCTACTTCCGGTTTAGAACCTTTGAGCGCATTGAACCGTTCTAATTGTTCCAATTCTCCTTCTTCCCCACTGAAATAAGGAAAAACATCCATTATAGGAGATTCTGAAATGGCTGGTATAGTGTAGTCGCCCATCGTGCCTTTCATTACACTAATCGTGTTATCATAAGCCTCTTTGACATCGTTAGCTTGCACTAGTAAATACATATTAGTCTTGCGTTCTTTACCGCTTTCTTCGTCATATGCCAATAATGAAACTTTAGATCGAAACCAACGATCTGCATTTTCGAAAGGATGAATTTCGGCATAATTCGCCACTTTTATATTCGTGATTTTAAATTCTTCACTGATATACGCCGACATCTCTTCATTGATTCTGCTTTCTGCCTCTGTGTAAGATAACGCATCTACCAAGTAGGGTTCTGTCGTAATCTTTTGTGCTCCAGTTTCATCCGTTTTTCTATATTTTACTTTGCATTCATACCAGGTTGTGCTCATTTCTTTTTTTTTAGGATGTCAAAGATAGATTTTAAAGGAAAAATTAATCACAATTTATAAAATAGATATTCACAATTTAAGTTAAATATCGGCCTTCTCAATATACCTATTTTTAGACCATTTGAAAAAAGGTATAGCGATTTATCTTATACTGTTAAAACTGTGTTAAAGAAAAACTAAACAGTTGTTTAAATTAAACGCTTGTTTAGTTTTGTTTATTGAATAAATTCGATTCCATTGAAAAGTAATTTTAACGACAAACAAATTCAAATTCTCGAAGTTGCCGAAGCCCTTTTTGCAGAAAAGGGATTTGATGGTACTTCCATCCGAAATATAGCAAAAGTAGCCAAAATAAATATTGCCATGGTTTCGTACTACTTTGGCTCTAAAGAGCGATTACTCGAATCGCTTATTGTTTACAGAACTTCGGATCTTAAAAATCAATTAGAAAATTTAATACAGGAAGATCTGGATCCTATTGATAAAATCAATAAACTTATTGAGCTATACATCAATAGAATTAATAGTAATCGTGGAATCTACAGAATTCTACACTTCGAGTTTACCACCAAAAAGAGAGAACAAAATCTTCAGGCTTTTTCGGAACTAAAAAAAGGAAATCTAAAATCCCTTGAATCTATCATTGTGGAAGGTCAGAAAAAAGGTATTTTTAGAAAAGATGTTATTATTCCGCTTATTACACCCACAATTCTCGGTACTTTCTTTCATTTTCACATGAATAAACCCTTTTTCGAAAATTTATTGAATTTAAAAACTGAGGATTTATACAACAATTACATCAAAACTAATTTGACAAAGCACATTCAACAAACTATAAAAGCACTTCTGATTTATGAAAGTTAGTCAATTCATGCTCTTTGGGATTTTCTTTATTGGAATTTCCTCTTCAGTAGCACAAGAAAAAACAAGTTTTACATTGAACGAAGCCATTAATTTGGCTTGGACCAAAAGCAATGAAGTCACTCTAGCTAATACCAAAGTCAAAACTAAAAAGTATGAGCTACAATCCAATAAAAACAATCAATATCCGGATTTGAAACTTTCAGGGCAATACCAAAGATTGGCAAATGCTTCGGTTAATTTCAAACTCAATCAAAACAATTCAGGTGCTCAAGAACCGCTTCCTATTGTTAATCAATTAATGATCGGACAGTTGAATGCTAGTGTTCCCGTTTTCTCTGGTTTTAAAATTCAAAACAGTATAAAGGTTTATGAAAATTTATATCAGGCCGAAATGGCTACCGCTTCTCAAACAAAAGAGGATATAGCTTTACGGGTGATTGACTATTATGCCAGCATGTACAAAGCTCAAAAAACGATTGAACTGCTAACAGAAAATCAAAAGAGTGCGCAACAACGAGTAAAAGATTTTATTGAACTTGAAAAAAATGGAATTATTCCCAGAAATGATTTATTAAAATCACAATTACAAGCCTCAAAAATCCAATTATCCTTAGACGAAACGAACAATAATTTAAAAATCATCAACTTTTATTTAGTTACTCTTCTAAAATTGAAACCTGATACAAATCTCGAGATCCGTGAAAGTGATTTCGCTGATTTTCAAATGACTAATGTACCAAAAAATGATGTATTAGCATTAGAAAACCGTAAGGATTTAGAAGCCATTCGCTTTCAGGGAAAAGCAACTGAAGCAACTATCAAAATAGCTAAAGGCTCTTACTACCCTGCCATTGCCATAGTAGGTGGCTATACTGCATTAGACTTAAGTAACGTGATAACTGTTCAGAATGCGATGAATATAGGTATTGGTCTTTCTTATGATTTAAGCGCTATTCTCAAAAATGGAACGCTGGTAAAACTAGCCGAAAACAAATTCCTTGAAGTACAAAACTCTGAGGCGATACTGACAGATTATATTAAAATCCAAGTTCAAAAAGCAATTGAAGAATATAGTTTGGCATTGAAACAAGATCTAGTTTACGGTCAAGCAGTAGAGCAGTCATCCGAAAATTACAGAATCATAAAAGATAAATATGACAATGGACTTTCGGATACGAATGATTTGCTAGAAGCTGATGTAGAACAACTCAGTTCCAAAATTAATAAAGCTTTGGCCCAAGCCAATACCATTCAAAAATACTATGAGTTACTCTCCGTAACGGGTCAATTATCACAATCATTCAATCTTGCTCAAAAATAATCACACTACCATGGAAAAGAAAAAAACAAACAAAAAATTTATTATTATCCTAGTAGCTTTGGTCGTTTTAGGAGGAACTTATGGAACTTTTAAATACCTGCATTCACAATCACACGAGGAAACAGATGATGCACAAATTGAGAAAAATATGAATCCAATTATCCCAAGAGTTTCTGGATATGTGGATAAAGTATACATCAAAGACAATGATTTTGTAAAAAAAGGCGACACGCTGTTTACTATTGATAAAAGAGATTACCAATTAAAAATTGAAGAAGCGAATGCTGGCATGGTTGGTGCTGAAGGAAATTTTGAAGTTACTAAAGCGGATATTGGTAGTGCATTAGCCAGTATTTCTGTTTCGGATGCCAATGTTTTATCTGCTGGAGGGAATATCGAATCTGCAAAAATAAGATTGGGGCGCATTACAAGTGATTACAACCGATATGATAATTTGTACAAAAGCCACTCGATTACAAAACAACAATACGAACAGGCTTTAGCCGCAAAACTAGAAGCCGAAAGTCAATTGCGTGTTTTACAACAACAAGAAAGAGCGAGTGCGTTTCAAAAATCAGTTATCGTGGCTAAATCTAAGGTATCTGATAAACAAACCGAAGTGGCTGCTGCCAATATTAAAAGAGCCAAAGCGGTACTTGATGCTGCAAAATTAAATTTAACCTACACTGCTATCACTGCTGCTATTGATGGTCAAGTTTCTAAAATTGACATTCAGCCAGGACAATTAGTTCAGCCAGGACAATCGCTATTTTACATTATCAACAACAAAGAAGCATGGGTAATTGCTAATTTCAAAGAAACACAGTTGAATAAAATGGTTATTGGTCAAAAAGTAACGGTAAAAGTGGATGCGTATCCCGGATATAATTTTCAAGGTTCCGTTACTTCGTTCTCACCCGCAACAGGATCTCGATTTTCCTTGCTTCCTCCGGATAATGCCACAGGAAACTTTGTAAAAACAATTCAGCGATTGCCGGTTAAGATAAGTTTAGACACTACAAACGATCCTGAAAAAATAAAATTATTACGCCCAGGAATGAATGTTGATGTTGATGTACACTTAGATTAACTTGATTTTTAAATTAAAAAAATCAAAAGAAGGGAACACTTTTAAGAAAATCATTAGTATACACTTTAGCATAAATGGTACAAACAGGAGATGACGATTTAGTAGAATATGGCTATCGACGAGTTCTTATTACGATCACAGCAGTACTATGTGCATTGCTGGAAATCGTAGATACTACAATTGTCAATGTAGCACTAACAAACATGAGGGGAAGCCTGGGTGCCACATTAAACGATGTTGCTTGGGTGATTACCGCTTATGCTATTGCAAATGTAATTGTAATTCCAATGACCAGCTGGCTTTCACAACAATTTGGAAGACGAAATTATTTTGTGACCTCCATCATTATTTTTACCGTAGCTTCCTTTTTATGCGGCAATGCCAATAATATATGGGAACTTATTACATTTAGATTCATTCAAGGTTTAGGAGGAGGCGCTTTATTAGTGACCGCACAAACCATTATAACAGAAAGTTACCCCATTGCAAAGCGAGGTATGGCGCAAGCAATTTATGGAATGGGTGTAATTGTGGGCCCCACATTAGGGCCACCATTAGGAGGGTATATCGTAGATAATTTTTCATGGCCTTATATTTTTTATATAAATATTCCGCTGGGTATTATAGCCACTATTTTGGCATTTACTTTTGTAAGAAGCCCAAAATATGGAGAAAAACTAAAAGCCAAACAGGTCGATTGGTTGGGGATTTTTTTGTTGACACTGTTTATAGGTTCTTTGCAGTATGTTTTAGAACACGGTCAGCAAGACGATTGGTTCAACAATAAAATAATCTTAGTATTAAGCACTGTATCCGTTTTTGGTTTAGTATTGTTTATTTGGAGAGAACTAACGTATAAACATCCTATTGTCAATTTGAGTGTTTTAAAAGATGGTAATCTTAGAATTGGAGTCTTAATGTGTTTTATTTTGGGTTTTGGTCTGTATGGTTCTACTTTAATCATTCCCATTTATACACAAACCATTTTAGGATGGACCGCTACCGATGCTGGTTTACTGCTTATTCCTGGTTCGATTACCACCGCGATTATGATGCCAATAATTGGTAAATTAATTCAACGAGGCGTACCACAAAGTTATATGGTAGGTCTTGGTTTTTTAATTTTCTTTTTTTTTACTCTCCTGATGCACAATAGCATGACTCCCAACACAGGTGTTGAACATCTATACTGGGGATTAATTTTAAGAGGAATAGGATTAGGACTTCTTTTTGTTCCCATAACAACACTGTCACTCTCTACCTTAAAAGGAAAGGATATTGGCGAAGGCGCAGCCTTTACAGGAATGATGCGACAATTGGGAGGTTCCTTTGGTATTGCTATCATCACTACTTTCATTACAAGATTTACACAAGAGCATCGAGTGAATTTAATATCCCATTTAGACGCCAGTAAATTTGAAGTGCAAGAAAGGGTTGTACTGCTGCAAAGGGGTTTTATGTCAAAAGGATTTAGTGCTAATGAGTCTCTCAAAAAAGCATATCAGGTCATAGATTATTCTGTGATGAAACAAAGCACTGTTTTATCGTATATGGATATTTTTCTGTATCTCGGCATTCTGTTTCTATGCTGTATTCCCATTATTTTTTTAATCAAAAAAGGAAAAAACAAAATCAATCCTGCCGATGCGATGCATTAATAAAAATTAGATTAATAGTGTCTCTTCACTATCTGGTAAATACCAAATGATTGCCTTCTGATAAATTAGCATCAAATTGATAGCCATCATAATTGAAGCCTTTTAAATCGTCTATCGTTTGAGGATCAGAATCAATAATATAGCGCACCATCATTCCCCTCGCCTTTTTGGCAAAAAAACTGATTATTTTTAGTTTTCCGTTTTTGTAATCTTTGAATTCCGGAGTAATTACAGGAACTTTTAACGCTTTAGCATCAATAGCGCCAAAATATTCAGTACTGGCTAAATTCAAAAATAATTCTCCCTCTTTTAACTCTTTATTTAAAGCTTTTGTAATGGTTTGTTTCCAAAAATCATATAAGTTTTTGCTTTCTCCCACGGGTAATTTAGTTCCCATTTCCAAACGGTACGCTTGAATTAAGTCCAATGGTTTTAACAATCCATACAAACCAGACAGTATTCGTAAACTATCTTGTAAAGCGTCTATTTTTTTTGGTGTAATAGTATAAGCGTCTAATCCAGTGTAAACATCCCCATCAAAAGTATACACTGCAGGCCGAGCATTTGCCGGGGTAAAAGGTGTTTTCCATTCTTGATTTCGTTTCCAATTCAAATCAGCTAGCTTATCCGAAATACTCATTAAATCAGATAGATCACTAGGTTTTTTTTCTTTTAAAACTTTGTGAACTAGTCTTGATTCTTTTAAAAATAAAGGCTCCGTATGCAACTTTGTAGGTAACTCTTTCTCAAAATTTAAGGACTTGGCTGGCGATATTACAATTTTCATACACTATTCTCTTTGGATTTATTTCCATTAATTAGTTCAAAAATACTAATTGAAAATAAGAAACCTAGAATATTTGTATTGATTTGTTTAATAGTGTAATAGAAGATCGAGATTCCCATCCAATTAATTTGTGTATTTTTGAGTTCAAATAATCCAAATGATTTTAAGAGAATGAACCAAATCGAAATTCAAAAAGCAACTGATACTGATCTTGAAGTACTACAAAATATTAGCATTCAAACTTTCAAAGAAACTTTTGCAGCTGTAAATACTCCTGAAAACATTACCAATTATGTTGCCGACAGCTTTAATCTAGAGCAATTAAGAGTTGAATTGAACAATCCAAATTCCCAGTTTTATTTAGCGTATTCGAATACAGAAGTCGTTGGTTATTTAAAAATTAATTTTGGTAATGCACAAACCGAGCGTTTTAATGACAATGCTCTAGAAGTACACCGAATTTATGTTTTGCAATCTTTTCAAGGAA
The DNA here is from genome assembly GCF_048284335.1 of Flavobacterium amylolyticum. Taxonomy (NCBI): domain Bacteria; kingdom Pseudomonadati; phylum Bacteroidota; class Flavobacteriia; order Flavobacteriales; family Flavobacteriaceae; genus Flavobacterium; species Flavobacterium amylolyticum. Next base: position 846,551 of record NZ_JBLVPG010000002.1, read on the forward strand.
AAAATATTGGTCAACTGTTGATTGATGAAGTAAAAAAAATAGCTCTAAATACTAACGTAGATTATATTTGGCTTGGCGTCTGGGAAGAGAATTATAGAGCGCTTCATTTTTATACTAAAAATGGATTTGTTGTATTTGACAAACACGTTTTTACATTAGGAACTGACGAACAAACCGACTTAATGATGAAACTCCTTATACAATAATAAATGGCCCATACTGTTCCCACCGAGACTCAAAAACCAACCCGAATTTTAAATGCTGCCGTTATAGTAGCGGCACTCGGTTATTTTGTAGATATTTATGATTTATTACTTTTTGGTATTGTCCGTACGGATAGTCTTAAAGATTTAGGAATTACTGGTGAAGCCATCAGGAATCAAGGAGAATATTTGATTAGTATGCAAATGTTCGGGATGCTTTTTGGTGGTATTCTTTGGGGAATATTAGGCGATAAAAAAGGTCGAATTTCTGTTTTGTTTGGTTCTATTTTAATTTATTCAGTGGCTAATATTGCTAACGGAATGGTAACCACCGTTGATGGATACGCGTTTTGGAGACTGATAGCCGGAATTGGTCTGGCAGGAGAGTTAGGCGCCGGAATTACATTAGTTACGGAATCTTTACCCAAGGAAAAACGAGGCTATGGAACAATGATTGTTGCTTCGGTAGGGGTTTCGGGTGCCGTTGTAGCGTATTTAGTGTATCAGATTTTTCAGGATTGGCGTCTGTGCTATTATGCAGGCGGCGTTTTAGGGCTTCTTTTACTTTTTTTACGAATTAGTATTTCTGAATCAGGAATGTACAAACGAGTTCAACAAAGCAAAGAAAAAAAAGGAGATTTTATCTCTTTATTTACCAACAAACAACGTTTTTCAAAGTACATTCAATGCATTCTTATCGGAATACCGTTATGGTTCCTCGTTGGAGTATTGATTACTTTTTCCCCAGAATTTGCCAAAGCATTAGATGTCCAAGGCTTTGAAACTATCGCAGCAGGAAAAGCAATTGCTTGGTGTTACGGAGGATTAGTGTTTGGAGATATTGCCAGCGGATTGCTCAGTCAGTGGTTTAAAAGCCGGAAAAAAATCATGTACATATTCCTGATCTTTAATCTGATTATGGTTTTTGTATACTTAAATGCTTTTGGGGTTACAGCTGCCACTTTCTATACGCTATGCTTTATTATGGGATTCTCCGTAGGGTATTGGGTTTTATTTGTAACTATAGCGGCTGAACAATTTGGCACTAACATTCGCGCGACCGTAACAACCACCGTTCCTAATTTTGTTCGGGGTTCACTACCTTTAATTATTATCATTTATGGTTTTTTCAGAGATACCATTTTTGAGGGGAACATTCTTCTTTCTGCCATGATTGTTGGATCCATATTATCGCTAATCTCAATTTTGGCACTTTGGAAATTAAAAGAAACCTTTCATGCCGATTTGAATTATTCAGAAGAGGAATCTAAATCCCTTCTTTAAGGTTAAAAATGACAAATATCGATATACCGTAACTTTGAGTGGGTATAAATAGCCCTAAGGCCTCAATATTTAAAACCTATTTGGTTTATTTTTGTAAAAACATTATTAAGAGACTATGAAACACGATGTAATTATTGTTGGAGCAGGACTTGCCGGATTATCAGCCGCAGTTTATTTGCATCGCCAAGGACGCAAAGTACTACTCCTAGAAGCTAGTGAACGCGTAGGTGGCAGAATAAAAACCGATTCTTATCAAGGTTTTCTTTTAGACAGAGGTTTTCAAGTTCTTTTGACTGCCTATCCCGAGACAAAAGCATTACTTAACTATAATGATTTAAAACTCAAAAGCATGTTACCAGGAGCCACCGTTCTTTATGATGGTGGTAGTTTTGAAATCGCAGATCCATTCCGAAGACCTTCGGCCGCATTAGCTACACTTTTTGCACCCGTTGGCACCCTAAAAGACAAACTGAACACGCTTTGGTTAAAAAATAAATTGCAAAAATTAACCCTTGAAGAAATATTCGAACAACCTGAACAAACAACTCGAAAACAACTTTCGGATTATGGTTTTAGTTCAAAAATGATCGAACGCTTTTATGCCCCTTTCCTTTCGGGAATATTTCTAGAAAATGACTTGCATACTTCCCGAAGAATGTTTGACTTTGTGATGAAAATGTTTTCAGATGGTGATGTGGCGGTTCCCACTTTAGGAATGGAAGAAATTCCAAAACAATTACTGGCTATGCTTCCTGAAGGAAGTATTCAATATAATACAAAGGTTATTACTATTGATGAACATAAAATAATTACTGCAAATGGAACTATCCTTGAAGCCAACCAAATCTTATTGGCTACAAACGCTAATAATCTGACAAAAAAAATCTTACCAGAACAACAATTATCTTCACATCAAGTAACCAATGTTTATTTTGAAACAAACGAAGCTCCCACTAACAAAGCGGTAGTTATATTAAATGCTTCAAAAAACAAGAAATGGGTCAATAATTTGACTGTAATATCAAATGTTTCCAAAGCTTATGCTCCAAAAGGAAAAGTATTAATCTCCGTTTCTTACAATGGTATTCCAACTATTGATGATGCCACTTTAGCTGAATATATGAAAGAGGAACTGAAACAGTGGTATGGAGAAAAAGTACAATCGTGGAAAATGCTAAAGGCCTATCGCATTGAATATGCTTTGCCATTGCAGGAAAGTGTACGAAATGAAATCCCAGGCTCCGAAATAAAAATATCGGATTCATTGTTTATATGTGGGGATCATTTGTTGAATGGTTCTATAAATGCCGCATTAAAAACAGGAAGATTAGCCGCTGAAGCAATGAAATTGTAGTGTAAGACTTAAATAATATTTAATGAATTAAAGCTAAAGGACTTCTTATTCATAAATTTTAAATAGCATTAAAACAAATTAAAAAACAGACGCAACAGTAGTCGATTATTGATTTCATCCCACTTACAAAACAATTAAACCTACTAATACCTAGATGTAATTTCCTTTAAAGAATACTTTACATAATACTAAATTTTACCGTCTAGACAAACCACATTAAAAATCAAAATTAATCTTTCAACTTGTAATCAAAACAACCTTTTGTGTTTAACACTTAAAGCAGATATCCTCTTTGTTTAAATTTGGAAAAAATTATCTTTGCATAAAATTTTAGTTAAAATTCATACATTTATATCTAAGTTCGTGGTATAAATTGCAAAATACTAGTTCGATTATCATACATTAACTAAAACACTAATTCATCAATTGAAAGATTTATTTAAAATACTCTTTCAATAAAATTTAAAAATATGAAATTAATTTATACTTTTCTCTTAATAACAGTACTCAATAACGTTTATTCTCAAACTCCGAATGACTATTTTGAAAAAATCAGAGAGAATGAAGCAGAATTAACTGCTTTCTTTTCGCAAATGCCAAAAGGAGGCGATTTACACCATCATTTTTCAGGTTCTATTTACGCTGAACCCTTACTACAACACGCTATTGCGGAAGATTTTTATCTCAATACCGAAACGATGGATGTGTTAAAAGAAAAACCAGCAACCGGAAACTGGGAACAATTTTCGACATTAAGAAGAAACGGAACATTAAATACGTACAAACAAAAAATCATGCAAAAATGGTCTGTAAAAGACTATAATCATGTCGATTACCCTTCTGATAAGTTATTTTTCGAATCGTTTATGAAGTTTGAACCAGCCATCAAAGGGAATTTTGGACAAGGTTTACTGGAACTAAAAAATAGAGCCATTTCAGAAAATGTCAGTTACATCGAAACGCAATTGTCTACAATACCAACTACAATGAATACCGATGATTTGACGAAATTCAATACCCGATTGCGAAAATTAGCTTTTGCAAAAGACGAAAAAGCAATTTTAAAATCATTGGATTCCGTTTACAATGTATTACTGAAAAAAAATGCTGAATCCTACGCACTATCGTTCAATACTAATTTTGTAGCTAAGCTTCACAATGAACTAAAAATAGATGATAAGCAATTCACGATGCGGTATCAAAATTTTGTATTGCGTTTTATGGAACCCGTAGATCTATTTAAAAATCTGGTAATCGCATTCATTTCAGCAGATGAAAGTCCTTTGATGGCGGGAGTTAACATTGTTTCTCCGGAAGATGGTGAAACAGCGATGAAAGATTATTGGTTGCACATGGTCATGTTTAAATACTGCCATTCTCGTTATCCAAATGTAAAATATACCTTGCATGCCGGAGAACTGACTCTTGGTTTAGTGCCTCCGGAAGATTTGACTTGGCACATTAGTGCTGCCGTTTATACCGCAGAAGCTCAGCGTATTGGGCACGGAGTAGATATAGCATACGAGAAAGATTCGTATGATTTATTGCGTTATATGGCACAGAAAAACATTCCTATAGAAATTAATTTAGTGAGCAACGAATTTATTTTGAAAGTCAAAGAAAATCGTCATCCATTGACTTTATACAAAGAATTTGGGGTTCCCATTGTTATCAGCACGGATGATGCAGGAATTTTACGCACTAATATGACCGAACAATATGTTTTATTAGCCAAAAGATACAAAGAGGTGAGCTACACGGATATCAAGCAATATGTGTACAACAGTATCCATTACAGTTTTATCAAAGAAGCTTCCATAAAAAAACAATTGCTTAAAGATTTAGATACTCGATTTAAAACTTTCGAAGCTAATTTTCCAATGAAATAAACTCTTCATGTTATATAAAAAACTTATGACAACAATAAAAAATCCGCTCGAAAGCGGATTTTTTAGCAAAAAAAATCTTTTGAATTACAATTATTTCGGGTTTAATATCAACTCAATTCTTTTGACGGCATCTTCATAATGATACTTAGTCTCTGCATTTACTCCTCTGGTTTTAGCAATGGATAAAGTCGTTTTTAAGGCATTTAATTCTCCTCTAACCAATCCTCTCACATCCGATTGCGCCACATTGTAGTATTCAGAAGGACGACCTGATTTAATTTCTTCTTTCATTAAATATCCCATTCTTTCAATATAGGCACGCTGTAAATTCCTTCTGTAAATAGTCACATTGAGGGGTAAATTAGCTTCTTTCCAAATCCCTCTGCGCATATCACCCAATAAATCCAATGCGCTATAATTAGCATTTCCTATTATTTCAGCATCCATTAATCGACCAATACGTTCAAAACTCAAGACACTATTTAAATGTCTGGCTTGCAAACTTCTAAAACGCTCCGTGTAACCGGAATAATCGATATTTTTCAACGTACTCACATTCACCAACCACGTTGGAGAGGCAAAAGCATTGGCTTGTAACCATTGCATGGCTTCTTGTTGCTTTGCTTTTGGGACAACATTATAAATACTTCCTGTTTGGTTTGGCTTTTTAATGGCTTCATAAACGCCCCCAACATTCGTTACTACGTGCCCTACATACCTGCTCCATACATCCAACATCTCTTTGTATAACTCCTCTAAATCTTCATAGTTATTGGTTACATCACTTGTCCATTCTGATAAATGTGCCGCTACATATTGCAAATTTTCAAGTCCATAAGAACCCGCTTTCATCGAATTATTTCCAATATCTTCTGTTTGTGAAGAGGGATCAAAACTACTGCTTTGCTTTCCAAATTTATAAATAGGATTTCCTGCTTTTTCCATAATCCATTTGTCTAAAGTAGGCACTTCAGCTTCAGGAGAAGTGCCATTAGGAATGACTCTGTAACCCCAATTTGTAGCATAATGATCGTAAGGCCCCATCTGGCGGATGAAACGGATATTTTTATCTCCAGGTTGGGCAATGTAATTAAAACGGGCGTAATCCATTAAACTGGCTGCGATTCCGTTTTTTTGAGTAAAACCACCGTCTCTGTAATTTTCAGTTTCATAGGCACAGCTAGCGCCCATGTTATGAGGAAAACCAAGTGCATGCCCTACTTCATGAGCGATAACCATACGCATCATTTCACCCATTTCCTCGTCGCTGGTGTTCAACGTTCTCGCCGAAGGATTCGCTGCTCCAGTTTCTAATAAATAGCGGTTTCTATAAGAACGCAAATGGTTGTGGTACCAAATCACATCACTCTCAATAATTTCTCCCGTTCTGGGATCAGAAACACTTGGGCCTACCGCATTTCGCGTGGTACTCGCTACATAACGAATTACCGAATACCGGATGTCTTCCGGGCTAAAATCAGGATCCTGTTCTTTAGTGGGAGCGTCTTTGGCAATAATAGCATTTTTAAAACCCGCTGTTTCAAAAGGTTTTTGCCATTCTTCAATTCCTTGTTTGATGTATTTGCGCAGTTTTTCAGGCGTAGCAGGATCTAAATAATAGACAATGGGCTTAATCGGTTCTACCAGTTCTCCTTTAGCGTAAGCGACAGGATCTTTAGGTTCCAATTTCCAACGGTGAATGTAAGTTTTACTGTCTGACTTTAATTCATTGCTTCCATAATCAATTTGACTCATCGTAAACCATCCCACTCGGGGATCCGCTAATCTGGGTTGCATCAATTTTTCAGGTAATAAAATCATCGACTGATTCATCTGGATACTAATTGTCTCCGCATCTTCCTGAATGGGTGGTTTAGATGCATTGTACGTGAAATCTTGAATTACTTCAATATTCATAGGAAAACTTTTCATCGTATTGATAAAACTTCGGGATTCATCCAATCCTTTAACTTTATAAGTTTCTCTCATTTCACCTGACAAGCCACTGATTGATTTTACATCCGTACCATAAAATTTAGTTACGTCAATCACCGTATTTGCAGAGTCTTTGCTGAATGCTACAATATCAAAAGCAAATAATGTAGGTTCATAATTATTGGATTTAACCGAAATACTGATGGGCAAACTGTCATTGGCAACCGCATTATACGATTTTAATTTAATGAGAATTTTATCCTGAAAACGCTGCCAGACAATTAATTGTTCATTGGTTTCCGAACCTGCATTTACATATCCCCCACCCAAGTTAGACGGTAGTTTAGACAACCTACTCACCAAAAGCATGTCCTTGTCTAATAATTTATTAGGTATTTCAAAAAAATATTTTTTATCTACTTTATGAACCGTAAACAAACCATCATCAGAAATTGCGTCTTTAGTGATTACTTTACTGTACTCCTTTATCGTGGGTTCCGGCTTTTTTTCTGGAGGAGGAACTGCAATGGCATTTTTATCTTTTTTTCTTTTGGATTGTGCAAACTGAGTGGTGGGCAAAAGTAAAGAAGCTGCAATTGTGGTCAAAATGAAAAATTTCTTCATTAATAGGTTTTTTAATAGTTAATCAATATCAAAAATAATTTTTACGGTTTGTAAATTGATAATATACCATTGATTTAACTTTTAATTAACAACCTGTATGTCTTCTTTTTTTCATTCTAGTGTTAGCCACAATATTGCCTCTAGTCGCAGTACTTTTTTGATTATATTTGAGCAATACGAATTTATTTATAACTGATGATGGCTAATGCAAGACCAATTTTTAGATTTTTAGATTATAAGAAAGCCAAAGCATTTTATATTGACTGGCTTGGTTTCACCATAAATTGGGAGAACAAATCGGACATCTTCCCGTTTTATTTACAAATTTCACTACACGGCATTGTTAATCAGTTAACCGAGCATCATGGAGGTTGTTCTCCCGGCGCAAGAATTCATATTGACGGCTTCAATAATCTTACAGCATATCACAAAAAATTACTTGCTAAAAAATACCTGTTTAAGAGACCTCGTTTAGACAAAATTTCCTGGATTACCAATGTGATTTGCATGGAAGCGATAGGTCCATTCGGTAACCGATTGACATTTACAGAAGAAGTTTAAACCATTAAAAAAATAAAATGACACAATATAATACCCTTAAAATACCCCTTTATTTAGTGACTGTTTTATTGCTTACATATAATAGTTACTCGCAACAAAACATTTCAAAAATTGCATTTGGTTCGTGTTCGAACCAAAGTAACCCCCTACCTATTTTTGATGTAGTGGTCAAACACCAACCGGATTTATTTGTATTCCTGGGCGATAACATTTACGGTGACACAGACAATATGAATACACTGAAAACCAAATACGATCGGTTGGCTGCTAAACCTAGTTTTCGAAATTTAAAAATTAATGTCCCTATCATTGCTACTTGGGACGATCACGATTTTGGACAAAATGATATAGGCAGGCATTATTCCAAAAAAGAAGAATCAAAAGAACTATTCTTGAATTTTTTTGAAGAGCCTGCAGATTCCGAAAGACGAAAACACAAGGGAATATATACATCCTATATGTATGAAACCAAAGGCAAAAAAGTACAGATTATCTTGTTAGACAATCGAACTTTTAGAGATAATTACAAGAAATACAACGGCGAAGTTACTGAAGATAAACGATATTTCTATTCTTTGGATTATGCACCTTTACAAAACCCTGACTCCACATATTTAGGTGCAGCGCAATGGAAATGGCTTGAAACTGAATTACAAAAACCCGCTGATCTGCGATTGATTGGTTCAGGATCGCAATTTGGAATTGAATACAACGGCTATGAAGGCTGGGCTAACTTTCCGCTAGAGCAAAAACGATTCTTAAACCTTATCAAGAAAACAAAAGCTAACGGTGTTTTATTTTTAACCGGAGACGTGCATTATGGAGAAATATCTAAACTTACAGAACCCGGACTCTATCCAATTTATGACTTTACCTCTAGCGGACTTTCCTCTACCTGGCATTTTGCAACGCCCAATACAAACAGAATTGAAGGTCCGATAATGGAAAACCATTTTGGCTTGTTGACGATTGATTGGAAAAAGAAAATCCCGAAAATAAAAATGGAAATTTGGGATATCAACGACAATCAACGTGTGGAATACACGATTGGACTGGATGAAATTAGTTTTAAAAGATAATTTTTTTGTGAAAAAATAGTACCATACTTAAAAGAAAATATGATGTTTTGAGGCTTAATTTATCAAAGTTAAGCTTGAAAATTTAGATTTAATCATACCAAAATAAGTACTCTAATAAATTGGAGAAAATCGTAAATACTATCAATAAATTTTTGAGTTAAATTTGATAATACAAACAATAAATCCGAATTAAAATAAGGCAGTCTCTTTTTATTAAAAATAGAATAAAGACGAATTTGTGTAACTTTGATTCTACTCCGATAAGTAATTAAATAATAAACCCAAATATTAAGTACTATTTTTATCTAAAAAACTACAAAACACGTATTGCTTTTACAAATCTACGGGTATAACCTGGCTTTTTTAGATTAGTAATAATCACTTTCATTTCACGTCCTGAAGACGAGTGGATAAAATCACTGTCCATCCCATTAGGATTTGATACGATACCAATATGTCCAATAACATTTCTGGTCGGACTCAAAAACAACAGAAGATCCCCTTTTTTGACATTAGCAATAGGTATTTCTTTACCAAAATTCTTAAATTCTGAAGAGCTTCGGGGAACCTGAATTTTAAAATGATTGAAAACAAAGTAAACAAATCCGGAACAATCAAAACCATTCTTACTACATCCGGCTGCAACATAAGGGGTTCCTAATAAACCCATCCCAAAATTCACAATTTTTTCACCCAAGGAAATATTAGTTTCGATTGGATATATCAATTCATTTTTAATAACAATTTCATTCTTCTGAAGTAAAAACGTATCAGTACGCGATGAACCGTAAGCCACACTACAAAAAACAAGTGCTAATAAACCCATGTTTCGTATAAATCGTACTCTATATTTCTTTTTAGAGGTCATGTTAAAAAAATTAAATTAGCACACTTTATGTTTAAGTAACGGGGATAGTTGTAGTCCAAAATTAAATAAAATGCCATCTAACCTAAATTTAAAAAATCCAACTAAATACATAGTTTGAAGTGAAAGCAAACAATAAATCCCAGATGTGCAACTATATACAATAAACATACCAACAATCCCATAGTACAAAAATCATTACCGTAATCAAAACAGTAAACAGGGAAAATAATCCCACAAAAAAAGCCCCAATCCGGGGCTTTTCATATTTTATTCTTCTACTTCGTCTGTTCCATGCGATTTGGAATAGCCTCTCCATTTCTCGATACAATCCTGTAAATCCTGTGGTAGTTCTGTATCAAAACGCATTAACTCTCCGGTTGTAGGATGTACAAAACCTAATGTTTTAGCGTGTAAAGCCTGTCTTGGCAGAGCTTTGAAACAATTGTCTATAAATTGTTTGTATTTCGTAAACGTTGTTCCTTTCAAAATCAAATGACCACCATAACGTTCATCATTGAACAGAGGATGACCTATGTGTTTTAAATGTGCACGAATCTGGTGTGTCCGCCCGGTTTCCAGTTGGCACGAAATTAATGTCACATATCCAAAACGTTCCAACACTTTATAATGCGTAACGGCAGGTTTTCCTATTTCCGGATCAGCAAAAACCGCCATTTGCATGCGATCTTTTAGGTGTCGCGCTAAGTTTCCTTCAATCGTTCCTTGCTCTTCTGCTACATTTCCCCAGACTAAAGCAACATATTCTCTTTCTGAAGTTTTGGCTTCAAATTGCTTGGCAAGATGCGTCATGGCTGCTTCCGTTTTGGCAATCACCAATAAACCCGAAGTATCCTTATCAATTCGATGAACCAATCCGGGACGTTCACTGCTGTTCATTGGCAAATTATCAAAATGATATGCTAAAGCATGCACTAAAGTTCCGGTATAATTCCCGTGACCGGGATGTACCACCATTCCTGGCAATTTGTTTATTAACAGTAACGTATCGTCTTCGTACACAACATCAAGCGGAATATTCTCCGGAATAATATGATTTTCATAAGGAGGATGTGTAAGCATCACACGAACCACATCATTGGCTTTTACCTTATAATTAGACTTTACCGTGGTATCATTTACAAAAATATTACCTTCGGTAGCGGCGGTTTGTATTTTATTTCGGGTCGCGTTTTGAATTAAACCCATTAGGTATTTATCTATTCGCAACGACGCTTGACCTTTAGGAACTTCAAATCTAAAATGTTCAAATAACTCGTCTTCTAAATCTATTGTATCTATATTATTGCTCATCAACTGGTATTTCTTCTTCTATTGGAGCTGCAAGCGTATCTGCAGCATTTTCCTCTTCTTCGTAACTCATTTTTCCGTCTCCTAAAACCAAATCAATTTTAGATGATTTCAAGACCCTGTCTCCTACTTTCAAATTTCTTCCTTTGTAACGCATTTCCAGCACCATATCCTTTCCAAGATTTGGAACATACGTTACAGCTCCTTCCTCAAGCCCTAATGCTTTCAATGTAGGTACGGCTTCACGATATGTTTTGTTCACTAAATCTGGAATTCGTACCGATGAAAATCCCGATGTATTTATTTTTATGTATATTTTTCTTCCTACTTTTACCTTAGTACCTGGTGTGGGATCTTGCTCTACCACACTAAATTGCGGGAAATCGCTTCTATAATCCACGCTATCCAAAAGCACGTAATCTAAATCCAACTCATCCAGCTTTTCTTCTACTTGCTCTTCCGTTAATTTACTCAAATTTGGAACAGCAATTTCATGACCATGATCTGTTGTAAAAGTCAACCAATGCATAAACAAATAACCCAAAACGGCAATAATGGCAATCGCAATTAATACTTGTATTAAAAACACACGACTGGTAAGATACTTTCGTAAACTCATAAATTTATTTTTATATGTGGCAAAGATAAAGCTATTTCGTTTCAAAAAAAATGATAATTTTGTTTAATGCTTTTTGGAGCTATTTCCCGCTATTCGTTGCACTCTTTTAATCCGCCAAAAAGGCTGATAAAAAGGATTTTCACTACTATCGGGGCTAGAATCTAGTGCTAAAAACACTTGGTTATTTATTCGAACAACTAAGAACAAAACGATACAAAATGAAAAACATTGCCATCATCATGGGCGGATATTCCAGCGAATATAAAATCTCCCTTATCAGCGGAAATGTCGTATACCAATATCTGGACAAAACGAAATACAACGGTTTCCGAATCCATATATTCAAGGAGAAATGGGTCTACGTTGATGCAAATGACATTGAATTCCCTATCGATAAAAATGATTTTTCAGTAACAGTTGAAGGGAACAAAATCTCTTTCGATTGCGTTTTTAATGCTATTCACGGAACTCCCGGCGAAGACGGATTGATGCAGGCGTATTTCGAATTATTGCACATTCCGCAAACTTCCTGCGATTATTACCAAGCGGCTTTAACGTTCAACAAACGCGATTTATTGTCGGTTTTAAAACCATACGGTATAAAAACCGCCACTTCTTATTACTTGAACAAAGGCGATGCTATCAATACGGATGAAATTGTTGCTAAAGTTGGTCTGCCTTGTTTTGTAAAACCCAATAAAGCAGGTTCCAGTTTTGGAATTTCAAAAGTAAAAACCACCGCTGAATTGCCTATCGCCATAGAAGTAGCGTACAAAGAAGACAACGAAATCATCATTGAAAGTTTTCTGGACGGGACTGAAGTTTCTGTAGGAGTCATCAATTACAAGGGAAAAATAACCGTTTTGCCCATCACCGAAATTGTTTCAGATAATGATTTCTTCGATTATGAAGCTAAATATTTGGGCAAATCACAAGAAATCACTCCGGCAAGAATCTCAGATGAAATGACTCAAAAAGTCAGCGAAATAGCCAAACGCGCTTACGAAATTCTTAAAATGAAAGGTTTCTCCCGTAGCGAATTTATTCTCGTAAATGATGAACCACACATGCTGGAAATGAACACCATTCCGGGATTAACAACGGAAAGTTTGATTCCGCAACAAGCCAAAGCCGCCGGCATTTCATTGGAAGATTTATTTACCAATGCAATAGAATTGGCTTTAAATAACTAACGCTCCATTATGATAGAAATCTTTGACTGGAACCGATTACTATACAATGATTTACCAGAATCCTTTCTTTTAGAAGTCATTTTCCGATCCACTGTAATGTTTACAGTTCTACTATTGACATTAAAAGTAGCTGGAAAACGGGGCGTGAAGCAATTATCTGTTTTTGAAACAGTCATCATTATTGCTCTGGGATCTGCAGCGGGAGATCCCATGTTTTATGAAGAAGTTGGGATAATTCCACCCATAACCGTATTTTTGGTTATTATCCTTTTGTACCGGTTAGTAACTTGGCTCACCGGAAAAAGCAAACGCTTTGAAGAGTTTATAGAGGGCAAAACGGAATGCATCATCAATGAAGGCAAATTTTCGATTGCTACTTTTAAAAAAGAAAGTTTAGCGCAAGACGAATTTTTTTCGGAACTCCGATTGAAATCGGTTGAACACTTAGGACAAGTAAAAAATGCTTTTATGGAAACCAGTGGCGAAATCAGTGTTTTTTATTATGAAAACCATGAAGTACTTCCAGGATTACCCATTTTGCCTTTTTTATTTGAATTAAAAAGTCAAACAATCCCAACTAAAGGAATATATTCCTGCACATTTTGTGGAAATACGGAAAGCCACCAACCAGGAAATGCGGAATGCAGGGTTTGTGAAAAATCCGAATGGGTCGCAGCAATAAAAACACACCGAAAAACTTAATTTAGTTCCTACATAAAGTCATTCGATTTAATTATATCTTATAAAATGAGAAAAGCTATATTTCCGGGTTCATTTGACCCAATCACTTTAGGACATGAAGACATCATCAAAAGAAGCCTGCCGCTATTTGATGAAATTGTAATTGCCATTGGAATCAATGCTGAAAAAAAATACATGTTTTCTCTCGAAGACAGAAAACAATTTATCGAGGAAACCTTCAAAAACGAACCCAAAGTTTCAGTGATTACGTATGAAGGTTTAACCACCGAACTTTGTAAAAAATTAAAAGCAAATTTCATATTACGTGGGTTGCGAAATCCCGCCGATTTTGAGTTTGAGAAAGCCATCGCACACACCAACAGGCGTTTGTCAAAAATAGAAACCGTGTTTTTATTAACCGCGGCAAAAACTTCCTATATCAGTTCCAGCATTGTGAGAGATGTCATTCGCAATGGTGGCCAATACGAAATGTTGGTTCCTGATGCCGTCCGAGTAAAATAATTTTAAAGTGATTTTGTCAAGTCGAGCGCGGTCGAGACGTATCATTTAGTCTCGACTGCGCTCGACTTGACAAATAAACAGCAACAATATAAATTTGTGAAAAGTGCTGTTAAGCCGTACTTTTACCTAAAGTAAAAGCCATCAAACATGAGTGTAGAAAGAGAATTAAGCAAACGAAGTGGATCTAAATGTGAACTTTGTGGTGCAACCGAAAACCTAAAAGTATATCAAGTATTGCCAGCCAAAAAAGGGGAACTTGACGAAAACATCATGGCATGCAGTACTTGCCTCGAACAAATAGAAAATCCAGCCCATGTAGATTTAAATCATTGGAGGTGTTTGAATGACAGCATGTGGAGTGAACATACAGCGGTACAAGTTGTGGCGTGGAGAATGCTAAGCCGCTTACGTGCTGCTGGTTGGCCTCAGGAATTATTAGATCAAATGTATTTAGACGAAGACGCTTTGGCTTGGGCACAAGCAACTGGTGAAGGTGAGGAAGAGGAGAACAAAATCATTCACCGTGACAGCAACGGAGTGATTCTAGAAATTGGAGATTCTGTCGTTTTAATAAAAGATTTGAAAGTAAAAGGATCTAGTATGGTTGCCAAACAAGGAACCGCAGTACGTAATATCAGATTGGATCATGAAAATGCAGAATACATTGAAGGCAAAGTTGACGGTCAGACTATCGTTATTATTACTCAATACGTGAAAAAAATATAGTGATCAGTGCCTGAGTTGATAAAAAGTTAAGTGGTCAGAAAAAAGTGTAATCAGAGACTTCTTTAAAGCAAAAAATCGTTAACAGTAAATCAAATTTACTAATAACGATTTTTTATTGTTAAACTATTTTTTTACTACTCACTAAAAGCTGAACATTGAGCACTTTTTTAAACTGAACACTAAAAAACTACTCTTCCTCTTTCTTAATTACTTTTCGCGCCACTTCGATTTTAAATTTCTTTCCTTTCATTTTTTCATCTTTAATGGCATGAAGTAAATCTTTCACTTTGTTGAATTTCACGGCAGCAAATGAGATAAAATCTTTTACTTCGATTAATCCTAAATCGCCTTTTTCTAATTTCCCTTTTTGGGAAAAGAACCCTACGATATCAATTTTATTCAGTTTATTTTTCTTCCCGCCACTGATGTAAATGGTTTGGAATTCAGGTGGTTTTGGCAATGAAGTTGAATTTTCGATTTTTAGAGCTTCCATACTGTAATCGATATAATCCATTTTCTTCTCGCTTTCATGAGCAATGATGTAAGCTGTTCCAGAGGCTAGCATACGTGCAGTACGTCCGTTTCTATGGGTAAATTCGTCTTCCTTGGATGGTAAATGATAATGAATTACGTGATTCATTTCGGGAATGTCAAGTCCACGAGCAGCTAAATCGGTTGTAATCAAATAACTCACACTGCCATTTCTAAACTGGATTAGCGCGCGTTCTCTTTCATCCTGATCCATTCCGCCATGATAATAGGTAGCATAAATTCCTTTTTCATTCAACACATCACTAATGCGCTCTGCAGCATCCCGATGGTTGCAAAAAACAATAGCCGACTGTGATTTCAAAGAGCAAATCAAATTAAATAAACTCCCAATTTTATCTTTTTCTTTAGAAACAACCATTCGCATCGAAAGGTTCGTTTCTGCAACATTTTCTGGAATAAAGTCCAAAATCGTTGGATTTACGACTCTCGTGTATCTAGGAATCTCAATATCAGAAGTGGCCGAAACCAAAACACGTTTGTTCAGTTTAGTCAGTTTTCCAATGATAAAAGACATTTGCTCATGAAAACCCAATTGTAAGGATTTATCAAATTCATCCAAAACCAATGTTTGAATTTTATCTACACGAAAAGTGCCTCTGTCGATATGATCCGCAATTCTTCCCGGAGTTCCTATTAAAACAGCTGGTGGATTACTTAAGTTCTTGATTTCGGTATCAATGGAATGTCCGCCATAGCACACATTTACTTTATAATCAGTTCCCATTTTCTTCCAAACCTGCTCAATTTGCAATCCTAACTCTCGTGACGGAACCAAGATTAAACATTGAACCGATAAAATTTCTGGCTGTAACATTTCTAAAATGGGCAACAAAAAAGCCAAAGTTTTCCCGGAACCTGTTGGCGAAAGCAATAAAATATTATTGTCATTCAGGATCGTATCTTGTGCAACTTCTTGCATTTCGTTCAGGCTTTCGATGCCTAAATTCAAAAGTATATTGTTGGAATGGTGTTTCTTATTCATTTTGCAAAGGTAATTTTTAATTCTGAGTTATGAATTTTGAATTATAAATTTTCAATTATTAAGTTGGATGCTTCGTTTTCTTAGTATCATTTCTCAACCTATCAAAAAAAAGCTACATTTGAAATTCAATCTAAAAACCGAAATATGAAATTTTTCAGATTCTTTTTTTTTCTACTCTCGATCAGTTCATTTGCCCAAAAAAAC
Organism: Flavobacterium amylolyticum; assembly: GCF_048284335.1. Classification (NCBI taxonomy): domain Bacteria; kingdom Pseudomonadati; phylum Bacteroidota; class Flavobacteriia; order Flavobacteriales; family Flavobacteriaceae; genus Flavobacterium; species Flavobacterium amylolyticum. The sequence continues at coordinate 863,135 of NZ_JBLVPG010000002.1, forward strand.
AATAAATACGATACTTTTTTTGAAAAAGGAAATGGAAATCAATCTGCTAGCTATCCAGAAACGATAGCATATTACAAACTCCTGGACAGTGATTTCTCTACAATTGAAATGCAAAAAATGGGCTTAACAGATAGCGGTGAACCGCTGCACATGATTGTTTACAATCCTGAAAAGCAATTTGATTTTGAAATCATCAAAAAAACCAAAGCGGTCATTCTGCTCAATAACGGCATTCACGCCGGGGAACCGGACGGAATTGATGCCAGTATGCAATTGTTCCGAGACTTGGCTTTGGGTAGAATAAAAGCGCCTAAAAACACCGTCATTGTGTGTATTCCAATATATAATATAGGAGGCGCTTTAAACAGAAACTCTACTTCAAGAGCCAATCAGGACGGACCGGAAATTTATGGCTTTCGAGGCAATGCGAGAAACTACGATTTGAATCGGGATTTTATCAAATCAGATACCCGAAACACAAAAAGTTTTGTGGAAATATTTCATAAAATAAATGCCGATGTTTTTATTGATAATCATGTTAGCAATGGCGCAGATTATCAATACAAATTGACCTACATTATGACTCAGCACAACAAATTAGGAACGATTTTAGGAGATTTTTTAAATACTGAAATGATGCCTACTTTAGTTAAGGATTTACAAACAAAAAATATCGAAACCACACCTTATGTTAATGCCTTTCAGGATACACCTGACAAAGGATTTGGACAATTTTTTGAAAGCCCACGATTTGCAACAGGCTACACTTCATTATTTAATACCATTGGTTTTGTCGTGGAAACACACATGCTAAAAAAATATGCCGATCGTGTGAAAGTAACCTATGAATATATGCGCTCTGCAATAGATTTCACCGACACTAATTTTAAAAAAATCAAACTCTTGCGATTGAAAAACGAAGAGCAATATAAACCCAAGAAATCGTACCCTATAAAATGGGAAATTGATAGCACCAAAACAATTCCTTTTTCTTTTTTAGGCTATGAAGCCAGTTATAAAAAAAGTGACGTGACATCCGGAAATCGCTTGTTTTATGACCGTACAAAACCATTCAAAAAAGACATTCCGTACAGCAAAGAATTCAAATCAGTAAAAGAAATAATTATTCCAGAAGCATATATCATTCCCAAAGGATTTTGGCCGGTAATTGAATTATTAAAGAGCAATACAATCACGTATACGCAACTAAAAAAGGATACTATAATTGAAGTAGAAAGCTATAGAATTGCGGATTTTAAAACTGTAAATTCAGCCTATGAAGGACATTATTTACATCGAAACACAACGGTGACTACTAAAATGGAAAAAGTAGCTTTCGCCAAAGGAGATTACGTTATTCCCACACAGCAAAAGGGAATCAAATATTTACTGGAAACACTAGAACCCGAAGCAATAGATTCCTTTTTTAACTGGAATTTTTTCGACACAATGTTACAACAAAAAGAAGGGTATTCAGATTATGTTTTTGAAGATTCCGCCACACAAATTTTGGAAGAAAATCCAAAATTAAAAGCCGAATTTGATTTAAAAAAACAAAGTGATGTGAATTTCATTAATAATCCTGAAGCACAACTAGACTGGATTTACAAACATTCTATCTTTTATGAAAAAGCACATTTGCAATATCCAGTCTATCGCATTCTAAAATAAAAAAAACTCCTATTTTAGGAGTTTTTCTTCTTCAAATAATAATTTTATGTTTTCGTAAGAGTTTTTTAGTGCTTCTGTAATTTGTTCCGGATTCATCCAGGCGACTTTCTCAATACCTTCTTCTAGTTGCCCTTGTGGTGTGCCTTCAAAATCAGACTGCATTTCAAACCAATGGGTGATTTTAAGTTTGTATTTCCCATTACGTCTAAAAACATGGTACGTTTTTTGAAGTTTGTGCGAGATTGACAAGCCGTTTACACCCGTTTCTTCCTCTACTTCGCGCATGGCAGTATCCTGAATTTCTTCTCCTTTTTCGATTCCGCCTTTGGGTAAATCCCATTTTCCGTTTCTAAAAATGAAAAGCACTTCGCCTTTTTTATTGTAGACCAATCCGCCTCCAGCTTTAGATACTGGGATTTTAGCCTTTAAAGTCTTCATAATCAAGCTTTCGTCTGGATGATATAAATAGGCTTTATTAATTTTATTTTGAAAGATTTTTACTATAAGTTGCTCTATGTCAATACTTTCTAATAAAAAAAGCTGAAAATCCGTCTCTTTAGAGATGTGATTTGTCAAAAAAAGTGGTTTGTCGTTAACAAAAACTTTATACATTTGTACTATGATTTTTAATAAAGATACAGCCGAAAAAACAGCCGAATTTCTATTGCAAATAAATGCAATTAAATTGAATCCAAGAAATCCTTTTACATGGGCTTCAGGATGGAAATCACCTATTTATTGTGACAACCGATTAATCCTCTCATTTCCAGCCGTAAGAAATTATGTCCGGGATGAATTTTCTAAAAATATTGAGAAACAATTTGGCAAACCAGATGTTATTGCCGGTGTTGCTACCGGAGCAATAGGAATTGGTATGCTGGTAGCGGAAAGTATGGGATTGCCTTTTGTGTATGTACGTCCAGAACCCAAGAAACACGGAAGACAAAACCAAGTCGAAGGTTTTTTACAAAAAGGACAAAATGTAGTCGTTGTAGAAGATTTGATCAGTACCGGAAACAGTAGTTTGTTAGCTGTTGAAGCTTTGCGCGAAGCCGGAGCAAATGTAAAAGGCATGGCCGCTATCTTTACGTATGGCTTTACTGTGGCGGAAGAAAATTTTAAAAATGTAAATGTAGATTTATTTACATTGAGTAATTATCAAAATTTATTGAATTTAGCCGTTGCTAAACGATACATCACTGAGGAGGAAGAGCAGACTTTAAGAGAATGGAATGTTAGTCCTTCTACATGGACTATTGAAGTTTAACAATTAAATAAAAACAAATAAAATGAACTTAGAAAGTCCTAAAGTTACAGTTCAAAAATCAGCACAAGAATTATTCGATTTATTAAGCGATGTAAAAAATTTCGAAAAATTAATGCCTGAAAACATTGCCAAGTTTGAAGTGATAGGTGACGATGCTTTTATTTTTGGATTAAAAGGAATGCCTGAAATAAAACTAAAAATGAAGGAAAAAGTAGTACCAAGCAAAATTGTATTGGGTGCTGCGAGCGACAAACTTCCGTTTACTTTAATAGCAAACATCGATACAATTTCAGAAAATTCGAGTACTGTAAAACTTGATTTTGAAGGTGATTTTAATCCAATGATGGCAATGATGATAAAAGGGCCAATTGGAAAATTTATTGAAACATTGGCGTTGAATATGAATAAATTATAATTAATTTATATTTTTTTTAAACCCTTTTAGTCCTTACTAGAAGGGTTTTTTATTTGATGTTGTTTTTAAGTTAGAAGTGCTTTTTCTGTATCAATACAACATCTGAATTTCTTTGATGTCAAATTCTAAAACACAATCATCTTCAAGAAGAACTTGGAGTTTTCCAAAAGTAGAAACACCTTGAATAATACCCATATACTTAGTATTATCTGGGGTTGAAAAAGCCATTGGCACTCCTTTTTTAAATAAATTATTCGTGTATGCAGTCTTTAAAACTATTTGATCCCGTTTCCATAACTTTATATTTTTCTCGATAGCGTTACCAATTAAAAAAAGGAGTGTTTCTTTATCAAATTCAGTGTCACAAATGACGGCTAAAGAAGATGCTTTGGGTAAATTTTTAAAATTAGTTTGATTCACATTCAGTCCCAAACCGACAATTGAAGTGATAGTTCCGTCACTTTTAATACTATTTTCTATCAAAATGCCTCCTATTTTTTTATTATATGACATTATGTCGTTAGGCCATTTGATACTAAGACCAGGAATCTTAATTGATTCTAAAGCTTCTAATACAGCAAGAGAAACGGCTATGTTTAAATTGAAAATCTGATTAATATCCGGTAAAAAATCCCTAACCAAAATACTCATTATTAAGTTTTTACTAGCCTCTGAAGCCCAAACCGCACCCATTTGACCTTTCCCGTTTGTTTGAACCTCTGCAGTTGCAACCGTGAAGTTTTCAAGCTCTTGTTTGTTCGATAGCCCTTTTAGGAATTCGTTTGTAGAATCTATGGCATCGAGTTTGATTACTCTCATATACGTTTTTTTGTGAAACAGAATTTAATATTATGTTAAGGTTCAAAAATAATCACAAAAAATGGTAACTTTACAAACTTATATAAAAATAATTCATGGCGAAAAAGACTATAGATAATGACGCTTTATTAGCGAATATCATTAAGGGAATTGAAGAAGTAAAAGGGAATGATATCGATATTCTTGATTTAAGAGAAATAGACACGGCAGTTTGCGACTATTTCATTATTTGCAACGGTAATTCAAATACACAAGTTAACGCCATAGTAAACTCTATCCAAAAAACAGTTTCTAAAGAATTGAAAGACAAGCCTTGGCATGTTGAAGGAACTGATAATGCGGAATGGGTATTGATGGATTATGTGAATATTGTTGTTCACGTGTTTCAAAAACACATTAGAGAATATTATAACATCGAAAGTTTATGGGGCGATGCAAAAATAACAACCATAGAAAACAAATACTAAAGACATATAATCCTAGTAATGGCTAAAGAAAATAATCCAAATCCGAATAAGTTTAAAGTAAGCCCTTGGTTAATTTATGCTGCAATATTATTAATTTTCTTATTTATAAGTTTTATAACAGGTGGTTCAAGTTTAAATGAACCGGGACAATTAACATCTTCTAAATTTAATACTTTTCTAGAAAAAGGTCAAATTGAAAAAGTTATTGTTTACAATAAAACGGAAGCTGAAGTTTTTCTTAACGCTGCCGCTCTTAAAGACGCTGCGCACAAAAAGGTCTCTAAAGATGTTTTTGACAGACCCAATAAAGGACCACATTACACTTTTGATATTGGTAATGATCAAATATTTCAAAACAAATTAGAAAAAGCGGTTTCAGAAGGTAAGCTAAAAGATTTCAATTTCTTACCAAAGAACAATTGGTCTGACATTTTAATTAGTTTATTACCAATCATCATCATTATTGCTGTTTGGATCTTTATAATGAGAAAAATGTCAGGTGGAGGCGCAGGTGGAGGTGGTCAGATTTTCAATATTGGAAAATCAAAAGCAAAACTATTTGATGAAAAAACAGATATAAAAACTACTTTTAAAGATGTAGCAGGTTTAGAAGGAGCAAAAGAGGAAATACAAGAAATTGTTGAATTCCTTAAAAACCCTGAAAAATACACCAATCTGGGTGGTAAAATTCCAAAAGGAGCCTTACTTGTTGGACCTCCGGGAACTGGTAAAACATTATTAGCAAAAGCCGTAGCTGGTGAAGCCCAAGTACCTTTCTTTTCTTTATCAGGTTCTGATTTTGTAGAAATGTTTGTGGGTGTTGGAGCGTCACGTGTTCGTGATTTATTCAAACAAGCCAAAGAAAAATCTCCGGCAATCATATTCATTGATGAGATTGATGCTGTGGGTAGAGCTAGAGGAAAAAGTAATATGTCTGGTGGAAATGATGAACGAGAAAATACTTTAAATCAATTACTGACAGAGATGGACGGTTTTGGTACTAATTCTAACGTAATAGTTTTAGCAGCAACAAACAGAGCTGATGTACTAGACAAGGCTTTGATGCGTGCAGGTCGTTTTGACAGACAAATTTTTGTAGACTTACCAGACATCCGTGAACGTGCTGAAATTTTCAAAGTACACTTAGCCCCTTTGAAAAAAATAGAAGGTTTGGATACTGATTTTTTAGCCAAACAAACCCCTGGTTTTTCTGGGGCTGATATAGCAAATGTTTGTAATGAAGCGGCTTTGATTGCTGCTAGAAATAACAAAACGGCTGTAGATAAACAAGATTTTTTAGACGCTGTTGACAGGATTGTTGGTGGTCTTGAAAAGAAAAATAAAATCGTTACCCCAGATGAAAAGAAAGCTATTGCTATACATGAAGCGGGTCATGCAACTGTAAGTTGGATGTTAGAACATGCTGCGCCATTAATCAAGGTAACTATTGTTCCAAGAGGACAAAGCTTAGGAGCTGCTTGGTATTTACCGGAAGAACGTTTAATTGTTCGTCCAGACCAAATGCTAGACGAAATGTGTGCAACTATGGGCGGAAGAGCCGCTGAAAAAGTAACTTTTAATAGAATTTCGACTGGTGCATTAAGCGATTTAGAAAAAGTAACCAAACAAGCACGAGCAATGGTTACCATTTATGGATTGAATGAAAAAATTGGTAATGTAACATATTATGATTCTACCGGACAAAGTGAATACAATTTATCTAAACCATATTCCGAAGAAACAGCTCGAGTTATTGATGAGGAAATCTCATTACTAATTGAAAGTCAGTACCAAAGAGCTATCCAAATTTTGGAGGAGAATAAAGACAAACTGAATCAACTGGCAAATATTTTAATTGAAAAAGAAGTCATTTTTAAAGATGATTTAGAAGCCATTTTTGGGAAAAGAACTTTTGACAAAAATTTAGAAGAAGTCGTGTCCTAGTAAACATATTAAATATTTAATTATTTTTAAAATCTTAATTCAAAAAGTACTTTTGAATTAAGATTTTTTTATCTTTGAACGTTTTCAAATAATACAATTTAGCAGTTTACATAAATATGAGTCTTTTTAGAAAAATTTTTGGTTCTAGCAATCCGACATCTGATGAAGATCAAGAAAGTGAGTTTAGTAAATCCCATGCTAAAAATACGACCTCTATTGACGAACAGTTTATCTTTAATTTCAAAAAAAATGGAGGCAAATTTTTGTACTGTGAAAACACAGACGAAGTAAAAGAACAATTTGAAAATATTTTAGAAGAAAATGACTGGTTTGAAAGTCAGGTTTTGTGTTATGATGCTACTCTCTTTACAATGTTAGAAGATAACAAACTTACGTATGACAAACCTACAAATCCTAAGTTTCTACTTGCTAGTTGCGAAAATTTGATTGCTGATGAAGGGTCTATATTATTTTCATCAAAACAAATTAAACAGCACAAACCAAACGAATTACCTATAAATATTATTGTTTTAGCTAAAACAAGCCAAATTCTTGGTACAAAAAGTGATGGACTGAGTGCGATTAAAAAGAAATACGAAAGAGATTATCCGACAAATATTACTACCATAAAATATTTCGAGAAAGCCAAAGAAGAAGACTTTACACAATACGGAAGTTCTGCTAAAAATCTTTATTTATTGCTTTTAGAAGATCTTTAAAATGAATGAAACTCTAAAACGAGGTATATCAGGAGCTATTTATATTATATTGTTACTCACTTCTATTTTATATTCTACTGAAAGCTTTTTTATCCTTTTTGGTCTATTTCTTAGTATTGCAGTTTATGAATTTTGTAATTTAGTTCAAATACATAAAATTTTTCCAATTCTTTTTGGCATTGTCTTGTTTACTATAATTACATTGGTAAGCCACTACAATGAAATGACTACCGATCTTTTGAATCAAATTTTCAATAGCGATGTATCAATAGCAATTAACATACAGCAATTGGACGTCGTATTACTAGTAATAGCATTAGTAGTATCCATAAAATGTATTCTTTTCTTATTTTATGATAATATTCAAAAAATAAGCACCTCCTCAAAATATTTGTATTTATTAGGCTATATTATTTTGCCTTTTGTGTTTATTACAAAAATTTCTTTTGGAATAAATGACTATAATCCTAAAATTATAATTGGATTATTTATCTTAATTTGGACTAACGACACTTTTGCTTATATTGTAGGTAAATCTATAGGTCGTACCAAATTATTCGAAAAAATATCACCAAAAAAAACTGTTGAAGGATTCTTAGGAGGAATACTTTTTGCAGTTTTAGCTGGTTATTTAATATCAAAATATTACATCAAAGCAAATCCTGAATTTAGCGACAGATCCATCCTAATTTGGACCTCTATTGCCATTATAGTAGGAATTGCTGGTACTATTGGAGATTTAATAGAATCCAAATTCAAACGTATTGCTGGCGTAAAAGATAGCGGAAGCATAATGCCTGGACATGGAGGCATCTTAGATCGTTTAGATAGTGTTATATTTGTAGCACCAATTATATTTTTATTTTATCAAATTTTAAACTATGTTTCATAAAGAAGGAACCCAATCTATTTTATTAGGTACTATTTTCACAGCTGTTGTCCTATTATTGTCTGACAATTTTAATGACACAAACTGGCTCAAAATGGCTATACAAATAGCAGCTTTATTGCTTTTGATTATCATCTTGCAATTTTTCAGAAATCCAAAAAGAGATGTTATCATTAATGAAAATCATATTCTTGCACCTGTAGACGGTAAAGTTGTGGTTATTGAAGAGATGTATGAAGGTGAATATTTTAAAGACAAGCGCTTGCAAATATCCATTTTTATGTCTCCCATTAACGTTCACGTGACGCGTTATGGACTGAGCGGAATTGTAAAATTCAGTAAATACCATCCGGGTAAATTTTTGGTGGCTTGGCATCCAAAAGCAAGTGAGGAAAACGAAAGGACTACTATTGTAATCGAAAATAAAACATTCGGAGAAATTCTTTATAGACAAATAGCTGGAGCTTTGGCACGAAGAATCGTTAATTATGCCGAAGAAGGAATGCAGGTAATTCAGGGTACTGATGCTGGATTTATAAAATTTGGTTCCAGAGTAGATATATTTTTACCTTTAGGAACACCTGTTAATGTAGTATTGAATCAAAAAGCAATTGGAGGGAAAACAATTATTGCCACAAAAGCATAATGAATGCAAAAGATTTAAATACCCAATTTTTGGAAGCCGTAGAAAAAGCATCTGAAATGACGCAAGCATCTTTACCGCAAGATGTTCAATTGCGCCTTTATGCATTCTACAAACAAGCCATTTTGGGAACTTTAGATCTAAAACAAAACTCTTCCTATCATTTAAGAGATGCTTTTAAAACGAATGCCTGGATGCAAATTAGTCATATTACTCCAGATAAAGCTAAGCAACACTACATCGAAATAATTAATTCTCTGTTGGAAAAATAATCTAATTATGAAAATAATAAAAAAAATTATTGCTATTTTATTGCTGTGCTTAGCACTACAATCTTGCAATAATAAAAAATTAATTGAGGTTGTAGAAGTTCCTTTGCCTACTGTTACAGAGGAAAAAACATCCATTGGTTCCCCAGATGATGTAAAAGCAAATGAAGGATCGTTCCAGCTGGAAAAGTTGCCGTACACTTACAATGCCTTGGCACCAAATATATCAGCTACTACTTTAGAAATGCACTATTCTAAGCATCATTTGACCTATACTAATAATTTGAACAAAGCAATACTAGGAACTCCTTTAGAAAATTTAACTATAGAGGAAGTATTAGCAAAATTAGATCCAAATGATACTGCACTTCGGAACAATGCTGGAGGTTTCTATAACCATTCATTGTATTGGAAATCTATGGCTCCAAAAGCTGGAGGCGAACCAAAAAATATTTTAGCAGAGGCAATATCTAAAGATTTTGGTTCATTTGAAAATTTCACCACGGTATTTAAAGCCGAAGCTACGAAACAATTTGGTTCAGGTTGGGCTTGGCTTATAGTGGATCGCTCCGGGAAATTACAAGTGACAAGCACCGCGAATCAGGATAATCCTTTGATGAAAAATGCGATACTTCCAGGAACACCAATATTAGCCATAGATATTTGGGAACATGCTTATTATATGGATTACCAATACCGACGAAAAAATTATATTGATGCCTTTTTTAATGTCATCAATTGGAAAAAAATAGAAGAAAATTACGAAGCTGTTCCAAAAAAATAGCTTTCGCTTTTTATCATAAAAAAATGCTGATATAAATTTATATCAGCATTTTTTTTGCTCTTTTACTACTACAAAAAACTCTTTCTTACAATTGATAAATAAACGATTCCGAGGGTGCGATTGTAATTTGTGCTTTCCCTTCACCATTAACAACCTGCAATTGAACAGAGCTTTTATGGTATAATTGATCTCTTAATGTGTAATTACCATCTTTCAAATTCCATTTTTGAATAATATCAGCCGGGATTTTTAAATCGAAACTACTGGTGGTCAACCAAGAAAAATTAGTGACAACGATAAGTTTTTGAGTATCAGACCAACGTGAGAATGCATAAATACCAGAATCGTAACCTTGAGTTGTTTGGCGGTTCACCGTTTGAATTTCTTGGTATTTTCCCATTAAAGCGGAACTATTCAAAGAGAAATTCAGCAATTTTTTATAAAAATCACGCAACTCTGTTTCATCTTTAGTCAATTGACCTCCATCAAATTTACCACCGTTCATCCAACGCTGATGATTGGGTACTCCGATATAATCAAAGATTGACGTTCTGGAATGGGTTCCAAATCCTGCGTTTTCATTTCCTGCCTCTCCTACTTCCTGCCCAAAATAAACCATTGTAGGCGAAGTGCTTATTGTAGTCGAAACGACCATCAAAGGTTTTCCTTTTTGCGGGCTTCCTGCAAATTCAGCACTTGCCAAACGTTGCTCATCATGATTGTCCAGAAAATGCAACATGTGATGTTCAATATCTGCCATTCCGTTTTGTATGTCTGATAATCCATCCGGCAATGCTCTTCCTTGAATGATATCTTTTAATTTATCATAGGTTTCCACTTTATCATACAAATAATCCATTTTACCTAAATGAATATAATTTCTATATTCTTTAGGATTATAGACTTCGGCTAATAAAAAAGCATCCGGATTATTTACTTTGATGGCTGAATTCATGTAACTCCAAAATTCATACGGTACCATTTCGGCCATGTCAAATCGAAAACCATCCACCCCTTTTTCTGTCCAATACAATGCAATATCTTTAAATTTATCCCAAGAATTCGGCACATTTTTTCCTTTCCAAAAATCAAAATGTTCCTGATGTGATTTGTTATCAAAACCAGCAGGAAGTTCTGGAAAATCTTTGGAGCCATCCGGACGAATTCCATAATTTACTTTTATGGTTTCGTACCAGTCATTTTTATCTGGTTTTGCCATTCGGGAACCGTTTCCAGTCCATTTTGCTGGAATTTCTTCAAATTTCCCATCAATTAATGGATTCTTTTCTCCATTTAATGGCTTGTCTGTATCGGGAATTTCAAAGCGGGTATTTGGAATATAATAAAAGTTATTGTCTCTTTTGTATTCAACAGTTGTGTCATCATCAGCTCCAAAATCGCTAACCCCGACCGGATTGCTCTTGCCTTCATACTTTCGTGCAATATGATTGGGAACAATATCAATTATCACTTTTAATCCCGCTTTGTGAGTTCGCCCAATCAAAGCTTCAAATTCTTGCAATCTATTCGCAGGAATTACGGCTAAATCTGGATTTACGTTGTAATAATCTTTTACGGCATAAGGAGAACCTGCTCTTCCTTTTACCACTTCGGGGTCATCATTAGAAATCCCAATAGCTGAATAATCCCTAATTAAAGCATGATGGGGAACTCCAGTATACCAAACATACGTAACTCCTAAATCTTTTATTTCCTGTAATGCCCTACCCGTAAAATCGTTGAACTTCCCTACTCCGTTTTCTTCAAGGGTACCCCAAGGCTTATTTGTAGTATTCTTATTCCCGAATAGTCTGGTGAAAACCTGATACACTACTTCTTTTTTATTAGACAATTCTTTGTTCTTAACTGCATTCATTTTTAAATCTTTCGTTTTACAAGCTGTTGCTAAAAACACCACACTTATCCCTGCAACAATAGTTATTTTTTTTATCATATAAAATTATTTTTGCTGATTTTGAAACCTTTTTTTTAAACTGATAATCCAATTTAACTATCAATTTTTAAATTTAATATAATTTAGATAAATGAAGCCGATATCGTTTAAAATTAAAAAAAATCCAGTTTCTAAATTACAACTACAACGAAAGAGTCAATCTAATTGTTGATAACTTAAAAAAGACAAAACAAATAGCTTTCCTTGGCTTTTATAGTAATTATAAATAAATCCTAATATGGATTAGGATTGTATCCTTTTTCATAAATTTGACAAAAAATAAATCCATTGAAGAAATCGCTGTTTTTCCTTTGTTGTTGTTTCCTATTGCTAATTACTAATTTGGTTTTGGCACAAGCTCCAAAAAAAATTATTGTAGAAAATTCTGATTTTGCAGACGTAAATCAAGTAGAAATACCGGATGCATTGTTGCTTATTGGAAACGTACGCGTGAATCATGACGGAGTGGTCATGACCTGTAATAAGGCGTATTATTTCCAAAAAGAAAACTACATCAAGGCTTTTGGAAATGTGCAAATGGTACAAGGTGATACTTTATTTTTGAATAGTAAATATGCCGAATATAATGGGAATGTAAAAAAAGCATACGCTTCTGGAGATGCCGTTATGAGTTCTCCAGATGCCACTTTAGTTACTGAAATAATAAATTTTGATCGCAACATTCAAGAAGTGTTTTATGATACTCCAGGGACGATAACTAATAAAGACAATACCCTACAAAGTAATTCAGGGAGATATTATGTAAAACAAAAAAAATTCCAATTCCTGACAGCCGTTACTATCACAAATCCAACGTATGTAATTAAATCCAATCATTTGGATTATTTTAGTAATTCAGGACATTCGTATCTTTTCGGACCTTCCACTATAACCAGTAAAGCGAATTATATTTATACTGAAAAAGGGTTTTATGACACCAAAAAAAATCTAGCCCATTTTCTAAATAAATCGTACATCCGATATGATGATCGGTTGATTAAAGGCGACAGTTTGTATTATGACCGAAACAGGGAATTTGCATCGGCAACAAGAAATGTAAAAATCACCGATTCTATCAATCGCGGAATCGTAAAAGGACATTATGCTGAAGTATACAAAAAACTGGATTCTATGTATGTTACTAAAAGGGCCGTTGCGGTGAATTTTGTCGAAAATGACTCGGTTTACATCCACGGAAAAAAATTAATGGTTACTGGAAAAGAAGGAAACCGAATTATCAGAGCATTCAATAATGTCCGATTTTTTAAAACAGACATGAGCGGTAAATGTGACTCGATTCATTCGAGTTCCAAAACATCTTTAACCAAAATGATTGGAAATCCGATACTTTGGAATGCTGAAAATCAAATAACAGGTGATGTAATGCATCTAATAGGGAACAATACGACACAAAAACTAGATTCCCTCAAAGTGCTCAATAATACATTTATAGTATCCAAAGACACAATAGGAACGGGTTTTAATCAGGTCAAGGGACAAAATTTATACGGAAAATTTGAAGAAGGAAAACTACATGAGGTAGATATTATAAAAAATGCAGAAGTCATCTATTACATGCGGAACGAAGCACAAGAACTCATTGGCATCAATAAAAATGTAAGCAGTAAAATAAATCTTATTTTAGAAAAAAATGAGATCGAAACCATTACCTTTTTTCAGCAAGTGGATGGTGATATTTATCCGGAAAAGGACTTGCCAGAAAATGCTCGTAAACTAAGAGGATTAGTTTGGCGAGGTGATGAACGCATAAAATCCAAGGAAGATATTTTTCCTCCAGAAGAAAATGAAGACAATAATAAAATAGCCAAAGCAACTCAAGCGGCAGAAGCCAAAGAGGATGTTCCCATGAAAATTCGAAAGGAAACGCTCAATTACGATAAAAAGATAGGTAAAAAGTAATAGTCCGCAATCTATAACAGTTGCAAAGACAAAAGGTTTCAGATAGCACTTTACAAATTAAACAATTAAACAAATAACCGTGAATAACGATTTCCTAAAATACCAAGCACAGACTTCTCCGTACCCTTTGGGCATGGAAGTATCGCATGCTGTAGGTTCTTATATTTACGATTCCAATAATAAAAAATATTTGGATTTTGTAGCCGGAGTGTCTGCTTGTACTTTAGGACACCAACACCCAAGAGTCAATAAGGCCATCAAAGATCAGTTAGATAAATACTCTCATGTGATGGTTTATGGTGAATATTCACAAAGTCCTTCCGTGGAATACTGCAAGTTATTGGCCTCGCTTTTGCCCGCTCCTTTAGACAAAACTTATTTAGTCAATTCAGGGACGGAAGCCATTGAGGGTGCCTTAAAACTCGCCAGAAGAACTACCGGAAGAAGCCAATTGATCTCGTGTCACAATGCCTATCACGGAAATACTATGGGATCCATGAGCGTAATGGGATTTGAAGAACGCAAACAAATCTTTCGTCCCTTGATTCCTGATGTCGATTTTATCACGTTCAATAACGAAGATGATTTGCAAAAAATAACAACGAAAACGGCAGGAATTATCCTGGAAACCATTCAGGGAGGTGCAGGATTTATACAACCACACAATAATTTCCTTAAAAAAGTACGTCAACGTTGCACGGAAGTGGGAGCTATAATGATTCTAGACGAAATCCAGCCGGGTTTTGGGAGAACAGGAAAACTTTTCGGATTCCAAAATTACGATGTCGTTCCTGATATTGTAGTAATGGGAAAAGGAATGGGTGGTGGCATGCCAGTGGGTGCTTTTACAGCTTCTTCAGCCATGATGGATCTACTGAGCGATAATCCTAAGCTGGGTCACATCACTACTTTTGGAGGCCATCCTGTCATTTCGTCAGCTTGTTTGGCGACATTGCAGGAAATTACTGAAACCAATCTCATGGCTGAAGCAGTAGAGAAAGAAAACCTATTCAGATCACTTTTGGTACATCCTTTGATAATAGAGATAAGGGGAAAAGGATTGATGCTGGCAGCAATGACTAAAAGTGCTGATATAACAAACCAAGTGATCCTCAAATGTCAAGACAAAGGACTCATTTTATTCTGGTTGTTGTTTGAAGGATGTGCCATTAGAATAACACCTCCGCTAACTATTTCTGAAGATGAAATTCACGAAGGGTGCAACATCATACTTGAAGTACTGAATGAAATAATGATTAACAATTTTTGATTACAAATTAATATGACGAGTTACATAGCACATTAGTATTCAAAACACTTAAAATAACAGGAAACTATTTCCTAATATGGGTTGTAAACCAAGCAAAAAGAGAAGGATTTCCACTTCAAACGATGTTCACTGAATCCCAATTAAATTAAAAGGACAGTGAAGTAATTAACAGCTCTCGCATCAATATTAAATCAAAACTTTTTTGTTAATTAAATTGTTCACAACAATTATAACTTTCCCTCCCATTACAAGTACGATTACCTAAATTTATTTAGGCTAAATTAAAAACACACAGTATGCAATTAAGCAACGAAGAAGAAGACTATAACTTATCCCTGTCCAAATTTGAGTCCATGTTGAAAACCAACAAAGTGCTCTTTTTTGACTCCGAAGAATTTGAAGAAATCATTCTTCATTATCTCGATATGGGGAAAGCTGCTTTAGCAAAAAAAGCACTTAAGCTGGCATTAGAACAACATCCAAAATCTACTGGTCTTAAACTAGTCCAAGTGGAAATGCTTGTTTATGATGACAAACTCGAATTAGCTGAAAAGCTATTGAATGAGTTGTACGCCATCGAGCCAACAAATGAAGAAATTTACATTCAAAAAGCCAATATTTGTTCTAAAAGAGACCAGCACGAAAAGGCTGTGGAAATGTTAAAAATAGCATTACAATACACCGATGATTATGCCGATGTCTATAATTTGATAGGTATGGAGTATCTTTTTATGGACAATCTTGAAATGGCAAAAGAAAGCTTTATCAAGTGCTTAGAAGAAGATTTAGAAGATCAATCAGCCCTATATAACGTTGTGTATTGTTTTGAATTTCTAGATCAAAACCAAGATGCAATTGCCTATTTGAATAAATACATTGATCAAAATCCGTACAGCGAAATAGCTTGGCATCAACTAGGCCGTTTGCATTACGGTGTAAAAGAGTATGAAAATGCCATTCGAGCTTTTGATTATGCTACTTTGATAGACGATGAATTCCTGGGTGCTTTCATGGAAAAAGCCAAAGCCTATGAACGTTTAAAAAAATACGATGAAGCTATTGAAAGCTACAGCAGAACCATAGAATTAGATGATGCTACTTCATATGCTTTGCTTCGAATGGGAAAATGCTATGAAAGATTAGGCAACAAAGCTCTAGCGTTAAAATATTTCAATCAAACAGTTCATGAAGATCCTCTTTTAGACAAAGGTTGGATTGCCATAACCGACTTCTATGTACGTCAAAAAAATTATCAAAAAGCATTATTTTATGTCAACAAAGCATTAGCTATTGACAATCAAAATCGTTTGTATTGGAAACGCTTTGCTACTATAAATAAACAAATGAGCTTCTTTGAAGAAGCTGAATTTGGATACCGAAAAGCAGTAGAATTTGGCGATACGGAACTTGACACTTGGTTATTTTGGGTAGATATTTTACAGTTTTTAGGAGAATTCGAAAGTGCTATTCAAACTTTATTACAAGCTTCTGAATATTTTCCGGAAGAAAATGAAGTTGAATACCGTTTGGCAGGATTATATTTTATGCTAACTGATACTACAAAAGCAAAATTTCATCTCAGCAATGCTTTACGATTGAATTTTGATAATTACATCCTTTTAGAGGACTTATTTCCAGTGGTTTGGGCAAAAAAAATGGTGCAAAATTATATCGCAAAACATAAAAAACAATAATGGTAGAAATTGTTAGGAAACGCTTCGGATTACTGGGTCGTAATATTAGTTATTCCTTTTCCAAAGGGTATTTTACAGACAAATTTAATAACGAAAATTTTACTGGTTGTACCTATGAGAATTTTGATATTCAAGAAATAAATGCTTTTTCTGAAATAATTAAAAATACTTCGGATTTAAAAGGACTGAGTGTTACGATACCCTACAAGGAAACCGTATTGCCATTTCTGGATAAATTATCTAAAAAGGCAAAAATAATAGGCGCTGTAAACACCATTAAAATCACAAAGAAAGGACAGTCAAAAGGCTACAATACTGACTATTATGGCTTTAAAAAATCACTAGTGCCTCTATTAGAACCGCACCATAAAAAAGCCTTAATCTTAGGGACTGGAGGCGCGTCCAAAGGAGTAGCGTATGCTTTGGAGGAACTGAATATCCCATACACATTTGTCTCTAGAGAAGCTAACGATAATGCTATCAATTATGAGCGAATTAACGCAACGACATTTGATAATTACCAAATCATAATCAATTGTACTCCAGTCGGAACGAGTCCTAATGTAGATGCGATACCATTGATTCCATATGAGTTTTTCACGGATAAACATATTGCTTATGATTTGATTTATAATCCTGCCGAAACACAATTTCTTAAAAGAGCCTCAGCACAGGGAGCTCAAATAAAAAACGGACTGGATATGCTTATTTTTCAAGCGGAGAAAGCGTGGAAGATTTGGAATAAATAATCTAAATACAAAGTTGACTTATTAGACGTTTTTGAATAAGTAAAAAACCACTTTGAAAGTAGTTTTTTTGTTTGAATGAAAAATCGAACTCGACCAAACAAATCTCAATTTCACATCCAAAATCTTAGCTATAATGTAAGGTATTTCTTTTTTCATTTCTTTTTCCAGAGCCAAAAACGATACACTACACAGTAGTAAATTACTTCAAAAAAAAATATTTCATAACCTAAAACGACTATAAATAAAGGATTTGTTTTGAAATTTCATACTGCTTTACTATCTTTCGTCTTCATTACAATTAGAAACCTTACACATTGAAAAAATGTTAGAAGAAAAGAACGATAACCTGCTTAATGCAGATGGAAATTCAGAACAAAATTTTGTTGAATCTAGTCCATCAGAACCTACAGTTTTAGCAACTGCTTCAATTGCTGAACCCAGCGATTTACCAGCAGAAGATAATGTGGTTATTCCATCTGAGAAGGATGCTGCAAAAACAGTTTCCTATATTGAAACCGATAATCAATCAGCAACAGATGCTATAGCAGAAACTAACGCTGAGGAAAGTGAAGATGAATCATTAAAAGAACGTCATGAAATTCCTATGCAGGATTATGATACCTTATCTCTTGAAGCACTTCTAGACGAGCTTAAAAGTTTAGTTTCTAATGAAAAAGTAATGTCCTTTAAGGAGCATATAGAAGAAATTAAAAAAGCCTTTTTAGCAAAATACAATCATCTTCTCGAGGAGAAAAAAGAAGAATTCCTAGCCGAAAATAAAGATTCAAATGAAGAATTTCAATATTATTCTCCACTGAAGGCCCAATTTGATAAATACTACTCTCAATTTAGAGATACTAAAAACACCCATTTCAAAAGTCTGCAAACGAATCTGAAAACCAATTTAGAAAACCGCTTAGCAATTGTTGAAGAACTAAAGGAATTAATAGATCCTCAGGCCAACATCAAAGACACTTTAAAACATTTCAATGATTTAAGAGAACGATGGAAAACCGCTGGACCAATTCCAAAAGATAAATACAATCACGTTTGGAATAACTTTCATTTTCATGTTGAAAATTTCTACGATTATTTGCACTTGGACAGAGAAGCCAGGGATTTAGATTTTAAACACAACTTAGAGCAAAAGCAAAAAATTGTAGCACGTGTTGAAGAATTAGTGAATGAAGCGGATATCAACAAAGCATTTAGAGAATTACAAGATTTACATAGAATCTGGAAAGAAGACATTGGTCCAGTTTCGAGAGAACACCGTGATGCAATCTGGAATAAATTCAGTGATTTGACAAAACAATTGCATGATAAACGCGAAGTCCTGTTTGAAAATCAAAGGGGAACTGAAGTAGAAAATTTAGAAAAGAAAAAAGAAATTATTGCTAAAATTGAAGTTTTGGCTACTGAAAAAGTCAATGCTCATACCCAATGGCTCACCCAAATAGAAAAAGTGGAAGCGTTGCGTACCGCCTTCTTCTCAGCAGGAAAAGTACCTTCGGATGTAAATGAAGAAACTTGGGCTAGTTTTAAAACTGCGGTAAGAAATTTTAATTCTTTCAAAAATTCATTTTATAAAGATATTAAGAAAGATCAAAATGACAACTTGAATAAAAAAACGGCTCTTGTTGCCAAAGCCAAAGAATTACAAGAAAGTCTTGATTTTGCTGCCACTACTCCAATCATGAAACAAATTCAGGATGAATGGAAACAGATAGGGCATGTGCCAAGAAAATATTCAGATAAAATTTGGAAAGAGTTTAAAGATGCCTGTAATCATTATTTTGACAAATTAAAAGAGCAAAAAAATGAGGAAAATGGGGAGGAAGTTGATGCTTTTGATAATAAAAAAGCCTACTTGGAAACATTGAGAGAATTTCAATTGAGCGGAGATCACAAAACAGATTTGGACGCTATCAAGTTACATATTGAAACCTGGAAAAACTTTGGAAAAGTACCGTTCCCAAGAAGGCATATTGAAGGGAAATTCAATAAAATTCTGGATGCCCTTTTTGAAAAATTGAGTTTAAGCAAAAAAGATACTGATATGATGCGTTTTGCTAATAGGATGGATCACTTCTCTGAAAGCAATGACACTCGCAAACTTGATAATGAGAAAATTTTCTTGATGCGTAAAATTGATGAAGTACAGAATGAAATTTTTCAACTGGAAAATAATATTCAGTTTTTTACCAATACGAGAAATGCTAAAAAAGAAAATTCTATAGTATTAGAAGTTCGTAAAAACATAGCCATTCATAAGGAAAGTCTTGATGTTTGGAAAGACAAACTAAAACAATTAAGAAATTTGAAAATAGACTAAATTTCAAAATTATTTCAAAATCAAAAATCATAAGCCTCAAACAATATTAGTTTGAGGCTTTTTTTATAAAATGAATTTGCTCACATAAATTTTAACTTACATTTATTAGAACAAAAAATCTAAAACCACTTCTAAATTTTAAATTTGTAAAATGAATTGGATTCAAAAAATAGGAGTTTTTATTGGACTGATACTAGTTTTATTATTTGCTTTTGCAGCAAAGGAAGAATCAATGCCTACAATAATACCATTAGAAAACTCCAGTTCTTCAGTTTCTGTTGACAGCTTCCATTCTTCCGATTTTATACAACCGCAAGTTAGTAATACAGGCACTGCTTGTCATAAAACTCCAGATTACACCATTACAAAATATCTAGAAAATTTTTTCATTCCAATTCCTGAATTTAAAATTACTACCTTTTTAATTGGTTTCGCGAAACAAGACATCAATAGATGCGAAATGGTTTCGCTCCTACTCTTTCCTTTTCATTCTTTTTGGTGATATAAACCCTGGTTTCTTATTTAGAAGATAGACTTTTCTTCCCATTGAATTGATCCCATTTGGTTTTCAGTTCAACTTACCATGATTTATCAAAAACTTAAAAACAAAAAAATGGATACATCCGTAACAATAATTGGCATTATACTAATATTAATAATTGCTATTCCTCTTTTCTATTCTATTAGGAATAGCTCGATTAATAAAACAAAGATTAAAGCCATAAAAGCTAAATTCAGTCAAAACGATTATTTTAATTTTAAATCAACCGAAACACTTAATAAAAAAGTATTGGCGTTAGATGAAATAAATAAAGGATTTCTTTTGATAGATTTAAACGCAAAGCAAGAAGTTGTTTCGTTTGTTGACTTAAAAAGTATACAATCCTGCAAACTAGTTCTAACTACAGAAAATAATAGTGATACGATTCTAAAAATTGAATTTGAATTTCAATACAAAGTAAGCAAAACTGCAGCATTCATACCGTTTTATAAAATTGAGAATGATCAAATAGGTCAAGTTTGCTTGTATGAGGATCATCAACTAGCCAAAAAATGGACAAAAATGATTCAGGATTGCCTTACGGTTTAAAAAACTGTTTTGTTCTAAAAAAGAGGCTTTATAAGCCTCTTTTTTTATGAAAGGTTTTTTCAATATGATAATTATCATTTTAATATTTGAGCAGTCGTTTTACTTTTGCTTAATGTTAAATGACTCCGCTATGAAAAATTCTTTAATTCAAAAATACAATGTTCCAGGCCCCAGATACACCAGTTATCCAACGGTTCCCTATTGGGATGAAACTGATTTTTCAGATAAAATTTGGGCTGAAACGCTAAAAAAATCATTTAAAACAAATAATCACATTGAGGGAATCAGTTTATACATTCATTTGCCTTTTTGTGAAAGCTTATGCACTTTTTGTGGCTGTAATAAGCGTATTACAAAAAATCATGCGGTTGAAAATCCGTATATAAAGGCAGTTTTGAAAGAATGGACATTATATTGTAAAATTCTTGGAGAAAAACCAACCATCAAAGAAATTCATTTGGGTGGTGGAACACCCACATTTTTCTCTACAAAAAATTTAGAAGATTTAATGAATGGTATTTTTTCTCATGCCAATAAAGCCAAAGACCATGAGTTTAGTTTTGAAGGTCACCCCAATAATACATCGTACGAACATTTACAAAAGCTGTACGATTTAGGTTTTAGAAGAGTAAGTTTTGGTGTTCAGGACTATTCAGAGAAAGTACAAAAAGCTATTCACCGCTTGCAGCCTTTTCATTATGTGGCTAAAGTTACATTCTGGGCCAGAGAAATTGGGTATACATCTATAGGCCATGACATTATTTTTGGTTTGCCATTTCAGGACCTAGAAGATGTTATCGATACAATTGAGAAAACAAAATCATTACAGCCCGATCGATTGGCCTTTTATAGTTACGCGCACGTTCCATGGATTAAAGGAAATGGACAACGGGGTTTTCATGATAATGATATTCCAAAAGACGACAAGAAGAGGATATTATATGAAATTGGTAAAAAATTATTACATAAAAATGGTTATTATGAAATAGGAATGGATCATTTTGCGTTGAAAACAGACCGTTTACACGAGGCTTTTCAAAACGGCACATTGCACCGTAATTTTATGGGCTACAGCTCTTCAAAGACACAAGTAATGGTTGGATTGGGAGTTTCTTCTATCAGTGACAATTGGTACAGTTTTGCACAGAACGTAAAAGATTTAGAAGATTATTATCAAATATTAGAATGGAATAAATTACCGATTTTCAGAGGACATTTATTGACTAATGAAGACCTCATCATCAGAAAACACATTCTGAATTTAATGTGCCAATTTGAAACTTCCTGGACAAACAAGGAAATGTATTTCAATGAAATTCCCACTATTTTATTTCAATTGAAAGAAATGGAAAATGATGGTATACTAATCATTACAGACAATAGCATTACAGTTACAGAAAAAGGGAAACCGTATGTTCGTAATATTTGTATGGCATTCGATTTACGTTTGAAAAGAAAAACTCCAGAAACCGAATTGTTCTCAATGACAATCTAATAATTACTAATATTCCAAAATAAAAAAGCACGCTGAATGGCGTGCTTTTTATATACTCTGTAATTAGGAAATTAATGACAATCCGGGTTAGATTGAATATACAAACTCATATTTGACGGGGAAATATAAGGAATCCCTAATCCCAATCCCCTTAAAATAAATAAGCAACCAATGCATACCGCTACATAAGGAATCGCTTTCTGGATTCGGTTTCGAATGGGTACCGTTAGGAATGAATTGATATACATTACGGTACTCATCAAAGGAACGGTTCCTAATCCGAATAAAATCATATACAAAACCCCCAGACTTTCACTTTGCATGGCGATAGCACCAAACAACGCAAAATAAACCATTCCGCAAGGTAAAAAACCATTCAGCAAACCAATCGTGAACAGAGATTTGTAACTCTTGTTTCTAAACTGACTTCCTAATGCCGTTTTGATTTTAGAAATTAATTTAAAAACTGGTTTTGAAAAATTGTATTTAGCAAAAAGTTTGTCTGGAATTATAACTATCAGAATCATGGCTACACCAATGAATATGGATAAATTCTGTTGTAAGCCGGCCATAAAAAAACCTTTTCCAAGCAATCCAAAAACAAAACCTATTGTAGCATAAGCCATTAATCTTCCTAAATGATAGGTAATGATTTGAGCTGCTTTTTTGGTCTGATTCGTTCTGTCTACGGGCAACATCATAGCAATAGGACCGCACATACCAATGCAGTGAAAACTACTTATTAAACCGAAAATGAAGGCAGTGTACAGCATTTTTTTAGTCTAATGTTATAAAGTCGAAAGTCTTAAAGCCGATTACTGAACTTTATAATTTTTGACTTAAGATTAATTAATATAAATTGTTTCTTTAGACAAATACGATTTTCCTTCGTATTGCCATTCCATATTAATATCCCATCGACCGCCTGCCAAACTTTTTTTAGGTATGAGTAAAGTAGTAGCATCAGATAGTGAAATTGGAATTTCAAAATCTAATTTTTTGTTAGACGGTCTGTAAAGGGACACTTTACCTTTGATGTTTTTTGGAACAAATACTTTTGGGAATATTATTTCAACTCCATTTGAAGCATTATTTATTGTTGGCTTTTGTCCTAAATCTGCAACATTTTGAACACGAGCCATTTCATCTCCAAAATGTGCATCGTGTTTGTAATATTCTTCTACCACTAACTCATTGTCATATTTTGAATCGGATTGTACCGTAAAAACAAAATACAAAATGAAGGTTATAAACAAACCAAAAGCAATAACGATTCCCATTCCCCAATTAATTTTCATACTATTCTTTTTATTAATTCTATTCCCAGATTAAAAGGATATTAATCAAAACTTCGCGGACTTAAGAAATTAGTGGTGCTGGTTTCAATTTTTTCATCTCCATTATACACCTCAATTTTCAATTTTGTTTTATCACTGTCCAATAAATTTTGCTTGATTTCAACAAACAGCGTTCCGCCATTCATACCTTGTTTTGACACTTTTAAATATTGCTTCCCAACTACTTTTAAAGTTCCTTTTACACCCACCAATTTGAAATGAATATCATTAAAATCGGTATTGGTTTTATTGATAATTTTAAAAGTATAAATATTACTGATATTTTCGCCTTTGTGTTCGAATAACTGACCTGGTAGCCTAAAAATACTGGCTTCAACATCCGAACGCAAAAACAACAATCCAATCAAAATTCCTGTAAGAATGAATAATACGGCTGAATACCCTTTCATTCTGGGTGTGAACTTGAACGTTACTTTTTTCTCAATTTCATCTTCAGATGCATAACGAATCAGTCCTTTTGGCAATCCTATACCGTCCATAATCGTATCACATTCATCAATACAAGCGGTACAATTGATGCATTCCATTTGAGTCCCGTTACGAATATCAATTCCGGTTGGGCAAACATTTACGCATTGCTTGCAATCGATACAATCGCCTTTTCCAGTAACAGTTCTATCCTCTTTTTTGTTGAATTTAGCCCTACCCAACTCTTTTTCGCCACGAACAAAATCGTACGCTACATTAATCGATTTATCGTCTAATAAAACACCTTGTAATCTTCCATAAGGACAGGCGATAATACAAACCTGTTCTCTAAACCAAGCAAAAATAAAATAGAAAACTCCTGTAAAAATAAATAAAGAAACTAAAGTACTCAGATGATTTTCAGGTCCTTCTACAATCATTAAAAGTAGCTTGTCACTGCTGATAAGATAAGCCAGAAAAACATTGGCAATAAAAAAAGAGATGATTAAGAAAATTGTCCATTTAAAGGCTTTTTTTCTAATTTTCTCTGCATTCCATTCCTGTTTTTCCAAACGAATCTGAGCACCACGATCGCCTTCAATCCCGTATTCTATTCTGCGGAAAACCATTTCTAAAAAGATAGTCTGTGGACAAATCCATCCGCAAAATATTCGTCCATAAATCACCGTAAAAAGGATGACGAAAACGACACCAATAACCATAAAAAGAACAAAAAGATATATATCCTGAGGCCAAAATGGAAATCCGAAAATATTAAATCGCCGCTCCAATATATTGAACATCATGAACTGATTGCCATTTATCTTTATAAAAGGATTCGCAACAAGTACAATGAGTAAAAAATAACTAACCCATTTCCTATAATCATAAAACTTTCCGGAAGGCTTTTTGGGGAAAATAAATTTTCTGTTTCCTTCCTCATCAATCGTCCCAATGGTATCTCTAAAAGTTTCGTCTGATAATTTTGACATTTTTTTTATTTAAAAACAAGTTCAAAATAATTATTAAAGTTCTTAAGCTAAATAAAAACGTGTGTTTCTAATTGTTATTTAACAGCAACAGTACCCTTTTCTTCCACCCAAAATTCCCCTTCTGGAGCTTTTGCATCAGGTGGATTAGTTCCCTTCAAGGATAGAATGTAGCTGGCCACTTTTTGCATTTCTTTAGGTTTTAATGTTCCTTTCCAGGAAATCATTCCTTTTCCGTCACGTCCTCCATTTACTAGCGTATGAAATACATTTTTTATTCCGCCACCTAAAATCCATTGTTCGTCCGTTAGATTTGGTCCAATTTGTCCTCCACCGTCAGCTCGGTGACAAGCGGCACAATTAGTAGTAAAAATTTCTTTTCCCGCTGCTAAATCCGTAGGATCTGTCAGCAAGGTCACCGTTTTTTCATCCATCATGTCCGGAGCCGTTTTCATGTATTCGGCAATATCAATTTTGGCTTGAGCCACTTCTTTTTTAAGTTCCATTTCTTGATTGTCAGCTCCTAAGACTTCGTATCGAACCATGTAAACAACCCCAAAAATGATACAAGCATAGAATAAATACACCCACCACGGCGGTAAATTGTTATCTAATTCTTTTATTCCGTCGTAATCATGTTCTAATAATAACTGACCTTCATTATCCAATGACTTGGTTTTAGTCAATTTTTCCATCAGCTTTTGGTACCATTCGCTATCCTTGAAACTAAAATCGTTTGCCTCATTTAATTTGTTTTTTTGTTCTTCGGTCAATAAATGATACATAATAGTATCAACAGCGCCCATCGTCATTTCAATTGCTATCAAAAGAAAAAGAAACACGAATAAGAATACAGAAACCATTGGAAATTTTATAAAAGCAGGACGATCTCCTGAGTCAATAAAATATTCCATTGCCATCAATACAGCAAAGAAAATAACGGGGACTCTAACGTATACTGGAATTAATTTTTTCATTTTTAAATTTTAAAAAATTATATTGTTTAATTGTCTCGCAATGGAATTTGGCTCAATTCGCTTATCGTTTCTTTCTTATAAGAGAAAACCCAAAGCCCGAGGCCCACGAAAAAGACGAAAAAAATTAATAATGATATGATGGGATATAGTGCCACACCTTCTATCGTTTCCATATTGTGCTTTATTTGTTCGAACATAACTTTTATTTTTTAGCGACATCTTTTACTTTAATATCGGTTCCAAGTCTTTGCATGTAAGCAATCATAGCTACAATTTCTCTTTCGTTCATTGGAACAAATTCCTCTCCTCTAGCTTCGGCTTTTTTCTTGCTTTCATTATAACTTTTCACAAAGTCAGGATCATTTTTTAAGCTTTCTTCAATTGCAAGAGCTTGTCTTCTTAAATCATCTAAACCACTTTTTATCTCAGTTGCTGTGTAAGGGACACCAAGCGTCACCATAACCTGCATTTTCTTTTGAGTCAAAGAAATATCCATCGGTTTATTGTCAAACAGCCATTTGTAACCTGGCATAATGGAGCCTGCAGATATACTTTGCGGATTCCAAAAGTGGTTAAAATGCCAATTATCATTGTATTTTGCTCCCACTCTTAATAAATCCGGACCGGTACGTTTGGATCCCCAAAGAAATGGATGATCGTAAACAAATTCTCCAGCTTTAGATTGCGGTCCATACCGTTCCACTTCACTACGGAAAGGACGAACAGACTGCGAGTGACACCCTACACAACCTTCCCGAATGTATAAATCACGTCCTTCTAATTCTAATGGAGAATACGGTTTTACACTTGCAATAGTTGGAATATTAGATTTCACCAAAATCGTAGGTACAATTTGGATAACACCCCCGATTAAAATCGCGACAGTTGCTAAAATGGTTAATTGAATGGGTTTTCTTTCTAACCAAGGGTGAAATTTCTCCCCTTTAACTCTTCCCGCACTAATTTTCAATAATTCAGGAGCTTCCGCTAATTCATCTTCAATTTTAGAACCAGCTCTTACCGTTTGAATAATATTATACACCAAAGTAAACATTCCAATTAAATAAAGGGTTCCACCAATGGCTCTCATCCAATACATTGGCATAATTTGAGTTACTGTTTCCAGGAAGTTACCGTAGGTTAAAGTTCCGTCTGGGTTAAATTGTTTCCACATCGATGCTTGTAAAAAACCAGCAACATACATGGGAATTGTATATAAAATGATTCCTAAAGTACCAATCCAAAAGTGAAAATTAGCTAACTTAAGTGAGTACAAATTACTTTTGGTCATTCTGGGTACCAACCAATAAATCATACCGAAAGCCATAAATCCATTCCAAGCCAATGCGCCTACGTGCACGTGAGCAATAATCCAGTCCGTGTAATGTGCAATAGCGTTTACATTTTTAAGCGATAGCATTGGACCTTCAAAAGTTGCCATTCCGTAACCAGTGATTGCTACCACGAAGAATTTTAAAACTGGGTCGACTCTTACTTTGTCCCAAACTCCTCTCAAGGTTAATAATCCGTTTATCATTCCACCCCAAGAGGGTGCAATTAACATAATAGAAAAAGCAACCCCTAAATTTTGTGCCCAGTTAGGCAATGCAGAATATAATAAATGGTGCGGTCCAGCCCAGATGTAAATAAAAATCAACGACCAAAAGTGTACAATAGACAGTCTATAAGAATATACCGGACGATTTGCAGCTTTGGGAATAAAATAATACATCAGTCCTAAGAAAGGCGTGGTTAAGAAAAAAGCAACCGCATTGTGACCATACCACCATTGCACTAAGGCATCTTGAACTCCTGCATACACCGAATAACTTTTCATTCCAGAAACTGGTAATGATAAACTATTAAAAATATGTAAAACTGCCACGGTAACGAATGTTGCCAAGTAGAACCAAATGGCAACATATAAATGGCGCTCTCTACGTTTTAAAATGGTTCCAATCATATTGATCCCAAAAACAACCCAAATTAAAGCAATTGCAATATCTATTGGCCATTCTAATTCAGCATATTCTTTTGAAGAACTATACCCCAATGGCAAGGATATAGCTGCAGCCACAATGATTAATTGCCAGCCCCAGAAATTAAGATTACTCAAAAAATCACTATACATTCTGGCTTTTAACAATCGCTGTAATGAGTAATAAATACCCGCAAACATGGCATTTCCCACAAAGGCAAAAATAACTGCATTCGTGTGCAAAGGTCTCAATCGACCGTAACTCAACCACGAAATACCATCCGTTATATTTGGAAAAAGAAACATAAAGGCCAAGGTAAGCCCCACTATCATTCCTACAACTCCAAAAACAATGGTTGCATAAATGAATTTTTTTACAATTGTGTTATCATAATAAAACTGCTGCATTTTCATAAATTATAAAATTAAATGATTGGAAAATTTAAAGTTTGTGTTGACTATTAAAAAGTCTCCTCACTCTTGCCTTTTGGTTTTTCTGCTTTCGACTGAACGAGTTCATCGTCAAAAAGCATTCTTACTGATGGCGTATAATCATCGTCATATTGACCTGTTTTTACTGCTCGTATAAAAGCAATAAAGAAACCAATGGCTACTAATATACTGATGGTGATTAATAGATAAATGACACTCATACCTTAATTTGTGTTAACAAAGTTACTTTGACGTTTCCGAGTAAAATATGACATTTATCATACTTATTGGTAGCTCCTAATTTTTGATAAAAGCACAATTGAAAAACGGGAATAATTCTATTTCTTATTTGCATAATAATTACTCATTAATGTTACAAAGCTTACTATGGTTACTGTACTCAAAGGCATAATAATTGCCGCAACCAAAGGCAATAAATTTCCAGTAATAGCAAATGATAATCCCACCACATTGTACAATAAGGACAATCCAAAACTTATTTTGATAGTCGTTATGGCATTTTTGGATAATTTCAAAAAATAGTTCAATTTTTGAAACTCATTGGCATCTAAAATAGCATCACAAGCTGGTGAAAAAACATTCACATTTTCAGAAATGGAAATCCCAACATTGCTTTGTGCCAAAGCTCCGGCATCATTTAACCCATCGCCTACCATCATCACGTTTTTACCTTTGTCTTGCAAGTTTCTAATAAATTCTAATTTCTGTTCCGGTTTTTGATTGAAAATTAATTCTGTGCCTTTCGGCAAAAGTTGCTCAAGAATGGTACGTTCGCCTTCATTATCACCGGATAAAACCTTGATTTTATAGGTGTTGCTTAAGTTTTTGAAAAGCGTCTCAAGTCCTTCCCTGTATTGATTATTGAAAATGTATTTCCCATAATAAACATCATTTATCTGTATGTGAACCGAAGTCCTCTCCTCAACCCTCGCCATAGAATAGGGAGACGAAACACAAAATGGAGGTACACAAAATTCTTGTGAACCAATCTTAATTATATTTTCTTCAATTTTTGCTTCAATACCTTTCCCTGTAATCTCTTCAAAACAACTCGTCTTTACTCTTTTCATTTCAGGTAAAAAGTCATACAAAATTCTACTTAATGGGTGGTTTGATCCACGAAGTGTGTTTTTAATTAATCGCAAATTTTCATTCGTAATCTCATTACCCTCGTAAACGATATTCGATTTTTTATTGGTGGTAATGGTTCCTGTTTTGTCAAAAACAATTGTATCTACTTTGGCCAATTGCTCAATAACCAATGCGTTTTTGAGATAGAATTTCTGCTTGCCTACAATTCGTAATACATTTCCAAAAGTGAAAGGCGCCGTCAATGCCAAAGCGCATGGACAGGCAACAATAAGAACAGCCGTAAACACATTGAAAGCAATATTAACGTCTTTAGAAATCCAATATCCAAATCCCACAAAAGCAATTAATAACAGTATTGGAGTAAAATAACGAGAAATTCTGTCTGTAATGGTTTTGTGTTTTTGCTCCACATTTTTCTGGAACACATCATTACTCCATAATTGTGTCAAATAACTTTGAGAAACCGAATGCATGACTTCTATTTCGATAACTTTACCTATTTGTTTACCACCGGCAAAAACTTTGTCTCCGGATTGTTTCGCAATAGGAATCGCTTCTCCGGTGACAAAACTATAATCAATTGCTGCTTTTTCAGAAATTAAAATCCCATCCACGGGAATGAGCTCTTGGTTTCTAATGAGTAGTCTGTCTCCTTTTTCGACTTCGTAAATAGCCACGCTCTCTTCGGATAGATCCGTATTTATTTTGGTGATCGCTATTGGGAAATACGATTTATAATCCCTTTCAAAACTCAAAAAACCATACGTTTTGATTTGGAACATTTTACCCAAAAGCATAAAGAAAATCAACCCAGCTAAGCTGTCAAAAAAACCAGATCCATACTCCATAACAATATCAAACGTACTACGGACAAACATCACAACAATTCCTAACGCAATAGGAATATCGATATTCAGCATTTTAGTTTTGATACTTTTATAAGCTGAAACATAATAACCGCTGGCCGAGTAAAAGAAACTGGGCAAGGCTAAAGCAAAAATCAACCAACGGAAAAAGCCGCGGTAGTGGTCTAACCAATATTCCTTTACTTCAAAGTATTCCGGAAACGAAAGCAACATGATATTTCCAAAACAAAAGAAGGCAACGCCCAATTTATAGGTTAAACTTCTATCTATATTAGTAGTACCTGCTTGATAGTTTTCTAAACTAATGTAGGGATCATAACCAATGGAACCCAACAAATAAGCAATTTCTTTGAAAGAAACCACTTCTGGATTAAAAGTGATTCGGACTCTTTTTTCTGGAAAATTTACCTGAGAAGTGTTTATTCCTTTTTGAAGGCGCTGTAAATTTTCCAAAATCCAAATACACGAGCTACAATGAATATGTGGAATGTTAAGTGAAACAATAGCGGTTGTATTCTCTTGAAATTCCAAAAGTTTTGAAACGATACCTTCATTATCTAAAAAATCATATTTTCCATTACTATCTTGCGGGGTTGCTCCAGGTGATTTTTCAAAATCATAATAACAAGTCAAATCATTAAGACTGAAAATTTCGTAGACGGTTTTACATCCGTTGCAACAAAAATTTTTCGCATCAAAAAAAATTGCTTCTTCTTTTATACCATCTAAACCACAATGAAAACAGTTTTGTGTGTCCATAACTTTACTCATTTTACCTTCAACAAAGTACCTAAACGATTGTTAATTAAAATATGACATTTATCATATTAAAGGGTTAGTTTTGCACTATTAATAAATGACTAACAATATGAGCAAATGCGAACAATGTATCGTCAGAGAATTTAGCTCTTTAAAAGCCCTTACTAAAGAGGAGTTATTAAAACTTTCCAGTTGCAAAACATCACATATCATTAAGAAAGGTGATGTTATATTTGAAGAAGGAGAGAATGTCAATGGTATTTATTGCATCAAAGATGGTATTTGCAAATTGACAAAACTCAGTGCTAATGGTAAAGACCATATAGTAAAACTGGTTACAAAAGGAGAATTATTAGGCCAACGTTCTATGATTAGTGATGAGCCAGTAAACTTAAGTGCAGTAGCTCTGGAAGACATGCAAGTTTGTTTTATTCCCAAGTCAGAAGTCATGGGATATTTTGACAAGAACAACCAGTTTTCGATGAATGTAATGAAAACTATTTGCGGTGATTTAAAAGAAGCCGATGATCACATGGTTACTTTAGCCCAAAAAACGGTCAAAGAAAGACTCGCCGAAACGCTTCTTTATTTACATGATACTTTTGGAAAAAACAAAGACAACTCTTTAAAAATACAACTCTCCAGAGATGAATTAGCCAGCATGATTGGTACTGCTACTGAAAGTTGCATTCGTTTATTATCGGATTTCAATAAATTAGGATTGATTGAATTGAAGGGCAAAAAAATCGTTTTGAAAGACATCAACAGCCTTAAAAAACTAGCGGATTAATTCAACTTGCTTTATTCTTTCTTATTCATCACAAAATAATATACCGGAATTCCCAGCGCTACTATACACAATCCCAACCCAGTATTGAACGTGTCATAGATTAGCAAGGTGAGACAAATGGCTGAGGTCACCATAATATATATAGCCGGAACTACAGGATATCCAAAAGCTTTATAGGGCCTCTCAGCATTGGGTTCTTTTTTTCTAAGGATAAAAACCCCAAAAATGGTCAAAATATAAAACAATAAGGACGCAAAAGTAGCATACGTAAGTAAATCTCCGAATTTTCCCGAAATACAGAGTATACAAGCCCAAATACACTGCACCCATAAGGCTTTGGCTGGTACTTGATTTTTATTCAGCTCGGTTGCTTGTTTAAAAAACAATCCGTCCTTTGCCATTGCAAAAAACAATCTCCCTCCCGAAAGAATCAAACCGCTATTGCACCCAAAAGTAGAAACCATAATTAATCCAGCCATCACAAAAACCCCTACATTTCCCATAATCATGCTAGCTGCGCCCGCTCCTACTCTATCATTACTGGCAAACATGATTCCGTTACCGGCAATATCAGTAGCGTTTGGAGTTCCTTGAAGGGGCAACAAAGCCAAATAAGCAACATTCGCTAAAACATAAATGACAGTAACAATTAAAGTTCCAAGAAACAAGCTTCGGGGAATATTCTTTTTAGGCTCTTTAATTTCACCTGCTATAAAAGTAACATTATTCCAAGCGTCACTAGAAAATAAGGAGTTTATTATCGTTGCTCCAGCAGCTCCCAAAATAGCCATTCCTACTAATTTTGTCACTGTAATCGTTCCGTCAGGATTAACAATCGTTTTACTAGCCGCCCACATGTTTTCAAAATTATTAGCCAAAACATCCGTTTGCAAACCAACGTATAATCCTAAAACTATCAGCGCAAAAAGTGCAATTAATTTAGCTGAAGTAAAGAGCAACTGAACTGTTTTTCCGCTTTCTACACCTTTCGTATTAATGTACGTTAACAAAATTATACTAAAAATAGCCAATACTTTTTGGTAGGAAAAAACAAAACTAGTACCAACCGTAAAAAGTGTATGATCCAAAACAGGAAAGAAGATAGCAGCATAATTAGCAAAAGTAACTGCAATGGCTGCAATAACTCCGGTTTGAATTACAGTGAAAACAGTCCAACCATACAGGAAAGAAACCAATCGCCCATAAGCGCGTTGAATATATACAAATTGCCCGCCCGCATTGGGCATCATTCCAGCCAATTCTCCATAACTCAATGCCGCTGCAACTGTAATTACTCCCGTTACCAACCAAATAACCAATAACCACGCCGCCGAACCAATATCCCTGGCCATAGCTGATGTTACAATGAAAATCCCAGATCCAATCATGGAACCCGCAACTAAACTCGTGGCATCTATTAATCCTAAAGAACGTTTTAACTCAGTTTTATCTTCTGCCATTGGTTAATTTTAATTATTTAATAGAGAACATTACATTCTCTAATTGAATACTACAACTTCTTCACTTCGTCCCAAAAGTAAAGTATTTTTAAATCATAGATTTCCAATTCCTATTTATTTAGGAAGTCGCTTCGCTTCTTCCCAAAATTGAGTTATTTTGAAATCGTAGATTTCCAATTCCTATTTATTTAGGAAGTCGCTTCGCTTCTTCCCAAAATTGAGTTATTTAGAAATCGTAGATTTCCAATTCCTATTTATTTAGGAAGTCGCTTCGCTTCTTCCCAAAATTGAGTTATTTAGAAATCGTAGATTTCCGATTCCTATTTATTTAGGAAGTCGCTTCGCTTCTTCCCAAAATTGAGTTATTTAGAAATCGTAGATTTCCAATTCCTATTTATTTAGGAAGTCGCTTCGCTTCTTCCCAAAACACATCCATTTCAGCTAAAGTCATATCCATTAAGGGTTTTCCTAATTCTCCGGCTTTGCTTTCTAAGTACTGGAAGCGTTTGATGAATTTTTTATTGGTTCGTTCCAATGCATCTTCCGGATTAACATTCAAAAATCGGGCATAATTGATCATCGAAAATAAAACATCTCCAAATTCAGCCTCAATTTTATCCTGATCGCCCGCTTCAACCTCAACTTGCAATTCCTCTAATTCTTCTTGAACTTTATCCCAAACCTGATGGGACTCTTCCCAGTCAAACCCCACTCCTTTTACTTTATCTTGAATTCGGCTTGCTTTAACTAAAGCAGGTAAACTTTTGGGAACCCCTTCCAGAACAGACTTTTTGCCTTCCTTAAGTTTCAGTTTTTCCCAGTTTTGTTTTACTTCTTCCTCGTCTTTTACCACCACATCACCGTAAATATGCGGATGACGGTGAATTAGCTTTTCACAAATTTCGTTGCACACGTCAGCCATGTCAAAATCGTTGGTTTCGCTCCCTATTTTGGCATAAAAAACAATATGCAATAACAAATCTCCTAATTCCTTTTTGACTTCATTTAAATCGTTGTCTAAAATAGCATCCCCTAATTCGTAGGTTTCTTCAATGGTAAGATGACGCAAGGTTTGCATGGTTTGCTTTTTGTCCCAAGGACATTTTTCTCGCAAATCATCCATAATGTCTAATAATCGTTCGAAAGCTTGCAATTGGTGTTGTCTTGAATTCATCAGAAATGGTTTTTGGTAAAAATAAAAAAATCCTGTTCAGAAAAATAGCTGAACAGGATTAAATATTTTTTTAAAGTAGCATTACTCTTTTTTAGCTTTTGCTTTTTTTGCAGGAACTTTCACTTCTGGCGCAGGAGTTTCTTCTGCAACGGCGGCAAGCTCTTCTGTCACTGCATCAGTTGGAGCTTCATCAGTAATTAATCCTTTTGCTTGAAGCATATTGTACCAGTTTAAAACTTTTTTGATATCAGAAGGATACACTCTTTCTTCGTCATAATCTGGTAGAATTTCTTTAAAATAAGCCATCAATGTAGCATTGTCTTCTTTATGAGATATTGCTGCACCTTTATTTTCTTTATCTGCAATTTTTTGAATGATTTCAGCTAACGGTTTTTCACCTTCATAGGTGTAAATTGAAATTTCAGACAATAAACTCACATTGCTTTTCAAGTTCACTGTGATTTTCTTTCCGTCTGCTAATGATTCTGCTACAAAGCCAGTTCTTGTTTGTACTTTCAATACATATAAACCTGGTTTCCCTGAAATGGCTAATATTTTTTCTAAATTCATGTTTTGTGTAATTATTATTAAGAATTTGACTTATTTATTTTTTATTTTAAAACCAAAAATCATACCAAGCAAAGCTGTAAATTTGTTTTATCTTCCCTTTTTGGCAAAAAATTTCATTCTGTAATCTTGGAATGTTTTACCTTCTAAGATGTTTTTTAGTTTCTTTTGAATCAATCGTTTTTTTAATGATGATATTTTGTCTGTGAACAAAATTCCTTCAATGTGGTCGTACTCGTGTTGAATTACTCTGGCTATTAATCCATCAAATACTTCGGTTTTCATCACAAAATCCTCTTCACAATATTCTATTGTTATGGTTGGGTTTCTGTAAACATCCTCTCTAACATCAGGAATACTTAAACACCCTTCGTTAAAACTCCACTCTTCACCTTCTTCTTTTATCATTTTGGCATTGATAAAAGTTTTTTTGAATCCTTTTAACTCCTTTTGTTCCGCATCTTCTAATTCTTCATCATCGCTAAAAGGAGTGGTGTCGATCACAAATAAACGAAGGGCTAATCCTACTTGTGGCGCAGCAAGTCCAACGCCATAGGCATTATACATGGTCTCGTACATATTAGCAATCGTTTCTTTCAAATTTGGATGTTCTGGTGAAAGAACTTCACCTGTTTTTCTTAAAACGGGATCGCCGTATCCTATAATTGGTAAAATCATTCGTCTTATATTAGGTATTGTCTACTGAAATTGAAATAGATTTCCTTTTCATTCAGTTTGCAAAAATAGTAAAAAAATAGACAATGAATAATCTGCCGTTAAATATTAGCTAATATTTACAATTTAAAATAAAAGACCTCTATTTATTCTTTGAATAATTCATACAATTCTTACCTTTGTCACTATACTATAATATGATTTACAAAATCCGAAAATTTACTGATACTACCAATTTTACTAATGCTATAAAAGTTACCATAGCAGCAGTAGTTCCCGTTGTATTGTTTTCGTTTTTTGATAAATTCGAAATGGGTTTTGCAATGGCTCTGGGTGCTTTTTTTACCTATCCCAGTGATATTCCGAGCAGTCTAAAACATAAAATTAATGGTGTTTTAGTTACTGCCTTTTTAGTAGCAGGCATCAATTTAATTGTAAATATTGTCTATCCTTACTCTTGGGTTTTCTATCCGTTTTTAGCCGTATTAATTTTTATGTTATCTATGATTTCTGTGTACGGACAACGCGCCACGATGGTTTCTTTCTCCAGTCTCATTGCACTTTCGCTGGCATTTTCAAGTATCAATACCGGCTGGGTAATGGTGCAGCATTCCAGTTTAATTCTTGCTGGAGGCTTATTTTACCTCTTGATTTCACTTATTTTTCATTACATCAGACCGCATCGTTACATCGAATTACAAATAGCAGAATGCATTAAGCTTACGGCAAAATATTTAAAACTACGCGGTGATTTGTGGACTCTCAATGCCGATAAAAAAGCCATTACTGAAAAACAGTTACACCTTCAGGTGGAACTGAATACCATTCATCAAAACATCCGAGAAGTATTAATCAGCAGTCATATTACGTCAGGTTCTTCCAATCAAAACCGTAAAATGCTTTTGGTGTTTATCTCATTAGTAGAAATTTTGGAGCTGGCTTTATCTACCGCATTCGATCATGATAAATTGCATCATAAATTCGATAATCATCCAAAGGTTTTACTTACCTACCAACGTTTAGCGTACAATTTGGCAGCTAGTTTAAAACAATTATCCAAAAGTGTAAAAAAACAAACGAAGTACATTTCTAAACATACTTTATTCAGTGATCTAAAAGCTTTACAGTTAGCCATTTCAGATTATGAAAATGATTTAGGTAAAATCACTGCCACTGAAGGTGTTTTTATGTTGACAACCATGCTGCAGTATGCTGAAAAGCAAGTCGAAAAAATAACAATTGTCGAACGTGCTTTTACATTAACTTTTAATTCCCAAGACTATAAAGGCATTGATACCGATTTAGAAAAATTCCTGACCCCACAGTATTATCCGTTAAGTACTTTGACAGAAAACCTCAGTTTATCCTCAACTATTTTCAGACATTCCTTGCGATTAACGATAACTTTGATGATTGGACTGATTATTGGAAACTTACTGCCGTTCCACAACGTTTACTGGATTTTACTGACTATAATTGTAATTATGAGACCTGGTTATGGCTTGACAAAAGAGCGTTCATTTGATCGGATAATTGGGACTTTTATAGGTGGATTTATTGCTTTTGGAATTCTTTACTATGTAAAAGACAACATCATTATCAGTGTTTTTTCTATTCTTTGTATGCTTTTGGGTTTTTTCTTCACACAAATCAACTACAAAGTAAGCGCTACTTTTGTAACCATGTATGTCGTTTTTATTTATGGAATCATAACGCCTAATATTGGTGATTTAGTACAATATCGCATACTGGATACCTTAGTCGGGGCTGTTTTAACATTTATGGCAAATCACTTTTTATGGCCTTCGTGGGAATTTTTAAATATTCCTATCTATTTAGAAAAATCGATTAAAGCAAATCAAGATTATCTAAAAGAAATTTCTGTTTTTTATAATAAAAAAGGAAGTATTTCTACTTCATACCGTTTAGCAAGAAAAAATGCTTTTATTGAAATTGGGAACTTAATGGCCTCTTTTCAAAGAATGGTTCAAGAGCCTAAATCAAAACAAAAACAAGTCCCACAAGTATATAAACTAACAGTCTTAAATCATTCTTTATTGTCTTCGCTGGCTTCGTTAGGAACTTATATACAATCACATAAAACTACTACTGCTTCTGAGTCATTTAATGTAGTGGTGAACGCAGCAATTCAAAATTTAGATAATGCTATTGCGCTATTGAAAGAAAATAATTTAGAACTAGAAGAAAATCTTCCCAAAGAAGATTTAGCGATTCGCTTTACAGATTTAAAAAACATTCGAGAAAAAGAATTAAAAGAAGGAATTCCAATCGATGAAGAAGCGTTTCAAATGAAAATGCAAGAAGCACAGTTAGTGATTGAGCAGTTAATCTGGCTTACTAATTTATCCGAAAACATTGTAAAAACAACTAAAGTTTTAAAAAACATTAAAGGAAAGGCGCAAAAATAAATACAATCTAAAATGTAGCGCCTTTTATTTATAAATTTCTAATTATTCAGCTTCAAAACGGCAGCCGTTTCTTTTCTAATTTCTGCTAACAAGTCAGGATTGTTGTTTAATTCTTGACCAAAAGAAGGAATCATCGTTTTAAATTTATTTTGCCATTCTGGTGTTTCAAATTGTTCTTTAAAACACCTTTCGATCAATTCAACCATAATAGAAACAGCTGTAGATGCGCCTGGTGAAGCACCAAGCAAAACAGACAAAGTACCATCATCAGTGGTAATCACTTCAGTACCAAACTCCAGAATCCCACCTTCTTTCTCGTCCTTCTTGATCACTTGTACGCGTTGTCCTGCGCGCTCTAAAACCCAGTCTTTTGATCGTGCACTAGGCACATATTCTCTCAACGCATTAATTCTGTCTTTTGGTGATTGACGCACTTGCTCTATTAGATATTTGGTCAACGGAATATTCTTAATTCCCGCAGCAAGCATAGGAATAATATTGTCTGGTTTTATAGACAACGGCAAATCCGAATACGAACCATTTTTTAAAAACCGAGTTGAAAATCCAGCAAAAGGGCCAAAAAGCAATGCTTTTTCACCATTTATCATGCGGGAATCAATATGGGGTACTGACATTGGTGGTGCGCCAACACTAGCTTTCCCGTATACTTTTGCTTGATGTTTTGCGATCACTTCAGGATTGATACATTTAAGCCACTGCCCGCTTACCGGAAAACCGCCATAGCCTTTTCCTTCGGGAACATTGGCTTTTTCTAATAATGGTAAAGAACCACCACCAGCACCAATAAAAACAAATTTAGTGTAGGCTTTTGTAGTTAGGCCTGTACCCAAATCAGTGATTTTTATTCTCCAAGATTTATCTTCCCTTTGTTTTAATTTTTGTACTTCATGATTAAAGTGAATGGTAACCCCTTCTAGCGTTGTTAAATAACCAAAAATACTTCTGGTTAATTCCCCAAAATTTACATCGGTACCAATTGCCATTGTGGTAGCAGCCACTTTGTCAGAATCCTTCCTGCCTTCCATAACCAAAGGCATTAACTGCATCAACTCAGAAAAATCAGTACTAAATATCATATCTTTAAAGAGAGGATTAGACCGTAAGGACTCATATCTTTTTTTAAGATATTCTACATTTTTATCCCCCCAAACAAAACTCATGTGTGGAATACTTTTTATAAATTTTTCAGGAGAAGGAACTTTATTCTCTTGGACTAAATAAGCCCAAAATTGACGCGAAACTTCAAAAGATTCCGCAATGCTAAT
This sequence comes from Flavobacterium amylolyticum, assembly GCF_048284335.1. Classification (NCBI taxonomy): domain Bacteria; kingdom Pseudomonadati; phylum Bacteroidota; class Flavobacteriia; order Flavobacteriales; family Flavobacteriaceae; genus Flavobacterium; species Flavobacterium amylolyticum. Next base: position 902,790 of record NZ_JBLVPG010000002.1, read on the forward strand.
TGCTTTTTTAGCACTAATACTTCCATCTTCACTTTCGGGAGTATAATTGAGCTCACAAAAGGCAGAATGTCCTGTACCAGCATTATTCCATGCATCAGAACTTTCGGCTGCGGCAATATCTAATCGCTCATAAATTTCAATCTTTATATCGGGCTGCAATTCTTTTAAGAGTAAGCCCAGAGTGGCGCTCATAATTCCAGCTCCTATAAGAACTACTTCACTATTTGTACGTATGGTTGTGTCGGGCATAACTATATTTTAAAGTGCAAAGATAAATTATATAATTGCAAAAAAAAGCATAAATTTTGTCTGAAAAGTTACATTTATCAAAACGTTTTATTGACAAAACACTGATTCAATAGTAATTTTAAAATCGCTTTTGAGTCAAATAGTCCTGAAGCATTATAGTAGCCGATATCTCGTCAATCAAAGCCTTGTTTTGACGTTTTTTCTTACTCATACCGCTATCAATCATGGTTTGGAATGCCATTTTGGAAGTAAACCGCTCATCAACCCGAATGACTTTCATCTCTGGAAAATGATTGGTAAAATGTGTTACAAAACCTTTTATAATAGAGGCGCTCTCTGAAGGCTCGCCATTCATCTGTTTAGGCTCGCCAATCAGCACGGCTTCTACCTTTTCTCTGGCGAAGTACTCCTTCAAAAAAGTTATTGCTGTTGCAGATGGAATGGTTGTCAATCCCGAAGCAATAATTTGCATTTCATCAGTGACGGCAATTCCAGTTCGTTTTTGTCCATAATCGATGGAGAGAATTCTTGGCATTTATTTATTTTTTTCAAATATAACTATTTTATTTTTTCAATACTTTAGTAGTAGTGGAAATATCACTTTCGTATTGTTTTGTTACCAAAAACTTTTTAATCCTTTATGAATCAACTCAGAAATATTTTTATTGTTTTTTGAATTACAGTATTGTTTCGCCGACCCTGTTTTCCATACTCCCAATTAGCCATTCAAAAGTCTATGTAAAATGATCTTAGAATTAGGAGAAAAATCATGCGGTACTTACCATTTTCAGTGGATACAATACGCATCACTGATTTATTTTTGATAGTTGAAACCAAATTTGAATCCATATCATAAGCACCCCAAGACTGGTATTTAAAGTATTGTCTCTTTCAGCAGTAAAATTATTTTCGATTGCCTACTGCTTTTTCGTTAGTTCTCTAATTTAAAAACATATAACATAAAACAAGTTAAATATGTAACATTTTCGACTGAATTTGCCTTTTTGCTTTTGGTTAAAAATCCTATCTTTGCCAAAAATAAATTAAAAATGAATCCATTACAAACTATTATAGAACAAGCTTGGGAAAACCGTGCATTGTTACAGGAAAAAAACACAACTGATGCTATCAGAGAAGTTATCGAATTATTAGATACCGGAAAATTACGTGTTGCCGAGCCAGTTGGTGAAGGATGGCAAGTAAACGAATGGGTTAAGAAAGCAGTAGTGATGTATTTTCCAATTCAAAAAATGGAAACGTTACATTCTGGTATTTTTGAATACCATGACAAAATGTTGTTAAAAAAAGACTTTGCCGAAAAAGGAATTCGTGTAGTTCCTAATGCAGTAGCACGTTACGGTGCTTACATTTCAAGTGGTGTTATCTTGATGCCAAGTTATGTAAACATTGGTGCTTATGTTGACGAAGGCACTATGGTGGACACTTGGGCAACAGTAGGAAGTTGTGCGCAAATTGGTAAAAACGTACATTTAAGTGGTGGTGTAGGAATTGGTGGTGTTCTTGAACCTTTGCAAGCGGCTCCGGTAATCATTGAAGATGGTGCCTTTATTGGTTCTCGTTGTATTGTTGTTGAGGGCGTTCACGTTGGAAAAGAAGCAGTATTAGGTGCTAATGTATGTTTGACTGCCTCTACAAAAATAATTGATGTAACCGGTGAAACTCCAGTTGAAATGAAAGGATATGTTCCTGCTCGTTCCGTTGTAATACCTGGAAGTTATACTAAAAAATTCGCTGCTGGTGAATTTCAAGTACCTTGTGCTTTGATTATTGGAACTCGTAAACCTTCAACTGATTTGAAAACATCATTGAACAATGCGTTACGTGAATATGACGTAGCGGTATAATCCGTTTTCGTTTAAAAATTTTATAAAAAACCTATTGGATATTTCAATAATTATCGTCAATTACCGAGGTTGGAAAGCCTTGGACGAATGCTTAGAATCTATTGAGGCAATTATTTCAAGAGCATTCACATTCGAAGTAATCATTGTTGACAATTTTTCTAATGACGGGCAATTTCCTGTTTTTAAACAAAAATATTCCAAGTTTACATTTATAGAAAATACTGGTAATAATGGTTTCTCAAATGGTTGTAACTTTGGTGCAAGCATTACTTCGGGAAACCATTTCCTTTTTTTAAATCCAGATACAAAACTTACCCTTGAAGCCCTTCAAACACTTTTAGAAACAGCTGTTTCACATCCTGAAATTGGAATTTTGTCTTGTTTGCAAATAAATGAAAATGATGTTTTTTACAAACAAAATAATTTATTTCCGGCTTTTGGACACTTTTTCGGAATCTCAAGATCTCTTTTTAGAAAGCTAAATAAAGCAAAACTGGAGAAACGCTTCAACAACACTGCTGATTTGTTTTACCCCGATTGGGTTACCGGAGCGGTCATTTTTATAAGCAGGGGTTGGTTTAACAAAATTAAAGGCTGGGACGAAGATTATTGGTTGTATTTTGAGGATGTTGCTCTTTGTAAAAAGATATCAGAGAATAAAGGAAAAGTTGCCGTTACCCGAAAAGCAACTATATTTCATCAACATGGGGGTGCATCCCGATTAAATGTCAAGACTAAAGCACTTACAAAAACGGAAGTGATTATTTCTAAACACGTCTATATCAGCAATCAATTTTCAATAGGAAAACAATTCTATTTGAATACTGTATTGATTTTAGGAGTATTCAGTGAGAAACTATTTTTAACGCTTTTAAGCTTGTTTTTATTTTTTATTCCAAAATTGAAAGTGAATCGGTTGATGCTTAAAAATTTATCGGTTTATTATTTAAATGCCCTACGAAAACAAACCTGGATTAGTCCTCGTGCAATGAATTACTTGAAAACCAAAGCATAATTTTTTCAAATTTACTTCGAATGAAAATACTTGTAATTCAACAAAAAATGATTGGAGATGTTTTAGTAAGCTCCATATTGTGCGACAATTTACGCAAATCCTATCCCAAAGCGCAAATTGATTATATGGTTTACGAATCTACCATTGCAGTTTTACAAGGAAATACCAGTTTTGACAACCTAATTCTTTTCAAGGAAAAGCATCAAAAAAGCAAATGGCACTATTTTAAATTATTGAAGTCCATTCGAGCTGAAAAATACGATATTGTTATTGATGCGTATTCTAAATTAGAAAGCTGGCTAGTCGTATTATTTTCGGGTGCCAAACAAAAAATATCGTATTGGAAAAAAGGGAGAGAGTTTCTTTACACGGATACTGTCATTAGAAAAAAAACGACCCATACGAATTTAGGTCTAATAATCGAACAACGATTAGCATTGCTAAACCCTTTGCATCTGGATATTGAATTAGAAACATTTCCCAAGATTTATGTTACAAAAGAAGAGAATGATTTTGCGGCTTCTCTTTTTGACTCTCATGGTATAGACCAGTCTAAAAAAACAATTATGATCAGTCTCATGGGGAGCAGTTCTGATAAAACCTATCCACTGGAATACATGTCTCAATTAGTCGATTTCATTGCAGATAAGGATGATGTGAATATTCTTTTTAATTATTTTCCAAAGCAAATTGAAGATGCAAAAACGATCTACAATAAATGTAAAGAAAGCACCAAACAGAAGATTTATTTCTCTCTTTTAGGGAAAAATATCCGAGAATTTATTGCTATAATGAATCATTGTGATATGATAATTGGCAACGATGGCGGGGCAATAAATATGGCAAAAGCATTAGAAAAACCCTCTTTTATTGTTTTTTCCCCTTGGATTGACAAAAAAGGTTGGGCCACATTTGAAGATGGAATTAATCATGTTTCGCTGCATTTACAAGAGTTTAGACCTGATTTATTTGAAGGCAAAACGGCTAAAATCATTAAAAAGGAAACCATTGTATTTTACAAAGAGTTTACTCCCGAGTTGATTTTTCCTTCTTTGCATACTTTCTTGGAAACACATTTAGAATAATGCTCTATTTTTGTAAAACATTCAAAAATTAATGAAATTCAATCACAATACTAACATTTCAGTTTTAATAATTACATTAAACGAGGAGAGTCAAATGAAAGCGCTTTTGGCTGATTTGGATTTTGCTGACGAAATTATTGTTGTAGATTCATTCAGCACAGATGGAACTGAGGGTATTTGTAAAGCATTCGATAACGTAAAATTCATTCAAAATAAGTTTGAAAATTATTCTTTACAAAGAAATTTTGCAATTGCTCAAGCAAAAAATGACTGGATTTTGTTTCTCGATGCCGATGAAAGATTGACTACTGAATTAAAAAAGGAAATTGTAGATACTGTACATAATAATGCGAACTACGCCGCTTTTCTATTTCGAAGAACTTTTATGTTTAAAAATAAAGTTTTGCATTTCAGCGGAAATCAAAATGATAAAATATACCGCCTTTTTCATAAAAAACATGCGGAATACACTACCGATAAACTCGTACATGAAAAATTAATAGTAAATGGAAACATAAGTGTTTTAAAAAATAGACTCATTCATTATTCGTATATGAATTACCAAGCATATCATTCAAAAACAATTCGTTACGGAAAACTTAAAGCTCAAGAGATGTTCATGAAGAAACAAAATTCTTCTTTTTTACTACATCTTTTACATCCAATTTATAATTTTTTATTTAATTTTATTGTTCGATTAGGCTTTTTAGACGGAGAAAAGGGGGTGATTATTTGTTATTTAAATGCTTATTCGATTCACATTCGCTATCAAGAATTAGGACAACTTTGGAAAAGAAAACTACAGTTACCTCCAAAATAATAATTTCTTTTTACGAGCAATTTTTCTATGAAATTTTGACTGAAAATCATTGGTATAAAAACACATTTTATTGAATATCTCATCGTATTTCTTATCGTACAATTTTGCATACTCATCACTCATTATAGCTAACATTTCAATTTTTGGCGTAAGCCGATGAAAATTTTTCATACGACAATCAAAATCCATTACATGATGAAAATTCATTCGGTTTAAATCTACCAAATAGAAATTATATTTACCTTCCAATCGCTTTTGTATCAATGTATTTCCTGGAGAATGATCTAAAAACTCAATTCCTTTTTGATGTAAATCAAATGTAAATTGGGTAAACTGACGCAAGATATTCTCATGGTCTGGGTAGTCCGGATTTTGTACTAGTTCTCTAAAAGTCAATTCGGCCGGAAGGTGTTCACTAATGTAAAAACTATTTTCCAGTCCTAAAACTTTAAAATTTTCAGCATAAGCAATGGGTTGAGGCGTTCCTATACCTTTTGTTATTAATGTATTTGCATACTCGAAAGAACGTCTGGCTTTAGATTTTCTGAAATATTTATAGGCTACTTGATTAATAAGATTAGGCATTTTAAACGATTTGATATTAATGGTTTTACTTTCTAAATCGAAGAGTTTTATCTTATTTCTTTGACCATCACCAAATAATATTCCATCCGTATCAAAATTATTGATACAGCTGCTGATTTGGTTCTCAATAGATTTAAAAGAAGGGGCAAAAATATATTTCATAAAAGGGACAATAGAATGACAAAAGTAAGTATTGAATTCAAGACTTAAAATATTTAATGTAATTTTACCTAAAATTATGCCTAAATCATGCTGTATTGTTACATAAATGAGAAAGTAAAGGAAGATTGAATTAAATAAATGTTAGAATTACGAACGAACTTTCTAATAAAAACCAAAAATTAGTAAACAAATTTAAACAATAAAATCAATACATGACCATTCTACATATATCTGCAGTAAAAAGTTGGGGCGGTGGCGAAAACCATATTGAAACCTTATGTTATGAATTGAAACAATCCAATCCTGAAATAAAAAATATTGTCTTATGTGTTGAAAACACTCTTTTTCACGAACGTTTAAATAAAACCCAAATCGAATTTCAAACTGCACCTTTAGCTTATAATATAGATCTCCGCTTTTCATTGAAAATCATTAATTTATGTAAAACTAAAAAAGTTGATATTATTCACATTCATGATCCGTCTGCAATTGCGTTGACTATTATTGCGGATAAATTCGCTAATTTACCTCCTTTTCTTTTTAGTAAGAAAACGTCATTCCCAATAAAAAATAAAAAACTTACACTTTATAAATACAACTATTCTAAAATAAAAAAATATTTATGTGTTTCAGACGAGACCAGAAGAATTACTTTACAGTCAATTAAAGATCGAGATAAGGTAATTACAGTTTACCAAGGCACGTCTGTTACCAATAAAAGCACTGCGACAGATTTTTTATTACGCGAGAAATTTGCTATTGATGCCTCTAAAAAAATAGTAGGAACAATAGGAAATCACATTAGGGCTAAAAATCTTGAGACACTTATAGAAACAGTTAATATAATTGTGAATGTAAAAAAAAGAACAGATATAATATTTGTGCAAATTGGCTCTTTTACGGAGCGCACGGAAGATTTATTAACAAAAATTAAAGAATTAAAATTGGAAAACTACATCCATTTTTTAGGATATGTACCAAGTGCTTCTAACTTCATCCCACAATTTGATGCATTATTAATGACCTCACAAAGCGAAGGCATACCCGAAGTAATATTTGAAAGTTTTTATCATAAAAAACCTGTAATAAGTACTAATGTAGGAGGAATTCCTGAAATTATACAAGAAGGCATTAACGGTCTTTTAACTCCAAAAGAAGATTTTGAGATGCTATCAGAAAAAATAATTTATTTGTTTAACAATAAAGAGCTTGAGAGAAAATTTGTAACCCTTTCCTACGAAAAATTAATTTCAAGTTATACAGCTTCAGTAATGGCTCAAAAAACTTTAAAAGAATATCAAGCTATTTTAAATGGGAATTAGCCCAAAATACATCAAGGTTCACTATGCTATTAAAACCGACATAACCCTCTATACAACTAATATTTAAGTAATTGATTTAATGCTACGAATTATGAGAATCTGGATTTCATGAAATTTCTACTATCTAAAATAATTTTGTGCGTCCAAAAATAATTTTCTTTTTAAAATCTTTCATCGAATCTCTACCTCTAATATCGATACGTTGAACTTCATACCTGTTTATTAAAGGAAAAATATTGATTCTGTTTCCTATTCTTAGGGCATATTTAATGCCTGCGTTTTTTAATACATCAAAAAACAGTTTTTGATTGACTCCTTTTTTCCTATAATATCCACCGTAAGTATATGCCAAAGCAGGAAAAACATTTAAATTTTCCCTTGTTATTATTTCTTTACACTGCTCAAGATCTTTTTCAATTTCATCCAAAGTCAAATCAGCGTAATTATCATGTTTAAATGTATGATACCCCAACTCAATGTGAGTCCCAATTTCTAATAATTGTTGTTTATTCATCAACTTCATATTCTCATTGACATACTGACCGTTCCAGTCTACATCTTGCCCTATTCTACCCAAAACCATAAAGCAAACTGCTTTAAAATTGTAGTGTTTTAATAAAGGAAATAAAACTGTATAATTATCTAAAAAACCATCGTCAAATGTAAGGATAACGGTTTTTGGAGCTAAATTCTGTTTTTTATTTTGTAGGTCATCAAGATCTGACATCCAAAGTGTCGTGTAATTATTATTTTTTAAATACTCAAATTGTTCTATTATTTTCTCTTTACTAATGGTAATCTGGTCCTCAAAACCATTTGTAGAGATAGAATGATATTCTAAAATTCTAACTTTTTTTGAAGGAGAATAAAACAATTTAAATTGAGAATTTATAAAAATTAAAAAAATAAATAAAAACAGACATAATATGGAAATCATAATATAAAAAATTTGACTAAATTAAATTAATAAAAATTGCTTCATTCAAAACATCTAAAAATTTAGTGCCTATTATTAAGCGTGTGGAAGTAGCCATCAAAAAATCAAAGCCATTTTTGATAAATTTATCCTGCATAGTATTGTCGTTTATTAGAATCTCAACTTTATTGGCAAAATCAATCGGATTGCCCGTTTCTGCTAATAAACCGGTCTCATTATGAATTAAAACAGTTGGGATTCCACCAGCTTTAGAAGCTACAACTGGAACTTTACAGGCATAACTTTCGAGAATAACCCCTCCTGTCGCTTCAGAATTTGAGGTAAATAAAAACAAATCAAATTCAGGAAGGCATTTATTAATATCATTTCTAAAACCCGCAAAAATAATTTCATTCTCTAATCCTTTAGATTTGACATAGTCTTTAATCTCTAGTTCTAAAGACCCTTCACCTATTAAAATATATTTTGCTTTAAGACCCCTACGGTGCAATTCTTCTACTGTATTTACCCAAGTATAGTGGTCTTTAACTTTGCAAAATGCAGAGATATTTCCAATTATTTTATAATCTAATGGTATATTGAATTCTCTGTGCAGAAATCCATTTTTTTTATTGTTAATAAACCGATCTGTATCAACCACACTTCCAATGACTGTCATGGAGTCATGATTTTTTATTGAAGGTTTAAGTATCTCAACTACTGAATCGGATACACATATGATTTTTTTTATCCCTTTATAATTGTACTTGTATTTTCTAAAAAAATTAGTTCCAATATCTTTAATTAACGTTCTGCATAAAATTAAAGGAACTTTTAATCCAAAAAAAATAGACGACAACACACTAATAGTATGTGCTTTACTATTATGCATGATTATCAAATCGGCACCATAATCGACTACATTTTTTTTAAATTTCTTAGCTAATTTAAGGTCATATTCTGATTTAAAATTGATTGTCTGTACATGCAATTTCCTTTCCGTGGCAATCCTAAAAATCTCAGAATCCCCTGTACACAGAATCAATTGATTTTGAACAAATTTATTATCTCTAAATGATTCATAAATATCTATTATCATTTGTTCATGGCCGCGCCAAACTTTTGAAGTTGTAAAATGTATTACTCTCATTTAACATTATTTTAACGGTAAATGTAGTCCAAACATTATTTTGAAAGATTAAGAATCGCTTAAGAAGCACTTAAGAATTTCAAAAGGCTCATTTTATTCTAAATTTAATTTAAAAACCTCTAAAATCCAGCTTGATAATTTATATTTATTAATAATTTCATCCTCAATTTTAGTATAATCCGTTTCAAAAAAATCAAGTGGTATTTCATAATTTTCCTCAGAAATTACAAAAATATTATTCTTATTATAAAAATCATACGTAATAACATCCTCATTATTAGTAATTATTTTTTTCTCGTAACCTAAGGCTTCAAAAATACGAAAGCTCAACCCGTATTGATTTTCCTTCTGAATGTCTACCAAAACTAAACTGTTTGCAATTAATTTTTTAACCTCACTAATGGGTAAGTATTCAGTAATAATTTCTATGTTTTTATGGTTAAATCTTTTATCTTTTTTAACTACAAACTTGAAAGTAATAGAATTTTTAGCTAAATAATTGGCTATTTTTTCTAAAAAAGGGAATCTTCTATCAAATGAAGAAATATTAAAAACTTTATTGACAATATCATTGTTTTGAATATTATCATCATAAATATAATTAGTCAAAAATTGAAAATTATACTTCTCAACATCTTTTTTATCATAACTGTAAACCGTATCAAAAAAAGACAATGTCTTTTTTTGATCTTTAAAATTTTCAATACCATCAAACAAAAAACAGGTCATTTGAATTGCATTGTCCCTTAATACGAACAAAGTCTTTCGTTGCAATTTATCAGGTCTAATAACTAAAATTTGATTAAATAAATCCCCGTTTTGAATTACTTGTCTTATGTAATTTGTCTTATTACCTTCTTTTAAACTAGGAAGGCTCATCAGTTTCATGAAAAAATTAAGAAGTCTCGAAAAAATATTTTTATAAGAAAAAGGAATCGCATCAATATTAACGTAAGTCAAATCAACAGTATGGGCCGCCTTAAGTTTAGCAACTAAAAAGTCAATATAGCCAAATGAATGGGTGGTTATTATTGCTATGCGTTTAGGTTTTATCATTATATAAATTATTTTGAGCTATTTATTTTTTACAAAAATAGAATCTTAATTAAACATAATATAGATAAACTTTTAACTTTATTTACCTACCCACAATTTTAGCCTAGGCCTTTGATCAAAGTGAAGCTTATAGAAAAACAAGCCCTTATCCAATTATAATCATACTAAAACAATTTTTCAAATTAAGCTAAATCGCTTTTCTGGTAATAATTCATAAAAAACGTATAGTTTTGCAAATTCAAAATCCTTTAATTTAAAATTAAAATGAGAATTGCAGCCTGTGTAATATTATATAATCCTAAAGAAAAAGATTTAGAAAATTAGTTCTCGATTCAAATCAACCAGCAATCTGACGACATAAATTCTAAAAAAACATTTTTAATTGTATCCTGATTTTTTTAGATTCATATAAATATCTTTGCCATATTAAAACAACAAAATGGACATCAACCAAGAAATACACAATGCTTACGACGTCATAAAAGAAGGCGGCATAATTCTTTACCCTACTGACACCGTCTGGGGAATAGGCTGTGACGCTACAAATCCTGAGGCGGTCGCTAAAATATACAAACTCAAACAACGAGCCGAAACCCAAAGCATGCTTGTTTTGATGAATGGCGAAAAAATGATGTACAATGTCTTCAAGGATATCCCAGAAGTAGCCTGGCAGATTATGGATTTATCTGAAAATCCGACAACAATAATCCTTGATAAACCCAGAAATGTGGCTCTAAATTTAGTTTCTCCAGATAACTCTCTTGGAATTCGTATCGTGAAAGAACCATTTTGCTTTAAATTGTTGGAAAAGATGAAAAAACCGTTGGTTTCAACCTCAGCAAATATCTCCGGTCAACCTACTCCAAAAAGTTTCAAAGAAATCAGTCCTGAAATTATAAAAGGCGTAGACTATGTTGTAAATTTGCATCGCGAAAAAATTGCCGGAAAACCATCTACAATTATAAAATTGACGAACGATTCCCAGGTAAAAGTGATTCGCAAATAGTTAGCAGGATTCAGTTTTTAGTTTAGCAACTATAAACTTTAAACATTTTTAAAATGAGCATCAAAACTTCCTATAAAGAAGCCTTAAACAATAAAATTTTCGAAGTCATTTCGCAAGCTTCCCAAGAACTTAACATTGATAGTTATGTAATTGGTGGTTTTGTTAGAGATTTGATTTTGAATAGAGATTTTAAAAAAGACATTGATATTGTTGCCGTTGGCAGCGGAATCGAACTGGCTTTGAAAGTCTCTCAATTACTTCCTAAAAAACCAAAAGTTCAAGTTTTCAAAACGTATGGAACAGCGATGTTGCGTTTTGAAGATACTGAAATTGAATTTGTAGGTGCTCGAAAAGAATCCTATAATCTTGATAGTCGCAATCCTGTCGTAGAGAACGGAACGCTAGAGGATGATCAAAACCGTCGTGATTTTACTATAAACGCTTTGGCTTTATCATTAAACGCAAAAAACTTTGGCGAATTATCAGATCCTTTTAACGGTCTGGAAGATTTAAAAAACAAAACAATCAAAACCCCTTTGGATCCGGATATTACTTTTTCTGATGATCCTTTACGAATGTTAAGAGGCATTCGTTTTGCAAACCAATTGGGTTTTGAAATTGAGGAGCACTCTTTGAACTCTATTACAAAAAATGCGTCACGAATTAAAATTATATCTGGGGAACGCATTGTTGACGAATTGAATAAAATCCTTTCTACAGATAAGCCCTCCATTGGATTTTTGCTATTGTTCAAAACGGGCCTTTTGGATATTATCCTTCCGGAACTGACCGCTTTGAATCAAGTGGAAGAAATAGAAGGGCACACGCACAAAAATAATTTTTATCACACCTTGGAAGTTGTCGATAACATTTGTCCCAATACAGATGATGTTTGGCTACGCTGGTCTGCGTTATTACATGACATTGGAAAAGCACCAACGAAACGTTTTAACAAAAAACAAGGATGGACATTTCATGGACATGAATTTCTAGGCGGTAAAATGGCAAAAAAAATATTTGAGCGTTTGCACATGCCATTGAACCAGAAAATGAAATTTGTACAAAAGATGGTCATGATGAGTTCCCGCCCCATTGTTCTGTCACAAGACACCGTTACGGACTCCGCAGTACGCCGTTTAGTTTTTGACGCCGGTGAAGATGTCGAAAATCTAATGACATTATGTGAAGCCGACATTACTACCAAAAACCCTAATAAATTCAAAAAATACCATCATAATTTTGAAATCGTCCGTAAAAAAATTGTAGAAGTAGAAGAACGCGATCATGTTCGTAATTTTCAACCCCCAATTTCAGGAGAGGAAATCATGCAACTATTTAATTTGAAGCCATCCAAGGAAATTGGTATGCTAAAAGAGGCCATCAAGGAAGCGATACTTGAGGGAGAAATACAGAATGAGTACCAACCGGCTTATGAATTTATGTTAAAAAGAGCTAAAAAATTAGGATTAAAGATTAACGCTTGTTGAATTAACAATTCATTTCATTTCAAATATCTTTGCAAAAATTAATCTCAAATAATGAAAAAGGAAAATAATTACGTTATCATTTGGTTATTATCAGGGTGCATATTATTGTTTATGATGGTGGTAGTGGGAGGAATTACGCGATTGACCAATTCTGGTTTATCAATGACAGACTGGCATTTAGTTACAGATACTTTCCCTCCATTGACAGCCGAAAAATGGTCGAAGGCATTTGAAGAATATAAAAAATTTCCAGAGTATCAAAAAATAAATATCCATAATGACTTTACCCTAAGCGATTATAAATTTATTTATTTCTGGGAATGGTTTCATCGCTTTATAGGAAGAATAATAGGATTAGCGTTTATTGTGCCTTTCCTTTATTTTTTGATTAAAAAAAGACTTTCAAATGAGACCATTAAGAAATGCGTAGTTCTTTTGTTGATGGGAGGTTTCCAAGGTTTTTTGGGCTGGTTTATGGTACGAAGTGGTTTAATTAACAATCCTGACGTAAGCCATTTCAGATTGGCATTGCACTTAACATTTGCTTTCATAACATTTGCTTATACCCTTTGGGTAGCTTTGGATCTACTCTATCCAAATAAATCAATTGTTATAGTTCAACTGCGAAATCTTGCGCGTGTTGCATTACTGTTTTTGATTATTCAAATTATATACGGTGGGTTTGTTGCCGGTTTAAATGCCGGATTACTTCACAATCATTGGCCGTTGATGAGTGATGGACAATTTATTCACGAAAGTGTTTTTATAGAAAAAAATTCACTATTTTTAAATCTTATTGAAGGAAAAAGCGGTGTGCAATTTGTTCATAGAACCATGGCTTACGTAGTCGTAGGACTTATAGTTGCTTTGTATATCAAAAGTAAAAAACAGGTGCTTTCCTCACTACAAAGAAAAGGAATCAACAGTTTAGTAATTCTTGTTTTTCTACAATTTACTTTAGGCGTCTTCACTTTGCTTTATAGTGTTCCGCTATGGTTGGGGCTGGCACATCAAATAATGGCCTTCTTTTTACTCACTGCAATGACGTTTACTTTACACCGATTATCGAAATAAAATTATAATATCTATAAAATAATACCAGACTATATTGTCGCATTCCTTTGTTTATAACCTTAAATGTCTAAACTTGCAGCTCAAGATAAATTTTTAGATCTATCCGATTACGGAAGAATCTTTGGGAAATTTCTCGCCAATCAATTAAAAAACACCCGCTTCACACCCATACATGTCACCCTACTTTTTGGGCTTTCTGGTCTAATCGCTATTTATTACATTCTAGAAGGATCTTATTTTTTAGCTGGATTTTTCATTATTCTTAAATCGGGAATCGATGCTGCAGATGGTGAATTGGCACGATTAAAAAAGACCCCTTCCTACACCGGAAGATACCTAGATAGCGTGTTCGATATCATACTAAATTTTCTCTTTCTAATGGCAATTTGTTATGTTTCAAAAACTACAATTTGGCTTACAATTTTGGCGTTTATTGGTATCCAATTGCAAGGTACTTTATACAATTATTACTATGTAATTTTAAGAACTAAATCAATTGGCGGAGATAAAACAAGCAAAATTTTTGAGCACAAATCCCCAAGAGCTTTGCCAGGGGAGACCCAAAAATCTGTCGATATTTTGTTTCTAATTTACACCATTGTATATGGGACCTTTGACAAAATAATTCACTATCTCGACAAGGATGCCTATAAAGTTAAAACGTTTCCCAACTGGTTTATGACCTTGCTTTCAATTTACGGTTTAGGCTTTCAATTACTCATTATCGCTGTAATGCTTCCCCTGAATTTAATTGAATATATTATTCCGTTCTTTATCATTTATACCGCACTTATTTTCGTGATAATAAGCATTCGAAAAGTAATATTTAAGGTGTAAATTGGTCATAGATATAATCTATACTTAATTTATAAATAAATAATTACCATTACTTTACAAATCATAACCTAGCATTTTACTTTAATTAAAAATAATTCTTATTTTTTTGATTAAAACAGTAAATCATCGGAATTATGCAATTATTTCCTGAAATAATATAACAAAATACTGGTCTAAAATTTCCAAATTTGTAAAAGAACAAATAGTAATTTAAACTTAAAATGTTATGCCAAATTCAAAAGAGATTGAAGGAAACTGGAATGAGTTAAAAGGAAAACTGAAACAAAAGTATGCCGATTTGACCGATGACGATTTGTTGTATGAAGAAGGAAAAGAGGATGAAATGTGGGGTAGATTACAACAAAAATTAGGTAAAACCCAAAAGGAAATTAAATCACTATTTGATTAATTTTACTTCCTAAATGCAATGAGCTGTTTCAATTACAAGAGCTAAAAAAATCTCTGTTGAGGATCTTTTTATCTTGTGTTTGAAACAGTTTTTTTAGATCTAAAATCACCCAATCCACGTTTTAAATTCGGCCACTTTTTCCCTGCTTACAATCACTTCCTCTTCTTTAAAAGAAGGCAAAATAACCTTTAATCTGGAGTTACTATACAAGACTATTTCTTTGATTGCTTTCATTGGAATTATAAATTTTCGGCTGGTTCGAAAGAAATCCGCAGGATCTAATTCCTGCTCCAAAAGCTCCAAAGTACATTCGATTAAATAATTTCTATTGTCAAATGTATGCAGGTAGGTTCCTTTATTTTCACTAAAAAAACATTCGATTTCATCAATCGAAATTACTTTCAAATACTGCCCTATTTTAACTGTAAACCGTTTTTTGTAGTTTCTTTCAAATGGATTGGTCAGCATTTTTTTAATTTGCTCCAAATCGATTCCAAAGCCTTGAGGCATTAATTCTTGTTTTGGCAGCAGCGTTTTGAATTTGGCAACGGCAATTTGAAGATCATCTTCATCAATAGGTTTCAAAAGATAATCAATACTATTTAATTTGAAAGCACGAAGCGCGTATTCATCATAAGCTGTTGTAAAAATCACGGCACTCTTAATAGTCACTTTTTCAAATATCTCAAACGACAATCCGTCCGATAATTGAATGTCCAGAAAAATCAAATCTGGATGTTCATTATTAGAGAACCAAGCAATGGATTCCTCTACGGAATGAAGCATTACTCCTACAGTCAGATTTAGCTTTTCGAGTTTACGTTGCAGCAAACGAGCGGCTGGCTTTTCATCTTCTATTATTATTGTCGTCATATACTATTGAATCGTTTATCCAGTTGTTGCGTTAACTAAAACTATAACTAAATACTTGTTTTACTCCCATTTCTCACTTTTTTCTTTTTTCATTAACTCTTGGATTTTTTTTTCTTCCCAATTTTTTCCAAAAAACATATTTCTCCCAAAAATGGATAATCCATGAGCCGCTAATCCTATTCCCCAAAAGAAAGCAGTAAAGAAATTTTCTATTTTGAAATAGCTTTCTCCTTTATCTAAATCTCTAATATTGAGGAATACAATCATTATATTTATGATTACGTACACCATTAAATGGATGTAAAATCCTTTTAACCGCTTCACTTCCCGCTCAGCTGCTGCGTATTTATCTTCAGGTTGATATCCTTCAAACTCCGTTTTATAGTTCCGTTTCATTTTATCAATATTTCTTATTAAAATTAATCCATTCGCATTTGAATTTAAAAAAACAGTCTTAATGCCAAGTTTCGTTACGTTTATTTTCTTTATCCATAAATTCTCTAATTTTTTGTTCTTCCCATTCCTTGCCAAAAAACGGGGTATAATTAAAGGTTTTCATTCCGTGAAAAACAACTCCAATTCCCCAGCCTAACAACGGCCAGAAAAACCATAAATGCTCTGGCGAGGTAACAATGTTTATCACAAATAAAACAATATTTACCAGTACATAAGACGTTAGATTGCCATAAAATCCTTTTATTTCCTCCACTTGTTTTTTGGCCTTGAAATAACGTTCTTCATTTTGATATGTATTTTCCATGATTTTACTTTATTTTTAAATGTTCACATCCTTAAATAATACTAATTCCAGTTTTGTTTATGCTCTTCTTTTCGCAGAATTTCTTGAATTTTTCTTTCCTCCCAATTGGAACTGTATCCAAAAACTTTGAAAGCATGCATAATCACTCCAAATCCCCATCCGGCAGCTGAAAACCAAAACCATTGAAATTGAGGTGAAAAAGTTAAATTAATATATACTAAAAGCGGAATCACACAACAGTAAGAAATCAGGTTTCCATAAAATCCTTTTAATTCTTCCACTCTTTTTTTGGCTCTGTAATACGCATTGTTTTCGTTATAATTTGTAGTAGTTTCCATAACGGTAATTTGTTTAGTTAAAATAGGTATTTTGACAGTAAAGACTTGTTGGTTTTGAACTATTAATACTTTTCGTTTTGTAATAATCCCATAACGATTAATAATATTTTGTAGTCCCACGCCCTGACGATCCTGCAACACTTCTTTCTTTTGATAATCGTTTTGAACAGCTAAATAATCCCCCTCTACATATATCCTGATGTGCAATGGTCTTTGTTCGCTAACTACATTATGTTTTACTGTATTCTCCAATAAAAGTTGAAGCGAAAGTGGGACTACTTTGGCATCCGGATTTATGTACGCTGATGGCATTTCATAAAACAAGCTATTCTCAAAACGCATTTTCAGTAGGTTCATGTAGGTTTTGGCGAAAGCCAATTCTTCTTCAACAGAAACTAATTCTTTATCTTTTTGCTCCAATACATATCTATAAATTTTAGACAAGGACGTTGTAAATCGTTGTGCATTGTCTGGATTTTCTTCGATCAAAGAACTTAAAACATTCAAACTATTGAATAGAAAATGGGGGTCTATCTGATTCTTAAGACTTTCGAACTTAGCATTGGCAGTTCCCGCAATAATTTTCTGTTCTTTGACTTTATTTTCATTGTAGGCTTTATAAAAATGCAATGCGTGAAACCCCAACAGAACAATAAAAGTAATAATGGATGATTCTACATAATTCGAAGGAGTTTCATTAGCTAAAAAAACGGCTACTGCTTTTTTCTCAACAACTACTTTCAAAAAAAATCGCAACAAAAAAATAACAAATAGAGAAATAAAAAAAGAACTGGCAAAACCAATAACTATTCGGGTTGACGAATAAATATTATCTTTAAATCTTTGATCTAAAAATTGAAACAACCCTGCATTAACAATATACAATGTAACACTATAAAGCATACAGTATAAGAAATATCTATATAAACTGAGGTTAAAAACTTCAGTACCTACAGTGATAAATTCAATTAGAAAGGATACTAAAAAAATTACAACTCCAATAAATAAAGCTTTCAGTAAATGTGGTTTTAGATACATTATTTTATTGTTTTCAATCGTTACATTTATATATTTTATTTTCTAAAAAGAACAATTCCTATCGGCTTATTTACAATTTTTCTGTGCTAATAAGGCTCTGTCTAAACCCCATTTTGGCGAGAAAGGCGTTTCCGGTTTAAAAGTAGCAAAAAGTCCAATAGCTTTTTCAATTTGAGCACACATTGGTTTGGTATCAGTCCCCCAAAATTTAGCACCACCAATTTCAAACTCCGCTTTACCAAAAACAACTCTAGGATTCTCTGGGGCCATTGCTTGTGCTTTTCCATACAACTCCATAACCTTTCCGGATAATTTTTGTCCGTTAGTCATAGGGTCAAATGCAATCCAGGCAGTGTGAATCATGGCTTGCATTACTAACAGCTCGGCATTGTTTGGATTTTTATCCATTTCTGTGTCCATCGATTTTTGTGCTTTTGTCAATAACAAATTCATTTGATCTTTATCTTTAGTTCTAAAAGCCGTAGTTGTATTCACCAGTGCCACATAATAATTAGGCAACCAGCTTGTTTTTTCAGCAGTGGCAATTCTTTCAAACATATCAGAGGCTTCGGTGTTTTTTCCTTCTCCCCAAAGCTGAAATGCTTTTCCCATTCCTTGCTCAAATTTTCCTTGAGCGGATAATAAACTACAGATAAAAAATGCGATTGTGATACTAATTTTGGTCATGATTTCTTGGTTTTAAATGGTTGTGAATTTGATGATTGAAACGATTTATAATTTATACTTCAAAAGTATTGTGCTTTTTATTAATTTAAAATATAAAAACACTGAACTGTAGAATTTTAGGGATGAATTGTTATAAAGTTGAAAGTTTTTTGTAAACAAGGATTTTAGACCTTTGACTTTATGACTCTTTTTAAAGATTCCTCAACTGATTGTCTTTTTTATTGTTGCTTATGGTCCAGAAGAATCCTACAAAGAAGAAACGATCGGCCGTAGGAATGATTTCCTTCCTTTTGTAAAATCCTGTATTATCCGGATTGTTGGCATACTCATAGCCAAATACATTTTGAGTACCCAAAATATTGGAAACAGAGAAGTATACGATTTTTTGTTGTGATAATAAGTACGCCCAATTGAAACTCAAACTATTGTAGGACTTCGTTTTTCCATTCATAAATTTTGTTTCGTTGGGATTGTTGTAAGGTCGCCCTGAACTGTATGAGTTTGTAAAACCAATTTGTGATTTCCAATCATTTATCCAGTATTTTGTTACAATAGACAAGCTGTGATCCGCAACAAAACTGGGGGTTACTTGAGAACTAAAATTTTTATACGCTCTTTCAGTATCGATGTACGAATAGGAAACCCAATATTCTAAATTTTTAATGGATTTTCCGTCTCTCCAAAACAAATCCAATCCTTTGGCGTAACCATAACCGGCATTGTCGTAAACCGAATTATACACCGCTCTTTCCGTATCGAATGTAACCAAATTACTATAGTTTTTATAATACGTTTCCGCACGAAACGTTTTCCCGTTTTTATTGTATTGAAAATTCAAAATATAATGTGAAGCCCTTTCGCTTTCAAACTGATGACTTTTCGAGTATTTTATATATTCCGCACTGGGAGTTTGCGTAAAATCACCATACGCAAAGGAGAACTGACTATTTTTAGCCATTTTATATGCCAATGAAATTCGAGGAGAAAAAGCTGTTTCATTCAGCAAATCAGTATTAGAAACTCTAAACCCTATTTTCGTAGCCCATTTTTTAGAGAAAAAAACATCAGCTTCTGTGTAAATAGCACCAATGTTAGCACTATAACCATTGGCAAAAACGGAACCTGAATTTTCCTTAAAACCTTCATTGAATTGGGTTACAAAATAATCAGCTCCAAAAGAGAGTTTCAAGCGGTCTGAAAAACTTTTCCTTAATTTTAATTTCAAATGGGCGGCATTTTCATCATTTGCCACTTTATCCGAATCCAGATTTATTCTGTTGTTGCTATAGCCATAACTCAACCCAGACGTAATTTGCCAATTATCACCAAAAGTACCTTTGTAAGAAGAATTTAAATAAAAATTATTGTTGTTTAAATCCACTCTAATTTTTTGTGGCGAATTGATGTTTTCCTGATTGATATCAAACTTAGAACTATCAAAAGCAGCATATACTTTTAAAATTCCATTATTGAAATTATAGCGATACACCGTTTCTCCAGACAAAGATTGAAACGGACTGTTCCAATCCACATTTTGTGGAATCAAAGCTTGGTAAGGCGCTAAATTAATGTAATTCGCATTAACGCTTAAAGAACTTTTCTTCCATTTTTGGGTATTCCCAATACCTAAACCTACGGTCATCAATGCGATTTCTGTTTTATCCTGATCAGGGTTGTCCTGAGTATTCAACAACAAAACACTAGATAGTGCTTCTCCATATTCAGCTGAATAGCCACCTGTAGAAAATGATATTCCGCTGAATAAAAACGGAGAAAAACGTCCCCGTGTAGGCAAATTATTCGCAGCTGCTCCATAGGGTTGCGCCACTCGAATTCCATCAACAAAAGTTTGTGTTTCATTGGCTTCGCCACCACGCACAAACAATCGTCCGTCCTCACCAACTGTTTGTGTTCCTGGCAAAGTTTGCAAAGCAGCAATAATATTTCCAGCTGAACCCGCCGTAGTTACAATATCTAAAGGTTTTAATACTGAAACTCTGGCTTTATCACCTGCTTCAAATGTTCCTGCAGTAATCACAACCGCATCCAGTGATGTTACACTCGCTCTTAACTTGATTGTTTTATTTTGAAAATTGGTCACATCGATACTCATTTTTGAAGTTTCATAAATAAGAAAGCTCACGATCAAAGTTTGATTCCCAGTTGTTGTAGTTGTAAAACTAAAATTACCTGCTTCAGTACTGGAAGCACCATCGTAAGTCCCTTCAATAAAGACATTTGCCCCCGAAACCGGCATTCCTTTCTCGTCTACCACTTTTCCAGAAACTGTATTTTGTGAAAAAATAGTGGTGCTAAATAGTAAAATACCCAATATAAAAATTGATTTAAGACAAGTATTCAAATAATTTGATTGGTATATGAATTTTGGTTTCATGATGATTGATTTTGATAAAGCAAATATCTGCTACAAAAATAAAAAATAAAAAAAGTTATTGCTGAACTGTTGAAATTACCAGATGAGTCGTTTTTTTTTAATAAAAAGTGATTCGCTGCCAATTTTTAATTTCTATTCCTTTTTATAAATGAAAAACTTAAATTTGTTTTCAACCTAATTTTAATAAAATGAAAAAATCAATCTTTTTACTCATACTGGTTTGCAGTAGTACCGTATTATTTTCTCAGAAAATCCCATCAAACTATGATGGAAAACTAGCCAAAATTTTGAATGCAGATGAATACGGAATGAAAAAATATGTTTTTTGTTTATTAAAAACAGGTAGTAACACCACTGCAAGTAAAGAAGAAACTCAAAAATTATTTGAAGGGCATATGGCTAATATTAATAAATTAGCACTGGAAGGAAAGCTGGTTGTTGCGGGTCCTTTTATGAAAAATGATAGAAAGTACAGGGGTATTTATATTTTTAATGCCAATAGTATTGACGAAGCAAAACAATTTGTAGCCACGGATCCCGCGGTGCAATCGAATCTGCTGGAAGCAGAACTAACGCTTTGGTACGGAAGTGCAGCTTTACAGGAAACTCTAAAAATTCATGATAAAATTGCCAAAACTAAAATCTAATTTCATAATATTGAAAAATTAGAAGCTATTTGTAAATCAAATGAAGTTGTAACCGCAAACATAAAACGGAAAAATGATTTGTGTTTTGTGTTGGAGAAAAAAGATTTTTTATTATTGGATTGAACCAATCCATTACTTTAACCGTGATTAAAATTTTGGACGAAAAATTTGAAGAAATAAGTAATTGAAAAGGTTTTAAACCTGTACTAAATACTGCATACAAATGGATTTTGTCCAACAATAGTAATCAAATAACTATAAAATGACAACCTTATAATAAAGCAAAATATTGTTTAGTGAAAGACAAACTTTCTGCCAAAATAAAAAAGTAACTTGGCTGTATCTGCATATAAAAAATCAAACTATGATAACTGAAAAAGAAAAAATGATTGCTGGTGAATATTATTTGGCTGGCGATCCTGTTCTAGTGAAAGACAGACGAAAATCTAAAAATTTACTCCATCGATTAAATGTTACAGAATACCGTGTAACCAAAAAAGCAAGAGAAATACTAAAAGAACTAATTCCTAATGCAGGAGCAAACCTTTATATCGAGCCTCCCTTTTTTTGTGACTACGGATATAATATCAGTTGTGGAGAAAATGTCTATTTCAATGTAAACTGTGTTGTTTTGGACTGTGCCAAAGTCACTATTGGTTCTAATGTATTTTTTGCACCGGGAGTGCAACTGTATACCGCCACCCATCCACTGAATGCTGAACTCAGAAAAACATTGGAAAATGCATTACCAATAACCATAGGCGATGATTGTTGGATTGGCGGAAATTCTGTTATTTGTCCAGGTATCACCATCGGAAATGGTTGTGTTATTGGCGCTGGCTCGGTTGTAACGAAAGACATACCAGACAACTGTTTGGCAGTGGGAAATCCGGCAAAAGTGATTCGGAAATTGAATGTTTAATGAATATCCTAAACAAATTATAACTACTCAAAATTTACTTTGCTTTGAACTACTAATTTAAACATAAACAAATCATAATGAAACATCTTAAAGCATTTTTAGTATTGACTCTTATTGTTGTTGCAAATTCAGTTTCGGCACAGTCCACTTTTGAAAAATGGCCCGCTATCAAAGAATTTCATGAAGTCATGTCACAAACTTTTCATCCTGCTGAAGAAGGAAATTTGGCCCCAATAAAAGCACGTTCCGAAGAACTGATGAACAAAGCAACCGTCCTGTTAAAGTCTAATATCCCGCAAGACTTTAACACCACCGCCATAGTAGCCTCAACAAAAAAATTACAGCTTCAAAGCAGCGCCTTGCATCAATTAGTTACATCTAATGGTGCTGACGCAGTAATATTGAAATCAATTACCGATTTACATGACACATTCCATGAGATTGTAGGACTTTGTTCCGACGCAAAAAAATAAAAACTAAAGACTACCCCGTAGATTCAGCTTTCTTCATTTTAACCTCATCAATCCAGAAAAAATGCCCTATTTATTAGCTAAACTTAAGGATGTTCCAATAGCAATGATCCAGGAAATTTTAGAAAAGGAAAAAGCCTTTCATGCCGAAAACAATATGTTTCTGGAACAACTTTGGCAAAATGCAGATGATGAAAATGAAGTTTTATTTCTTTTCCGAATAAATGACATTGCTAAAACAAAAACGCTGATCCATAAACTTCATTCTGAGTCTTTAGCTAAAGATGCCAATTCAAATCTACCGGAAATGACTTATTTAAAATAACATGATACAAATTAACAAAATTCACCACATTGCTATTATCTGCACTGATTATCAAAAATCAAAAAAATTCTACACCTCAATTTTGGGCCTCACCATTATTCAGGAAATTTATCGAGAAGAAAGACAATCATATAAACTTGATCTGGCACTTAACGGGGAATTTTGTGTAGAATTATTTTCATTTCCAGATCCGCCACAACGCCCTTCGACTCCGGAAGCAGCAGGAATGCGTCATTTAGCTTTTGAAGTGAATGACATTCAAAAAACGCATGAACGTTTAGTCGGTCAACATACAACCCCAGAAGATATACGTATGGATGAATTCACACACAAAAAATTCTTCTTTATTGCTGATCCCGATAACCTGCCCATAGAATTTTATGAAAAATAAGGCGTTTTTGTTTGTGAAAAAGTAAAAAAAACATATAAATCGTAAAAGAAAATAGTCCGCACTATTTTCCCATTCAAATCTGATTTTGTTTCTTTAAATTTGTAATCCTTAATAAATTACTTTTCCACTTCTCTTTTATTTAGAGCGTATAAAAGATGACAAACAATTTCAAATGGACAATATCGCACAAATTAAAAAAAACTACCGCTTCATTAAACTTCAAAAACTAGTTATTGTATCTATTCTAATTGGTTTTCTTTCTGCTTTCTTGGGAGTTGTTTTAAAAAACACAACAGAATATTATGAAGAAATATTCTTTCATCAAACGATTGTAAACCCTATATTTTTTGTTGTGTTTCCAGTTTTTGGATTGTCCATTATTTACTTTTTACGGGAGTATTTATTTAAGAAAAAGGAAAACAAAGGCATCAAAGAAGTTTTTGAAAGCACGAATTCAAATTCAAAGAATTTACCCAGCTATAAAGTCCCTTCTCATTTCGTTAACGGTTTATTGACCGTAGTTTTTGGGGGCTCAACTGGAATAGAAGTGTCTACAGTTGTCGCTTCAGCAACTATTGGTTCTGTTGCACAAAGGAAACAAAATGTTTTTAGACAATATAAAACAGAGTTAATCTGTGCCGGAATTGCAGCGGGAATTACCGCACTCTTCAGCAGTCCCATAGCTGGGATTCTATTTTCCCTCGAAGTAATCTCCAAAAAAATAACAAAGGCTTTTTTATTAACAAACCTAGTGGCCGTTTCAATCGCTTTTGGTCTGATTTATTTATTGGATGAAAAACCCTTATTTGCTGTCCGTAATATTACCTGGCATTTAAATGCGATTCCTTACTTCATCCTTTTGGGAATTATAGCAGGAATACATTCGGTGTATTTGACCCGTTGTGTCTTATTTTTTAAAGAACAATTTTCGAAAATAAAAGCTTCTTATTTCAAAATCCTCTTTGGATCAGTGATTTTAAGCATTTCCCTTTTTACATTTCCGCAGCTTTATGGGGAGGGATACCATGCCATCAAAACTATTTTTATTAACCCAAATGAAATGGTCCTATCACTTTCAATGGGACTAACTTTCATTGGAATTTTACTTTTGAAACCCATTGTTACCTCCGCTACTTTAGCCTCAGGAGGTGACGGTGGTGTTTTTGCTCCAAGCCTTTTTATTGGCGCTTTTTTGGGTTTATTGGTCGCTTTGCTTTTAAATAAGTATTTTAATGCTGGTGTTATCCCTGTAAACTTTATAATAATAGGAATGGCAGCCGTTTTGAGTGCCAGTATTCATGCCCCTTTTACCGCTATATTTCTAGTTTGTGGTTTGACTAATGATTATACGTTGCTTCTTCCCATTCTAGTAGTTTGTTTGATTTCTAAATATACGGCAAAAATGATTTACCCTTACACCGTTTATTCCTATTCTCCCAGTCTAGTAAAATAAGTATCTATGCAAGTTCAAAAAATAAGAAGGAGTTATCGCAAAACCAAATACATACTCTACAAAGAAACTTTAATAGATTTTAAAGAACATTTTTGGGCTTTTCTAGGATCTTTTATTGGTATAGGAACAATAGCATATTTGCAATCTCAAACTGTAGCAAGCGAAGATGTTGTGTATTTAATTGGGTCCTTTGGTGCTTCCAGCGTATTGGTTTATGGAGTAATTCAAAGTCCTATGGCGCAACCACGAAATTTAATTGGTGGACACCTTGTTTCGGCATTTATAGGAGTTACTATTGCTAAATTTGGCCCTGATGTTCTGTGGTTGTCTGCTCCACTTGCCGTATCAATTTCGATTGTTTTAATGCAAATAACTAAAACCTTACATCCTCCGGGTGGAGCTACAGCTTTGATTGCCATAATAGGTTCCCCAAAAATCAAAGAGCTTGGCTATTGGTACGTGTTATACCCTGTACTAACAGGTTCTCTTATACTTCTTGTCATTGCCATGATTGTTAATAATATGACGGCAAACAGACTATATCCTACCCATAAACAGTATCACAAGTTCCGGAAAAGGATTTTCCATATATTAAGAAAAACTAATTCTTAATACCCATGCTGCAATACCTCAAAACTCCATTTTTTAGTATTTCTTTTAATGAATAGATCGCTATTGCTGATCACTGTTTCTTTTATTTCTAAATTCATACGCAAAAATCTTATCAACAAATCCAGAATCTGAAATCTAAAATCTAAAATTAAATTTTACCTTTGACCTTTCAACAAAAATAAAGATTATGGTTTATAAATTTAGAGTAATTCTAGACGCGGAAGATGATGTTTTTAGAGATATTGCAATACTTGAAGACGATACTTTAGAGGATTTACACAATGCTATTTTCAATTCCTTTGGTTTTGACGGGATGGATGTAGCATCGTTTTATACATGTGATGAAACATGGAACCAAGAAGACGAGATTTCTCTTTTTGACACCGGAGATGTTCCTGGTGATCAAAAGATCATGAGCGATTACCAATTATCTGATATATTAGACAAGCAAAACACCAAAATTATCTATGTGTATGATTTCATAAACATGTGGACATTTCTAGTGGAATTAGCTGCTGTTGAAGACCAAGTAATAGGGAATTTATATCCGGAAACTATTTTTTCTCATGGAGAAATGCCGGATGAAGCAATGGAAAAAAACTTTGAATCAGATAATGCAGATGACTACAATAATGAATTTGAAGATGGATTAGATGAAGATGATTTAGACATGTTTGAAGGAGATGATAGTTTTGAAGATTATGGATTTGAAGAAAATTGGAATTAAAAAAATAGAAGATTAAGAATCAAGAACCAAGATGAAAGACCTTTTTTGCTGTCTTTCATCTTGGTTCTTTTATCTAAAAAAGAAAAATGATCAACTTATACAATACACATATCGAGAACTTATCAATTCACAGAGTTGGTAATAAAAGTAGAAATGAAGCGATTTTTTTATCGGAGCAACCATTTAATTTAAATGATGAAATTGTGCCTTTAATGAAAGAATTTTTCTTCAAACCCTTTAGGGAAAAAGAAGAAAATTATTTTCAGTTTGCCCATGAAATTGATTTGGATTACAATGATATGTTCAAATATGCAACGGAAGTTTTTGATAATCCAAGTAGTATTCATGAGGTTTCCAAAAAAATCACAACGCACCTCTTTGAGCAGTCCAATCATCCTCACATCAAGAACGGTGAAGTATATGTTACGTATTTAACCAACTTAAGTATTGATAATAATGTGGTAGATGCGATAGGAATTTTCAAAAGTGAGATACAGGCGGACTTTTTACAGTTTGAAGAAAAAACTACCCATTTAGAAATGATCTTGCAGCAAGGGGTTAGTTTAAATAAGTTAGACAAAGGTTGCATTATTTTTAATTACAAAAAAGAAGAAGGATACAAAATCCTTACCGTAGACAGCAACCGTTATGATGCAAGATATTGGTTAGAACATTTCTTATCAGTCGATGCATTTGAAGATGAAAACTTCATCACTAAAAAATACCTGAAATTTTGTCAAAACTTTGCTAAAGATGTTGTTTTTCCTGCAGAGGATAAGAAAGAAGAAGTAATGTTTATGAACCGTTCAGTAAATTATTTTGCGAAAAACGATCAGTTCGAGGAAACTAATTTCCTTAATGAAGTGTTAGACAATCCAGACCTTATTCCAGAATTCAAAAATTATAAAATGGATAAAGGAGAGAAATACAGCATCGAAGATGTAACTTCTTTTCCTATTGCAAATGCAGCCGTTTCTGATGCCCGGAAATCCATTAAAAACGTTATTAATCTTGACACCCATATCCAAATAAAAATGGATTTTATCAATCCTGAAAGCGCTGAAAAATATGTAGAAAAAGGATGGGATGAAGAAAAACAAATGTATTATTATCTTGTATATTTTAACAAAGAAGAAAAGAGTTAGTGTGTAGTCACAATACTGTTCCTTCACTTTAATCTTTAATCTCCAATTGCGCAAGTGATTGGAGATTTTTTATTTCAAGTACAAATTTGAAATTTAAACCACCGGAAGAGCAATACTGACCAATAGCCAATATGTAGGCTTTTTTATATTTTTTTTGTAAAAACATGTATTTAGTCGATTTTATTTTACTCTTTAACGATTATTTGTTAGATTTAAAATTCAAATATTAATACCCATTTTATGAAATCAATTCCTTTCCAAGAAAAATTTCTAACTAAAAAATTTTTGTGTTCCTTATTTGGTCATCGCTTTATTATAACCAGAACCGTAACAAATCATTTCAAAGAATTTAAATGCACCGTTTGTGAATTAGAATTAACAAACGATGATAAAGGTCAACGAACATTTCTTACACCAGAACTAAAAGAAATTAATGAAACGTTGATTGGATTTCACAAAAAAAAACTTCATCTCATATAATTTTAAAACACTATTCAAAAATGAAATCAAACATAAAATAGTGTAATGACATTGCCTTTAAAAAGAGATCAATTATTTTTTTATTGCATTCACCTTTCATTTTATAATCTTAGTAAATTGTTACCCTTAACAACTATTATTAATCGCTGTGAAGATTATAATAAACGTACCATTGAAAAATGAAAATATGGAGTAATTAGGAAGCTCCCAACAATTTATCTAAATCATATTCATAAATTTTTTATCTGCTTGCGGACCTGTTGCTTATCAAATAGTAAGAGGGGTATATTAGTGTTATTTTAACTGCTATTTGTCCTCAAGGTGTAATTAAAATTATGATAACTATATAAACAAGAAAGTTTATCTTTGTACTGTCTGTCAATTCAGTCTTAAGACAGTCCTAATGGTTTCATTGACCTATTTTATACTTTTTGCTTATGAAATTATTTTTGGATAATTGTTTTATTACTTTTAATAAAGCGTGTTTTATATTGTTCTTTACAGGACTAATTTTTCAATCGTGTGCAACACATCGTGAACAATTTGGAAAAAACATCAAAAAACCAATTAGCCAGAATACAACTGACAGTTCTAAAATTGCCCATACTTTTTACTTAATTGGCGATGCTGGAAACACCAACGAAAAAACGGTACAGCAAACACTTGGCGTTTTGGAAAATCGATTGAGAAAAGCTACTAAAAACAGTACACTTTTATTCCTTGGTGACAATATTTATCCAAAAGGATTACCTAGTGCTGAGAAGCCAAATGAACGAATTATTGCCGAAAGTAAATTGACAAACCAACTTAAAATATCCAAAAATTTTGCGGGGCAGACTATTTACATTCCTGGAAATCATGATTGGTATAACGGGATTAAAGGATTAGAACGTCAAGCTAAATATGTTACTGAATACCTCAACGATAAAAAGTCATTCCTTCCCAGAAAAAGTTGTGGTATTGATGATGTAGAAATAAACAAAAACTTGATTATAATCACTATTGACAGTCAGTGGTTTCTGGAGGATTGGGATAACAGTCCCACCATTAACGATGATTGTACCATCAAAACACGAGAAGCTTTTTTTATAGAGCTGGAAAGTCTTTTGATTAAAAACCAAGATAAAACAGTCGTTTTAGCATTACACCATCCTCTAATGAGCAATGGATCCCATGGAGGTCAATTTTCATTAGAGAAACAACTTTTCCCATTAGAACAAAAAATTCCGCTTCCGGTTTTAGGTTCGGTTATTAATTTTGTCCGAAAAACATCCGGAATAAGTCCACAAGACATTCAAAACAAACAATATACCCTTTTTATTAAAAGAGTCAAAACATTATTACAAAACCAAGATAATGTGATTGTTGTTTCAGGCCATGACCATAATTTACAATATATTGAAAACGAAAATATCAAACAAATAATTAGTGGTGCCGGTTCTAAATCAGAGGCTGCAAAAGCAATTTTTCCTTATGATTTTTCTTATGGCCGAAATGGATATGCCGCATTAAATGTTTATCAAAATGGCGCCGCGAAAGTTTCTTTTTATGGTACGCAAAATGGCAAAGAAAAATTAATTCATGAACAATTGGTACTGGATAAAAAAGACAATTACGATACCCGAGAATTCCCAACAACCTTTTCTAACACAACAACGTCAAGCATTTATACAGCAAAACAAACCAAGAAATCAAAATTTTATAAGTTTTTCTTCGGGAACCATTACCGAAAATATTACAGCCTTCCTATAAAAGCTACAACAACTACTATTGACACTCTTTTTGGGGGACTACAGCCAAGGCCCTCCATTGGGGGACCTCAGGCGAATACATTACAACTCATTGATAAAGACGGTAAAGAATATCTCATGCGCGCTATGAAAAAAAGTACCACGCGTTTCCTGCAAGCAGTGGCTTTCAAAAACCAATTTATCCAAGACGAATTTGATGACACCTACGCCGAAGATTTACTATCGGATTTTTACACAACTTCTCATCCCTATACCCCATTTGCAGTGGGTAATTTAGCCACAAAAATTGGAGTAGCACATACCAATCCTGTATTGTATTATATTCCAAAGCATAAAGCATTAAAAAATTTCAATGCTGATTTCGGCGATGAATTATACCTTGTTGAAGAACGACCAACTGACAGCCAGAAAGACGTAAAAAGTTTTGGTAATCCAATTGCTATTATCAGTACAGAAGATGTAATGAAGAATCTTCACAATGATGAAAAATATTCCGTTGACGAGGGTGCTTACATCAAAGCCCGATTGTTTGATATGCTAATAGGAGATTGGGACAGACATGAAGATCAATGGTGCTGGGGTGAATACAAAGTAGGCCAAAAAATTATTTACAAACCTATACCGCGAGATCGAGATCAGGCATTTACTAAGTATGACGGTGCTTTACTATTTGTTTTGATGAAAAAAGCACAATTGCGCCACATGCAACCTTTTAAGGAAAAAATGTCAAATGTCAAATTGATGAACCGTGAACCGTACCCCTTAGATCTTGCTTTTATAAAAACTGCCGGAGAAAACGAGTGGATCAAACAAGCGAGATACATCCAGGAAAACCTTTCAGATACTGATATCGATGGTGCCTTCACTAATTTGCCAAAAGAAGTTCAGGATGAAACTATTAAAGACATTAAGCGCAAATTGAAACTTAGAAGAAATGAATTGCATCGTTCAGCATTACAATACTACACTGTACTTCAACACACTGTTCTGATCGTTGGAACGGATAAAAAAGACAAATTCATAATTCAAAATAAAGAAAAAAACAAACTTGAAATCCAAGTGTATCGTATAAAAAATAGTGAGGATGAATTACAATATATTAAAAATTTCACCGCTAAAAAAACAAAAAAAATATGGATTTATGGTTTAGATGACGATGATATTTTTGAAGTAAAAGGAACTTCAAAATCAGGAATTAAAATTCGATTAATTGGAGGACAAAACGAAGATTCTTATGTAGTTGAAAATGGAAGAAAAATAAAAATTCATGATTTTAAATCAAAAGACAATACCTATACTATAGATTCTAAAAGTAAAGTTCTATTATCAGATGATTATGAAACCAGTTTATACGATTATAAAAAACCAAAATACAATTCCTTTTCGGCACTACCTAACATAGGTTTTAATCCTGATGATGGTATAAAACTAGGTATTGTCACTGGCTATGTTGTCAATGATTTCAAACAAAATCCTTACACACAAAAACACAGTTTAAAAGCCAATTATTTTTTTGCCACAAAAGGGTATGAACTCATTTACAATGCTAATTTCCCTAAATTATTTGGCAAATGGGATTTAGATTTTGAAAGTCGATTCACGAGTCCAAATTTTACCATCAATTATTTTGGTTATGGAAATGAGACTGTAAATAATGATGATACTTTTGGAATGGATTTCAATCGCGTTCGGATCCGGATGCTAAAAGTTATGCCATCCCTAAAAAAAGTGGGCAAATACGGCAGTACAATCCATTTTCAAACTAGTTTTGAAAGAATCACCGTAGAAGAAACTATGGATCGATTTGTGGACATTTCAACAAATATAAATCCCACTGTTTTCCAAAATCAACAATTTGCTGGGGCGACCTTAAAATACAGTTTTGAAAATTATGATGTCCCCTCCTTTCCCTCTATGGGAATGGGATTTTCTATTGCTGGTACATGGAAAATGAATTTGCAAAATACTAAGAGAAATTTTCCTGCAATAGAAAGTAAACTTAATTTCAATCATAAAATTGATGCTGACGGAAAAATAGTTTTAGCTTCTATCTTGAAAGGAAAAATAGTATTGAACAATAATTTTGATTTTTACCAAGGTGCCACTTTGGGCGGTGACTATGACTTAAGAGGTTTTAGAAACGAGCGTTTTTTAGGAAATCAATCTTTTTATCAAAGTAGTGATGTACGCTGGAATTTAGGCAAAATAAAAAGAACTATTATACCCATGTCTTTCGGAATTTTAGCTGGGTTTGACTACGGAAGGGTTTGGCTAAAAGGTGAAAATTCAGAGAAATGGCACCAGTCTTTTGGTGGTGGATTATGGCTTAACGGACTGAATGCATTAACGGCAAGACTGACATATTTTAAAAGTGCCGGAGAAGAAGCTCGTATTGCTTTTGGGTTAGGATTTGGATTTTAGCCTTTGTATACTGACTTCATAAAGGTTTCCTCCTATACTTTTTGTTCTTTCCTCGGCAATAAACAAATGCTCATTATCTTTGAAGCAAACGGCTTCTTTTTGAGAAAAGTGATTTAATTCTAGTATAGCTTTTGTTCCATTTAGAAAATCATCTCCTTGGAAATTTTCTAATAAAAATAATTTATCATGAGTTAAAATAGTAACTTTTGTCTCATCAGGACTCATTGTTGCACTTGTAATAGCACAATAATTATACGCCCCACAAGTTTTAAATTCTCCCATTAAAACCGCTTGATGATATCCCGGTTTATTGGGGATTTTATATAAAAAAGCGGTTCCGTCAAACCCTTCACTACGGTTTTTAGTAAACAGATAAAAATAATTTTTAAACTCAAAAAAACCTTCTACATCATAAAACATTTTGGCCTTTTGAGGTGGGAAATCTTTTTGCTCTGGATATGTAAACGATATTTTATAAACTGGATTTGTACTTTCATAATTTAATGCCTTTTTATCTATTTTATAAATACTCAAATCCTTTCTATCATTATCATTGTTACCAAAATCTCCAATATATAAGTTTCCCTCTTTGTCTTTAGTGATATCTTCCCAATCGATGTTATCCGTATTTTCGATAGTAATTGTTTGCTTGATTTTGCCATTCGAATCGATGCTATAAATTGCATTTGCATTCCCATGGTCTTCTAATGCCCAAAGCAATTTAGTGTTTGGAATGTATATAATTCCGGATACTTCTTTTAGCTTATTGGGCAGAGAATATAGTACTGTCAAAGAATTTGATTCCTGCTGACAACCCCATACTAGGAAAACAAATAATAAAAATCTATATTTTCTCATATTATTCAAAAGAGATAATTTAACCATATTCGGGTCTAAAGAAAGCTTAATTCAATCGATACCAAATAACTTACTTATATTTTTCTTTTAAATAAATTATTGTTTTTGAAATTTCGAGTGATAAACTCAAAGGCAGCACTCATAATATTTCCCATTGATTTTGCTTTTTTGAAATTCAAATCATTCGTATACCGATACAGTTCCATTTGTAATTGTTCCAGATGAGACTCGGGCGCTAGTAGGTCCTCCCCCATAATTTCAAGCAATCTTTTGATCCTGTTTTCAGCAGAAAGGATTCTTTTAGCAAGCACAGATCTCTCTTCATCTTTATATTGTTCGATAGAACTGTTTTGAAGTTTATCTTTGACTAATTTAACCATTGGATAATTCTCTTTAAAAAACTGAGGACGATACACTTTAAAATTCCCTTCATAACACTGTTGGTCAAAATCAATTGCGCGAATTTTATAGACAACATGATCAAAATCATGTGTAGGGACTATTACATAATTATACGAACGCATATCTCCTAAAAGTCGAATCATACAGCGCTCGTTAAATTTTACAAATTCTTTTGCAATTTGTGATTTTTCAGTTTCAGTACAAGAGGCTAACAAAGTTTTCATAAACACATCTCCTGGGATTCCCATTATATGTTCCTCAATTAAGGTGTCTTTGTATACCAGAAAATTAATTTTGTCCGGAGAAAGAATATGTTCTAACTCCAATCCATATACGCGTGAAGCATCGGCTTTTTTGATATAAAAATGCGTATAATTATCATTGAGAATATTTCTTACTTTTATTCGAAAAGGCTTTGAATTTCCAAAAGTGCAGTAATCAATACAATCTACATTCAAGAATTTAATTATTCCCAAATTACCATCCGAATGTAACAAGGAATAAATTTTTTTCAGATTCAAATCAATCTCTTCCCTTTCATATTCATTGTAATAGGTTCTAATCCACAATGTGTCTTGATCATTCTTATCATAGACCGTTACAGATCCTGAAAAGCGCAATAAATCATCATAAAAAATAGAAACTTTAGATACCCGATCAAATCGTTCTAAATACTCCAGAAGAGAATCATTAATAGGATACGATGGCTTTTTAAAAAGCATTATTGGCTCACTCATTTGGAAAAATTTAATACAAAATTACAATAAATTAACCTGTTGAATAGTAATTACAACTAAATATGCGCTCGTAATTCTTGAGTAATTTCAAATACAAAGACACCAATCTTTTAAAAAACTACAATTATAATGTTGGTTCCAAAAAATTAAAGACTGAAGTCCACATTTAATACAATAAAGTCTAAAACTGATTCAAATTGAATAAAACCGACATGCTTTTTTGAAATAAAAATAGGTTAAACGACTTTTTTTATTAAAATCACAAAAAAAAACAAATCGTAAGTAATTATATTAAATTTTTTTATTGCTGCACTAAATCAAATCTTAAAATTTAAATCATAAAGCCATAGAATGCCACTAAATTGTGATTAAAAAAAAATTAAATGCCTTTTTTTTGTTAAATAAAATGGGCTCAGCTATATATACTTTATATTTAGTGTCTCCAAAACTATTAAATACTTAAAAACCTACCAATGATAGATAAACTTGAACTTTACTTCAAGGCTGCGCAATCAGCCAAAATTGGTATTTGGAAAATGAACCTAGAGACCAATGAGGTATTTTGGGATGCCGTTACAAAACACATTCTTGAAGTTCCTGACGATTTTGAGCCCATTAACGGAAATGGTGTTAATTTTTATACTGCTGGTGAAAACAGAAATCGAATTAAAAATTATATTAATCGCGCCATTAATGAAGGTATTTCATTTGATGATAAATTCCAGATTACCACGGCAAAAAACAATATCAAGTATATTGAATGCATTTGTCAAGTAGAAATGATTGATGGAAAACCAGTAAATTTATTAGGTACTTTTCAAGATATTACAAACGAGCAAAATTTAATTAATGAGCTTCAGTTGAATGTTGAAAAATTCTCATCTATTTTTTCTAGCGCCAATGACGCCATTTTTATTATTGACACTTCGAATGGAATTATTACAGATTGTAATCCTAGATCTGAAGAACTCACAGGATATGATATTGTTGAATTAATTGGCTTACATAATTCTAAATTATTTCCAAAAGAATTTAGAAAAGAAGCTGGTTTATTTCTAAAATATAATTTATATAAAAACCAATACACAGTAGATGAAACATATATAAAAACTAAGTCTGGAGCATCTATACCAGTAGAAATAGCATCTGGCAAAAAATTTAAAGTTGACAACATCACCTATTTGGTTTGTTTTATTAGAGATATTAGCGAAAGAAAAAATGTTGAAAATAAATTAAATTTACTTTCGCTTGCAGCATCTGAAACCACTGATACTATTGTAATCGCTGATGAAAGAGGAAATGCAGTATGGGCAAATCAAGCGTATCTTGACCTAACTGGTTTTTGTATAGAAGAAATAATAGGACAAAAACCAGGCTATTTATCTAAAGGCCCAGAAACAGATACTCAAGCTACTTTATTAGTCAGAAACGCAATCAAAAACAAAGAAAGTATAAAAATCACAATACTAAATTACACTAAAAATAAAGAAAAATACTGGTTTGAACTCAATATTACGACAGCTTTTGATAGCCAAAATAACTTCATCAATTTCATTGGTGTAGGCCGAAATGTAACCTCCAGAATTGAAAAAGAATTAGAACTAAAAAGACTGTTAGAAATCACCAGCAGTCAAAACAATAAATTATTTAACTTTACACATATTGTTTCCCACAATATTCGGTCACATACCAGCAACCTCTCTATGATTGTAGATGTTATAGAAAATACAGATAATATTGAGGATAAACTTTCTTATTTTGATTTGTTCAAAGAAGGAACGGATAAACTGTCGGAATCAATCGAATACCTGAATGAAATCATATGTATTCAACAAAATACAAATATTGGAAAGATTAAAATTCGTTTAAAACACGAAATAGAGAAAACTAAAATGGCATTAAGTTTAGTCATAAAAGAAAGTAAAATAACGATAACTGATACTATACCAAATGATTTATTTGTTACAGCTATTCCCGCATATTTAGACAGCATATTACTAAATTTATTTACAAATGCTATTAAATACAGATCACCAGACCGTGATTCAACCTTAGAAATAGGATATGAAATCCTTGAAAATTACCTCGTAATAAACTTCAAAGACAATGGTTTGGGATTAAATTTAGAAAAAAATGGGCATAAAGTTTTTGGAATGTACAAGACGTTTCACAATAACGAAGATGCCAAAGGAATTGGATTATTTATAACCAAAAATCAATTGGAAGCCATGGATGGCAAAATTGAAGTAGAAAGTAAAGTAGGTGAAGGCACTAATTTTAAAATTTATTTAAATGAAAAATAAATTAACATACATCATAGATGATGACAAATTAACCGTAAAGCTAATGAGTATTCTTATATCTAAGAATGATTTTTGTGAAGAAATAGAATCGTTTTACAATGCCCAAGATGCCATTACGAAATTAAAACAAAATGCAGAAAATAATGCGATTCTACCAGATGCAATTTTACTGGATCTCAATATGCCGGTCATGGATGGATGGCAGTTTTTAGATGAATTTATTTCATTACCTATAAAAAAAGAAATTCATATTTTTATTATGACTTCTTCCATTGACCCTGCAGATATTGAAATGGCCACAAAGTACAAGGTGGTTAAAGAGTATATTATGAAGCCAATAACTACCCAAAAATTAGATGTTTTATGCAAATTAATTGGTGATTTAAACTAATTATAATTAAGTAGTAACAATTGCCTTCCTTTATCGTCTTATATAAAAATGTAAAAGATGAACTCATTGGAAATAATACTTTCTATTAAAAATCTCAATAAACGGTATGGCGCACTTCAGGCGCTAAAAAATGTTTCATTTGATATCCATAAAGGAAATGTTTATGGGATTCTAGGTCCTAATGGAAGCGGAAAATCGACCACATTAGGAATTGTATTGAATGTTGTCAATAAAACTTCTGGAGAATACAACTGGTTTGGTGGCGCAATGGAAACCCATGAAGCTTTAAAAAAAGTGGGAGCAATTATCGAAAGACCTAATTTCTATCCGTACATGACTGCTAAGGAAAACTTAGAATTAGTTTGTAAAATCAAAGGAATCAAGTACACTAAAGTCAACGAAAAGTTAGAGCTAGTAGGATTAACAGATCGACAAAATAGTAAATTCAGCACTTTTTCTCTAGGAATGAAACAGCGACTAGCAATAGCATCTGCTTTGCTAAATGATCCTGAAATTTTAATTCTCGACGAACCTACAAATGGTTTAGATCCTCAGGGAATTCATCAAATTAGAGATATTATCAAACAAATTGCAGCTCAAGGAACGACTATCCTGCTTGCCTCCCATTTATTAGACGAAGTAGAAAAAGTGTGCACCCATGTTTTAGTTTTAAGAAAAGGTGAAATTCTGTATACTGGATTAGTTGATGGAATGTCAGCAAATGAAGGATTCTTTGAATTGCAGGCTGATGATATTGAGCAGTTAATTTCAGTGGTAAAAATGCATCCGGCAGTTAAAAATGTTGCAAATGAGGATGGAAAAGTTTTAGTGTATTTGAAAAATGATTTAGAGGCAAAAGAATTGAATCGTTTTCTTTTTGAGAAAAACATACTATTAAATCATTTGGTTAAACGAAAAAACAGCTTGGAAGAACAGTTTTTAGAATTGACGAAAAACAAATAACAACATCTAGTCCATGCCAATCATTAAAATTATAAATATAAACTAAAAATGAAAAGACTTCTCGCGATAGAACTTCAAAAAATATGGAAAAACAAAGCTAGTCGAGTTTTGACTTTTACTTATTTTATACTCCTAACCTTCATTGCTTTAATAGCCTCGATAAAATTTGACTTAGGTATTTTTAAATTTCATCTCGCTGTGATGGGAATATTCAACTTTCCGTTTATTTGGCATTTCAACACTTATATTGCGGCAATATTAAAATTGTTTTTGGCTATTGTAATCGTTTCCATGATGGCAAACGAATATAGTTATGGCACTTTAAAACAAAATTTAATTGACGGAATGAGTAAAAGAGAATTTATACAATCTAAATTTCTAACTGTCATTTTATTTGCAACGGTATCAACCCTTTTTATCTTTATAATGTCACTCCTCTTAGGGTTTAGTTTTTCTTCCTATACTGAATTTAGCATTGTCTTTTCAGACTTAGAGTATCTATTGGCTTATTTCCTTAAGTTAGTTGGTTTTTTCTCCTTCTGTTTATTTTTAGGAATACTAGTGAAGCGTTCCGCATTTGCGCTGGGATTTCTTTTAGTTTGGAATATTATTGAAGGAATTATCAAAGGAATTTTGACTTTCAAAATATTTCCAGATAGCAAAACTGCGGCTTCTATCATGCAATTTTTCCCATTAGAATCAATGTCTAATTTAATTATTGAACCGTTTAGCAGATTATCCGTGGTCAAAAACTTGGGGACACAAATTGGCATAGATAATGCTAAAAAATATGATGTAGAACTATCATCGATCATTATTGTTTTATGCTGGACTGTTATTTTTATTTTCTTTTCATACCGATTATTAAAGAACAGAGATTTATAGAATTCTTTAGCACGAGAACTAAGAGATGATAAAGGGATTATTTTTGTTGCTCGAAAATTTAATAAATAATTAAGTTACAAGTGTCGTGTAACTTACAAAGAATACACAGTTTTACCAGCGAAATATTGATTTAGTCTTACCAAGAGTATTGTATTATAATAAAAGGTTATTTTACTGTAAAAAAGTTCTATAAATTTTATTATTTTTAGCGAATGAAAAAAACTTTACTACTACTATTTATTCTTTTTTCTATAAGTTGTTTCTCGCAGTTTAGCAAAACACATTATATTCCGCCATTGACCTGTGCTACAAATTTGGCCGGTGATCAATATTTATATATTTCTACTCCTAGTAGTGTAAATGTAAATTTTAAAATTATTGCAAACGGAGGCAGCATAATAACAGGTGTTGTCAAGAATACTACTCCATATATTTATTCTATTGGACAAGGGCAAAACACGCAGTTAATCACTCCTAAAAATACTATAGGAATTCTAACAAATAAAGGATATGTTATTGAAGCGGAGGACTTAATCTATGTAAGCGTTAGAGTTAATGCAGGGTTGAATGTCAATAATGGTAGTTATGTTCATGCTGGTGGTCTTGTATCGAAAGGGAATAGTGCTTTAGGAAAAGAATTCAGATTAGGTGCCATGTTAAATCCGGTTTTTGACACTAACGTATTAAACTTTGCATCCATATTATCTACAGAGAACGGCACCAAAGTCACGATTTCGAATATTCCAATAGGAACGTTGCTGATTAACGGATCCGTTATAAGTGGTCCAATAACTTTTATTTTAGATAAAAATGAAAGCTATGTTTTAGCACTTGAAAATAACAATACCACTGTTTCTAATAGTTCTAAAATGATTGGAGCGCTAGTGGAATCAGACAAACCGGTAGTAGTCAATTCAGGATCTTTTGGAGGAAGCAATAGTACAAGTGTAAACGCTCAAGGAAGTCCAAATGGAAGAGATGTAGGATTTGATCAAATTGTCCCAATAGAAAAAACGGGTAAAGAGTACATTTTTGTAAAAGGACTTGGTTCAGGTAGTAATGAAGAGATTGAAAGAGTTTTATTAATTGCGAATAAAGCTCAAACCATTATTTATTTAAATGATGGTATAACACCTTTTGCTACTTTAGCTAATGCAGGTGATTATATTACCATTGACGGGAGTAAATTTATGAATGGCAATCTCTATGTTAAAACTTCAGAAAATGTTTTTGCTTATCAAAGTATCGGGGGAAGCAATTCGCCGGCAAACCAAAATTTATTTTTTGTACCACCTTTAAATTGTAGTACTCCTAGAATCGTGGATAATATTCCCTCCATTGAATCCATAGGTAATATAATTTATAATGGGGGATTGAATATTGTAACGGAAACTGGCGCTACAGTAACTATTAATAATACTACCATCACAAGTATACCAATTGCTATTGTAGGAAATCCTAATTATGAAAGGTATACCATACCCAATCTCTCCGGAAACATAGCTGTAAAATCTACCAAACAAGTTTATGTTTCCTATTTTGGCACCAATGGTGCGGCTACTTATGGAGGGTATTATTCTGGTTTTGATACTAAACCTGAAATTGTTACCGATAAGATTACAGTAGCTAACTCAGCATGTATCCCAAATGTAGTTTTAAAAATAAGCACGTTATCCTCTTATGATACCTTTCAGTGGTATTTCAATGACAATCCTATTATTGGTGCCGATTCAAATTCACACACACCTACTGCTCCCGGTTTTTATCAAGTAAAAGGAAGTATATTGAGCTGTCCAAATACTGTTCCAATATTCTCAGATAAAATACCCGTTAGCGATTGCCCTACTAATTTAGACAATGATTTAGCTAATGACAACATCGATTTGGATAATGACAATGATGGAGTTACTAATTGTACCGAATCCTATGGAAATCAAAATGTTGATCTTTCCAATCAAAATGGTGGAAATATAGTAATTAGTAATTATTTTAACTCATTTACAGGTATCGTTACAACTGCTGGAACAGGAGTAGCTAGAGGGACATATACAGGCAACAGCGATGGTAGTTTTATTACGGAAATTCCCGCAGGAAAGGAAAACGCTGTAACTTACACCCTAACTTTTACAAAACCATTAAGCGTAGGAATGGAATATGTTACTACTGGAAACACCTCTGATTTATTAAACACCAACGCCGAATATATTGTAAAATCAGATATTAATAAAACCATTACGGTCCTCAATCCTGACAATCAGTTGTTGATTGACACTAATTATGATGGTATTTATGAAAGTGGAATAACACAACATTCTTCATTTGAAATACGATTTAGATTAAATAGTACTACTGCATTAGCACCTGGAACTGGAACTTTCAAATTTTTAACTTATCTGGTAAACACTATTAGTTTTACCCATAAAAATTTATCTGACAATAATCCTAATAAATCAACTTTAAAGTTTTTTGCGATTTGTATTCCAAAAGATTCTGATAACGATCGAGTTACGGATGATTTAGACACCGATAGCGATAATGATGGAATTCAAGATACCATTGAAGCACAAGTAAACAATTGGGTCTCTAAATCAAATACCGACACAAACAATAACGGACTAGACAATACTTTTGAAACTGGTTTGACCCCTGTTGATACTGACAATGATGGTGTTTTGGATTATTTAGATTTGGATAGTGACAATGACGGAATTTTAGATTCTGTAGAAACCGGAAATGACCTAGATGCTGATGGAATTAAGAATTACCGTGATTTGGATAGTGACAAAGATTTGTGCAACGATGTCATTGAAGCTGGTTTTTCAGACACTAATAAAGATGGAATTTTTGGAAGTAGTGCACCTCCAATAGTTGACGTAAATGGTTTGGTAACAAGTGGTATTGGCTACACAACACCTAATCCAAATTATATCACGGCTGCCCCTATCGCAATAACCTTACAACCCAATGTAGCCCCAACTTGCGAATTA
The DNA here is from genome assembly GCF_048284335.1 of Flavobacterium amylolyticum. NCBI lineage: Bacteria > Pseudomonadati > Bacteroidota > Flavobacteriia > Flavobacteriales > Flavobacteriaceae > Flavobacterium > Flavobacterium amylolyticum. The sequence goes on from NZ_JBLVPG010000002.1 coordinate 944,789, forward strand.
CAAAATGCCACAATCACATTAGTTGATAATGGTGGGAATACATATCAATGGGAACTTTCTACTGATGGAAGTACTTGGAATACAATAACAAATACTGCAGAATATAGTGGCGTTACTACAAATACTTTATTAATTAGCAGTGTCAAAAATATTATGAATGGGTATAAATACAGAGTAAAACTGGAAAAAAACGGAAACTCTTGTGGTTTAATTTCCTCAGAAACTACTTTAGTAATTTATGCAGTACCTGTAGTAAATACAGTAACAATAGTGCAATGTGATGATGATATTGATGGATTCTCAGAATTCAATTTGACGGTTAAAAATGAGCAAATATCTTCTAATGCTACATCCGAAACATTCACTTACTACACTTCACTTGATGGAGCTGAAAAGGCAAGTTCTGGACAATTAATACCCAATCCCTTAGCTTTTAGAAATACTACGTCTGGAAATATGCCTATTTGGACTAGAGTACAAAATTCAAATGGTTGTTTTAAAGTGACCCAAATTAATTTACTGGTTTCTACAACTCAAATTCCAGCTTCATTCCAAAAAACCTTTAGTAATTGTGATGATTTAGGAGTAGTAAATGATGATACTGATGGCGTTGCTACATTCGATTTCAGCAGCGTAACCAATGATATTTTAACCATTCTTCCTCCCCCTAACACGGCCTACGCTATAAAATATTATAAAAATGAAAAAGATGCATTAGCTGAAAATAATGACATCACAAACGTCACGAATTATAGGAATGAAGGATATCCACATCAACAAAGAATTTGGGTTAGAGTTGAAAGTACTGCCGATAATGCCTGTTATGGTTTAAGTCCAAAGATCACATTGATAGTCAACCCAAAACCTAATATTGACACAAATGAAGACCTTAAAGAAAATGAATTAGTGTGTTCAAACCTTCCTACATTTTTTGTTAAACTTGATTCAGGAATTCAAGATGGTTCGCTTGTTTCGGATTACACTTTCATCTGGTCTAAAGATACTGCTGTTTTATCTAATGAAACTAAATCTACTTTGGATGTAAATCAAGAAGGGGTTTATACGGTACAAGTTAGCTCACTTTTGGGTTGTAGTAGGACCAGAACAATAAAAGTGACAGCTTCTGATTTAGCGAAAATCACGAGTGTCGCTGTAATTGATTTATCAGATATAAATACGATCACGGTAAATGTAAGCGGACAAGGACAATATGAATACAGTCTTGATGCTCCTTTTGGTCCTTTTCAGGAATCTAATTTATTTAATACTGTAACTGCTGGAATTCATGAAGTATTTATCAAGGACAAAAATGGTTGCGGTACCGTTAGCCAGTCAGTTGCTGTTATTGGCGTACCAAAATTCTTTACTCCAAATGGTGATGGACAAAATGACACTTGGAATGTAAAGGGTGTGAATGCGAATTTCAATGAAAATTCTATCATTTACATTTATGACCGTTACGGTAAACTTCTAAAACAGATCGCAGCTTCAAGTCAAGGTTGGGACGGTACTTTTACAGGAAACCCTTTACCATCTGATGATTATTGGTATGCTATACGATTAGATGACGGAAGAGAAGCTAAAGGACATTTTAGTTTAAAAAGATAAAGGTTTAAAAAATTAATATTTAGAATAATTATTTTTTATTCTTTAAAACGAAAGTATTCTGGTGACCAGAATAAATAATAAAATTGCATAAAAAAAGCCATTCTTTCGAATGGCTTTTTAGTATAAACTATAAAATTAGAATTTAAATCTTTTTCTATCTGTTTCAGTCAAATATATTTTTCTCAAACGAATAGATTTTGGTGTAACCTCTACATATTCATCTTTTTGAATGTATTCTAAAGCTTCTTCAAGAGAGAAAATGATTGGAGGAATAATTCTAGCTTTATCATCATTTCCTGATGAACGAACGTTAGATTGTTTTTTCTCTTTAGTTACGTTGACACACATATCATCGCTACGAGAGTTTTCTCCAATTACTTGACCTTCGTAAATTTCGTCATTAGGGTTAACGAAGAATTTACCACGATCTTGTAATTTATCGATAGAATAAGGAATTGCTTTTCCTTTTTCCATAGAAATTAATGACCCTTTGTTACGTCCAGAAATTTCTCCTTTGTAAGGCTCATATCCTATAAAACGATGTGCCATAATAGCTTCACCAGCAGTAGCAGTAAGCAATTGATTACGCAATCCAATAATTCCACGTGATGGAATATTAAATTTTATAATCATACGTTCTCCTTTAGCATCCATACTCAACATTTCACCTTTACGCAAAGTAACAAACTCTACCGCTCTTCCCGAAAGTGTTTCTGGTAAGTCGATTGTTAATTCCTCAATAGGCTCACATTTTTTACCATCAATTTCTTTAATGATAACTTGTGGCTGACCGATTTGCAATTCATAACCTTCTCTTCTCATTGTTTCAATAAGAACAGACAAGTGAAGTACACCACGACCAAAAACCATAAACTTATCAGCAGAATCAGTTTCGCCCAATTTCATTGCTAAGTTTTTCTCTAATTCTTTTGTCAAACGGTCTCTAATATGACGAGAAGTTACAAATTTACCATCTTTTCCGAAGAAAGGAGAATCATTAATTGTAAACAACATACTCATAGTAGGCTCGTCGATATCAATTGTTTTCAACGCCTCTGGATTATCAATATCACAGATAGTATCTCCAATTTCAAATCCTTCAATACCAATAACAGCACAGATATCTCCAGCAATTACTTCCGTTACTTTTTTACGTCCAAGACCTTCAAAAGTATGTAATTCTTTTATACGAGATTTAGTTATAGTACCGTCTCTTTTTGCAAGAGAGATTGCCATACCTTCTTTCAAAACACCTCTTTCCAAACGACCGATAGCGATACGACCTGTAAAAGCGGAGAAATCTAAAGATGTGATCAACATTTGAGGAGTTCCTTCAGAAACTTTAGGAGCTGGTACATGAGCAAGAACCATATCCAATAATGCTTCCACATTATCAGTTACATTTTCCCAATGGTCAGACATCCAGTTATTTTTAGCAGAACCATAAACCGTTGGAAAATCCAACTGCCATTCTTCAGCACCTAATTCGAACATTAAGTCAAAAACTTTTTCATGCACCTCTTCTGGAGTACAGTTTTCTTTGTCTACTTTATTGATTACAACGCAAGGTTTTAATCCTAAATCAATTGCTTTTTGTAATACAAAACGCGTTTGTGGCATTGGTCCTTCAAAAGCATCTACCAAAAGGCAAACCCCATCAGCCATATTCAATACACGTTCTACCTCACCACCAAAATCGGCGTGACCAGGAGTATCGATAATATTGATTTTTGTTCCTTTGTATACTACAGAAACATTTTTCGAAGTAATAGTAATACCTCTTTCACGCTCTAAGTCGTTGTTATCAAGAATTAAGTCACCTGTGTTTTCGTTGTCACGAAATAACTGACAGTGATACATAATTTTATCAACCAAAGTTGTTTTACCGTGATCGACGTGGGCAATAATTGCAATGTTTCTAATAGCTTCCATCTGTGATTTTTAATGGGTGCAAAGGTACACTTTATTTTCATATAAAAAATATTTACGCAATAGTTTACCTATTGTTAACCTATTAGACACAAAAACCTGTCGTTAAAAAAATAAGTTGCAAAGGTTGTTCAATAATTCGGCAATAATTATTTACATTTGAGTAATGAAAAGTAAAACCAACCAAGTTATTATCATCTACATTCTCATCTCAATGTTTGTAGCAATTGTTTGTCATAAGTTACTCCTACATTATATTTCAAAAGAAAATATCCCATTTTATACCTTTATTAAGGACATATTGTTTGTATTACTCACTGGACTAATTTTTAAACTTATTCTTTCTAAAAATGACGAAAGAAAGACCGCTATATTTGAAAAACTTAAAAATACTAATAACGAAATTAAGGAGTCAAATGAAAAATATAACATTGTAGCTAAAGCAACTAGCGATACTATTTGGGATTGGAAAATACAAGAAAACAGCATGTCTTGGAACAAAGGAATTGAAACCGTTTTTGGGTACACGGAAGACCAAGTCAACGACAATTCAAATTGGTGGTTTGACAAAATCCATCCGGAAGACAGTATAAAAATGTCCGTTAGACTCTACTCTTTTATTGAACAAAAAACCGAAAAATGGCAAGATCAATACCGTTTTAGATGTTCTGACAACTCATACAAATATGTCTTAGACAGAGGGTTTTTATTGAAAGATGAAAGTGGCAAAGCTACCAGAATGATAGGAGCCATACAAGATATCACCAAACAAAAGGAAGAAGAACAAAGACTTAAATTATTAGAAACAGTAATTACGCAATCAAAAGATTCAATAATCATTACCGAAGCAGATTCAATTGACGCAAAAATTCCCAATATTATCTATGTCAATCCTGCGTTTTCGATCATGTCAGGATATGAATCTGATGAAATTATAGGAAAATCTCCGGATCTTTTTAACAGCCCAAACTCCGATGCTAATGAACTTGAAAAGTTATTAACAGCCATACACAATAAAGAAGAATGTTTCATTGAAACCATCAGTTATAAAAAAAACAAAGATGAATACTGGGTACGCCTCTCCATGATCCCAATTTACAATTCAGACAATGAACTTTCCCATTGGATCTCCATACAAAGAGACATAACCGAGGAGAAAAAACAAGAAAAAGAAAAAGAACAACTTATTAGAGAACTAACCCAAAACAATAAAGATTTAAAGCAATTTTCTTACATTACCTCTCACAACCTTCGAGCACCATTATCAAACTTAACAGGCTTGCTAAATTTACTGGAAGACATCCCGGTTGAAGATCAAGAATTAAAAGAAATCTTAAGTGGCTTCAATAAATCCACTCATTTACTAAATGACACCATTAATGACCTTGTCAAAGTAATCATCATCAAAAACAATCCTTCTATCAAGAAAGAACCCGTATTGATAAATGAAATATTTGAAAATGTTATTAGTCAGCTTAATTTTCAAATAGAATTATACAAACCCATTATTAAGCTTAATTTTGAAAAAGTTTCCATCCTTAATATTAACAAAGCCTATATTGAAAGCATATTATTGAATCTTTTAACAAATGCCATAAAATACAAATCAGAGAATAGAAAACTTAAAATTTCAATTACCACTAATGAAATTGACGACACCGTCGTTTTAATTTTCAAAGACAACGGTATAGGCATTGATTTAATTCGAAACAAAGATAAAATTTTTGGCCTTTATCAACGTTTTCATAATTATCCTGACAGCAAAGGATTGGGATTGTATTTAGTAAAATCACAAGTTGAAACTATGGGCGGAACTATTGATATTGAGAGCGAAGTCAATAAAGGCACCACATTTACATTAATTTTTAAAAACAAGCAATAATGCTAGACCAAATTTTATGCGTTGATGACGATCCAATAACGCTTATGCTATGCAAAAAAGTAATTTTCAAATCTTCCTTTTGTAATGAAATAATCACATCCCAAAATGGTGAAGAAGCACTTAATTTCTTCGATTCTCTTAAGGATCTAAATAATAAAAATCAGCAAATAAAATACCCTCAACTAATTTTTTTGGATTTAAATATGCCTGTAATGGGAGGATGGGAATTTCTAGAATCCTTTAGTAGCGCTGAATACTCTGAATTCAATACGATAAAGGTTGTAATACTTTCTTCTACAATTGATCCCGAAGATTTAGAAAAGTCAAAAAAATATCCAATTGTAATTGACTTTCTGTCAAAACCCATCAGCTTATCAATGCTTGACTACTTAAAAACTAAATTTGAATAATGCCAAAATAGTAGATATAAAAAAAGCTCTCAATTTTGAGAGCTTTTTTTATATCTAAAAATTGTAGTACTTACAATTTAGCAACAAGTTTTGTTAATTTAGATTTCAAATTAGATGCTTTGTTATCATGAATGATATTCTTTTTAGCTAATTTATCAATCATAGAAATAACATTAGACAATTTTGATGTAGCATCAACTTTATCAGTTGCTATTCTTAATGCTTTAATAGCATTACGAGTAGTTTTGTGTTGGTATCTATTTAATACTCTTCTCTTTTCGTTACTTCTAATTCTCTTTAGAGCTGATTTATGATTTGCCATTTTATTGCTTTTTTATCTTTTACTGTTTTTTTTGTAGTCCGTAAGGGAATCGAACCCCTGTTACCAAGACGAAAGCTTGGCGTCCTAACCCCTAGACGAACGGACCATTATCCCCTAAGTTTTATCAATCTAAATAATAATTGAATTGTAGCCCGTAGCGGAATCGAACCGCTCTTACATGGATGAAAACCATGCGTCCTAACCGATAGACGAACGGGCCATTTTCCCTCTTAGTTCAGGAGAACTTCAACATGCAAAAAAAATAGTAGCCCGTAGCGGAATCGAACCGCTCTTACATGGATGAAAACCATGCGTCCTAACCGATAGACGAACGGGCCCTGCTTCTCTAATGCGGATGCAAAAATACAACTATTTTTGAAACGCACAATAGTAGATGCGAAAAAATTTATTTATTTTTAATATGCCTTCGCAAACAACACTCTACCTACTGAAGTATTCCCAGTAAAAACACAGCTTCCCGCCTCTTCCACTCGATCCAAAGGAATACATCTGATGGTTGCTTTAGTCAAATCTTTAATCTTCTCTTCAGTGGCTGCAGTCCCATCCCAATGTGCTGATACAAAACCTCCTTTTGTCTCAAGAACTTCTTTAAACTCTTCAAAACTATTCACTTCCGTTGTATGTGTATTTTTATAATCAAAAGCTTTTTCGAACAATTCTTTTTGAATTTGCGCTAATAAATCGCTGATGTAAGTCGCAATTTCATTCTTTGAAACCACTTCTTTCGTTAGCGTATCTCTACGTGCTACCTCAAAAGTACCATTTTCTAAATCTTTCGGACCTATAGCAATTCGTACCGGCACTCCTTTTAATTCCCATTCGGCAAATTTAAAACCAGGTTTTTGTGTCGTCCTGCTATCAAACTTCACAGAAATATGTAATTTTCGTAAAGCCATTGTCACATTAGTTACTTCTGCTGTTATTGCTTCTAGTTGCTCCTCTGTTTTGTAAATAGGTACAATTACTACTTGAATAGGCGCTAAGTTAGGAGGTAATACTAATCCTTGATCATCTGAGTGCGTCATTACTAATGCTCCCATCAAACGAGTAGAAACACCCCAAGATGTTCCCCAAACATGTTCTTGCTTCCCTTCGGCATTAGCAAATTTAACATCAAAAGCTTTCGCAAAATTCTGTCCTAAAAAATGAGATGTTCCAGCCTGCAAGGCCTTTCCATCTTGCATCAAGGCTTCAATGCAATACGTTTCTTCCGCTCCTGCAAATCGTTCTGTTTCAGTTTTAGTTCCTTTTACAACAGGAATAGCCATGAAATTTTGAGCAAAATCAGCATATACATTCATCATCTTTTCCGATTCTTCTAAAGCTTCCGCTTTTGTTGCATGAGCAGTATGCCCTTCTTGCCATAAAAACTCTGCCGTTCTTAAAAACAATCTGGTTCTCATTTCCCAACGGACCACATTAGCCCACTGATTAATTAACAACGGTAAGTCTCTGTAGGATTGAACCCAGCCTTTATACGTTGACCAAATAATAGCTTCACTTGTAGGACGAACAATTAATTCTTCTTCTAATTTTGCATTAGGATCAACCATTAGTTTTCCAGGCCTATCAGGATCATTTTTCAATCTATAATGCGTAACTATAGCACACTCTTTTGCAAACCCCTCTGCATTTTTCTCTTCTGCTTCAAACATACTTTTTGGCACAAATAGAGGGAAATAGGCATTTTGATGGCCCGTTTCTTTAAACATTCGATCCAACTCTGCTTGCATTTTTTCCCATATCGCATAACCATACGGTTTGATAACCATACAACCTCTAACTCCTGAATTCTCGGCTAAATCGGCTTTGACAACCAACTCGTTATACCATTTTGAATAATCTTCTGATCTTGTAGTTAAGCTCTTACTCATTTTGAATAGTTTGGCACAAATTTTGCATTAATAATTTTATAATATAGTTCCGCAAAACTAACTATTTTTGTAATGTACAACAATAAAAACTCCATATATATGAAAACTAGTACTCTTTCCCTCAAAAACACATCAATATGTTATATTGTTGGCTTTTTGAGTGTCCTGTTCACGTCTTGTGGCTCTTATCAAAACAGTTCTTACTATGATTCTGATGGAATTTATGGCAATACTGCTAATAGAGTTAGTGATATAGAAACTCAAAACGCTCCAAATTCACCTTATAAAGACTATTTTGGTTCCTTACAAAAAAACAATCAACCTACAGAAATTTTTACTGACGTTGACAATTACAATGATTACAATCTAGAAAATGACACCCTTCAAAACAATGAGACCAACTATCCGGGATGGGGTAGCAATCCTCAAAGCGTAAGCATCAACGTTTATGACACCGGATGGGCAATGAACAATTGGTATGGAAACAACTGGGGATGGAATGGCGGTTTTGGATGGGGCATGAATGCTGGTTTTGGATGGGGTATGTATGGGGGTTTTGGTTGGAACAACTGGGGCTGGAACAATTGGTACGGCAATAACTGGGGTTGGAATAATTGGAATGGAAATAATTGGGGAAATTCTAATTACTATAACAACAGACCGTATTCATACAACCCTAGCAGAAGAGGCTCTTCCTATACAAATTCAGTAAACAGCAATCGGAATTCAAGTAATTATACTAGAACACAAAACACTTCTGTCAATAGAAGAGCGGTTAATTCGGATTACAGAAGAAACAATACTAGTGATTTCAGAAGAAATTCTTCTAATCGATTGAATAATACAAGTCCAACTTTTTCAAGAAATCAAGGACAATCACAAAACAATTCATATGGTACTCCAAATAGAAGAGGCACACCCAATAATGCTCGCAACCAGAGTAACACTCCAGCACGATCTTACACACCAACTTCAAGAAATGACAACAATTCCAGATCATACAGCCCTAATTACAATAGCAGCTCAAGATCTAGTAATTCAGGAAGTTCAAGTGGCGGAGGCGGAGGCCGAAGTTCATCTGGTGGCGGAAGAGGCAGAGGTTAATCTAAGTCATTTATTTATAGCAATAAACTAAAACATACGAATTAAATGAAAAAATATATATTTTTATTTGCACTAATCTTGACTGCAAGCTTTGCTCAATCACAAGAAATATCGGATGCAATGCGCTATTCTCAGGATAATTTAACTGGAACAGCTCGTTTTAGAGCGATGGGAGGCGCTTTTGGAGCACTTGGAGGCGATATGTCCTCCTTAAATGTAAACCCAGCGGGTTCTGCCGTTTTTTCTAATAACCAAATGGCCGTGACTCTAAGTAACTATGGCACTAAAAATAATTCAAACTACTTTGGTTCGACGGCCTCAGAAAAGAATAATACTTTTGATTTAAATCAAGCCGGAGCAGTTTTTGTATTTAACAACAGAAGCACAAATAGTAATTGGAGAAAGATCTCGTTGGGCGTTAATTATGAAAACACTAATAATTTTGATAATGGACAATTTTCTGCAGGAACCAATCCAAACAATTCAATAGCGAATTATTTTTTGGATTATGCCAATGGAATTCCATTAAATGTATTGGAAAACTCAAATTATGAAAACTTAGACAATGGAGCACAACAAGCCTATCTGGGATACCAAGGATTCGTAATTAATCCAGTGAGCAATGACCCAAATAATACTCAATATACTTCTAATGTTCCTGCAGGTGGCAACTATTACCAAGAAAACGCAGTATACAGTACCGGATATAATGGAAAATTATCTTTTAATGCCGCCACCTCCTATAAAGAAACTTTATATATTGGATTAAATTTAAACTCCCATTTTACTGATTACCAAAGATCTTCTAGTTTTTATGAAGACAACAACAATCCATTAGACTCCAATTATAAAATAAATCGATTACAGTTTGATAATAATCTAAACACTTACGGAACCGGGTTCTCCTTTCAAGTGGGTGCAATAGCAAAGGTAACTAATGAAGTTAGACTGGGTCTCGCTTATGAATCTTCGACTTGGTACACTTTAAATGATGAGTTTTCTCAAAAATTAGTTACCGTTAGTAGTAATACTGGAGAGGAATTACCTTCGGATGTCGTTGACCCAAGAGTGACTAACATTTATGAACCTTATAAATTACAAACCCCAAGTAAGCTAACAGGAAGCTTTGCTTATGTTTTTGGAAAATCAGGATTAATCAGTATTGATTATGCCGTAAAGGATTATAGTAATACTAAATTCAAACCCGAAAATGATTCTTATTTTAATGGTTTAAATAATGATATGAATTCTTTGCTTGATACGACTGGTGAATTAAGAATTGGCGCTGAGTATAAAATTGAAGCTTTGAGTTTAAGAGCAGGATACCGTTACGAACAAAGCCCTTATAAAAATGGAATCACCGTAGGCGATTTAACTGGATATTCAGCAGGATTAGGGTATAGTTTTGGTTCTACAAAAGTAGATTTAGCCTATTCCTATGCCAAAAGAATTTCTCAACAGGGATTTTTTAACCAAGGATTTACAGATGGAGCAAGTATAAATGCCATTAACAACAATGTGTCATTAACGCTAGCATTTGAATTGTAATTTCATAAAAACAAAGTTTGGAATCCGTTTCACAATCCTGAAACGGATTTTTTTTTAGCCCTGATGGCAGTGAAAATCCTCCCGATTTTTTTCGGGAGATTGTAACGCACAGCAGGAATAGCTCCTAAAGAAGATTCATAGGAAGCCAAAACAATCCCAAAAAGTATCGGGAAAGTTTGAATAAAAAATTGTAATTTTGCAAAATTCCCAAATTATCGGGATTATACTGTTATGAGAACTAAGTCTTTAAAGAAAAATAAAATTAACGTAATCACTCTTGGGTGTTCGAAAAATGTGTATGACAGTGAAGTACTTATGGGCCAGCTCCGTGCTAGTGGTAAAGACGTTACCCATGAAGCACCGGAGGCCGAAGAAGGAAACATTATTGTTATAAATACATGTGGGTTTATTGATAACGCAAAGGCGGAGTCCGTAAATATGATTTTGGAATATGCTGATAAAAAAGAAAGAGGACTGGTAGATAAAGTATTCGTTACCGGATGTTTATCTGAACGATACCGACCTGATTTAGAAAAAGAAATACCTAATGTGGATCAATTTTTTGGCACAACTGAATTACCACAATTATTAAAAGCTCTGGGAGCCGATTATAAACATGAATTATTGGGAGAACGACTCACTACTACCCCAAAAAATTATGCCTATTTAAAGATTTCAGAAGGCTGTGATAGACCCTGCAGTTTTTGTGCAATTCCATTGATGCGAGGAAAAAACGTTTCACAAACCATTGAAAAATTGGTAAAAGAAGCTGAAGGTTTGGCTAAAAATGGGGTAAAAGAATTGATTTTGATTGCCCAGGATTTGACTTATTACGGACTGGATCTTTACAAAAAGAGAAATCTTGGTGAATTATTAGAAGCTTTAGTAAAAGTAGAAGGAATCGAATGGATTCGTTTGCATTACGCCTTCCCTACTGGTTTCCCGATGGAAGTGTTGGAAATCATGAAACGTGAACCTAAAATTTGTAATTATATAGATATTCCTTTGCAACACATCTCCGATTCTATTTTGAAATCAATGCGTCGCGGAACCACACAGCAGAAAACCACAAAATTATTAAAAGACTTTCGTGAAGCAGTTCCCGGAATGGCCATACGTACCACTCTTATTGTAGGATACCCAGGAGAAACTCAGGAAGATTTCAATATTTTAAAAGATTTTGTTCAGGAAATGAAATTTGACAGAATGGGGTGCTTTGCTTATTCTCATGAAGAAAACACACACGCTTATTTATTAGAAGATGATGTTCCTGATGCAGTAAAACAAGAACGTGCAAATGAAATCATGGAATTACAATCTCAAATTTCCTGGGATTTAAACCAAGAAAAAGTTGGACAAACATTCAAATGTATCATCGATAGAAAAGAAGGAGCACATTTTGTAGGACGTACAGAATTTGACAGTCCTGATGTGGATAACGAAGTACTAATAGACGCATCTAAGCATTATGTAAAAACTGGTGAGTTTGTCCTGATAAAGATTATAGAAGCTACAGAATTTGACTTATACGGAGAACCAATATAATTTTCTTAAGACGATTTTAATTTCATTTTAAAACACTACACATGAGACTATTTCAATCTATGTTCTTTTTTGTATTTATATTATTATCCTCAAATACTATTTCTGCACAATACGGGAATGGAGGATACAACAATGGCTATGGGAATAATTACGGCAGCAATCGCCGGATGAATAGTGCAATGGACCAACCCAGAACTCAAGAAAAACCGAAAGAAATCCCTGTAGAAGTTACTGTTTCAAAAATAGTAGAGCGAATAAAACCTGAACTAATTCTAGATGAACTACAGGTAATTGCCATCTCTAATATCTTAGGTGAAAGTATAAGAACACAAGGGATGCTGGTAAAAGCTGAAGTTAGCCAAGAAGATAAAATAGCAAATATTAAAGCTCTTTCAGAAGTCACTGATAGAAAAATAATGGAATTATTAAACAAAGAGCAAAAAGTAAAATTCATTGCTCTTAATGAAGAGGCAAAAAATCCAAAAAAATCCAAAAAAAAATCTAAATAATTGATTGCAGTACTTTATTAAATAAACCTTCATGAGAAAAATTTTTTATTCCTTGATTTTTACTTGTATCATCACTTCTTGTTCCACAAATCCTTACAAAAAGAGCGAGAAAATATATGATAGTAAACTAAAAACGCTAAAAGAAACTATTTATAGCAAGGAATCACAACCTTTGCCGGTTGTACCTCATGTAACATTAAATATTGACACATTATATACTATGCAACTTCATACCTATAAAGATACCATTTCCAGAATGGGTTCTACTTCCTTAGAAAATGGTATTAAAACGGAATGGATAGGAACAGTTAATTTTAATTTAAGAAAACCTAATTTCATTATTATTCATCATACTGCGCAAGATTCTTTACAACAAACTTTAAAAACATTTACAAGAACTGAAGCACAAGTGAGTTCTCATTATGTGATCTCTGAAAACGGGAAAGTAGTACAAATGTTAAATGACTATTTAAGAGCATGGCATGCTGGAAATGGTTCTTGGGGCAAAAACACCGATATCAATTCCACTTCAATAGGTATTGAACTGGATAACAATGGATCAGAACTGTTTTCTGAATTACAAATCAATAGTCTGCTGGCTCTTTTGACTAAGCTTAAAAAAGACTACAATATTCCTACGCAAAACATTATAGGTCACGCTGATATTGCGCCTACACGAAAAAAAGACCCAAGTGCTTTATTTCCATGGAAAATATTAGCGGAGAAAGGTTTCGGAATTTGGCCTGATGAATTTTTAGAAACAGCTCCCACTGATTTCAATATAGAACAAGGATTGCGAATTATAGGATACGCCACTATTAATTTATCCGCAGCAATTATTGCTTTCAAACTTCATTTTATTCAAACTGAAGTAAATGACCTTTTAGATGATAAAACAACAAATACTATTTATTCTATCTATAAAAAACAATAATTAATAACCATGCCCTTTTATGATAACTCTGTAAATTACACAGCTGTAAACGCTTACATAATGCGCTACAAGAATCGTATAAAATCATAATAAAAAACTGCCAAAACACTTCACAGCATCTTGGCAGCAAAAAAAAATATTATTAAAGAGTTAGAATGAATATGTTGTTGCTAGTAAAGCATAAGCTGTAACCCCTTTTGGCGCTGCATCACTATTTGTAAAAATATCTTCAGATGCTGTATCTACACGAAATTCTGGAATAATTGTTAAATTCCCTACCTTATAATTTAAGGATAATGTATTACCTATAACACTTGTTCCTGATAATACACCAAGTCCCGCTGTAGCTTTATTAGCATCTAAGTATTCCAATCTATAAGCCAGACTCAAAGATTCCTTCAATGCTAAATTTGCATATCCCACCAAAGAAAACCACTCTCCATCCATGGAAGGATCAAAATCGTTATTTGTCATTGCATACGTTCCATTAAATCCTAACGAAAAAGCATTACTAAGTTTTTTTGTGCCCACAAAGTCAAATTGTGTTTTATTTTCGTCCGAGGACGGGTTGCTGCTTCCGGAAGTTACATTAAAGTAAGCACTTCCTGTATCCCCTAGAAAGGCAACTTGTCCAATAAATGTTTTTTGGGAAGAACCAGCTTCAATAGTAGTTTTGAAATCGGTTGGGTTTGAAACTCCGGCCATAATACTAAACTTTCCTGAAGTATATTGTGCTTTTACCCCAGTATTAAAGAAAGGTCCATAAGTAAATGCATAAGACATACTGTAATTTTTGTTATCTACTGCATCTACTAACTCATATCCTATATGTGTTCCAAAACTACCTGCAATTACTTTAAATTTATCTGTAAATTCATAGGTAAAATTCAATTGTTTAATCATAAATGTTTCAGCACCATCATTGTATGTAAATTGAGTCGCTCTATTTCCGAAACCTAAGTCAACAAAGACGGATGCTTTACCCATTTTGTGTGATGCTTCAATAGAAGCCATCCCCAATTCGAATGAGTTATGAGAATTTGTAAAACTCGTCAAACTATTATCAATTCCAGAAAAATCATATTTATAATAGGCATCTGCAGATCCCGCAAAAGTGGTGGCAGGTACCGTTTTTATTTCTTGTGCAAATGTCAATGTTGTAGTTAGCAATAGTGCAATAACAGCTAATTGGTTTTTCATTTTTAATTGTTTTTAATTAGTAATGTAGTTTGGTGATTCTTTGGTCTTAGTTAATAAATTTTAGAAAAAAGGCTTTATTAATCTATAAAAGATTATTTTTTCTATCTTTTATAGGAAGAAATTATCTTTCTAATAAAGCGAATTTATTAACTTTTATTTCACTTGAATTACTATTTACAACTTTTCTGCCTTGATTTGAGAAGAATTATCAATAACGAAAAAAGAACAAAAAAAAATGATTTTTCTGTATTTATGCAGAATTATTTTAGAAATTCAATAATTAAAAATAAAGAGAACACCCCTCATATTTAGCAACAAACATTTAAAAAAATATAAAAAAGACGTAAAAAATCTAAAAAAAAATAAAAATTTAAAAAATAACCCCTTTTTTTTAAACCAAAATGACAAATAATTATAAATATGTTTTAATATTTTACTCCTGTATGTGTTAGAAAAATACAAATAAATTAATCTTCCTTTTACAGAACTCATGTTTTATTTATACGGGTTTAAACAAACACAAACCGTTTTTATTTTTCTTTTTATGAAAATTTTAATACTGTATAATTTCATTTTTATTATATTTAAAATATGATTCAATTATTAATTAAATTTTATTTTTCACTATTATTTTTCATTTTTTTCTGTGTTTGGATGAGTGAAAAAATTTAATTATTTTTAATAATCACAGGTGCATGCATTTTACACGAGCAAAACAATAAAAATTCTGAAGAAAATAATTTTGAGAGTAAATTAGAAACACTTTTTATAAATTCAATGTAAAGTATCACTTCTTTAGAGCACTACGCTTTAGGAAACAAAAAAAATTTCTTTTTATTCATTCAATGTTAAAGAGTTTGTACTAATATATCGTACGACGCCTCCAGAAATAGTTTAATTCCTAATTTTAAATAAAAATTATTAACATATTTATTTATGCCCTTATTAAAAAAACAAGGTCATACCTATTTACTACTATCTAAAAACATGAGAAATATATTCCTAACGTTGCTGATTTTATTTACCAATTCATTAATGGCGCAAACCCATCAAATTATTAAACATGATGGCGGAATAATCGATATAAACTTTATTAAAACAGAAGCTAGTTTAGTACATTATACTTTAGCCAAAAGCACTGAAGAAAAGACAATCAGTCAATTTGCAGTGGCCCAATTAAAGGAAAGATCACAAAGTTATACTCAAATGATAACTGAAAAAATTCAGCTGAAAGGTAAACTGGATTATACAAAAATCATTATACTAAAAAAGAATCAGACAAATGGCTTGAAGGAATCTGGGATAATAACTAGTTTTTATGGAGGGACCAAAGGAGAAACTCCGCTATCGTTTTCTGAAAATGGTGAAAAAAGATTAAAACAAAAGGCCGCACTTAAAGGACATCCATTTATCGTAATTCTTTCTAATACTCCAAAAAATTTAAAAGCAATTACGTTCACCTATTAGTAAGATGTAAAACAATTAATTATTTCCAAAATTGACACCTTTATAAGCAGAGATAGATTAAATAAAAAATCGAGAACAGATTTGTTTCAAAAACAACTCCAATTCTCGATTTTTTTATTGAAATCCATATCAAATACAGTTATTCGATAACTAATGATTTCATGTTCATAAATTCTTTGATTCCTATGGTGCCGAGTTCTCTACCATATCCTGATTTTTTAATTCCACCAAAAGGAACTCTGGAATCAGAACGAACTAGTGAATTCACAAAAACGTTTCCTGCTTCAAGTTTTCTTGCGAGCTTATAGGCATGCTCGCGATCTTCTGTCCAAATTGCAGATGCCAATCCGTACCGGTGATTATTTGCTATCATAATGGCATCATTTTCATCTTTAGCTCTAATAATAGTTGCCAAAGGTCCAAAGGTTTCTTCCTGAAATGCAATATTGTCAGAATTCACAAAATCAATTAAAGTGGGTTCAAAATTACAATGCTCACGACCACCTCCTACTATTAGTTTTGCTCCTTGCTGTAATGATTTTTCCAACTGGCTGGCTAATTTATCTGCAAAATCCAAGCGAGCCAAAGGCCCCATCTGAATTTCTTTTTGCAAAGGATTTCCTTGTTGCAGCGATTGAATTTTTTGAGCAAAAAGCGCTGCAAATTCGTCAGCTACTTTTTCAGTAACGATAAAACGTTTGGCACAAATACATGCCTGTCCTGCGTTTAACATTCGAGATTGAGTGGCTATTGTAGTTGCTTTCTCAAGATTTGCATCATTTAAAACTATAAAAGCATCTGAGCCACCTAATTCCATTACTGACTTTTTAATATGTTTACCTGCTAATGCTGCAACAGAAGAACCTGCCATCTCACTTCCTGTTAGGGTAACGCCACAAACAATATTCGAAGCAATTACACTCTCGACTTGAGATATATTAATGCTTATTTGTTGAAAAACACCTTCCGGAAATCCTGCTTCTAGAAACACATTTTCAATGGCTTTAGCACAGCCAATAACATTTGATGCATGTTTTAAAAGTGTCACATTCCCCGCCATAATTGTTGGAACAGCGTAACGAAGTACTTGCCAAAAAGGATAATTCCAAGGCATAATTGCAAAAACAGCACCCATCGGGTCGTAAACAGACATACTCTTGAAAGGAGTGTCATAATAAACTTCTTTAAGCATTTGCTCCGCATGCTCTGCATAAAAATCACAATTTTCTGCTGATTTTTCTACTTCAGCAAAGCTCTCAGATAAAATTTTGCCCATTTCACTTGTAATCAGAAGGGCTAATTTTTCCTTACTGGCTCTTAAAACAAAAGCTAGCTTTCTCATCTTATCGGCTCTTTCTTGAAAGGAAGTAACACTCCATTTTTTAAAAGCACCTTCAGATAATTCAATTTTTTTTTGGAGTCCTGCATTCGTTAGCACTTCATATTCCGCTATAACTTCTTTTGTGTATGGATTTATCGATTTAAACAACATTGCCTTTATAAGTTTATATTTTTGTAAATGTAGTTTCAAAAATCCAAGATTAATATTCAAATAATATAAAATTGAATTATTCAATATGAAAAAATCAAATAAAAAAGAATATTGATTTTGAACAACATACAAATTGAAAAATTAAACTTAATACCGTTCCTTGTCTGCTATCCCTTTATAAAAAAATTTAGCAGACAAGGAACGGTATTAAATTTACCTTTTCTTTTATGAATTGATTTCCATCAAAACAGCATCTAACAATTCGAATATTTTTTCTTTATCAATTGGTTTTGTAATGTAGTCAATAAAACCGAATTGCATAATTTTATCTCTGTCTTCTATGGAAGAATAAGCAGTCTGAGCAACAATTGGAAGTTCCGGTTTAACTAATTTTATTTGTTCAAACGCTTCGAATCCGTTTAAAACAGGCATTTTTATATCCATAAAAACCAAACTGATGTCCGGATTTTCAGTACAAATAGTTACCGCTTCCTGACCATTAAAAGCACGTAAAACAGTATGTTTTTTTGATTCAATAATTTTCTTTAAAAGCAAAAAATTTATAGTATCATCTTCCGCAATTAAAATAATTTCATTCTCATAATTTCCTGAAAAGGGGATCCTCTTCCTTGGGGTAATCTTTTCAACAGTTTGATCATACAATAATGGTAATCTAACTGTAAATACCGATCCAGATCCAATAGTTGATTTTACTTCAATTTCTCCGCCCAACAATTCTACATACGCTTTCGTAATTGACAAACCCAATCCTAACCCAGTACTATCAATAGCAGCACTTCCTTCAATTCTTCTGAAACGGTCAAAAATAACTTTCAAATAATCGTCACTAATTCCTATTCCAGAGTCTGCTATGGTGAACTCTAAAATTCCTTTATCTTTATTAATTATATAACCAAAGGATACAAATCCTTTCTCGGTAAATTTTATTGCATTTGTAATTAGATTTACAATAATCTGTTTTAATTTGGTTTCATCTGTAATTATATTCTTTAGGTATTTATCGTTGTTTTCAACAATATAAAATTCAATATGTTTATCTTTTGGGATCGTAATCTTGATTGAATTGTACACGTCTTCAATACATTTATCTAAATCTATGTTCTTGTAATTGGGTGCTATTTGTTTCGCATCAATCTTAGACATTTCAATTAAATCCTCAATAATTAAAACTAAGTTATTCCCACTATTTTTAATGATGTTAAGATATTCAAGACGCTCTGTTTCTGTGCGATTATTATCCATGAGTAAATCACTAAATCCAACAATAGCATTCATGGGAGTTCTAATTTCATGTGATAAATTAGCTAAAAAAGAGGATTTTAAGGTATCGCTTTCTTCTGCTTTTTGTTTTGAAATTTCTAACTGCTTGCGCTGATTACTATTGTCTTCAAAAAGATTTCCAATGTAACCAAACTCACCTTTGAATTTTCTCAAATTAATTATTGAATGAGCATCACCATTTTCCAAAATATTTTTAACTAATCTCAAGGGATTACAAACCCATTTTTTTGTACAATAGATAAAAATTAAAATATTAATCAAGGAGGCAATTACAACTATCAAGAGGATTTCTTTCGTTTTGCTGTAATTTAAATTAAAAGGTCTTTTAAAAAGTACTTTACCCACCACTTTATTTTCCCAATCTTTCAAATTAAGTCCAACAGTTATAAAATCTTCTTCAGTATTGACTGTATGATCAATTGAAGCCAAATTTACTTTTGAACTACTGATAATACCTAAAGAAGTAAAAAAAGATTCGTCTAAAAGTCTGGCCATAAAAAAATAGCCGGATGGTTTTGTTTTATTTTTTTTAGGATCATTTGACGGATGAATTGTTGCTCCAAAAACCTCAACAATCCCCTCGGGTAATTTAATATAAAACTTTTTTAATTTAGACTTATAAAGTGCTGACATCATCTCTTTTGAGATAAAATCAAAATTTTTAATCTTGTTCGAATTGGTATTATTTATAATTTTCTGGTCTAAACTATAGATTCCAATGTAATCTACATCATAGGAATCAAATTCACTTAATATATATTTCTTATACCATTTTTCATCTTTATGCCCCATATAACTTACCAGATCGTCCCAAAATGTAACATCAATAAGTGTTGCGGTATGCGTTTTAGAATTAAGTCTGAAGAGTGATTTTACCTCATTATTGTATTGATCATAGGTAGTTTTATAAAAGTGCTGTTCTTCCTGAACAGTATAAAGAAATAATGAAATATAGAGAATAAAAAAAAGAACAGTTGAAGAAACTATCAATAATAATAACTTTAAATATGTATTTAAATTAAATAATTTCTTCATAAAATAGGGCAAATAAAAATAGAAAAATAAAACATCTTACCTGTTGTTTTGTAAGAAATAAAACTGCTTTTTGTAGGCGAAGTTAGTTTTTTTTTACCGTAAAAAAAAATGCTCCCCTTTAAACAAATGAAATTTTTTGTTATAACATTTTATTAATCAACAATATACTTTTTAACAGGATGTGCTTTCTGAAACATAATTTTTCCTATTTTTCTACTTGTACTCTTACTCTAATATGAGCAAATTTTATAATGAAATACCTTTTACGAACCACTTAAATCATTTAATTCTCTATTTTATTTTCCCTAATGAGCAACTTCCGCTGGCGTTTTATTATACGGACACATTCTCAATTTGCTCTAATTCAGCACTATAAAAAATTAAATTCTACAAACTGTCTATATTATTATTCAATTGGCTAACAGAATTGGCGGCAATTAAAACCGAAGTAATTCGGTTATCTTTTAACAGCCAAGCCAAAAGCCATTTGAGCCAAAGGAGAAAAAGCAATACAGCCCACCTTTTTCATCCAGAATATCTAACAAACCTGCTTCTGACTCCCTAACAAACATCGAATATTTAGTCTGATGAATCAAGTAAGGCATTCCCAATCGTTTCAAAATTTCAGTAGCGTCCCAAGTTTGTTCCGCATTATAATTCGAATCCCGCATATAATGCCTTCCCGCTTCGCACGGCATAATCCAAAGCCATCATGGTTTCTTACAAAGAGGCTTCCGGATCAAAACGATGTGAATAAAAAATATCCACATAATCCAGATTCATACGTTTCAAACTCTGATCTAAACTTGTTAATAAATATTTTCGGGAACCCCAGTCGCCATAAGGGCCTTCCCACATCGTCTAACCGGCTTTAGTCGAAACTACAATCTAAGTTTTTTCAGTCAGTTGCGGAAGATACTAAAATTTGAAAAGGCACTAAAAAACATCTGCTGGTTTTTTAACTTTAAATACAAAAACTTAAATTAACTCAAAAAACCACCTTCATCAGGTGGTTTTTCAATTTCTATAAATTACTACAAAGGAATATTTCCGTGTTTTCTATTAGGTGTTACGCTTACTTTATTTTCGAGCATACTAAAGACTTTTATTAATTTGCGTCTAGTATCCTGAGGTAAGATAACCTCATCCACAAAACCACGTTGGGCTGCTGTATAGGGATTGGCAAACAAATCAGCATATTCGGCTTCTTTTTCCAAAAGTTTTGCCTCGTGGTCTTCGGCTTCATTGATTTCTTTCTTGAAGATAATTTCTGAGGCTCCCTTAGCTCCCATTACGGCAATTTCAGCAGTTGGCCAGGCAAAATTCATGTCGGCACCAATGTGTTTCGAGTTCATCACATCATATGCGCCACCATACGCTTTGCGGGTAATCACAGTTATTCTTGGTACGGTTGCTTCACTTAAAGCATACAGTAATTTAGCTCCATGAACAATTATTCCGCTCCACTCCTGATCCGTTCCCGGCAAAAACCCCGGGACATCTACCAATACCAATAACGGAATATTAAAACAATCGCAAAAACGGGTGAATCGCGCCGCTTTTTTCGAACTGTTCACATCCAGACAACCGGCTAAAATCATCGGTTGGTTGGCTATAATTCCAATGCTTTTTCCTCCCAATCGGGCAAAACCTACCAGGATATTTTCGGCATAATTTTTATGAATTTCAAAAAATGATTCTTCGTCAATAATTCCCCCAATCACCTCGTGCATGTCGTACGGTTTGTTAGGATTATCCGGAATAATAGTTGCTAATTTGGTGCGAACTTCATCATTCAGTTCATAAGGTAAATTGTGTGCTTTTTCTTTGTTACTTTGTGGCAAATAACTCAATAAGCGTTTGAGATCTTCTAGACATTCTACATCATTCGCCGATGTGCAGTGTGCGACACCAGATTTAGTAGAATGCGTGCTAGCGCCTCCCAATTCTTCCGAAGTTACCGTTTCATTGGTTACGGTTTTTACCACATTTGGCCCTGTGACAAACATATAACTGGTGTCTTCGACCATCATGGTAAAATCAGTCATTGCGGGAGAATATACCGCTCCACCGGCGCAGGGTCCCATGATAGCCGAAATTTGTGGAATCACACCGCTGGCTTGTACGTTTCTGTAAAAAATATCGGCATATCCGCCTAAAGAACGAACACCTTCTTGAATACGCGCTCCACCGGAATCGTTGAGTCCAATCATAGGTGCTCCCATTTTAACAGCCATATCCATGACTTTACAAATTTTTTCGGCATGCGTTTCAGATAGCGATCCGCCAAAAACCGTGAAATCCTGAGCAAAAATATAAACCAATCTTCCATTTATAGTTCCGTATCCTGTAATGACTCCATCACCATAATACAGTTCTTTTTCCATTCCAAAATCAGATGTTCGGTGCGTGACCAACATCCCAATTTCTTCAAAAGAACCTTCGTCCATCAAATACTCGACGCGCTCTCTCGCCGTTAGTTTTTTATTTGAATGTTGTTTTTCAATGCGTTTTTTACCCCCACCCAAATGAGCTTCGGCAATTTTATCATTTAATATTTTTATTTTAGATTCCATACTTTATTGAATTGGTAAGCGAACGATTTTCTGATCTTCAAAATATTGTTTCAACGCCACCAAAGCAGCGATTTCAGCTTCTTGTGCCATTTTGTTTTTCAATACATCGGCATTGTAATAGTTCTTTACGAAATGCGTGTCAAAGTTCCCGGAACGAAAGGCCTCGTGTTCAAAAACAAATTTCCCAAATGGTAACGTCGTTTGAACGCCCTCTATATGATAGTCTTCAATAGCTTTGAGCATAATTTGAATCGCTTCTTCTCGAGTTTCTCCATAAGTAATTAATTTGGCCAACATAGGATCGTAATAAATGGGAATATCCATCCCTTGTTCAAACCCGTTATCCACACGAACACCTTCGCCAACTGGTAATTGATATACATCTAAATGACCTACGCTTGGTAGAAAATCATTCATCGGATCTTCGGCATACACCCGCAATTCCATTGCGTGTCCTTTTATTTTTAAATCTTCCTGTTTGATTGCTAATGCTTCTCCTCTTGCCACTCTGATTTGCAGTTCTACTAAATCAGTTCCGGTAATCCATTCCGTAACAGGATGTTCCACCTGCAAACGCGTATTCATCTCCAGAAAATAGAAATTATTATTTTCGTCTAATAAAAATTCGACCGTTCCTGCTCCTAAATAATCACAGGATTTGGCAACTAAAACAGCCGCTTCCCCCATTTTTTTACGCAATTCCGGCGTTAAAACCGAAGAAGGCGCTTCTTCAATTACTTTTTGATGGCGACGTTGTATGCTGCATTCCCTTTCGAATAAATACAAAACATTCCCATGACTATCCGCCATAATTTGAATCTCAATATGTCTTGGCGAACCTACATATTTTTCTATAAAAACCGAACCATCGCCAAAAGCAGCAACTGCTTCACTAATGGCACGATCCATTTGGGATTCAAAATCAGCTTCACCTTCTACCACACGCATTCCTTTACCACCACCACCTGCAGAGGCTTTAATCAAAATAGGAAAACCAATTTCCTTGGCTACTACTTTTGCTTTTTCAACATCCGTAATGGCTTGGTCAAAACCGGGAACCATTGGGATATTGTATTGCTTAACGGCTTCCTTAGCCGCTAATTTACTTCCCATAATTTTTATTGCTTTTGACTTAGGACCAATAAAAATGATATTATTTTTTTCGGCTTCTTCGGCAAAATCAGCATTTTCACTCAGAAATCCATAACCGGGATGAATGGCATCTACGTTTAAGGCTTTGGCAACCTCTATAATTTTACTTCCTAATAAATAGGATTGACTCGAAGGGGCTTCTCCAATCCAAACGGCTTCATCGGCAAATTTTACGTGAGGCGCTTTCCTGTCAGCTGTTGAATAAACTGCTACGGTTTTAATGCCCATTTTTTGTGCGGTTTTCATCACTCTGATTGCGATTTCCCCTCTATTGGCAACTAATAATTTTTTCATATTTTAAATAGATAAAAGAAGTCAGACCGCTTCGCTGATAGAATCAAGATAAATTATCTCTAACTATTTTCTTGGTTGTTTCTTCTTGCTTCTTACTTTTTTCTCGTTACTCGAATTCAATTAACAACTGACCTTTATCCACAGCATCTCCCATCAGTACTGATATGGTTTTGATCACGCCATCACGTGGAGAAAGAAAACTGTTTTCCATTTTCATAGCACCCAAAATAATTAGGTTATCATTCTCTTTTACAGTCTGCCCAACCACAACACTGATTTCTAAGATTAATCCGGGCATTGGAGCTTTGATAAAATTGACTTGTTTAATAAGCCCCGTTTCAAACCCCATTTCTTTGATAAGAATATCTAAAGGATTTGAAATGGCAACGGTGTAGGTGTTGTTGTTAACCTTTACAGTATATTTTTTTTGAAGAAAATCAGAAGTAATAATTTCCGCTTGATAAGGAGTGTTTTCGTGTAAAACATGGAACTTATTCGTTTCCACACTCACTGCATCCAGTTGTGAAACACTTTCCTTTTCCAAATCAAAATGAAAAGTGTCGTTTACATTAACTTTATAACCAATACTCATTTGTTTCTATTTTAGAAACGTAAAAATAGGTAAAAGAAAACGTTTTCGTAAAGCAAAAAAGAAAGTTTTATGCTAATTTAATATAGTCTCGCAAAACAATAATTACAAAACTAACAACCCAAATCCTCTAAGGGTTTTAACTGGTTTTGAATACCAAAACAATTCAAAGTCTTCCAATTGTATTTCGAAATCAGTTTTAACTTCTTGAAACGTATGGATTTTAGCATTCGAAACCGAGATTTTTTGTAGTATTTCTACTAGCCAATCTCCTTCGTTTTTATTGGTTTGAATACTGAAACTTTCCTTTTTATCATGAAAAGTTAAGGTCATCAGTTCCCAAGAATTCCCTTTTTTGGATTTGGTAAAATGTTCTGTAAACGGCTTCCCGCCTAACCAAACGATTTTGGCTGTAGGTTTACTATTGAAATCCTCTTCTTCGTGTAAAGCGTCAAAAATAAAATCAGGTGAAATTTTAGTCTTTGGAATTTTAAAATCAAACCAATCCTGCAGTTCATAATCAAAACAGATTCCATGCATGAAATTGAACAAAGATTTCTTGAGTCCAAAACTAAATTTATCATGATCGATTCCTGTTGTATCTGTATAATTAATATCATTATTAGCAAAAGTTCCTACAATTTCGGTTTCTTTTACCACGCCAAATTTCTCCGGATATAAGCCCACGGGACTGTGCGCAGTCATCGCAAATTGATGCCAAAATCCAGATTGTAATACCCCAACTTCAAATAATTGCCGAACCATTTCGAGACTGTCTACGGTTTCCTGAATGGTTTGCGTCGGATAACCATACATTAAATAGGCATGAACCATTACGCCAGCTTCGGTGAAATTTCGGGTTACTTTCGCCACTTGTTCGACGGTTACGCCTTTGTCAATCAATTTCAATAATCGATCCGAAGCCACTTCAAGACCGCCGGAAACAGCGATACAACCAGACGCCTTTAACAGCAAACACAAATCTTTAGTAAAACTTTTTTCGAATCGAATGTTGGTCCACCAGGTAACAGCTAATTTCCTGCGAAGGATTTCGAGCGCTAAAGACCGCATCAATGCCGGAGGTGCAGCTTCATCTACAAAATGAAACCCATTCTCCCCGGTTTGCACAATCATTTCTTCCATTCGGTCGCACAACAAGTTGGCAGCAACAGGTTCATACACTTTGATATAGTCTAAAGAAATATCACAAAACGTACATTTCCCCCAATAACAACCGTGCGCCATGGTGAGTTTATTCCATCTCCCATCACTCCACATACGGTGCATGGGGTTCACAATTTCGATAACCGAAATGTATTTATCCAAAAGCAAATCCGAATAATCGGGAGTTCCCACTTGGGATTGTTTGTAATCGTGTTTTAGGGAATTATTTTTGTAAATGACTTTTCCGTCTTCCAACAGAAAGGTTCGTTTATAGGAATTGTAATCCAGATTTTCAATATTAAAAATTAATTCTTCAATGGGTGTTTCACCATCATCCAACGTAATAAAATCAAAGAACTCAAACACACGAGCATCCGAAAGGGAACGCAATTCCGTATTTGGGAAACCGCCACCCATAGAAATCTTGATATTCGGATACTGCTTTTTGACCCATTGTGCCGAACGAAAAGCACTGTATAAATTCCCAGGAAAAGGAACCGAAATCAGGAATAATGTAGGTTGAATGGTTTCAATTCGTTCTTTTAAAATCGAAAGGAGTAGGTTGTCAATATATGTTGGTTTCTGTTGTAAAGCTTCGTACAATTCATCAAAAGAATTGGCGCTTCGCCCCAAACGTTCGGC
Source organism: Flavobacterium amylolyticum (assembly GCF_048284335.1). Classification (NCBI taxonomy): domain Bacteria; kingdom Pseudomonadati; phylum Bacteroidota; class Flavobacteriia; order Flavobacteriales; family Flavobacteriaceae; genus Flavobacterium; species Flavobacterium amylolyticum. The sequence continues at coordinate 971,388 of NZ_JBLVPG010000002.1, forward strand.
ATAGCGACTGAAACCAAAATTGGCATCGACACATTCTACAATAAAATCAGAAATATCTTCGAGATACAAAGTGGCCAAATGTTTCGCTTTGTCCTGCGTTCCCATCGTTCCAAAAGCCCAATCCAGTTCTTCTAATTGTACAAATCGCGAGGCTTCTGGCAAGAAATCTTCCTGACAGATTTGAAGTGCCAAGGTTGGATTTTTTCCTTGAAGGAAAGCAATTACGGGATCAATCGTTTTTAGATATTCATCTTGTAAAGCGAAAATACGTTTCGAATTGTCAGAGATCTCTCCATTTTTGAACTTTAAACTTCCAACAGTAAATAAATTTTCTAACCCAGCCTTCGAAAATAATTTCAAAATTACTTCGATACCCAAATCTGCCTGAACAGATTCAATATTTTTGGTATTCAGAAACCCTTTGATGTAAGCGGTTGCCGGATACGGTGTATTCAGTTGGGTAAACGGAGGCGTGATTAAGAATAATTTGGTTTTCAAAAGAAATAAGTTTTGTGCAAAAATAAAGGTTAAAAATGGATTCCTAGCAATTTAAAAATAGACATTTCCTAAACATATCTTAAACCAAAAAAACATAACTTTACTTTTTCTTACTTTAGCCTCAAATTTAGAAACTCATAACATGCCAACCGACTGTATCAGCTATCAGAATTCCGGATATTTTTCTTCTTTGATGAATGATTATTTAGACTCGAATAAAAATTTACAAACTTTATATAACAGATTTCCAACACTTGAGAACTTTGAAGGACAAATACTGGAAAAGCAAGCTAATTTTAATGATAGATCCAGAGCTACTTTGGTATCTGTTTTAGAAAAACAATACGCTACAATTGAAACTTTTGTTTTGACCAAACAAAATATTCAATCTCTAAACAGTCCAAATACATTTACGGTTACTACAGGCCACCAATTGAATTTATTCAGTGGTCCTTTATATTTCTTGTACAAAATCATTTCGACCATTAATTTAACAACTGAGTTAAAAGCGAAATATCCAACATATAACTTTGTTCCCATCTATTGGATGGCAACCGAGGATCATGATTTTGAAGAAATCAATTATTTTAATTTTAAAGGTAAAAAATTCCGTTGGAACAAAGAAAGCACAGGTCCCGTTGGACGATTGTCCAGTGAAGGCTTGGCAGATTTTCTTAAAGTATATGCGCTGGAATTAGGTTCCAGCACCAATGCAAATACACTCAAAAAACTGTTTGAAGATTCCTATCTCAATCATGATAATTTAGCCGATGCCACGAGGTTTTTGGCAAATGCGCTTTTTGGAGCGTATGGCTTAGTCATTTTGGACGCGGATAATGCCGATTTAAAACGCAACTTCATTCCTTATGTAAAAGAAGAATTACTTCACCAGTCCTCCCATAAATTGGTGATGGAAACTGTTGAAAAATTAAAAGACTACACGGTTCAAGTGAATCCCCGTGAAATCAATTTGTTTTACATCGAAGATGATTTACGCGAACGCATCCTCTTTGAAAACGGGACCTACAAAGTAAATCATACAAAAATTGAGTTTTCTGAAAGTGAGATTTTATCACTTTTAGAAAATCATCCTGAAAAATTTAGTCCTAATGTGATAATGCGTCCGTTATATCAGGAAGTAATTTTGCCCAATCTATGCTACATTGGCGGAGGTGGAGAAATTGCCTATTGGCTAGAACTAAAATCTTTTTTTGCTGCAGCAAAAATAACTTTCCCTATACTCTTGCTAAGAAATTCTGTACTCCTTGCAACTGAAAAGCAAGCAAAAAAAGCCGATAAATTAGATTTGACCTGGGCAGCTTTATTTAGCAAACAAGTAGATCTAATCAATGACAAAGTAAAAGTACTCTCAGAATTTCCTATTGATTTAACCATTCAAAAAGAACATTTAAAAAATCAATTTCATTATTTACACTCATTAGTGCATCAAACCGACAAATCCTTTACCGGAGCTGTAAAAGCACAGGAAGCGAAACAACTAAAAGGATTGGAAAATCTGGAAAGAAGGTTATTAAAAGCCCAAAAACGCAAACATACAGAACAATTACAACGCATTACCGACTTGCAAAACGAGTTATTCCCAAACCAAAGTTTACAGGAACGACAAACTAATTTTTCGGAATTTTATTTGGAATACGGTGAAAACCTGATTTCAAAAGTCGTCAAACAACTCAAACCCTTGGACAACAATTTTGATATTATTATACTTTAATCAGATAACCTTTATTTGAGTACCGAATTTGTAAAAATAATCAATAAAAAAATACTATTTTTGCACAAAATTTAAAAAAACAAAAAGATGGCTACTAATAGAACATTTACAATGATTAAGCCTGATGCTGTTGCTAACGGACACATCGGAAACATACTTGCTATGATAACTACTGCAGGTTTCAAAATTGTTTCTTTGAAATTAACGCAATTAACTGTAGCTGATGCGCAAGCATTTTATGAAGTGCATGCTGCAAGACCATTTTATGGTGAATTAGTGGAATTCATGTCAAGAGGACCAATTGTTGCTGCTATTTTAGAAAAAGACAATGCTGTTGAAGATTTTAGAACTTTAATTGGTGCTACAAACCCAGCTGAAGCTGCTGAAGGAACTATTCGTAAAGCATACGCTACCTCTATTGGAGAAAATGCAGTTCACGGATCTGATAGTGATGAAAATGCAGCTATCGAAGGTGCGTTCCATTTTGCTGGAAGAGAGCAGTTCTAGTATTCCGTTTTCAGTTACAGTTACAGTTACGAATTATAATAAAATAGAAATCCCGTATCAAAACGGGATTTTTTTATAAACCGAAAAAACCAAAACTGAATAATGATCACTTCTTCACTATCTCAAAACCACATCCTTTACCACATCGCGCCTTAATTCCTCATTAATCATAGCAACAATTTTGGATTTTCCGTGACTCAATTCCTCTCTTAATACGGATGAAGTTAGCTCCACATACAACGTACTTCCTTTCAAAACCACATTATTTGTATAACTGTTCACACCGTTCCCCATAAGATTTTTCCAGGCGTCTTTAACGTCAATCTGATCCATTCCGGGTTGCAGTTTGTTTACTTGGATAATTTGTTTCAAAACATCCCCTACTGTACTTTGATTATTTAACCTTTTTGCCATCTCCTAGTAAATTTATTGGTCCCGTTTTCTTGTAATGATATGCTGTTTTTTCTGCATTTAGCAACACTAATTCATCATCTGTCAAAGTGATTAGTTCCTCACTCCATTTCGTAAAAGGAGTCGAATAATCAATATAAATTTTGTCGTCTCTGAATCGTACCACCACGTTTTCATAAGCATCATTCACCAAAAAAGTCCCGTCTAATTGCGGCATTACCTTCTTCCGAATTCCTTTATTATTTTTATCTATTTCAAAGTAATCATAGCTTTCATTGATACTATAATCCTTATCTTTTACAGTATCAAAAGTAACCATTTCAATTTCCCAATACCCATTTAATTTCTCAACATCGGCTGGCTTTATCTTTTGCTGACACCCCACAAAAAAGAGTGCTATAAAAAGAAGGCTGAATGTGTTTTTCATATTTAATTTATTTTTTAGGAGCTCTTTCCTGCTTTTTACTTCAATCTTTTTACCCGCTGCAAAAGCAGTTAAAAAGGATTTATGTTACCATCAGGGCTATGGCGATCGAATTAAAAAGAAGCTTAATTCTAAGGACAAAGTTAAACTTAATAAACTCAAACAAAAACAAAAAACTCAACCCCCATTAAACTATTTTCTATATTTTTGATCTTACACCACAAATAGCCAGAACATGTCTAAAACAATCTACAGTCTGCTTTTCGCATTTTTGTGCATGAGTTGCAGCTCTGAATCTGCCGACACATCTCCCATTCCTACCCCAACAGAAACACTCTACTTTCCACCGTTAACAGGTACAACTTGGGAAACAAAATCAATTGCAAGTTTGGGCTGGAAACAAACAGCTGTTCTGCCACTTTTAGATTATTTAGAACTGAAACACTCCAAAAGTTTCATTATTCTGGTCAATGGACGAATAGTATTTGAAAATTATTTCAACGGGCATGCAGCAACGACCAATTGGTATTGGGCAAGCGCTGGAAAAACATTAACAGCAACATTAACAGGTATAGCCCAACAGGAAGGATTCTTAAACATCAATACAAAAGTTTCAGAATATATTGGAACAGGCTGGACAAGCGAAACATTAGCAAAAGAAAATCTAATTACCTGTAAAAACTTGCTCAACATGACTTCTGGTATCGATGACATAGCTAATGGCGATGATGTCGCTCCTGCAAGCCTGCAATACAAATCCGATGCAGGAACGCGATGGGCCTATCATAATGTGTATGTAAAATTACAAGATATTATTGCGCAGGCTTCCGGTCAAACTTGGAGTAATTATTTCAATGCAAAATTAAGAACCAAAATAGGGATGGACGGCGCTTGGTTGCAATCAGGCAATAATTCTGTTTATGGAAGCACAACTAGAAGTATGGCGCGTTTTGGGCTGTTGATGTACAACAAAGGAAAATGGGATAACACCGTAATTTTGGATGAAAACTACTTTACCGAAGCAACAACGACTTCTCAAAATATTAATTTAGGACATGGCTATTTATGGTGGCTAAATGGAAAAAGCAGCTACCATTTACCACAATCCCAACTTACAATTCCCGGAAGCATTATACCATCTGCACCAAACGATATGTTTATGGCATTAGGGAAAAATGATCAGAAAATCTATGTTATTCCCAGCAAGAAAATGGTAGTAATTAGAATGGGTGACGCTGCTGATAATGCCAATCTGGCCCTATCCGATTTTGACGATGTTTTATGGCAAAAAATAAATGCTTTGTATCAGTAGTTTATTTCGTTTTCAATCGTTTTATAAAACCTAAAACAAAGAAAACCAATCCGATTAGCAACAAAAAATAATAAAAACCAATACTTTTATCTCTAATAAGATTTGCCACTATGAAGGAAATAATACTTACAAAGTAAAAATAAATAGGGTTTGTTTTTTTGATAGATGAAAAATTCATTGGCTCAATATTATTTAAAAAAACTGTCTACAAATTCATATTTATTAAAAACCTGAAGATCCTCAATTCCTTCTCCAACTCCTATGTATTTAACCGGAATCTGAAATTGATCTGAGATGCCAATTACAACACCACCTTTAGCTGTACCATCCAGTTTAGTAACCGCTAAACAAGTAACCTCTGTAGCAGCAGTAAATTGTTTAGCTTGCTCAAAAGCATTTTGTCCAGTAGAACCATCCAAAACTAATAATACATCATGTGGTGCATCACCAACAACTTTTTGCATCACTCGTTTTACTTTGGTCAATTCGTTCATTAAATTAATTTTATTATGCAAACGTCCTGCTGTGTCAATAATAACAATATCAGCTTTTTGTGCTACCGCTGATTGCAATGTATCAAAAGCTACCGAAGCCGGATCACTGCCCATATCTTGGTGAACAATTGGTACACCTACTCGATCCGCCCATATATGCAATTGATCAATAGCTGCAGCACGAAATGTATCAGCAGCACCAAGAACAACATTATAGCCCTGCTTTTTAAATTGATAGGCTAATTTTCCTATAGTAGTCGTTTTTCCAACTCCATTTACTCCAACCACCATTAAAACATAGGGTGTAGTCTGTGTAGGAATTATAAATTCGGTTGCTTCACCAGAGTTAGTCTCTGATAACAATGCAGCAATTTCTTCTCTGAGGATTTGATTAAGTTCATCTATGCCCAGATATTTATCTGAGGATACGCGACTTTCTATTCTAGTAATAATCTTTAAGGTTGTATTTACACCAACATCTGAGGCTACAAGGATTTCCTCTAAATTATCCAGAACTTCATCATCTACTTTTGACTTTCCAGCAACCGCTTTGGTTAACTTGGAAAAGAAATTTGTTTTTGACTTTTCAAGACCTTTGTCTAATGTTTCTTTTTTCTCTGACGAAAATATTCTTTTGAAAAAACTCATTGTATAAATAGTATTAAGAATGAAGTATTTAGATCAAAGGAACTAATACGCTTTTCTAAGGGTAAATATAGAAAATAAAAAAGCTACTTCCGAATGAAAGTAGCTTTTCTATATAATGCTAATTGAATATTATTTCTTTTTCAAGAACTCATCAACTGATTCTGGAGTCATAATAGATTCTACGAATGTATATGCACCTGTTTTCGGAGATTTCACCATTTTGATGGCTTTTGATAATCTCTTAGAAGCTGTCTGTAAGGTTGCTACTGTTTTCTTTGCCATGACTAATTATTATTTAATTTCTTTATGAACAGTTACACGTTTCAAGATTGGATTAAATTTTTTAATCTCTAATCTGTCTGGAGTATTTTTTTTGTTCTTTGTTGTTATGTATCTTGAAGTTCCTGCAACACCTGAAGTCTTGTGCTCAGTACATTCTAAAATTACCTGGATTCTATTACCTTTCTTTGCCATCTTGCTATTTTTTTATTTTGGAAGGGATTATTTAATAAATCCTTCTGACTGTGCTTTTTTCAAAACCGCAGCAATTCCATTTTTATTAATTGTTTTTATCGTAGATGCAGCTACTCTTAGAGTAATCCATCTATCTTCTTCTGGAAGATAAAAACGCTTTTTAACTAAGTTTACAGAAAATTTTCTCTTAGTTTTGTTCATAGCGTGAGAAACGTTATTTCCTACCATCGCTCTTTTACCTGTAAGGTCACAAACTCTTGACATTATACTTATCTTTTATCGTTATTCAAAATCAGGGTGCAAAGAAAAGAAAAATAAACCTATTAACCAACAATATTACCGTACATTTTTTAAAATTTCTTTCTGTAATAGCTCTAAACTTTTAATTACCGCTCTATCTATCACTTTTTCACGGGGTTGGCCAAAATTAAATTCTTCAACAATTATTTCATTTGGCGTAGCCAATGCAATAAAAACAGTTCCTAAATCCGCATTCGAGTCTCCTTTTGTCGGCCCGGCATTTCCAGTGGTCGCAATTGCATAATCTGTTTTCATCATCTTTTGCACACTCTGAGCCATCGCTGAAACAACCTCTCGACTCACTACTGAATGTTGGTTTATAAGATTTTCAGGAATCCTTAAAACATCAATTTTTACCTCCGTTCCATACGAAACTACACCGCCCTTAAAATAAGTTGAAGCTCCGGAAACAGTCGTCAAAACCTGTGCTATTTTTCCTCCAGTACAACTTTCAGCGGTGGAAATGGTTTTATTTTGCTTTGTCAGCATTTTCCCTACGACGACCTCTAGGGTTTCATCATCATCAAAACCAACGATAATATCATGGATTATAGCATCCAGCGAGTTTACATTTTCCTCGAGAGCAGCTTCTAATTTTTCTTTATCCGAACCACGAGCCGAAAGACGCAAACGAACTCTTCCAGGTGCAGGCAAATAAGCCAATTTAATAAACACCGGCAGATTATTTTCCCAATTTTCTATTCGTTCCGCCACCATACTTTCTCCTTGTCCGTATGTCAGAATTGTTTTATGAATAATATAAGGACGTTCATACTCCCGAACTACTTTTGGAATAATTTCATGCTCCATTAAATACTTCATTTCATATGGAACTCCGGGAAGCGAAATAAAAACGGTATTTTCCTTTTTCATCCACATTCCTGGCGCAGTACCTACCTGATTATGAAGCACTGTACATTTTGAAGGAACGAGCGCCTGATCTTTATTGATTTGCGTAATAGTACGATTGTAAAAACCTTCTATAAGTTGCGTGACATGAGCCAGCACTTTTTGATCTATAACCAATTCATCTTCAAAATAATCACAAAATGTTTTCTTAGTAATATCATCCTTTGTTGGTCCTAAACCTCCTGTGATAATTACTAGATCAACTTTATTTTGAAGTGCGACAAACGTATCTAAAATGTGCTTTTTATCATCACTAATCGAAATCATTTCGGTGATTTCAACACCAATTTTATCTAACGACTTAGCTATAAAACCAGAATTCGTATCCACAATTTGACCTATTAAAATTTCGTCACCAATGGTCACTACGGTTGCTTTCATTATTTTTGTGCTGTTTTTTTTTATGAGAATGCAATCTAAAAATAGAATGTATAAAATAGTACATTCGTTTTTTTGCGTGAGGGATAAAAGTGAAAATCTTCCCGTTTTTTAGGGAAATTATAGCGGATAGCCCGACCCGTTTTTTCAGCGGGTCACGCCCCAATATTACAAATCGAAATCTTTTTTGATTTCTTTGATAGCGTCATTGACTTGATTTTTTACGCTCTTAAAAGTCTCTTTAATATCTTTCTTTTTACCTTCGGCTTTGGTCCAGGCTTCAATTTGAAGAATCTCTTCAAAAGCCACGTTTAAACCCATTAAATCAAGCGTAGGCTTAATCTTGTGCGCATAAGCATAAGCATGCTTATGGTCTTTCTTTTTTATTCCTTCTTTGATTTGTAGTAAATCATCAGGCACTTCGGTAACAAATAAAGTTAGAATTTCATTTACAAATTCCGCATCGTTATCTGAAAGTGCGTACACTTTTGAGAGGTTGTAATTTATAGCCATTATTTCACTTGTATTCTAAATAGTTGTTGTCCTTCTAAAAATCCTTCTAAAACATCATCAGGTTTTACTGCAGCGACCCCTTCTGGAGTTCCTGTAAAAATAATATCCCCAATTTTTAACGTAAAAAACTGAGAAACATACGAAATGAGTTCATCAATTTTCCATAGCATAAAACTAGAATTACTTATTTGTACCGTTTTATTATTATTGGTTAATTCAAAAGTAATATTTTCTAACGAACTAAATTGAATTTTTGGTAAAAATTCTCCTATAACTGCCGATCCATCAAACGCTTTTGCTTTTTCCCAAGGCAATCCTTTTGCTTTTAATTTATCCTGTAAATCCCGAGCCGTAAAATCGATCCCAACACTAATTTCGTCATAATATTTATGAGCAAACTTAGGCTCAATGTATTTCCCCACTTTACTTATCTTAACAATGATCTCAATTTCATGGTGTACATCATCTGAGAATTCCGGAATTACAAACGGATGCTGTTTTAACAAAATAGCCGAATCGGGTTTCATAAAGACTACAGGTTCTGTAGGTCTCTCGTTATGCAATTCAGCTATGTGATTGGTATAATTTCTACCGATACAGATTATTTTCATTTGGTTTTAATTAAAAATTTAATTATTGAAAAGTTCCAAATTAACTTAATTTATTGTTCAATTTTCTAAGTTTGATTGCGGTTAAAACTTTCTTAGTATACAAAGGAAAATCCGCGTTTTGAATCCAACTGAAATATCCGGGTTCTGTTTCTAGAATTTTATCGACTTTGACACCTTTATGTTTTCCAAAAGTAAAAATTTCCTCATTATCTTTATCAAAAGCAATCATACCTGCAAAGTCCGCTATTTTCTTTCGTGTCGTAAATTCCGATAACGATTTCATGTCGTTCTCTAATTCCGGATAACGATCCAATTGCGCCTTTAATATTTCATATGTAGCCATCGTATCCGCTTCTGCTGAATGCGCATTTTCTAACGTTTTTCCACAATAAAACTTGTGAGCCGCCCCCAATGTGCGTTCTTCCATTTTATGAAAAAGAGTTTGTACATCTACCGAAACCCTGTTTTTCATGTCAAAATCTACTCCGGCTCGAAGCATTTCTTCTGCCAATAACGGAATATCAAAACGATCTGAATTAAACCCAGCCAAATCACTGTCTTTAATCATCGCGTAAACTTGCGATGCCAATTCATTAAAAGTAGGCTCATCAGCTACTTTTTCATCAGTTATTCCATGAACAGCTGTTGTTTGAGGTGGAATTGGAATCGTGGGATTGACTAACCATGTTTTACCCTCTTTATTTCCGTTAGGAAAAACTTTGAATATTGAAATTTCTACAATTCTGTCTTTACCGATATCTATCCCTGTGGTTTCAAGATCGAAAAAGCAAATTGGTTTATTGAGTTTAAGTTCCATTTTTAATTTTTGCTTGATTACAAATATAGAAATTTGGGTTTAATTTCATTTAAAGTTCAACGTTTAAAGTTCCTTAAACTATCAAAAAAAATAAAACCCGATTGATTTTTAAAAATCAATCGGGTTTTATTACAATTATACTTTTTTAAACATCTCTGTTTACATCAAAAGCTTCTAAATACTCAGCAACTCTTTTTACAAAACTACCTCCTAATGCTCCATCTACAACTCTGTGGTCATAACTGTGTGACAAGAACATTTTTTGGCGAATCCCAATGAAATCCCCTTCTGGAGTTTCAATTACTGCAGGCATTTTTCGAATGGCTCCAAGCGCTAAAATCCCTACTTGTGGCTGATTCAATATTGGCGTACCAAAAACACTTCCAAAAGTTCCAACATTCGTAACCGTATAGGTTCCGCCTTGCGTATCGTCTGGTTTTAGTTTTCCAGCTTTGGCCCGACCTCCTAAATCGTTTACCGCTTTTGCCATTCCAACTAAATTCAATTGATCTGCATTTTTAATAACCGGAACAATTAAGTTGCCATTTGGCAATGAAGCTGCCATTCCAAGGTTTATATTTTTCTTTTTTATGATGTAATCCCCATCAACAGAAATATTCATTCCAGGAAAATCTTTGAGTGCTTTCGCCACTGCTTCCATAAAAATTGGCGTGTAAGTCAATTTTTCGCCTTCTCTCTTTTCAAACGCATTTTTATTTTTCTCTCTCCATTTCACAATATTTGTCACATCAACTTCGATGAACGATTGTACGTGAGCTGACGTTTGTACCGAAGCGACCATATAACCCGCAATTAGCTTGCGCATTCTGTCCATTTCTATAATTTCATCACCACCACTTACAGATACCGGTGCTGCTTTTTGAGCCACTGGAACTACTGCTGGTTTTTGAACCGCAGCAACAGGAGCCAATACTATTGGTTGGTTTTTTCTATTTTTTACGTAGTCTAAAATATCATTTTTAGTTACTCTTCCTTCTTTTCCTGTTCCGGAAATTGAGGCTAATTCCGCAACCGAAACCCCTTCTTCTTTGGCTATATTTTTCACCAATGGAGATAAGAATTTTTCAGATTCTGAATAGTCAGCAGACACATCTGAAGAGATTGCAACCATTTCTTTCGCAGCTGTATCAGTTTTTGCTACTTCAGCAACAACCTCAGCGGCTGCAGCTTCTTTAACAATTGGCACGAGCTCTCCACCTTCGGTTTCAATTATTGCTATAGTTTGACCTACTTGAACTAGATCATCTTTTCCAAACAATTGTTCTACCAAAATTCCCGAAACTTCGCTTGGCACTTCACTGTCTACTTTATCAGTAGCAATTTCCAGTACCGCTTCATCGGCTTCAATTTTGTCTCCAACTTCTTTCAACCAATTTGTAATGGTCGCTTCTGCAACGCTTTCTCCCATTTTAGGAAGTTTCAATTCAAATCTTGCCATATTATTAACCTAAAAGGTGATATTGATTTTCAGTTTGCGAAATTACTAAATATTTCAAATATAAATTACATTAAATGTAATTTTTTACTCTATTTTAATAATCTCACCTCTCTCATAACTATTATTACTTCCTATTAAAAAATTAGCATTTTTTGGTAATATTTTAAACGTATACCCTCTATTTCTTAAAGATTCAAGAATTGAGATCGTATCTTTAAAAGAAACAAATTCGTTATCTATAATAATTTCAGTTGCTTTTTTAGTTTTAACAAAAGACGAAATTACCATTTTTTCTGTTTTTAAACCGTGAAACTGCACTTTATTTTGCAAAACTAAAACCAGTTTATCCATCAATTTTTCCTCTGATGAATACAATAAATAGGATTTAGAAAGATTTTTTACCCCAAGGTTCCGGAAGGTTTTTCCTTGAAACCTTTTTATAAAAGAGAAAAAAACAATCCCCATTTGCATAAAAATCGAAAAGAATAAAGAAACTTTAAAATGCTTTTTATAAAAAAAATTCATAGCTTCTTGAAAACGTTTCATATATCTTTCATCCTTAAAGGTACTTTCTCCCTTGTAGTGAATTACGGTAGTTTCATGGAAATAAAAATTGGCTTTTTCTTTTTGCGAAACGCGATAAGACAAATCAATATCATCGGAATACATGAAACAATTTTCATCAAAACCTCCCATTTCAAGATACAAATCCCTTTTCATAAACATAAAAGCACCTACGAGAATATCAACTTTCCCTGTTTCATTTTCGTTTAAATGTTGTGCATAATAATCCCCAAATATTTTTGATTTAGGAACCAATTTGTATAAACCTGTAATTTTTGTAAAAGCAACCCAAGGAGTTGGGATACCACGTTTACTTTCGGGCAAAAAATTCCCCGAACCATCGATTAGTTTGCAGCCTATAATCCCTAAATTAGATTGTTTTTGGGCGAAAGCCAAGATTTTTATAAACGTATCTTCAGCGACAACAGTATCAGGATTAAGAATGCAAATATACTTTCCTTTAGCTTGAGCAACACCTATGTTGTTACCCTTTGGAAAACCTATATTTTCATAATTCATAATGAGTTTTACGCTTGGAAAACGCTGCTTTATCATTTCACAACTGTCATCAGGAGAATTATTATCAATTACAATAATTTCGCTATCAATGGTTTCTAACGCTTTTTGAACGCTCAAAACACATAATTCGAGAAAATAACGCACGTTGTAATTGAGAATAATGACGGATACCTGCATTTTTCAAAGATATCTTTTAAGATGTAAAAAGACAAAGGTTAAAAGTTTTTAAAAATAGCAAAATATGATTTGACACCAGTACTTCTATTTACTTTAAAATCTATAATGATCGAAAATACTTTTGTTTATCTGCCAAAGTCATCCTGCAAACGAACAATATCATCTTCATCCGAAGGGTTTTCTGGATCTGTATGCTGCCAAATTTCGGCAACTATCCCCCAAGAATCAAGACCTATCAAACGATGCCGTTCCCCTTTGTCCATTTGAATAAAAGTACCTGGTGCTAACTTCTGAATGTCCCCCTCTTCATCGGTCAAACTCGTTTTTACCCCAACCTCTCCGGAGAGTATTTTCCATATTTCGGCTCTGCGATGGTGAAATTGCCATGACAATCTTTTATGCGGAGCAACAACCAAAATTTTCGGACTCAACTTATTTGTAATTTTAATCACATCCATTTCAAGATGTGGAAAAAATTGAGCTGCAAAAGCAGCTGCCTGACTTTCATCAATTACAAAAAAACCTCCCCAAGGTCGGGTTTCATCTTGCTTTATTATGGTGAAATTTTCTTTTTTTAATGCTGTTGCAATTTGTTCAAAAACAGCACTTTTTTCTTGTGTATCAAATATGTTAAGGTTCATTTTTTTGTTTTAAAAAAGTAAAAATATTCCATTAATAGTATTTAAGCAAATTCTAGTGGCTATAAATGATAAATTCATTCGATTTTAATTTTGAGTTTCCCATTAGGATTTGTGCTCCCTTTGGAACACTCACTTGCGTTTCTTTACCAAAATTCACAAGTACCGTGATTTGGTCTCCTTCCAAAGAACGGGTAAACAAAATTTGATTGTTATGATGTTCTAGTCTTTCGTATTTCCCATATTGCAAAACTTTTTCATTATTTCGCAGCGCAATCAGCTTTTTGTAGCCGTTAAGAATGGACTTTTTTTTGTTCATTAAACGCTGAACATTGGTTTTTTTGTAATCCGGATTAATTTTTATCCAGGTTTTCTGTGTTGAAAAACCTGCGAAAGGAGTTCCATTCCATTGCATCGGACTTCGGGATTTGTCCCGGTTGTGCTCATTTCCTTCAACAAGTGCGTCATTCGATTTTTTACCTTTGGCCAGAGCCAATTCATAATGAGTCCTTCCTTGAATATCGACCATTTCGCCTAAATTTTCTGCGATGATGTTATGCATCCCGATTTCTTCTCCATAATAAACAAAAGGAACCCCTTTAGCGGTAAGCATCAATGCCGCTAATGCCAGCGCTTTATCAGGATTACCATCGGCTAATCGGTCTAGCATTCGAGGCATATCATGGCTTCCAAAAAACAAAGTTGGATAATTGCTCATGTTTTTTTCCATACTTTGCATCTCGTCAAAAATACGTTGCGAAGAAAATGTTTTAATGCTTCCAAAGTTGAAATTAAAAACCACATCCAACAAATCCTGTGACTGGTATTGTTTTAAAACCTCAATTTTATCGCTTCCTATTTCTCCTACTATAAAACGATTATCATATTCGCTTACAGTCGATTTTATGATTCGCATGGCATTTTTCACACCTGCCTGATCAATGTCGTTGGTGTGCTGTTGTAGCCCGTCTTTTGACGGGTTATTCGCCGTAATTCCATCGGTGGTTAAGAAATTGATCACATCCAATCGAAATCCATCGACACCGCTATCCAGCCAAAAGCGTAGTACTTTTTGAACCTCAGCCACAACTTTAGGATTCGACCAGTTGAGATCTGCCATTTTTTTATCAAACTTATGATAGTAATATTGATGGGTTACCATGTCTTTCTCCCAAGCGGTTCCACCAAAAAAAGATTCCCAATTGTTGGGTTTGTCTTTCCAAATGTAATAATCCCGATATGGATTGTCAACTGATTTTCGAGATTCCTGAAACCAATTGCACTCCGTTGAAGTATGATTCAGCACCATATCCATAATCACTTTAATTTCGCTTTTATGCGCTTCTTTCAAAAAAGTATCAAAATCTGCTTTGCTGCCATAAGTAGGATCCACCTCATAATAATTAGCAATGTCATAACCGTTATCTACCTTTGGCGAAGTGAGAAATGGAGTCAGCCAAATACCTTTTATGCCCAACCCCTTCAAATAATCCAACTTTTTGGTCATCCCTTTAAAATCGCCATATCCATCGCCATTACTGTCTGCATAACTAGGCATATAGATTTGGTAAAATACCGATTCTTTCCACCATTTTTCTGAATTTTCATGCTGTTGTCCGGCAACGGAGCTACCAGCAAACAGCAACAAATAAAATAATGTGCTGATTGTATATTTCATATCAAAAAGTTTGTTTTTTCTGTTGAAAATTATAATCTACCACAACACCGTCTACTAACATTTTAGAACCTTCATACGTTACTTTGCCGCCAGAAGGAACAGAAATAAGTACCGCAGCACTTTCTGGAGCAATCTTTATTTTAACCGAAGAAGAAACGTTACGCGCAACAAAACGCCCCGAAACAGTATTGTACAAATCGACTTTTTTTCCTTGCTCTGTAGCTACTGAAACTTTTTTATTCGTAGTATAAGGGTTATAATATAAAAAAGAAGGATAGGCTTTATCACTATAAAAATCAGTAGCCAGTAGATTCAATTGTAGAATTCCAGTCACATTCGTTGGACGGATAATGCTTCCGAAGATCCCCACGTGTCCGCTGCCATAAACACTGAATTGTGATTCTTCGGGATTTTGACCCGGTACCCAAAGCGGTCCGTCACCCTGTGCCACGGGTCCTTTTAAGTTTTCATAGGCTTTATAACTGGACTGACGAATCATCCCTTCATACCCGATTACTCCTTTGCTAACCTCAGCTAGATGCGGAATCGTTTCGTGCTCATCCGGCATGTACTGCGGATAAAAGAAACGCGAAGCATTAGCGGCGTTCAACATCCATTTCCCAATTGCCGTAGCATACGATTGATTGTAGCGAACCATTGGAACCATTGGCCAAGCCATATCATAGGTATTCATCAAAAAGCCATAACCACCATGATCCACGGTACTACCAACGGTTCCTGAAATGTCAATTCCGTTCCAGTTGCCCACCAAAACACCCCAGCCTTCCCTACAAATTGCGGTTCCATCGAAGGTCCAGCCCAACATTTTATTCGTGTCGTATTGCGCTGCTCCTTCTTCTGCGTTTATTCTTGCCGCTAAATAAGCCCCAAAAGGCATTAGCAATTCATACGTTGGATTTATAGGTTGCGATTGTAGTGCAGCCAATGCACTTTTGGCTCCTTTTAAATACCTTGGATCTCCAAATTTTTTATACGCGGCATACAAAACCCACGCATGACCTGCTGCGGCATCAGGTTGCGCACAGATGTTGTTTTTCATCGGTTTCATTTTGCCATAGTCAAAATAGGAATAATCATAATTCCCATTCAAAATAGAATCGGCCTTGAAGAATTTTTCGGCTATACTTTTAGCGATTACATCAAAACCAGGTTCATTAGGGTATTTGTCATAAACGGCATAAAACAAGAGATTCGGATATACATCATACCACCAATCCCGTCCATAACCACCACCCAATAAAGCCACTTCCGGAGCCGTATTGTTCATCATAATGTCCCAACCTGTTTCACTATTGAAATAATTTTTTAGCATACCAACATAATTTAAATTTGGTTGTTTGCTTTTGTCTATCCCCACTAAACTGGCACCTAATGTGGCTCCCATTGTAGCGAGTGCTTCATGAAACATCCCTTTATTATTGGTTCCTTGCCTCACATCAGCCACTGCGGTATAGATACCAACAACGTTTTGAGGAAAATTCTTTTTGGTACTGTCTATCCATACCATCGGCCAAAATTTACCTTTGGCATTAAAATCATATACGGTACTATCAAAACGCACCGCCATTTTTTTATAATCGATGATTTGAAATGGTTTGGGCAAGTTTGGCATTTGGTCCACACGTGCTATCCTTTGTTGTTTAACTTGGGCCGTTCCATTGAACCCGAAAAGGATAAGAAACAAACCAGCGCAAGTAATTTTGAAAATAATATTCATTTCTTATTTTGATTTAATTATAATTCTATTTTAGAAATTGATCGGTATTACAGCATTTTTTCGGCCACTTCATTCCGTACTTTGCTATCAATTACTGGTTCATCCGGAGAAAGCAATTTCCCTTCTGCTATAATTTTCTTGGCGACAAAAATAGAACTCAACTGCAATATCGCAACGATAACAATAGCATAGCGCAACGCAATTTCAGTGGAGATAGCATAGGCCAAAACGAGAAACGTTCCCGCTCCTAAAAATCTCCCTGCAAACAAACCAGCTTCATGATTTAGAATATAAGCAAATTCGCCTCTTTTTTCAATTTTAGAAACAATATCGATTACTTTAAATTGAATTGGAAAATACGCCAAATCCATCAGGGGTTTTGCTATCAACAACAATAAAATAAACATAATCACACCGGTTTGATTGAATAACAACCCATTGACTATTGCTCCTAAGGCAAATAAAACAAGTCCGGCAGTAAAAATTTTTATTCGATCCGAAGGTTTTGAAATCCTTCCTAAAACATACATAATTACTGCAGCAATTATAGCTCCTATAGATTGAGCAGTTCCTAATGCCCCTTCTTTCCCTATCAATAACATGATTAGCATAGCAGGTGCTGTTACCAGAAAACCCTGTACCAAGCCTTTCAATACTGACAATGACAACAACTTATACCACAACTGATGAAATTTAAAAAACACGTATTTTTTTTGTTCCGGGTTTTTGAATGTCCCCCTAAAACAAACAATAGAGGCTGCTACAGTCACTAAAAATACGATTCCGGTAATAATTAGATAGGCCGTGTGGATTTGTGCTTCGTCTCCACTTGATTCGATAAACCAACCGATAGTAATCGGAATGACTACGGCTATAATCGTGTAGAAAAAGGTTTCCAAACCATAATAATAATTTCGATTCGTATCATTGGTAATGGCTAATGCCAAATAATCTCTGTTGGACCAATAAAAGCCAAAAGACAATCCCATCGTAATACCTGCAAATCCTATTCCCACTAAATCTAATGTCTTTAATGACATCATAATCATCATGGAAACGCCGCTAAGCATCATTCCTGCCGAATATAATTTCCTGATATTAAAATGTTTCAGCAAATAGCCATTCAATAAAAAAGTAAGCGGAATTCCGGTATAAATAGTAAGCTGATATATCACCACTTTTACCGGGTCATTAGAGCTTCGCATCACATAAGCAGCTACAAAAATATCGATCACCGGCAAAACGATGGCATAGACCAGATTAGTAAGTACTAATATTTGAAAATTGTGGGTCTGGCTTTTAAAATGGCTAATTTCGGTTTGTAGTTTCTTGAACATTAGTTAAATTTTAAAAGTGAATAAATCGCTTTGATAGAAAACTCCGCGCCACAAACAAACTCATCCGAAGCACCGTAATAGATGGTAACCGTATCGCCATCAGGCTGAACAACATGTCCGTTAGTAAATACTACATTCCCAAAAAAACCAGTCAACTCATAGGTTGCGGTAGGAACCATTATGGGTTCTTCAGTACGTGCAATTACTTTTGTAGGATCTTCTAAATCCATTAAAAAAGCCCCTAAACAATATTGATGTGCCGCATTGGCTCCATGATAAATAGCTAGCCATCCTTTTTCAGTTTTTATGGGAGCAGCTCCGGCACCCACTCTTTTGCTATCCCATAGTCCAGCCCTTGTTTTTATAATACAATGGTGATTTCCCCAATGTAGCCCATCCGGAGAGGAAGTGATCCAAATATAATTTCCTCCAATATCAACGCTGCTTGGGCGGTGTAAAGCATAAAACATCCCATTTATTTTTTCATCAAAGATGGCGCAATCCTTATTGTGTGGTGGCAACATCATTCCATGGGATTGAAAATTTTTCCAATCGGTTGTGGTGCGTAAACCTACTCCTACTCCATTATCAGAAACTGCTGTATAGGTCAGGTAATATTTATTTTCGAGCAAAGTAACCCGGCAATCTTCTATACCAAATGTTTCCAGCAATCCCTCACCAACTAAAGGTGGATAATTCTCTGGCTCATAAAAATGATGTCCATCGGTACTGCATAATAATCTCAAATGTGATAAAGTAGTCAAATAATCTACTCCTTTATAATTGATCACTCTGGCATCGCTGGCGTCTAATTCCGGATCGTCTGTAGGAATTTCTATAATTTTAATTGCTCCAGTTTCCGTTAAAATAGGAAACGAAATACTATTCTCTTTTTGTTCCGGTCTTTCGGCAACACGAACAATCAACCATGTTTTCCCTTCAAATTGAAATACCCCTGGATTAAGAAGACAGGTAATTTGCAAGCCTTCTCTACTGGCTGGTAAATCTGCTGGGGATAATAATGGGTTTTGTGTAAAACGTTTTGCAATATCTTTCATGCTATTCTATTTTAGTTTTTTTAGTTTTTTTAGTCGAAATCTATTTCTAGCTTACGAAGACGTGTAGTGTAACAGTAAATCTATTCATAAAATCTTACAACGATTCTATTTATTTACAGATCTATAGAATCAGAAACTGATTTCATTGGATTTAAAAAAAACAGACCATTTATGAAATTCATGTTGGTTCAGATTTTACTTTTAAGGATCAGAAATCAATTCAAAATATAAAAATAGAGAAGCAGCAATTTTTTAAATGCAACTGCTACTTCTCAAGGGATATTAAATAAACCAAACCAGTTTAATTAAAACATTAATACCCTGGATTTTGTGTCAAAGTCCCTGCAGATGCATCAATTTCTGATTGAGGGATTGGATACAACATATGTTTATCTTGAAAACTTTTGCCATGAGCGGTCATCACTGCTTTTGCAATTCCCCATCTTTTTAAGTCCAACATTCTTTGATTTTCGAATCCAAGTTCTGCTCTTCTTTCTGAAATTAACCAGCCTTTTACAGTTGCTTTATCTGTAGCTGCAGCCCGGTTTAGTAATGTTCCCACTGGCGGAATTGTTCCTAATGCCGTCAGGCTAGTTCTTGCTCTGGCTCTTATTTGGTTGATAATTGCAATCGCTCCGGGATAATTCCCTGTTTCATTCATTGCTTCGGCTTTCCAAAGCAGGGCATCAGCATAACGCAGGTACACTTTATTTGTAGGGGCATCATCATTGCCTTTATTGGCACCATTTAAACTTCCTAAAATTTTATTCACATTTTGATTCGCGGCATCAACTGTGTATAATTTTCTTGGATCGTTTGGTTCAAATGAATTTAAAAAATCAGTGCTTGGCGCAAAGAATCCCCATCCCAAAGGAGCACAAATCCCATTCCCTTTTCTTGGGGTGGTATTCGATTGATGATCGTAAGAAAAAATAACTTCATTGTCCGTATATTCTTTAGCTGTACTGAAATTGTCGAAATAATTTGTATTTAAACTATATCCAAGTGTCGCTAAATCATCCACTAAAGTTATTACTTCTGCCCATTTTTGAGTATATAAAGCCGCTTTTGCCTGGAGCGCTATTACGGCTCCTTTTGAAACTCGCCATTTTTCTGTGGTAGAAGTATATTTAGAGTTTGGCAACAATGCTTTTGCTAGGACTAAATCTGATTTTATTTTATCCCAAACCAATCCTTTATCAGCTCTTACTGCAACATCAAAAGCTTCCTGATATGTTTTTACTGGGGATAAAATCAACGGCACGTCACCAAAATTAGTAACCAAGGAGAAATAGTAGTATGATCTTAAGAAATAAGCTTCTCCCAACAATTGATTTTTTCTGGCAGCAGTTATTCCTGTAACTGTTTCTATATCCGCTTTTGTCAATAATTCGATGGCGGCGTTTATTCTTTTAATTCCTTCATAATCATATTTCCATAACCCGTTTGGCCCTCCATTAGTAGATGTAAAGGTGAAATTATTGATTTCGTCAATCCATGGTTGATCGCCATCAGAAGACCATTTTTTCTCCATATCATCCGAGGCGATATCTTGCATGATATAATCATTCTGAAAAACAAGTCCTCCGGCCCAATCCCATTGGGCCAGGATATTCAATCTATTTGAAAGCAATTGGTACGATGAACTCACCGATTTTTCCAATGTATTTAATGTCGGTGTAGTATTTGCCTGTTCCAGCGTTGTCAATCCAATTGGGTCTTGCGTAAGTTCGTCTTGACAACTTACCAATAACATCAAGCCTAATATAAGTCCAGTTATAACTATTTTTTTCATGATTTATATTTTTACTATTTTATTAAAGTTGCACTTTTAATCCTAAAATAAACGACTGAGATTGTGGATACGTTCCTTTGTCAATCAATGACGTGGATTCTGGATCTAAGCCCGTGTATTTAGTCACTGTAAATAAATTTTGACCTGATGCATACAAGCGCAGGTATTTAACCCCAGCTATTTCAGTATTAAAAGTGTATCCAATTTCAATATTTTTTAATCTTAGATACGACGCATCTTCAACAAAAACACTCAATACATTTCCACCTCCATTGTTGTTAAAAGTAAGTCTGGGAGTTGTATTGCTTGTTCCTTCACCGTGCCAGCTATTCAATACTGCTGTTGTTGAATTGAAAGGACGGCTATCATAATCCAAGATTTGTTTCAAATCATTATAGCGATCCACTCCTTCTACACCTTGTAATAAAAAAGAGAAATCAACGTTTTTATATGAACTGGAAAACGCAAAACCATAGGTTACTTTTGGAATCGGGTTACCTATAAAAGTTCTGTCATCAGCGTTAATCTGACCATCACCGTTTAAATCTTTAAACTTGATATCTCCTGGTTGTGTTCCATTGGCATTTGCAAATAAAGTATTGCTCACTTCAGCAGCATTTTGATAAATCCCATCAAATTGGAAACCATAATAAGAGCTTATTGGCTGTCCTACTTCTGTTTTAGTATGTGTCGCTTCATCAGTAATATTCTTTACAAATGTTTGCAGTTTATTTACTCTATTGGTCAAAGTAGCGATGTTCGCATTTACATTGTATTTGAATGCGTTATCGTTGTTTTGAAGATTCAATCCAAATTCAAATCCTTTGTTGCTTACCTCTCCCGCATTTACAAAAGTTCTGTCGATAACTCCTACAGCTACTGCCGGTAAACCTACTGTCAATAATATATCTGAAGTTTTTTTGGTAAAATAATCCGCAGTAAAGGATACTTTATTTTTCAAAATTCCTAAATCTATCCCAAAGTTAGTTTGCGTGGTAGTTTCCCATTTTATATCTTCATTTCCGTATCTTCTTACACCTGGCGGGTCAGAAGTTACATCAACAATTGTTTGATACGCATTATTAGGTATTTCTTGATTCCCATTTTGCCCCCAACTTGCTCTCAATTTTAAATTAGATAACCAATCCGCTTTTTCCATAAAGTCTTCTTTAGAAACTACCCAACCACCTGAAACAGATGGAAAGTAACCCCATTTATTATTCGACCCAAATCTAGAAGAAGCATCTGCCCGCATTGTACTGGTAACAAAATATTTATTGGCATAGCCATAAGTTCCCGAAGCAAAGAAGGATAACAAAGCCCAGTTACTGGCAGATCCTGAACTATAAATGTTCGTATTACTCCCATAATCAAGGTATCTGAAAGGATCGGTAGTATTATCAAACCTTTCTCTACTGCCCCCTATTGCAGCTGATTTACTGGTAATATTTTCAGTTCCTAACAATAAATTGACCGCATGTTTTTCGTTAATCGTTTTTATGTAATTCAACGTATTACTGAAAGTGAAAGTCATAGCATCCCCTCTATTTTCGTTCAAACTGTTGGGTCTGTTATTTCGTCCCATACCATAAAAGGGATTGGAAGTATCACTAATGTTCGCATCTCCAAAATTTTCCCCAAAATTCTTGTTATGTGAAAATTGAATATCAACCCCTAAATTACTTCTGAATTTTAAAGATTTATCTCCCAAGAAAGCATATTCGCCATATAAATTTCCAAAGGTCTGGAATGTATTTCTTTTGTCATCTGTAAAATGAACAATTGCAATAGGGTTTGATGTATACTCGTAATTTTTACTCCAGCCATCATTAGGCCCTGTATAGAAAGGCAAATCAGTATATGGATTTCTTGCAGAATAAGTTGGATCACTTGAATTTTTATAAACTCCCAAAACTGGAGGACGAATTAATGCATGACGAATGATACCCGGAGCATCGCCACTGGAAGACAATTTATCTTGTTTAGCATAACTAAGTTGCAAATTGGTTCCCACTTTAAAACGATCAGAAAGATTTGCGTTGACATTTATTCTAAAATTAAAACGTTGGTATTTATCATTATTCTCCACTATAATACCATCTTGTCCAAAATAACCTCCTGAAATCAAATATTGCATTTTTTCAGAACCACCACTGGCCGAAACTTGGAAATTTTTAGAGATTCCTGTAGTAAACAATTCATCTTGCCAATTAGTATTGGCTAAATCAGTTCTGTTTCTGTCAGTTGCATAAGGACTAATTGCCGATGCTGCATTTCCAGCTGTATTATGCCAAGCTTGATCTTTTACCGTTAAATATTGATCTGTGTTCAACATTTTAGGAAGATTGGCGGCAAAGTGAATTCCGGAGAAATAATCAACATCAAAACTTGATTTTCCTGTTACACCACTTTTGGTCGTGATTAAAACCACTCCTCCCGCTGCTCTTGAACCATAAATAGCTCCTGCCGCGGCATCCTTTAATACGGACATTGATTTTACATCCGATTGGTTCAGGAAGGAAATATCACGTGTAGGAACGCCATCAACCACATACAATACGTCATTATTTCCTAGCGTACCTTCTCCACGAATACGAATTTTGATTCCATCACCAGGCGCACCTGTATTGGCTGACACAAAAACACCCGCTACTTGTCCTTGCAAAGCTTGACCTACATCTGCCACTCTGGTTTTTGACAAATCATCCATATTAACAGAGCTTACTGCTCCTGTAATAGATGCCTTCTTTTGACTTGTATATCCCACAATAACTACTTCGTCTAATTTTTGTGAATCACTTGTTAATCGTGCATTGACGATGCTATTTCCTATTACCGGAATTTCTTTGGTTAAATATCCGATATAGCTAAATACTAAAACCGCACTAGAATCTACGTTATTAATCGTATAATTTCCATCAAAATCAGTTACTGCATTTATATTCGTTCCCTTAATATTGATATTTACTTGTGGCAATGGACCACTACTATCCGAAACTACACCCTTAACGGTTTGAGCACACAATACACTCCCTGATATTATTGTCCATACTAGGAACAAATTACAAATAATTTTTTTTCTCATCGTTAGAAAGTACTGAATTGATTAATAAATTGAGTTATTTTTTTAATATTTACAAAAAATAAGTTAATTAAATACATTAATGATTTTTTTACCTTAAAAATCAGTTCATAAAAGTAATTGGAGTGCACAAAAAAAGATGTACACTATTTCTTCAAAAGTGTACACCTTCATAAAAGATGCTGATTACAAGACTTTTAAAAAAATTTAGCCTTTAGATTTGTATTTAAGCTGATAATTTTTTGGTGTGGTCGTATACATTTTTTTAAACTCGCGGTAGAAATAAGAACGGTTGTTAAAACCGGATTGATAGCAAACTTCCGATACTGTCAATACATTCTTACGCAACAACTCGCCGGCATGTTTTAGCCGTACGGTTCGAATTAAATCACTCGGAGTAAACCCGAAAATCTGTTTAATCTTACGATACAATTGTGAATTACTGATCCCTAATTCTTTTTCAATAAATAAGCTTTGAAGATTTTCATTATCAATATTTTTGCGTATCAGTTCTATTACGCTTTTCACAAAATCTTTTTCCTCATTATTAATGGGAAGAGCAGATAGGTTTTCGACCGGCGTATCTTGTGTAAAGTACTTTAACAGGAGTTCTTTTTCTTCCAATAATTTTTGAATCCTTATCAATAAATGATCCGGATAAAAAGGTTTTGGGATATAGGAATTGGCACCGCTTTCCAATCCTTCTATGCGATGCATAACTGAATCTTTTGCGGTAAGCATAATAAAAGGAATGTGCCAGGTTTTACTATCTGTTTTGACTTTTTTACAAAGCTCCACCCCATCCATCAAAGGCATCATGACATCACTGATGATAATATCAGGGATTTCATTTTCAAGGATATCTAATGCTTCGATCCCATTACAGGCGCTAATAATTTTATATTTCTCTCCTAATAATTCATTTAGAAACAAGTGAATTTCTTTCTCATCTTCGACTATCAGCACCTTTTTTCGATGGTCTTCAAGTACCTTAAGTGATGAAATTTTGTTGGGAATATCCTCAGTCTTGCCCGGAATTTCTTCCAGAATATTTTTTAGATGATGCGAAATCAAAATCGGACTTACTTCAACGTCTCGTTCCTTTTCAGTAAACGATTCTTTATTGCAAGGGACTAAAATGGTAAAGGTAGTCTCTTCGTTTGCAATACTGGAAACCTGAATTTCACCACGCAATACGGTCACCAATTTCTTGATGTACGCCAGTCCAATTCCCGTTCTAAACATATCATTTTCAGTTCCTGCATGGATATCCGACAAGAAAAAACGATCAAATAATGAATCTAATTTTTGTTTTGGAATCCCTTTTCCGGTGTTTATGATGGTAATGTTTAATGTTTTTGAATCCTGAATCTGAAATTTGAGATCAATTTTTCCGTTTACAGGAGTATATTTGAAAGCATTAGACATCAGGTTGAATACTATTTTCTCTATTTTATCCTTATCAAACCATCCTGTGAGGGTGGACGGAATATCAAGATTATAAACAATATTTTTTTCTAATGCCCATTCGTCAAACAATTCGGCGATTTGTTCCACCAAATTAACAAGATCAAATTCTTTTACCGTTACTTCTAAATAATCGTATTCTGCTTTCCTGAATTCTAATAATTGTTGTGTTAGAAACAATAGTCTGGATGAATTACGCTGAATCATTTGTATAAACTTCTGATTTTTATCGCTGAGATTTGCCGTTTCAGATAATTTTTGAGCTGGTCCAACAATCAAAGTCAAAGGAGTTTGAAACTCATGGGCTACATTCGTAAAAAAGGTCAATCGGTTTTCATGAAGTTGCTCTTCTCTTTTTCGAAAAAGGATATTTTGACTCAATGACTGCCGTTTATTGTAATAACTCAACACAAACAATATAAAAAGGGCAAACAACACGCTATAAATTATAATAGCCAGATTAGACTGCCAAAACACCGGTTTAATGCGGATATCAATAGCGTGAACGGGGTTACTCCAAACACCATCGCTGTTCGTCCATTTTATCCATAAAGAATAATTTCCTTGTGGAACGTTGGTAAAGGAAATTATTCTTCGGTTGCTAATTAAATTCCAATTGGTATCAAAATTCATCAATTGATAAGCATATTTGCATTTTTCACTATTAACATAGGTCAAAGCCGCTAATTCGATGTCAAAAAAGTTTTGATTGTGGTTCAATATAATCGAAGGATGTGAAGTCGCATCTGGTGGTATCACTAATCCCTGATAATAGGGAATTGCTTGATTTTGTCCGCTAATTTTATTAATAAGAATCGCTGGAATTATAGCTGATTCCTTTATTTTTTGAGGCAAAAAGTAATTAAATCCTTTTATTCCTCCCATAAAAATAAAACCTGATTTCCCATTTTGGTAAAAAGCCCCATCCGCAAATTCATTATTTTGAAGGCCTTCGTTTTTTGTGTAATTAATAAATTTTTCTCCATTAAGGATAAAATTAGATAACCCGAAATTCGTGCTTAACCAAAGATTGGATTTTTTATCCGAAACAATTCCATGAATGGTATTATTAGGAAGTCCTTGCTTAACGGTAAAATTTTTAAATATCGCTTTTCCATCACTTTTTAAATCTTCCAATAAATTTAATCCAAAACTGGTACCAATCCAAAGTCGGTTATTGGCATCAATTTGCAGGCATAAGATGTCATTATTCGATAGACTTTTAGAATCATTCTTTACGTTTTTATAAGTTCTAAATTGACCCGAATCTTTATTAAACAGGCTCAGACCGCCCAAACGGGTTCCTATCCAAAGCTGATTTTCATTCTTTGGTATTATTGAAAAAATAATATTGCTGCTTAACGTTTTCTCTCCATTACCTGCACGGTATTGCTGGAAGTCAGTTACTTTTAATTGATTTCCGTAACGTTCAATTTTACACCGAATCATTCCATACCCATTAGTTCCAAGCCAGATAAAACCTTTTTTATCTTGATAAATGGTGTAGGTAGACTTAAAATAACTGCATTTTTCGTTTCCTGAAATTTCTGACCAATTGATAAGTCTTGATTTTTTTAAGTCAAAAACAGTAATGCCACCTCCATCTGTTCCTATAAAAATTAAATCCTCTTTTCCTTTACATAATGCAAATACAGCATTATTAATCGTGCTGTTGCTTTCGTTGAAAAGGGTATATTGCAACGGTTTTTCAGGATGCATATAAAAATCCGCAGAAAAGCGAAATAGCCCTTTTCCTTTAGTCCCAACCCAGAAAGAATGCCCGTCCACTTCCAGAAACGCCCTGACAATACCACCGTCCACTTCAGGAATTTGTGCTTTAGAAATTAAATTAAAGGCTCTTTTAAGTGGATGTGTTTTAAAGATTCCATCTCCATCTGTCCCAGTCCAAAGTACGTTTTCACTTCCTTGAATTAAGGCAGTTATCTTTTGGCTTTTCAAAGATTTTAACCAGGATTTGTTGATAGAGTTTCCTATACTATCAATGATTAAATAGCCTGATTTACTCGAAAACACAAGTCCTTCCGGGATATGACCAACACTATTTTCTATATTTTTTTGAGCAATAGCCATGCTCTTTTTATCTGATAAAGAATATATTACTGCATTTCCTGTTGTGGTAACAAGACAGATTTTCTGATTTGAAACTTTTCCAAATGTTTTAACATTTTTTGCAATCAACGCTACTTTTGAAATTGATTTTTTGTTGTCGTAGTCAGTTCCAAGAGACAAAGCATAAAGTTCATTATTTTCGAATAAAACAAGTAATTCACCCGTTAGCGAAAATTCCATTCTTAAGACTGCTTTAGTAGAAAAGTTTTTAACCTTTAACGGCTTAAATTCGGTTCCATCAAAGTAACCTATACCCCACTCTTTTACAGCACAAAATACTTTCTTTGAAGCATCAAGCGCCATATTAAATTCTGATTCTGATAAGGGTGGCTTATTTTTTCTAGTAAAATAATACTGTTTAAACGTATCCGTTTTTTTATCATAACGATTAATTCCATGTATGGTCAATAACCAAATTTGACCGAAATTATCTTCTGCTATTTTCAGGATTACCTGATTACTCAGGCTATTTTCATTGTCTAATTCAGGTCTAAAAATCTTAAAGTTATTTCCGTCATATCGATTTAGACCATCCCAAGTACCAATCCAAAGTAAATTTTCGGAATCCTGAAAAATAGCATTAACGGAACTATTGGAAAGTCCTTTCGTATTATCTAATTGTTCGGTTGCATATTTTACATCCAAAGGCTTGAAAGTATCTAAAAGGGGGTTGCTATAAGTATGACTTTCAGGCATCACCTTTCCCTTAAGATTTCGATTTAGTTCGCTATCTAAAGCAGTCGTTTTTTCTTTATTATTACAAGCTGCAAGTCCTATAAAAATAAAACTAATAAATAAAATTTTAATTTTCAATTTGGTTTTTTTGACTTTAATAAATAAACATACTTTTAAAATGGATAGTTTTAAATAAATGTTTATTCAACTTCAAATATATAAAAAGTAATCAAAAAACAGGTGAGGTTGTTACACATTGCAATCTGTAGTTCAAATTCTTACCTTAATTCTATAACTTTCAAGAGGTCTGTTATGCTTAAATTATATTGAAAAATAGTCTTCATTATTATTTAACCCAGAATAGTTCTCCAAAAAAAAGAACAATCTGAAATAATAATTGTTAATGAAAACTTAGATTCAACTAAACAATTGGCAAATCGATATTTAATAGCTTACTTTTGCAAAAAATTTAGCCTTGTGAATTATCTATCAGTTGAAAATATCTCGAAATCTTTTGGAGAAAGAACTCTTTTTGAAAACATTTCCTTTGGAATTAATAAAGACCAAAAAATTGCCTTCATAGCCAAAAATGGCTCTGGAAAAACTACGATCATGAGTATTATTAATGGCTTAGAAGAGTCTGATACGGGACAAGTCGTTTTAAGAAAAGGCATAAAAATGGCTTTTCTTTCACAAAATAACAATTTGCAAGACGAATTGACCATTGAGGAAAGCATTTTCGCTTCGGATAATGAGACTTTAAAAGTGATTGAAGCGTATGAAAAAGCATTAGAAAATCCTGAGGATGAGGAAGCGTACCAAAAAGCTTTTGACGGAATGGATCAGCACAATGCCTGGGATTTTGAAACGCAGTACAAGCAAATTTTGTTCAAACTGAAGTTGGAAGATTTCAAACTGAAAGTAAAAAATCTTTCGGGTGGCCAGAAAAAAAGGTTATCACTGGCTATTATTTTGATCAATCGTCCTGATTTATTGATTTTGGATGAACCTACGAATCACTTGGATTTAGAGATGATTGAATGGCTAGAAAGCTATTTTGCCAAAGAAAATATCACACTGTTTATGGTAACGCACGACCGTTTCTTTTTGGAACGTGTTTGTAATGAAATCATCGAATTAGACAACGGAAAATTATACCAATACAAAGGAAATTACTCCTATTATTTAGAGAAAAAAGAAGAACGCATCGCATCTGAGAATTCTAGTGTGGATAAAGCGCAAAATCTTTTTGTAAAAGAACTGGAATGGATGCGCCGTCAACCAAAAGCGAGAACGACAAAATCGAAATCGCGTCAGGATGATTTTTATGACATTAAGGAAAAAGCTCAAAGTAGACGTCGTGAAAACAATGTAGAGCTGGAAATTAATATGGAGCGCATGGGAAGCAAGATTATCGAACTTCACAAAATATCCAAGAAATTCAAGGATCATGTGATTTTAAATAATTTCAGTTTTGATTTTCAACGTGGCGAACGTATTGGAATTATTGGGAAAAACGGAACCGGAAAATCGACTTTCTTGAATCTTTTAACCGGAACTTTGCCGCTTGATGGTGGAAAAGTGGTGGTTGGCGAAACGATAAAAATAGGATATTATACCCAAAGCGGAATCAATCCAAAACCGGGACAGCGCGTTATTGATGTGATTAAGGAATACGGAGAATTTATTCCGTTGATGAAAGGAAAATTGATTTCGGCTTCACAATTATTGGAGCGTTTCCTTTTTGATGCTAAAAAACAATACGATTTTGTAGATCGATTGAGTGGGGGCGAATTAAAACGATTGTACTTGTGTACAGTTTTGATTCAGAATCCAAACTTCTTGATTCTGGATGAGCCTACCAATGATTTGGATATTGTGACGCTAAATGTCTTGGAAAGTTTCCTTTTGGATTATCCCGGATGTTTAGTTGTAGTTTCTCACGACAGGTATTTCATGGATAAAATTGTGGATCACTTATTCATTTTTAGAGGTGATGGTGTTGTGGAAGATTTTCCTGGAAACTATTCTGATTTTAGAGCCTATGAAGACAGTGCCGATGTGGCCCAAAAAGAGGAGAACAAGGCCGATAAAAAAGACTGGAAACAAAACAATCCGACTGGAAACCTAACGTTCAACGAGCAGAAAGAGTTTCAGAAAACGGAACGAGAAATCAAAGATTTAGAGATTCAGAAAATAACTATGGAGCAATTGTTCTCAGATGGAAAAATTGCAGAAGCTGACATTGAAAAGAAAGCAAATGAATTGAAAAACATCATCAATAAAATTGAGGAGAAAGAGGAACGCTGGTTTGAGCTGAGTGCTAAGATAGAAGCATAGAATTAGTATTCATTGTTCAGTCGCAGTTTGCAGTGCCGAACATTAATGCTATTTAGAGTTACACCCGCAACAGAATTTTGATTTTGTTGTGGGTTTGTTTTTTCGTAAAAAACAAACTATAAATTAGTAAAAAAAATTAGAAATAACTTAAAGGCCATTTAAAATTTTGTTGTTTATTTTGCATAGATTTGAGATAAATAAAGCTTTACATATTACAGACCAAGCTATATAATTTTGGGAAGTTTGGAACAATTTTACGAGAACAACATATAAATTACCGGCAACCCTAAATAATAATGACAAAAAAACTCATAATTACCATAGCGGTCTTATTTAGTTTATCTACAATTTTAATACTGAATAATTCCTTTTTATATGAAGTTAATAAAAAATTGAATATGATTTCGGCTGGTAGTTATGCTGATGCAGAAATCTATCAGTTAAACTATTCTGTAAAAGAAGTAAAAGATGCTATAGAACTATTTAAAAAAGAACATCCCGAATTCAATACGCCAAAAGTTTCCGTTCGCAATGAAGAAGAATTTGAATTGATTGACAAAGAATCAAAAAATCATTGGTTTTTGATTTATTTTTATAATCCAGATCAAAATCTAATTTTGAATATTTGCATACGTGGCAATGGTACTAATACTAAATTAGCGTTTGTAGCAATAAATGAAAGTTTAAATATTGGAAATTGGAAAGATGTCAATAAAGATTTTTCATATAAAGAAAATGAAAAAATAAAGGAGCATTTCCAAACCAAATATCTGATGCCGATTAAAACAATATTATATAAAAATGAGTTAGACTCCTATTAGTAGGCATTTGGCGTCAATCAAAATTTAGTAGAATTAGCCTTTTTAATTATAATACCCGATCACTCTGATATATCAATATTTCGATAGCACAGACATTTTTTCCTGGTCAATAGCATCAGCTACAAATAATAACCACAGTAGAATTTAATTTGCTATGTTTTTTGTTTTATAAATGTTACGTTTTTACCAAGGAATCGAACTAAAAGCTACACCAAACAATCTATGAACCGAAAAAAATAAATAAAACAACAATGAGATGGACAATTATATTATCAACACTACTACTATTTGCATGCAATAAAAAGGAAACTCAAAGCAACTCTGTTTTGAATGACACTTTAATGAACATTCCGGAAACGACTAAAATAGTGAAGGCTGTAAAGCCAGAAAATCTACTGCCAAAACAATTTTCTAATGAACGTTTCAAAGAAGTAATTATGGAACGAATAGGCGAAAATAAATTCAGAGTGCGCGGAAAAGGGCAAATCTTTGAGGCAAACTTTAACTGGATTGTTGAAGACGGACACGAAGAGTTAAATACTGGCTTTCAGACGACTGATGCGGGGGCTCCAGAGTGGGGCAACTTTGACTTTACAATAACCGTTCAGAAAAAACGAGTGAATTCTAAATTGACCCTCGTTTTATTTGAATCAAGCGCTAAAGATGGCAGCCGTAAACATGAACTGCCGATTGTTCTATTTTAATTGCTAAGTATTAAAAAACTAAGCTAACGGTTGTTTTGCTTTAACACAAGTAATACTCCCAAAAAACTCGCTATTCAAAGTTTATAATAGTTCTTGGTTACACTACGCAAATGTCTCTGACTTCGCGCCCCAATAGTTAACCACACAATAGAGCAAACAGGAATTCGAATAGTCAAAATTCCATTAAATGAATTATTTTGCGTATTTTTGAATTATACTATTTAAAACATGAATGCAATACAAAGCTATAGCGAGGATATAACAACATTATGCAAAACACACAATGTTAAGACATTGTATGCATTTGGCTCCGTTTTAACTGAAAAATTTAATAGCGAAAGTGACATTGACCTAATCGTTGAATTTCAACCATTAGATGTTTTAGATTATGCTGATAATTATTATGATTTAAAATTCTCATTAGAAACCATATTAAAAAGACAAATTGATTTGCTTGAAGAAAAAGCTATTAAAAATCCTTATTTCAGAAAAACTATAAATCAAAACAAACAACTGATTTATGGACAATAATATTAAAACTTGGCTATATGATATTTTAAGTTCAATTAATGAAATCGAAAGTTATTTTATTGATCTACCAAAAGAATTTAAAGTTTATGAAAATGATTTAAGAACTAAAAGAGCCGTCGAAAGGAATATTGAAATCATTGGTGAAGCAATGAACCGAATTTTAAAAGAAGATAGTGAAATAATTATTTCAAACTCCAGAAAAATAGTTGATGTTAGAAATAGAATAATTCACGGTTATGATTCCGTTTCTGACGACGTAGTTTGGGGAATTGTAA
This sequence comes from Flavobacterium amylolyticum, assembly GCF_048284335.1. Classification (NCBI taxonomy): domain Bacteria; kingdom Pseudomonadati; phylum Bacteroidota; class Flavobacteriia; order Flavobacteriales; family Flavobacteriaceae; genus Flavobacterium; species Flavobacterium amylolyticum. Next base: position 1,004,404 of record NZ_JBLVPG010000002.1, read on the forward strand.
TTCGACATTTACCCATTTTACAAAAAGAAGTCGAAAAAATGCTGGAAGAATAGTAAACAATATTGACATTAATACATAAAAAAACCACAACATAATCTAATTCTGTTGTGGTTTTTCACTTTATAAGCATACTATTTCTACCACGGAATCGGATTGTAATCTTTCAAGAATTTTCCGCACCAGTGTTTTCCTGTATTAATACCGTCAAACAATGGATCCATAACTCGCGCCGCGCCATCTACAATGTCTAATGGTGGTTGAAAATCTTCTTCTTCCTGTTTTCTTTTGGCTAATTCGGCAGGATCTTCGTCGGTTACCCAACCCGTATCCACCGCGTTCATAAAAATCCCGTCTTTTGCCAACGTTCCTGAGGAGGTGTGCGTCAGCATATTCAAGGCGGCTTTAGCCATATTGGTATGTGGATGGCGGTCCTCCTTAAAAAAGCGATGAAACTTTCCTTCCATTGCCGAAACATTGATGATGTGCTTTTTTCCGGTGTTGTCTTTCTTCATGACTTCCGAAAGACGGTTGCACAATACAAAAGGCGCTACGGAATTTACCAGCTGTACTTCAATCATCTCCGTGGTTTCTATTTGTCCCAATCGCAAGCGCCAGCTGTTGGTTTTTCTCAAATCCACTTGCTGCAAATCGGCATCGAGTTCTCCTTCCGGAAAAACTTCATTTGCCACGAGCGCATTATCAAACGAATACGGAATCTGAGATAATTTGGCGGAAGCCCGTAACCCAATTCCAGGTTCTGGTCCGTGCCAAGTTACCGGCATGTTTTGATTTGGAGAAATTCCTGATGTCAATACTTTTAATTCATCCAAACAATTGGTATGATCCAATAATAAAGTTTGTGCTTGTTTTGGCAATGATGCTATAGAAAGGGCTTCATTTTCCATTAGATGTGTATAAAATCCGGCAGGGCGCCGCACCGTTTGCGCCGCATTATTAATTAAAATGTCCAATCGCTCGTATTTTTGTTCTATAAAATTGCAAAAAATCTCCACACTGGGAATGTGTCGCAAATCCAGTCCGTGAATTTTCAAACGATGTTCCCAATCCATGAAATCAAGTTCTTTAGAAAAGCGTAAGGCCGAATCCACCGGAAAACGAGTCGTTGCAATTACTGTGGCTCCACCACGCAACAACATCAACGTAATGTGATATCCAATTTTCAGACGAGAACCTGTAATAACGGCAACTTGTCCGTTTACGTCAGCGGTTTGAAACCGTTTAGCATAATTAAAATCCCCACAATCAGTACACATCGTATCATAAAAGTGGTGCATTTTAGTAAATTCCGTTTTACAAACGTAGCAATTTCTGGGAGTTTCCAGTTCCAATTGTTCTTTGAGTGCAAGATCATTGTAAGCCAATAGTTTTGGTGCCACAAAAACACTTGCTTCACGGGCGTGACGGATTCCGGTTTCCTTTCGGGCAGTTCGGTCCCGTTTTTCCATTTTGCGCTTCGCAGCCACTTTACCATCTTTTTTTCGTCGGGAAAGCTCATCACGATCTGGTCTGGAGAACATTCCTGCTGCTTTAATTAAAGCTGTTCGTTGTTCTTTTGGGATCTCAAATATTTGGTCTGTATCCGTATTCAATTGTGCCAAAATAGCGATGCATCGGTCAATTTCTTCCGAGCTTATGGCAGTCTTATTTTCTATTGCTGATGTTGTCATTATATAAAACAGGCATTTTTATTAGCAAAATACCAAGGGTGCAAATATAGTCTTTATAGTCTTAAAGTTAGTCCAGAACTTAGTGCGTCATTTCTTCTCTCTCGCTTCTTGTATCTTGCCTCTCTCTTCCCTCCTTTTTTGTATCTTCGCCCCTACTTTGCAAACGCCTTTATGCTATTCCAAATAAAATCGTACTTACAATTCCTTTGGCACTCAAAAAATGAGCATGCGGTACATTCGCCTTTTGTGTTTACTTTATTGACAAAATGTTTGTATGATAAAAGACCCAAATCTGAGTATGCCATTTTAAGGAAGTACCGAAAATCACTTTTACAAAACGACAATACAATTAAAGTTACTGATTTTGGCGCAGGTTCCAAAGTTTTTAAATCCAATAATAGAGCCATTGCTAAAATTGCTGCAACGGCTGGAATTTCTCCCAAGCGAGCCCAATTATTATTTAGAATAACAAATTATTTTCAACCCAATAGTATTTTAGAAATAGGAACTTCATTGGGATTGGCGACTTCGGCCCTAGCTTTAGGAAATTTAAAATCCAAAATAACCACTTTAGAAGGTTGTCCTGAAACAGCGAAACAAGCTCAAAACCAATTTAAACAATTTGATTTAACCAATGTAAATTCCGAAATAACTGAATTCAATACTTATTTGAATAAACTTCAAGCTTTAAACTTTAAACTCATTTATTTTGACGGAAACCACTCCAAGAAAGCAACTTTGGATTATTTTGAAGTATTATTGCCAACCATTACTAACGAAACTGTTTGGATATTTGATGACATTCATTGGTCACAAGAAATGGGAGAAGCTTGGAAAATTATAAAAAAACATCCAAAAGTTACCGTAACGATAGATACTTTTCAATGGGGATTGGTGTTTTTTAGAAGAGAACAGTCCAAAGAACATTTTGTGATACGGGTATAAAAAAATGACAGTCATTACTGACTGTCATCTCAACATGAATTAAGTAATCCTTATTCTTTTGCTCTTTTCATTTCTCCTGATTTAGCTCCCATTCGGTTCAAGGTATACATTGGACCAAATTTCGCTTTTAAACCCGCAATTTTTCTGTTATCTTCAGAGGTAAGTCCTTCTTTCTCCACAGTATTTTTTCTACTGTCAAGCGCTTCGTACATTACTTTAATTTCATCCCAGTCTTCACGAGAATATTTATCTTTGTTGTCTTCAACTGTATGCACAAATTGTTGGTAAACATTATGAATATTCGATGCATTTACCCAATTAAAATTCATATCCTCACCCATTTTTCCTTCACCAAATAAGGCGTTTCTCATTTGTTGTTTACTGTTAGGTGCTGCCGCTGCTACAGCTACTTCTGCCTCCGCTTTTTGGGCTTCATATTTGGCTCTCAAAGCTTCATACTTGGCTCTGCTTGCATCAAGACGTGCTTGCGCCTCCACATTATCCTTCATGTTTGCGATAGCTGCTTCAGCTTCTCCGCTTCTTATTAGGTAAGCCGCTTCTATTCCTTCCCAGTTACTTTTAGCGTCTTCAGCAGTAACATTACCTAATGAATCTACATACATTACATAGGTGTCAACTTTTTTCTCTGCTTGTTCCGCTTTTTCATCTTTGCAAGATGTAAATCCAATAGCGATTACCGCTAATCCTAGTGCTAGTTTAGTATTTTTCATAATTTTTGATTTGATTAATTATTCTTAAACAAATGTAAATAACTTTGTACTATATTCAATAAATAACAAAAAATTATGTAACTAATTAAAATAATTGTGAAATAAAAAACACATACGTGTGAATTATATAAATTAAGCGTTAAATTATATAAAATGTTAAACTCCTATTTTATGTATCAAAAAATTAAAAATTAGTACGTGATGATTTATAAAAACATTAGGTTTGAAATTCAATGCTGATAAATTGTAACAAATTAAAAAATTCACTACTTATTAATAACACAAAAGTTTTTGTACTTTTAAAATCTAATTTAATAGCATCCTGAGCACAGTCGAAGGTCAAAAATCAAACATTCTAATGGCAAACCCGCTAATAAAAATAACCAACATCAAAAGAAATTTTGTACTGGGAAATGAAATTGTTTATGTGCTCAAAGGCATTGATTTAGAAATAAACAAAGGAGAATATGTAGCATTAATGGGTCCTTCTGGATCTGGAAAATCTACATTAATGAATTTATTGGGATGCTTAGACACACCAACTTCCGGAACTTATATTTTGAATGGTAAAGATGTAAGCCAAATGAAAGATGATGAATTAGCCGAAATTCGAAATAAAGAAATAGGATTTGTTTTCCAGACTTTCAACCTTTTGCCTAGAACAACCGCGCTAGACAATGTGGCACTACCCATGATTTATGCCGGCTTTTCAAAATCAGATCGAAGAGCAAGAGCCACTGAAGTATTAGAACAAGTAAACCTTGCTGACAGAATGGATCACCAACCCAACCAACTTTCAGGAGGTCAACGCCAGCGTGTAGCAATTGCACGCGCCTTGGTCAACAAACCATCCATCATTTTGGCTGATGAACCTACAGGAAATTTAGACAGTAAAACCTCCCTTGAAATCATGAAACTTTTTGGAGACATCCACAATAACGGTAATACCGTAATCCTTGTAACACATGAAGAAGAAATTGCTGCGTATGCGCATCGAATCATCCGTTTGCGTGACGGACTTATTGAAAGCGACACAACCAAATAATCTTTTTTAGGAGCTTTTTCCGGCTATTTGCTTGTATCTCTTTCTTTTTAAAAAGAAAGAGGATACCGCTTCTATCCGGGCTAAAAACTTCACAAACAAATGCTTTTTAACACCTAATAACACCCACTGCCTAAGATGAATATCGCCCTACTAACCTGCGAAAAACTTCCTGATTTAAATCCTGAAGATCAAAAAATAATCCCTGCACTAGCCAAACATAATATTAAAGCCAAAGCGGTGATTTGGAGCGATACAACTATCAATTGGACTGATTTTGACTACCTTATTTTTCGGAATACTTGGGATTATTTCGAAAAAGAAACCGAATTTAATATTTGGCTCCGCCAAATAGAAATGTTAGGCGTCAAAACACTCAACCCGATTAAAATAATCAAACAAAACATACACAAGTTTTATTTGCGTGAGATGGAAAAACAAGGAATCACAATCCTTCCAACCGTATTCATTGACAAAACAAACACTCTAAATCTAGCGGAACATTTACCTTCCCATTGGGATAAAGCAGTTATAAAACCCGCATTTTCCGCAGGATCATATCTCACTGAAGTTTTTGAAGCATCAAATATTCAAGAAATAAATAAAAAATATGCAGCTATCGCCTCGGATAAAGACTTGCTTTTACAAGAATTTATGCCAGAGATTCAAACTTTAGGCGAAACTTCATTTATCTTTTTCAATAAAAAATTCTCTCATGCGGTTAATAAAAAACCGGTAGATGGAGATTTTAGAGTACAATCCCTTTTTGGTGGCATATACAATTTAGTGCATCCAAGCACCGAATTGATTGAAAAAGCACAAAAAGTTGTAGGTACTTTTAAAGAGGACTTATTGTACGCCAGAGTAGATGGAATACTGATTGAAAATAAACTTTATTTGATGGAAATTGAATGTATTGAACCCGATTTGTATTTCAATTTAAGTGAAGGTTCACTGGAACGATTTGTTACTGCAATAGTGGAATTAATACAGTAAATTTGTTTTTTTCAAAGCAACAAATAGCAAATTAACATAAACATTGAATGAAAGTATATACTAAGACTGGTGATAAAGGAACCACGGCACTTTTTGGCGGAACCAGAGTCCCAAAAGATCACGCACGAATAGAAAGTTATGGTACGGTAGACGAATTGAATTCTCACATTGGACTAATCCGCGATCAGGAAATGAATTCCCATTACAAAGAAATCCTAATCGAGATTCAGGATCGTTTGTTTACAGTAGGTGCTATATTGGCCACTCCTCCAGAGAAAGAAGTGCTTAAAAACGGTGAACTTCGGTTAAAAAAACTTGGAATAATTGAATCTGACATTGAACTGTTGGAAAATGAAATTGATGCCATGGAAGAAGCCTTACCACCCATGACTCATTTTGTACTTCCTGGCGGACATACTACTGTGTCATATTGTCATATAGCACGTTGCGTATGCCGCAGAGCGGAGCGTTTAGCAGTTCATTTAAGCCATAATGAACCCGTTGCTGAAATTGCAATTAAGTACCTGAACCGACTTTCTGACTACCTTTTTGTGTTGGCACGAAAGTTGTCTCATGATTTGAAAGCTGCGGAAGTTCAATGGATTCCTAGAAAATAATTTTTAGCATTTTAGTTCCTTTTCAGTTGCATTTATGGTAAAAAAAGGCACTCTTTTTAACCACAAAATTTAGATCAAAAAAAACGTTCTTAACTTTTTATTAAAATAAATGATTTTTTACTTGTCTTTTTCAGTAAAAAATTTATTTTTGCACAAAACTAAACAGACAACAAGATGTATTGGACATTAGAATTAGCATCCTATCTAAGTGATGCACCGTGGCCTGCTAACAAAGACGAACTTATTGACTACGCTATTAGAGCAGGAGCTCCATTAGAAGTAGTAGAAAACCTTCAATCTATAGAAGACGAAGGCGAGATATATGAATCAATGGAAGAAATTTGGCCAGATTATCCTACAGACGAAGATTATCTTTGGAATGAGGATGAATATTAAAAAGTAAACCAAGAAAAAGTCTCTAAAGAGGCTTTTTTTTTGTTTAAATTTACAGAATTACACAAACAGAAATAAAAACATATTATGAGTTTTATAAATAGTATTATTAAAGTCTTTGTTGGGGATAAATCTCAAAAAGATGTGAAAGCTTTACAGCCGTATCTTAACAAAATCAAAACTTTTGAAACTCCTCTAATGGCATTATCTAATGATGAGCTTAGAGCGCGTACTGCATTTTTCAAAGAAAAAATAAAACAAGACCGCTCTGAAAAAGATGCTAAAATTAGCGCTCTGAAACTAGAAGTTGAAAGTATCGAAGATATCGACAAAAGAGAAGACATTTACGTCGCTATTGATGCGCTGGAAAAAGAGGCTTACGACATATCCGAAAAAACATTGTTAGAAATTCTTCCGGAAGCTTTTGCTGTAGTCAAAGAAACGGCTAGACGCTTCAAAGACAGTACGCAGGTAGTTGTTACTGCTACCGCAAAAGACCGTGAACTTTCGGCAACAAAAAGCTATATTACTTTAGATGGTGACAAAGCCGTTTGGGCAAATTCATGGAGTGCTGCAGGTAAAGAAATTACTTGGGACATGATTCACTATGACGTACAATTAATTGGCGGAATGGTTTTACATGAAGGAAAAGTAGCTGAAATGCAAACAGGAGAAGGAAAAACATTGGTAGCAACATTACCACTTTACTTAAATGCCTTAACTGGAAACGGTGTACATCTAGTAACTGTGAATGATTATTTGGCAAAAAGAGATAGTACTTGGAAAGCGCCATTATTCGAATTCCACGGGATGACGGTAGAATGTATCGACAATTACCAACCAAGCTCAGAGGGAAGAAAAAAGGCCTATGACGCAGATATCACGTACGGAACCAATAATGAATTTGGTTTTGACTACTTGAGAGATAATATGGCGCATTCGCCAGAAGATCTGGTTCAAAGAAAACACAATTATGCGATTGTCGATGAGGTCGATTCTGTTTTGATTGATGATGCCAGAACACCATTGATTATCTCAGGTCCAGTACCTCAAGGAGACCGTCATGAGTTTAATGAATTGAAACCAAAAATTGAAAACTTAGTTAGTTTACAACGCCAATTAGCTAACGGTTTCTTATCTGAAGCTAAAAAATTAATAAAAGAAGGAAATACTAAAGAAGGTGGATTTCAATTGTTAAGAGCCTACAGAGCGTTACCAAAAAACAAAGCATTGATCAAGTTTTTAAGTGAAGAAGGAATCAAACAGTTGCTTCAAAAAACTGAGAATCAATACATGCAGGATAACAAACGAGAAATGCACAAGATTGATGAGGCATTATATTTTGTTATTGAAGAAAAAAACAATCAAGTTGAATTGAGCGATAACGGAATTAAATACCTCTCAGGAGATACTGATTCTGACTTTTTCGTACTTCCAGACATTGGAACAGAAATTGCCGCTATCGAAAAAAGAAAACTGGATAAAGATGCAGAAGCGGAAGAGAAGGAAAAATTATTTCAAGATTTTGGAATTAAAAGTGAGCGCATCCACACCCTGACACAACTTTTGAAAGCGTACGCTTTATTCGAAAAAGATGTTGAATATGTAATCATGGATAATAAAATCATGATTGTTGATGAGCAAACAGGACGTATCATGGACGGCCGTCGTTATTCTGACGGTTTACACCAAGCTATTGAAGCGAAAGAAAACGTGAAAATTGAAGCAGCAACACAAACATTTGCAACAGTAACGTTACAGAATTATTTCAGAATGTATAACAAACTGGGAGGAATGACTGGAACTGCAGTAACGGAAGCGGGTGAGTTGTGGCAAATATACAAGCTGGACGTTGTAGAAATTCCTACAAACAGAGGAATGGCCCGAAAAGATAAAGAAGATTTTATTTATAAAACCACTCGTGAGAAATTCAATGCCGTTATCGAAGACGTAACTGAATTATCTAAAGCAGGAAGACCAGTCCTTATTGGTACGACTTCTGTAGAAATTTCGGAATTATTAAGCCGAATGCTAAAAATGAGAGGTGTTGCACACAATGTCTTGAATGCAAAAATGCACAAACAAGAAGCTCAAATTGTTGAAGAAGCCGGAAAACCTGGTGTGGTAACTATAGCCACAAACATGGCTGGTCGTGGTACCGATATTAAATTATCTGCCGAAGTAAAAGCCGCAGGTGGATTAGCGATTGTAGGAACAGAACGTCATGACTCTCGTCGTGTTGACCGTCAGTTGCGTGGTCGTGCAGGACGTCAAGGTGATCCGGGAAGTTCTCAGTTCTATGTTTCTCTTGAAGACAACCTGATGCGTTTGTTTGGTTCTGAAAGAGTGGCTAAAGTGATGGACAGAATGGGATTAGAAGAAGGCGAAGTGATTCAGCATTCTATGATGACTAAATCTATTGAGCGTGCCCAGAAAAAAGTGGAAGAGAACAACTTTGGTGTTCGTAAACGTTTATTGGAATATGATGACGTAATGAATGCACAACGTGAAGTAGTTTACAAACGCCGCCGTCATGCTTTGTTTGGAGAGCGCTTGAAATTAGACATTGCTAACATGCTGTATGATACCTGTGAACTAATCATTGACGATAACAAAGCTACCAATAATTTCAAAAATTTTGAATTTGAATTGATTCGCTATTTCTCTATTACTTCACCAGTTACTGAAAGCGAGTTCATTAAATTGAGCGAAATGGAATTAACCGGTAAAGTATATAAAGCGACATTAGAATATTATACAGAGAAAACAGAAAGAAGTGCTAGAGAAGCATTCCCAATCATAAAAAGTGTTTACGAAGACAAGAACAATCAATTTGAACGTATTGTTGTTCCTTTTACGGATGGAATAAAATCGTTGAATGTGGTTACTGATTTGAAAAAAGCCTACGAAACTGAGGGTGCTCAACTTGTTGCTGATTTCGAAAAAAATATTACTTTGTCAATTGTAGATGAAGCTTGGAAGAAACACTTACGTAAAATGGATGAGTTGAAACAATCGGTTCAACTTGCGGTTCACGAACAAAAAGATCCGTTGCTTATTTACAAACTGGAAGCGTTCAATTTGTTTAGAGCAATGATTGACAATGTCAATAAAGAAGTGATTTCATTCTTGTTCAAAGGTGATTTACCGGCTCAAGAAAACCAACAAATTCAAGAAGCAAAAGAAGTTCGTCAACAAGAAGAGTATCAATTAAGTAAAGACGAAATTCCAAATAGTGAAAGTGCCAATCGTGAAGCGGGGGAAACGCAACAACGACAAGTTACCGAAACGATCGTGAGAGATATGCCAAAGATTAATCGCAATGACAACGTTACAATTCAAAACGTGGCAAACGGTCAAACACAAGAAATGAAATATAAAAAAGCCGAAAGCTTAATCGCTTCAGGACAATGGGTTATTGTTAACTAATACCCGTTTCAATTCCTTATTATTACATTCCCCAATTACGAAAGTAGTTGGGGAATTTTTTTTATCCTGAATTCATTTTTGGAGCAATTACCGCCCTACGCTTCAAGCTATTTGGTTTCAAACCCTTTTTCTAGCCGCTGGCAGGAGCTTCCTTTGGTCGCTCTGCCAGCACCAGAAAAAAGTGGTTTTCAACCGGCATAGGCTTTCCACTGCTGTCGGGGCTAGGGATTTTGCGATAAATAACTCTGTTTACGGTTTCCCGTAATGATCCTATAATCAAAGAATATATCTTTGAGAATAAATTAATTACTAATTCCTATTTATAGGATTTCTCAGCGATTAATTTATAAATTTGAAAATAAATAAAATATTACGAAATATACACCATCTCAAAGCAGCGGGACGGTTGTACGACATATTACTCACAAGGCATAAAAATAACTTTAAACTTTAAAAATGAAAAACATAATTACATTATTTATCTCTGCCCTCTTCTTAGTTTCTTGTGGAAATTCAAAAAAGGAAAATGACTCTAATAAAAATATTATTGATGTAAAAACAATTATTGGGAAGACTGAAAGTGAGATTGAAAAAATACTTGGAAAAGCCGAAAATAGTGAAAAAAAGTTCTATCAAAAAAATAAATTTGAAATTGTATTTATTGATGGCAAATCAGACTGGATAACAATTAATAATATCTCAAATTTTGACTTCAATTCAGAAAACATAACATTATTAGGATTGTCGTCAACAGTACCAAGTTTTGAAAACACTACATCAATAAATTGGAATGATATTGAAAAGATAAATGAAGTGATTTTCGTTAGCAATGGCGAAAATAAAATTGAGTATATCTATATTAAAGCTTATACAAAATAAGCAAAAAGAGGCCCCGCAACAGCGGTTTTAATATAGTCTATACTTTAGTAAAATTACCGTTACGCATCAACTTTTCTGCAAAGCCGAAAATTGAAAATTTACGAAGCACACACCATATCAAAACACCAGTTAGTTTGTAAATATTAAAAAACGGGAGAATTCAAAAAAATATAAAAATAAAATATATGAGTAATTGTGTAATGTGCTCGACAGCACTAAAATTCATGAATACACCAACATTTGGTGCAGGAAAACTTAACAATGGGGAAATAGTTTGTACTAGTTGTTACAAAAAAATAAACAACGCAAATCCAAGTATTGCATTCAAATTGAAAAATTATACTTTACAACAAGTACAAGAAATATTACAAATCAAAGCTGATGAAAATAATTCTAAAACCTCAAAACTTGATGAAATTAAAACTGAGTTAAAAAAATTAAATTTAGGAAATGCATCATTGTTTTTGGGAAGAAAAGAGATTAATGAATTACCTCAAATACTTTCAGAAGGAGAAAAAGTTAATAATATAATTCAAGGAACTTACAATAATGGGCAAGGAATTCTTGTTTCAACAAATAGACGTTTAGTTTTCATCGACAAAGGTTTAATTTATGGTTTAAAAGTCGAAGATTTCCCTCTTGACAAGATAAGTTCAATTCAATATGAAACTGGTTTACTATTAGCAAAAGTAAAAATTTACACTTCTGGTAACATAGCAATAATAGATAACGTTGAGAAAACTTCAGCTAGACAATTTGCAGAATTTGTGAGGAACTACATTTCACAACCTAAAGAACAACAAACAGTTTTCATACAAAACAACGTCGAGCCTTCAATTTTAGACCAAATTGAAAAATTAGCTAAACTTAAAGAAAATGGAATACTTTCAGAGGAAGAGTTCACTGAACAAAAGAAAAAATTATTAGCAAAATTATAAAAAAGTTTGCCAACAGCTAATGCCCGCTCCGCAAAGTATCTCTGAAATCAAATAAATTTTCCGTAACTGCTGCGCAAATGTCTCTGACTTTGCGCAATTTTAAGAATCTGTGTCCAAACCGATAAGTACTTAATCAAAAGAAAATACTAGATGTGATTGCTTCGTTCCTCGCAATGACTCAGCAAACCGTTAAAATCTAATTTAAGAGTTCGTTTACACTATCTTCGGTTTTCCTCAAAATACCGTTCCTCAATTCGTTTAATATCTTTTATGGAATTTTTGGCCCAAGCCAAACGTTTTTCCAAAATTTCATTTTCAGATAAATGCCAGTCAATATTTGAATTGCGCAATCGATTCGTCAAGTTTTGAATGATGATGGCCGCCGAAACCGAGATATTCAAACTTTCCGTAAAACCTACCATCGGAATTTTTAGAAAACCATCGGCTCGTTGCAAAATTTCTTCGGATAATCCGTCTCTTTCAGTTCCAAAAAATAAGGCACTGGGTTTCGAAATGTCAAAATCTTCCAGCAAACAATCATTCTCATGTGGCGTGGTAGCAATAATTTGGTAGCCCTTACTTTTTAATGTATCCACACAATTAGAAATACTGTCGAATATATTGATGTCAACCCATTTTTGGGCGCCCATAGCTATTTCCTTATCGATACTTTTTCCGTACCGTTGCTCAATCACATTCAATTCCTGAATTCCAAAAATCTCACAACTGCGCATAACGGCACTCGTATTGTGCATTTGAAAAATATCTTCTACGGCAATGGTAAAATGATTAGTTCTGTTTTCCAATACTTTCAAGAATTTTTCTTTGCGGTTATCCGTTAAGATATTTTCAAGAAAATTAAGGTAATCGATATCAATCATTACAGATTATTTTTTTGGCAAAAATACTAAAAAAGACTAGCTTTATCTCCTAATGCATTTTACAAATGAAAAAGAAATTAGTGGTTCTTACTGGCGCTGGAATTAGTGCGGAAAGTGGCATCAAAACGTTTCGTGACAGTGACGGACTTTGGGAAGGTCATAACGTTATGGATGTTGCCACTCCAGAAGGTTGGCATAAAAACCCGGCTTTGGTGCTGGATTTTTACAATCAAAGGCGAAAACAACTCAAGGAAGTACAACCGAATTTGGGCCATCAAATTCTGGCTGAATTAGAAAAGAATTTTGAGGTGTACATTATTACCCAAAATGTAGATGATTTACATGAACGCGCCGGAAGCACTTCTGTGTTGCATTTGCACGGCGAATTATTAAAAGTGAGAAGTACCAAAAACCCAAATTACATTCTGGATTGGCAGGAGGATTTAAATTTTGGCGATTTAGACGAAAACAAAAATCAATTGCGCCCACATATCGTTTGGTTTGGCGAGGAAGTTCCTGCACTTGATGAAGCAATTGGGCTAACCCAACAAGCAGATTATTTTGCTGTTATTGGGACTTCGTTGCAAGTCTATCCTGCTGCAGGATTAATCGATTTTACAGCCCGCGAAACACCTATTTTTTATATTGATCCAAAACCCATAAAAATTCCGAATCTCCGAAATCCATTAGATGTGATTCCTGAAGTGGCATCAGAAGGAATGAAAACACTAAAAAAGAAGCTAATCGGCTTTATTTAAAAACCATTCGTTTTCTATTTTGTCACGAAAGGGTTATATTTGCGCCTTTCGAACAAACAACAAAACAATGACTACTTTAAACGAATTGAATGCTATTTCTCCTATTGATGGAAGATATAGAAGTAAAACCCTTTCTTTAGCTCCATTTTTCTCTGAGGAAGCTTTAATCAAATACCGTGTATTGGTTGAAATTGAATACTTTATTGCTTTGTGCGAAGTGCCTTTGCCACAACTAAAAAATGTAAACCCGGATTTATTCGAAAGCTTACGTAACATCTATAAAAATTTCTCTACTGAAGATGCTCTTTGGATCAAAGAAACGGAGAAAGTAACCAACCACGATGTAAAAGCGGTAGAATATTTCATTAAAGATGCTTTTGAAAAATTAGGCATATCTGAATATAAAGAGTTTATCCACTTCGGATTGACTTCTCAAGATATTAATAACACGGCGATTCCGCTTTCTACAAAAGAAGCTTTTGAGAAAGTGTACATGCCTTCCTTGATTACTTTAACATCAAAATTGAAAGATTTAAGTGTGGAATGGAAGGACATTCCAATGCTTGCCCGTACACACGGACAGCCGGCTTCACCAACCCGTTTGGGTAAAGAAATTGGTGTTTTTGTAGAACGTTTAGAAGAGCAAATGCGTTTGTTGTTCAATATTCCTTTTGCAGCTAAATTTGGCGGCGCAACAGGAAATTATAACGCACATCATGTGGCGTATCCACAAATTGACTGGAGAAAATTCGGTGGGAAATTTGTGGAAGAAAATCTTGGTTTACACCACTCCTTCCCTACTACACAAATTGAGCATTACGACCATTTCGCAGCATTTTTTGATGCGTTGAAAAGAATAAACACGATCATCATTGATTTAGACAGAGATATTTGGACGTATGTTTCCATGGAATATTTCAAACAAAAAATCAAAGCTGGAGAAATAGGTTCTTCGGCGATGCCACACAAAGTAAACCCAATTGATTTTGAAAACTCAGAAGGAAATTTAGGGATTGCCAATGCTATTTTTGAACATTTATCGGCCAAATTGCCCTTATCCAGATTACAACGCGATTTAACCGACAGTACGGTTTTAAGAAATATTGGTGTACCAATAGGACATACTTTAATTGCTTTTGAAGCTACTTTGAAAGGATTAAATAAGTTGTTATTGAACGAACCAAAATTCCACGAAGACTTAGAGAAAAACTGGGCCGTAGTTGCCGAAGCTATTCAAACAATATTACGCCGTGAAGCGTATCCTAATCCTTATGAAGCATTAAAAGGATTGACCAGAACCAATGAAGCGATAGATAAAAAAGCAATTCACGGTTTCATTGCAACGTTAGAGGTTTCGGAAGAAATTAAAGCCGAATTGATGCAAATCACTCCTAGTAATTTTTTAGGAATATAAATTTTAGAAAGTAATAAAATTTTAAGACCCCGTTGAAAAGATAAAAAACAATCTTATCAACGGGATTTTTATTGTTTGAAACATTTCATAAAGAGCTATTTTAACTTTAAAAACATCTTTAAAAATTAAAATTTTTATATCTTACCAAGCAACATAAATCCTTAAAATAGTAACAAAATCAAATGGATACAGTAGAAACAGTCGCAAATGCCTCTCATCATTTACAGCCTTTAATTAGTGATTTAGGTTTAATTCTGATGACTGCAGCCGTTGCAGTTTTGTTATTTAAAAAAATAAAACAGCCGTTAGTACTGGGTTATTTAATTGCTGGATTTTTAGCCGGAAATCATTTTGATTTTTTCCCTTCTGTAAAAGATATTAAAAGCGTCGAGGTTTGGGCAGAGATTGGGGTAATTTTTTTATTATTTAGCTTAGGATTGGAATTTAGTTTTAAGAAACTGATGAAAGTAGGCGGTACCGCATCAATTACTGCTGTCACACAAATCATTGCGATGGTTTCCATTGGCTATTTGGTAGGGCAATGGATTGGATGGAAGCCAATGGACAGTATCTTTTTAGGCGTTATCCTTTCCATTTCATCCACTACCATTATCCTGAAAACATTTGATGAATTGGGCGTAAAAACACAAAAATTTGCGGGCATAGTCATCGGCTCTCTTATCGTTCAAGATATCGTTGCCATTTTAATGATGGTGTTACTTTCAACAATTGCTGTGAGTCAACAGTTTTCAGGTAGCGAACTGCTTTTGTCCGTTTTTAAACTGATCTTTTTCTTGACTATTTGGTTTGTTGGCGGTATCTTTTTTATCCCGACTTTACTTAAAAAAGCCAAAAATATATTAACGGACGAAATGTTGTTAATCATTTCACTAGCATTATGCTTAATGATGGTTATTCTGGCGGCTAATGTTGGTTTTTCTCCTGCATTAGGCGCTTTTATAATGGGTTCCATCATTGCCGAAACTACTCAGGCAGAGCACATCGAACATTTAGTAAAGCCCGTAAAAGATCTTTTTGGTGCCGTTTTCTTTGTATCGGTAGGCATGTTAATAAATCCCGAAACGCTGTACGACTATGCTTTTCCAGTGGCTATTTTAACATTCGTAGTGATTTTAGGACAGTCTATAAGTTCCACAATTGGCGCTTTACTTTCCGGTCAGCCCTTAAAGCAATCGGTACAAACAGGGATGAGTTTATCCCAAATTGGGGAGTTCTCCTTTATTATTGCAACATTAGGAATGACGCTTAATGTTACAAGTGAATTTCTATATCCAATTGTAGTTGCCGTTTCGGCAGTGACAGCATTTACAACCCCTTTTATGGTTAAATTCGCCACACCATTTTCTGAATATCTTGAAAAAAAATTACCTCGAAAGTGGACTAAAAAAATTGAACGATACAGTGCCAATGCACAATCTATAAAGTTAGTCACAAATTGGCAAATAGTAGTACGCGCATTTCTAACCCAAGTAGTTATCCATTCCGTAATTATTGTTGCGGTCATTTTGCTTTCCGCAAAATTTATTCTGCCATTAGTTGAAGGATCCCAATTCAGAAATGTTTTTGGTGCGTTGATTACTTTAGTGATATTATCTCCTTTCTTATGGGCGCTATCCTTACGTCGAGTAGCCGTAAAAGAAGTCGCTATTTTAAGAGAAGAACGCAAATACCGTGGGCCTATTCTGATGATGATTTTATTGCGAATGGTATTAACCCTTTTTTACATCGGTTTCTTGTTGAATATCTTTTTCTCCCCTGTAATTGCTTTTATAGCTTTGATTGGGGCCGTTGTAGTATATTTTGTTTTTCCTAAGAAATTAAATGCACAATATCATAAAATTGAAGATCATTTTCTCAAAAATTTAAATGCTAGAGAAATCAAAAAAGCCATTAGAAGCCGCAGTGATTTAACACCTTGGGATGGCCACATGACTACTTTTGATATTGCGTCAACTTCAAATATTGCAGGAAAAACATTAGAAGAGTTGAGAATTAGAGAACTGTTAGGGATCAATATCGCCTTTATCAAACGTGGAGAAATTATGATTAATATCCCCAATAAAAATGAACGTTTATTTCCTGGTGATGAAATTTGTGTGATTGGGACAGATAACCAAGTCCAAGAATTTAAATCCTATTTGCATCAGAATGAAATAGAAATTCCGGAAAAACTTATTGAAACCGATATTATCTTAAAACAACTAGAGCTCAAGGGAGAGGATTTCATTGGTAAAAGCATTAGAGAATCGCTATTGCGCGAAAAAACTAATGCATTAATTGTTGGGATAGAAAGAAACGGAAAAAGAATTTTAAACCCCGAATCTAATATGATATTAGCAAAAAATGATATCCTTTGGGTGGTCGGTAGTAAAAAACTTTTAACTACTTTTTTTAAATATTAAACTTCAAGCAAAAATAGTACAATTGTTATTTCTATTCCTGGTCTATTTGGGTTGCATTATTGCGAATTATATATCTTGACTTAAATCCTAACGCAATAAAACGTTATATCCTGTTTTAAAGGGATTTTATGTTTATTAAATATTATAAGGAAAATTTGTTTTGAAGTGTTTTAAATTATAAAAATTAAGCAATATTTTATATCTTTCAATAAATTTAAAATACACAATACCCCTGTAAATCAGTTGAATAACTAATTTTAAAGTTCTAAAAAAACTGTAAACTAAATTTTTATGTCAAAAAATAAAATCTTAATCCTGTTTTTTCACCCATTATTCGAAAAATCTAATGCGAATAAAGCTTTGGTGCAAAATATTCCGGATTCAGAAAACATTACTTTCCATGATTTGTATGAGGAATATCCAGATTTTGACATTGATGTAAAACACGAGCAAGTATTATTAAGTCAGCATGACATAATCATTTGGCACCATCCTTTGTATTGGTACAGTTGCCCTCCACTTATGAAACAATGGATTGATATGGTGCTAGAACATAACTGGGCTTATGGAAAAAAAGGGATAGCTTTACAAGACAAAATAATTTTTCAGGTAATTACAACCGGTGGCGATAAGAAAAACTATTGCGAAACGGGAAGTGATCGCTATAGTATTCCTGAATTATTGGAACCATTTAATCAAACGGCAAAAGTATGTAATATGATTTATTTACCTCCATTTGTAATACATGGGACCCATAATATGACTCAAGAAGATTACGAAAAAAATGGCTTGGTGTATGGCTATTTTCTTGACTTTTTAGAGAAAAATGGTTTGGATACAGAAGTAATCTTGCAATACCATTATTTGAATGAATGGTTTGCTACAATAAAAATATGATATGGATACTAATTTTCTACTTCAGGCAATAATTTATCTAACAGCTGCGATCATTTGTGTCCCAATTGCAAAAAAATTAGGATTAAGCTCTATTTTAGGCTACTTATTAGCGGGAATTGTAATTGGCCCTTTTGTACTTGGCTTTATTGGGCAAGAAGGAGAAAATATTATGCATTTTGCAGAGTTTGGTGTAGTCATGATGTTATTCCTGATTGGCTTAGAACTGGAACCTAATAAATTTTGGAAAATGCGAAAATTTATTCTTGGAATGGGTTCCGCACAATTAATAGGAACCACTTTAATTTTATTTGTAGGCTGCCTCGTATTCATGGATTGGAAATGGGAAACCACATTAGCGATTTCTTTAGCCTTAGCCTTATCCTCAACTGCTATTGTATTACAAACTTTAAAAGAAAAAGGATTGTCTAATACGTCCGTAGGGCGCTCCTCATTTGCTGTATTGCTTTTTCAGGATATTGCAGTTATTCCAATTTTAGCTTTCTTGCCCTTACTATCTACTGTAAATTTAAAGACAACTAACGATGTCCCACAATCATTAATTACAGGATATCCCAGTTGGTTACAAACTTTAATTGTTCTCGGTATTATTTCGACGATTTATTTTGCCGGTCGCTATGTTTTTGTTCCGTTACTGCATATTATTGCAAAAACTCGTTTACAAGAATTGTTTACCGCCACAGCATTACTACTGGTAGTTGGCGTTTCGTTTTTAATGCAATTAGTTGGTTTAAGCCCTGCGCTTGGTGCTTTTATGGCTGGAGTTGTATTGGCTAATTCTGAATTTCGTCATGAATTAGAAGGCGATATTGCTCCTTTTAAAGGATTACTTTTAGGATTATTTTTTCTAGGAGTTGGCGCATCGATAAATTTCAAGTTAATTGTTGACAATCCTTTTTTCATTTTTATTTTTGGAGCCATCCTAACGCTTGTAAAATTCGTAGTTTTATTTACCATCAGTCGATTTCATAAAAAAAATATAGATCAAAATCTATTTTTTGCTTTTGGATTGAGCCAAGCTGGCGAGTTTGGTTTTGTGATTATGAGTTTTTGCATGCAACTGAATTTGATTCCTAGCATTTTAGCCAATCAAGTAATGGCTGTAATCGCCATGAGTATGGTAGCAACTCCTTTTCTTTTACTTATTAATGAACGTTTGATTTACCCTAATTCTAACTCCAAAGAAAAACCAGTAGAGATTAAAAAAGACAATGATTTTATTGATGAAGACAATCCTGTTATCATTGCTGGTTTTGGTCATTTTGGCAGTACAGTAGGACGTTTGTTGAGAGCCAATAATGTAAAGTCTACTATTCTTGATTACGATTCAGATAGAATTGATTTACTGCGAAAAATGGGATTTAAAGTGTATTATGGAGATGCAACCCGATTAGAATTATTGAAAGCAGCAGGTTGCGAAACTGCAAAGCTTTTTATCGCTGCTATAGATAATCCGACCGTAAATTTACAAGTAATTGAAACCTTAAAAAAACATTTTCCTAATTTAAAAATATTAACTCGTGCTCGTAATCGAAATGATGCTTACGAGTTAATTGATCATAAAGTAGAACACATTTATCGAGAAACCTTATATAGTGCTGTAAACATGGGTGTTGATGCGTTAGTCGAGTTAGGTCATCGAAAATATTCGGCTAGACGACAAGGACAGCAATTTATTAAATATGATGAAATCACTACGCGAAAGTTAGCTGAAAAACGTCACGACAAAATGGCCTATATGATTACTATTAAACAAGAAATTGAATTGCAGGAACAATTACTCAAGACTGATATTTATTCTCAAGTTGCGGCTACTAATCACAGCTGGGACAGTGAGCATTTAAGAAATAATTTATCAGAATCATCCGATTAAAAAAACGTTTCATCTCATAAAAAAAGGCATAATTTAAATCCTAAACAGAATTAATTATGCCTTTTATTGATTTAAATCCTACTATTATCTTGAATAATTTGGAGCTTCTTTTGTAATCGTTACATTATGTGGGTGACTTTCATTGATTCCGCTAGCGGTAATACGAACAAAACGCCCCGTTTCTTGTAAGGTTGGAATGTCTTTTGAACCACAATATCCCATTCCAGCGCGAAGTCCGCCAATAAATTGTTGCATACTTTCATTTAATTCTCCTTTGTAAGGAACACGCCCTACAATTCCTTCTGGAACCAGTTTTTTTACATCATCCTCTACATCTTGAAAATAACGATCTTTTGACCCTTCTTGCATTGCTTCAACAGAACCCATTCCGCGGTATGACTTAAATTTTCTTCCTTCGAAAATAATGGTTTCACCAGGAGATTCCATGGTACCTGCCAAAAGAGACCCGAGCATCACACAATCAGCACCAGCAGCAATTGCTTTTGGGATGTCACCTGTGTACCGAATTCCTCCATCAGCAATTACAGGAACTCCAGTTCCTTTTATCGCTGCAGCCACTTCAAGTACCGCTGAAAACTGAGGAAAACCTACACCTGCTACAATCCGTGTAGTGCAAATAGAGCCTGGTCCAATCCCTACTTTTACACCGTCGGCACCATTTTCAACTAAAAACTTAGCGGCTTCCGGCGTTGCAATATTACCTACGATAACATCTATTTGAGGAAATTTATTTTTTACTTCTTTCAATACATTAACAACACCTTGTGTATGTCCGTGAGCGGTATCAATAATAATGGCATCAACACCAGCGTTTACCAATGCTTCAGCTCTTTGAACTGCATCACCAGTTACACCAATTGCAGCTGCAACTCGTAAACGGCCATATATATCTTTGTTAGCAATGGGCTTTTGAGTCAGTTTAGTAATATCTCTAAAGGTAATCAAGCCCACTAATTTGTAGTCTTTATTTACAACTGGTAGTTTTTCTATTTTATGCCCTTGTAAAACTACTTCTGCCTGTTCTAGAGAAGTCCCTTCGGCAACTGTTACTAAGTTTTCGCTGGTCATTACCTCAACAATAGGCCTTGCATTATTTTTTTCAAAACGTAAATCTCTGTTGGTAACGATTCCTTTTAGAATTTGGTTTTCGTCTACAATTGGAATTCCACCAATACCAAATTCCTTCATGGCATTCTTAGCGTCAGCAACTGTTGAAGTCATCGGTAAAGTAACTGGATCGATAATCATTCCGGATTCAGCCCGTTTGACTTTTCTAACTTTTGCAGCTTGCTGTTCGATAGTCATATTTTTATGCAAAACACCAATCCCTCCTTCTTGAGCCATAGCTATTGCCATTGCACTTTCGGTAACGGTATCCATCGCTGCGGATACAATTGGAACATTGAGTGTAATATTTCTTGAAAATTTTGATTGAATACTTACTTCGCGAGGAAGTACATTCGAGTAGTTTGGAATTAGTAGAACATCATCGTAAGTTAATCCTTCTCCGATAATCTTAGAGTTGTGTGCGATCATTGCAATTGTGGTTGGAGTTTAATTGCGTGCAAATATAGATAATTTTAAGGAAAAAATCGTTATTATTGCCAATAAAAAATATATCAGCCAATTATCTAAAATTAAAAAATTACGTTAATGTCAAAATATTTTAACTGTAAATCTTTGGATCTTTAAAGAGCGTGATCAGGCTGGCATGAAAAATTATTTAAGTTTTAAATAATTTTGAAAAAATCCTTGTCGAATATTGAAAACTAAATAAATCAGATTCTAAAATATCATTTTTTTTTATTCTTAAAAATAACATTAAATCCTAGTTGAAAAGAAAGGCTATTTGCCTTAGTAAGATCGCTATATTCTAAAAGATTGTCAGCAAGTACATAAAAATTCAAAGGGCCAAAAGTACTCGATAATCCCAAACCAATATTCTTATAGGAATACGAATCTAAGGTATATGTAGCTTTTACATGCAATGCCTTAACTATTTTTCTTCTATAATATGTTGTAAAAGCCACTAGCGGTGTCCGAGGTGTAGACATTACAAATAATTGGGCACCAACTGCACTTTTATAGATTGTTTCCGGATTATAATCCAGACAGTTGCAGTCCTCAGCCCTTTGCTCATCAAATGAAAACTGAACAGAGGTGTTGAACTTAGCAGGACGCCAAGTAATATAATCAGCATATAGGGTATCTAAGGGGATGGCCTCCTTGAACGCTTGATAACTATTTTCTGCTGAATCGCCCGAGCTGAATTTCGGAATAATTCCTTCGTATTTATATGTTCCTTTGTAAGTTAAACTTTCTACTTCTTTAGTATGTTTAATAAAGCCTATATCTATAGCACTACCCGTTAATTGTATGTTTTTTTTTGGATAATAGGTAAAACCTAGATCAAATCCCAAACCTAAATTACCTCCTAAAAGAGCTCTTCTGGTAATGTCTTTTACCACATTTGGCTCGTAATCCTTATCGTCATACTTAGCTATACCGGAAGTATTGAGTTGTAAATCCGAATAAATCATCTGTTCATATACACCCACATTCGAAGGAATGGTATAAATATAACCCGAATTATTAGTAGAACTAGCATTGAATATACTGGAATAAATTTTCCCACGAAACCCTAAAATAAATTTATCGTTAATATTTTTATGAAATCCAATATGAAATACCGACAGCATTTCTGCCTTCATATTCAAATCCCCCAAATCAAATACTTTCCCCAAATAGTCTCTGTTTCCGTCCAAAGCTAATACCGCAATATCTTTTGGCACATAGGTCAACATATCAAATTCCTGATACATCCCAAACGAAACATAAGAATCATTTAGCTCTCCTTTTATTTTAAAACCTCCGTTAAAAATTTCTAGTTGTTCGTTTACAGCAACCCTATCTTTTCTTGTTGTGGAGAATACCACATCTCGCAATTTTACATTAAAATCGACTCCATTGTCAGCAAACAAATCATAAGCTGAAAATCCACTTGAACCTACATTTGCCGAAATCCCTGATAACAAAGGAATTCCGAAATAAAAGTTATATTTAAAATCAGTACCTGGATTAGTCAACAAAGACTGAGGAATTGAAGTGAAATTATATAAAAGTTGTTTGTTTTGTGAAAAACTACTTATTCCTATACATAAAATAAAAATTAATATTATTTTTCTCATTCTACTATTAAATAAGCGGTTACACTTGAACGTAATTTTAAACTTCCTTTACTACTTTCAGTTAACGGAGCACCTGGAAACATCGTCAAGGTAAATGCAATTTTTGTAGTTCTTTTTAATAAATCAAGGTGAGCTCCTTCAAATATTTCGGTTTTAGTTACTTTATTTTCTGCACCTGAATATGCTGGAACTATAAAATCTAGAGAATGAACTCGTTGATTATTTCTATCCAAAAAAACTAAATCTACTGAATAGGCTCTAGCTATTGTATTATTCATTTCGTAGGAAAGTTCGATTTTTTTTAATCGTTGTCTAAAAAAAGAATCATTAAAAACATCTACAGTTGGCGCATCAAAAATCACGGATTGCTCCCCTCCTCCACTTCTAACAAATTGATTGGCTAAAATATCAAAATAAGCCAAATTACCAACAAATACCGGTTCGATCTTAACATCATTAACTTGGTTAAAGTCTAAATCACTTGTGCATGAAAAAGAAAATAACAGCAGAATTAGCATTCCTAAGACTCTATTTAATCCCCGTAGTTTCATGATATTGTACGTTTAAGATAATTTATAAATATAATAATCAACGCACCAATACTATACTTATTATTTTGTAAGTGCGTTAAATCGTGAAATAATATCAGTATGATTTTCAATGAAATTCCCCAAACAACTTAGAGGCCTCATTATAAGCGCTTTCAAAACTCATTGGACTCACATTCGTGAATTCCTTTTGCGCGGTAAAATAGGATAATAATTTCTCCGTCGGCATATTACCTGTTAAATTATCGGTTGCCATTGGACAACCTCCAAAACCCTGAATAGCACCATCAAAACGACGACAGCCTCCTTTATAAGCCGCATCAATTTTTTCAAACCATTTGTCTGGTGTGGTATGAAGATGGGCTCCAAATTCAATGTGTGGGTATTTTGGAATTAAATTCGAAAACAAATAAGAGATTACTTCCGGTGAGGAACTACCCACAGTATCTGAAAGCGAAAGAATCTTCACCCCCATCGTGGCTAACTTTTGAGTCCATTCTCCCACAATTTCCATATTCCATGGATCGCCATACGGATTTCCAAAACCCATTGATAAATAAGCAACCACTTCTTTATTGCTCTTATCCGCAATTTCCAAAATTTCTTGTAAAGTGATTAATGATTCAGCTATAGTTTTATGAGTATTTCGCATTTGAAAATTCTCCGAAATCGAAAATGGAAAACCTAAATACTGTATTTCAGGATATACTGAGGCAGATGTGGCGCCCTGGGTATTAGCGATAATTGCTAACAGTTTGCTTTGGGTTTGCGATAAATCAAGCCGTGCTAAAACTTCGGCAGTGTCCTGCATTTGCGGAATAGCTTTTGGCGAAACAAAACTTCCAAAATCTATACTATCAAAACCTACCCGCAATAAAGATTGAATATAAGCTACCTTCTTTTCCGTAGGAATAAATGGTTTTATACCTTGCATCGCATCACGAGGACATTCTATAATTTTTATTGGTTCCATAGACAGCCAAAGATAGAAAAACAATTCTGAATTTTAAATTCTGAATTTTAAATTTCAGAAAATGTACATTACTTTGTATTAAGCTAACAAAGAAGTGTTTAAAAACTACATCTTACTCAAGATCTTCTTATTTATAGCTTTTACCAGAGCCGGACCTTCGTAAATAAAACCGGTATACAACTGTATCAAACTCGCCCCTGCATTTAGTTTTTCTATGGCATCATCGGCAGAATGAATGCCTCCCACTCCTATTATTGGAAAAGCTTTATTACTCTTTTCTGCTAAAAACCGGATCACTTCCGTAGAACGTTTTTCCAAAGGTTTCCCAGATAGCCCACCCATTTCTAATTTGTTTTCAGATTGTAAACCTTCGCGAGAAATAGTAGTATTAGTGGCAATTACGCCTGCAATTTTAGTTTCCTGAACTATCGCTATAATATCCAACAATTGCTCATCAGTAAGATCCGGTGCAATTTTTAGTAGTACTGGTTTTTGTTTAGGCATTGCTAAATTCTTATTTTGAAGCGTTTGTAACAATTGTGTTAAGGGTTCTTTATCTTGCAAAGCACGGAGATTTGGCGTGTTTGGCGAACTCACATTCACTACAAAATAATCGACGTAATCATATAATGCGTCAAAACATATTTCATAATCTGATGTGGCTGCTTCGTTTGGTGTCAACTTGTTTTTTCCAATATTTCCACCTATCAAAACACCTTTATTTTCTTTTAATCGTAATACAGCCTCATCAACACCGCCGTTATTGAACCCCATTCTATTTATAATTGCTGCATCTTCTTTAAGGCGAAACAAGCGTTTTTTGGGATTTCCCTCTTGCCCTTTTGGAGTAAGTGTGCCTATCTCGATAAATCCAAAACCAAAGTGAGACAATTCTTTAAACAGCTTGGCATCTTTATCAAAGCCTGCAGCTAATCCTATGGGATTTTTAAATTTCAATCCAAAAACTTCCGTTTCTAATCTTGGATCATTAACTTGATAAAGGGATTTAAAAAGAAATGGAATGCCTGGTATTTGAGATAAGAACCGAATCAGTGAAAAAGTAAAATAATGAACTTTTTCAGGATCAAACCAGAAAAGCATTGGACGTATCAGCAGTTTATACATGTGTAAGTATTGTTGTGTACTGCAAAAATAGAATTATCTACTCGAAAAATAAATATTTAAAAAATAATTTATAAAATCATTTCAATTTCTTAAAAACATTTTCGTACCTAAACCCTATTCGTTCATAAAACGGAGAGAAATTTAACAGGTATTTATTGAAAAATAAATTATAAATACTTAATTTTAAGCAAGATATATAATTACAACAGATTCACACAACCTGCTTTTAATTAATTTAAAAAAAGCTATGAAGAAAAATTTAACAATCCCAAACGTATTTTCTATTTTTTTTTACTTTTGCCCTGTTTTTTGCAACAAGTTGTGAAGCACCAAAAAAAGTGGATGCGTCAACATTTGATTTGGCTCTAGCAAAAAAAGAGATCGCCATACAAAATAACGTGTTTATGAATGCCTTAAAAAATGGTGATTCGGTGGGTATTGCAAATTGTTATGCAGCAAATTCTAAATTCATGATGCCAAATAGCAAATCCATAACAGGCCGAGAAAACTTAATTCCTGTATTTAGTAGTTTAATAAAGTCTGGCATGACTAACATTGACATAAAAATTGTGGAAGCATGGGGAAATGAAGAAATGTTAACTGTTGAACAGGAATGGGTATTTACCGATAAAAGTGGTAAGGATATTGATAGAGGAAAATCATTGGAACTTTGGACTAAAGAAAATGGAAAATGGAAACTTTTTCGAGATTGCTTTAACTCTGATTTACCAATCCCTAATTAAAACATATTTTTACATTACTCTCAACTAAAAAACCGAAACTAAATAAAATAGGTTTCGGTTTTTAATGCGTTAAAATTGAATATGAATTTCAATTTATCATTTTCAAAAACTCTTTTTAATTTTCCATTTTTGCTTTCATTTTCATATTTTTCATCATCATTCCCTTCATACTCATTTTATCACCGTTTTTTAACATCATGGTTTTACCATTTTTCATTTTGACCATCCCATTGGGATACACTATATATCCATTAGACAATATTATTTCTTTTTCCATCGTCATTATTTTACCATCTCTAATTACCATCATTTTCCCGTCTTTCATCTTTACATAATCTTTCATTTTATCCATCATCATTACTCCGTTCATATACATCATGTCTCCGTTTTTCATCATCATGGTTTTACCATTTTTCATTTTGACCATCCCATTTGGATACACAATATAACCGTTAGCCATGGACATTTCTTTTACCATTACCATCATTTTACCATTCTTCATCACCATTATTTTACCATTTTTCATCATTACATGATCCTTCATCTGTATTAGTGCAGAATCATACATTTTTGAATCATGTTTTTTAGAATCTTTTGCTTCCATTCCTAATGAGAATGTAGCAATTACTACTAGAGCTAATAATTTTTTCATAATGTTTTGATTTTTAAATGTTTAAAAAAAATAAAGATTAAAATTACGAAAAATATAATGGCAATTACGATTTTTAATTAATTACTTTTCCTTACATTTTTAAATATAATTCACTCCCCAAACGCAAAATATTTCTTGAATAAAAATGCTTTATTTAACCCAAAAAATAAATTATTTCATAAACGCTACAGTATACTTTATAGAAGTATGTACAGTAGAAACACTAAAAAACAGTTTACTTTTAAATCATTACTAAAATCAATGTTTTTCTCATAAATCAAGTATTTAGTTCCATAAAATGCTTCTGAAAAAATGATTATATTTGCATAAAACAAAGAAATATGCAACATATTATAGATCGTTTCATCAGTTACGTAATTATAGATACTGAATCTGATCCCAACTCAGATACTACACCCAGCACACCAAAACAATGGAATTTAGCCAACAAACTGGTTGAAGAATTAAAAGCTATTGGTATGCATGACGTAACAATAGATGACAAAGCTTATATCATGGCTACTTTACCTAGTAATGTAACACATCAAGTCCCAATTATTGGATTCATTTCTCACTTTGATACTTCTCCGGATTTTAGCGGTAAAAATGTAAAGCCGCAAATTATTACCAATTACGATGGAAAAGACATCATACTAAATGCCGAAAAAAATATAGTTTTGTCTCCGGGCTATTTCAAAGATTTATTACAATATAAAGGACAAACTTTGATTACCACTGACGGAACAACGTTACTGGGCGCTGATGATAAAGCCGGAATTACTGAAATTGTTACCGCAATGGAATTCCTAATCAAAAATCCAACTATCCAACACGGAAAAATCAGAGTTGGCTTCACGCCCGATGAGGAAATTGGGAGGGGTGCCCATCATTTTGACGTAGAAAAATTTGGGGCGGACTGGGCCTACACAATGGATGGCAGCCAAGTAGGAGAACTCGAATATGAAAATTTTAACGCTGCTGGAGCCAAAATTATTTTTAAAGGCAAGAGCGTACATCCCGGTTATGCAAAAGGAAAAATGATAAATTCTATGTTAATTGCTAATGCCTTTATAAATGAATTACCTAAAGACGAAACACCGGAACAAACTAGAGGATATGAAGGTTTTTTTCACGTACATCATTTAACCGGAAATATTGAAGAAACAGTTCTAGAACTTATTATACGGGATCACAATAAGAAAAAATTTGAAAAACGTAAAGATTTAATCGAGAAAATTACTCGCAAAATCAATAAAAAATTTGCAAAACAGTTTGGCGAAGATATTGTTATTGCTGAAATAAAAGATCAATATTACAACATGAAGGAAAAGGTCTTGCCTGTTAAACATATTGTTGATATTGCCGAAAAAGCAATGAAAGAAATTGGAATTAAACCACTTATTAAGCCTATTCGTGGAGGTACAGATGGTTCTCAATTATCGTATAAAGGATTACCATGTCCAAATATTTTTGCTGGAGGACATAATTTCCATGGAAAATATGAATATGTTCCTGCTGAAAGCATGCAAAAAGCTGTTGAAGTAATTGTAAAAATTGCTGAATTAACGGCATTAAGAGATTCAACTATTAAATAAGACTAATTTGGAATCTTCAAAAACCAATAGCCATTCTTGGGATAAAAACAATAATTGGTATGCCGAATTAGAATTACTCAAATCAATTATTGCCACAACAGAACTAATACAAACCACTAAATGGGGAGGTATTGTCTATGTCTTGAATGGTAAAAATGTAATTGGAATAGGAGGATTTAAAAATTATTTTACTATTTGGTTTTTTAATGGTGTTCAGCTGCTAGATCAAAAACAAGTGTTGGTCAATGCGCAAGAAGGCGTAACTAAATCATTGCGACAATGGCGTTTTTCTTCCCAGCAGGAAGTTGATGGAGAGGAAGTGTTACACTATATACATGAGGCCATAGAAAATGAAAAACAAGGGAAAAATTGCAAACCTGAAAAGAAGGCACAAATTTTCTCTGAGCTTTTTCAAAAAGAATTAGATCTTAATCCGGAATTAGCGACAGCTTTTCAAAAATTCTCTCCTTACAAACAATATGAATTTTTAGAATATATTGAAACTGCCAAACGAGAAGCAACCAAACATTCTCGAATCGATAAAATAAGACCTCTAATTATTCAGAATGTTGGCCTTAATGATAAATACCGATAATATCAAGTCCCATTTCTAAAAATTCAGAATGGGACTTTTTAATTTAAAAAATATTCAAAAAAGAACATTCACTACAAATCATTCGGAGTAAATACCCCTAAAATCTTACTTCTTGTATTTCATCAACTATTGTCTTTTACCCCTATTTTTGATGAGCTTAAATCTTACAATTTATAATATTGAAAAGCTTAACATTGGAAAGTCATTTAAATCACTATATTTGCTAACGATTACTTAACTATTTATTAACATTGAAACACTTTGGAGTTTTAATAAAATCGAAAAACAACACTAATAATTCTCATTATGATACAAAAAGAAGAAAATCCTATAGTACCTACTCCAGAAAAATCTGAAATTGATAAAGCCGTAAGAGCACCCAAAAATAAAGTTATCAAACCTATTGAAGAAACTGAAGAAACTACAGCTCCACTTAATGAGGTACTAGTAACTGAAATTATAGAAGAAACCGTGGAAATTTCAGTAGAAGACCAAGATGAAAATACTGTAGAAGTTCTAAATAAAAAGGACAACGAAAAAGATAATAAAAAGAAGTTAAAAATGAAAGAAAAAGACATGAAAGAAAAAGACAAGAAAAAGGCTAAAAAAGCCGATGCAAAAGAAAAAGCAAAAGCAAAAGCAAAAAAAGCGAAAAAAGCGAAAAAAGATAAAGCAAAGAAAGCGAAAGCAAAAACTAAAATAAAAGCGAAAAAAGCGAAAGCAAAATCGAAAAAAGCAAAGAAAGCAAAAAAAAGTAAAAAATAATTAAATTATTTTAACTAAAAAAAGTCCCAATCCGAATAAACGGTTGGGACTTTTTTAATTCAAGTAAGATGTTAATTATTTTTTATTTAAAACGGCACTCATTTCCATCGAAATTGCAGAACGTTCCATTTTCAATTTTCCTGACATTGTTTCAACAACCACAGTTGTGTCTGCTAACTCAGAAACTTTTCCATGAAGACCACTTTTGGTGATAATTTTATCCCCCACTTTCAAGCTGCTCTCAAATTCTTTTTCGTTTTTCGCTCTTTTTTGTTGTGGTCTGATCATAAAGAAATAGATTACCACAAACATTAATATAAACGGTGCAAATTGAGTTAATTGTTCCATAATTTTAATTCTCTTTTTATTTGTTAATTATTACATTAAACCACGACCAGCTTTTACAATTCTTTTGCTGGTTTGAAGCTCTTTTACTAAACTGTCTAAAATTCCATTGATAAAAATACTACTTTTTGGTGTAGAATATTCTTTAGCAACCTCTAAATATTCATTAAGAGTTACTTTTACGGGAATGGACGGGAATTTTAAGAACTCACAAATTGCCATTTTAAGGATAATGGTATCTATTTCCGCAATTCTATCGCTATCCCAATTTGGTGTTTTATCAACATACTCTTTGGCTAATTCCGTTTCATTTAAGACTGTTTTTCGAAACAAATCTTTAACAAAATCCTTATCCTCATTGTCTTTATACAATTTTGGCACTCTAAAATTATCATCTTCCCCCGCCTTAATTACCTTCAACTGCTTGATAATATGGGTGTTTACCAAAGGAATGTCATCAACCCAAGTCAACTTATCATCTTCTAAATACTCATATAATTTTTCGTTAGGAACAATTACATCCATGAACAAATCAACAATAAACTGTCGGTCTTCCTCAAAAGTATTTACTGGATTACTCATGTATTCCACATACAATTTACTGGCTTTTATATCATTAAGCAGCAATAAAATATAATCGTCATTAAGAGTCCAATTATTAATTTTACGATTTTCTAGCGCGATACTTAATGAATTATTTTCGGAAAGAATTTGAAAAATCCTGTTTTTGACAAATTTTTCGTTGGGTTTACGTTCCTCAGGAGTCGCAAGATGTTTCAAACTTGATTTGTGTAAAAACACAGTTTCTGTTTTACAAATCTCAATTAGCGAGGAAAGCATTATCAGGTATAAATCTTGAATATTGTCGATACTGTAAAAAAGGAATTTTTCTTCTTTTTCCAGATTATCTGAACCGCTTTGATGCATCGCATAAATGGATTGCATAACTTTAACGCGAATGTGTCTTCTGTTTACCACCTTGTAAGAACTTTTATTAATTAGCCTGCAAAAATAAGTATTTCATTTTTTAAAATAAAATATATAAACGCTTATTTTAAAACTATTCAGTCAACCGTATTCAGTGAACGGTAATAATTAAACACTGAATACGGATAATTGGACTTGGAAAACTATTTTCTACTATTCTCTAGCTTTCTTTGATTGATGCGATTTTGAGCAATAGTCAAAGCCGCATGATGCGTTGTCATGTTGTTTGCAATAGCAAAATCAAATATTTCTAAAGTCGTATTGTAAATGTTTTCTGTTTTACGCATGATTTCGGCTTTATCATAATGCGCTAATTCAGCATAAACATTGATAATACCACCAGCATTAATCAAAAAATCCGGAGCATAAAGAATACCTCTTTCCTGAAGAATAGCACCATGTATATTCTCATCCGCCAATTGATTATTAGCAGCACCAGCAATAACTTTTGCTTTTATCTTATAAACAGTATCGTCATTTAAGGTTGCTCCCATCGCACAAGGCGCATAAATATCAACATCTGCACTGTACAAATCCTCACCTCTAAAAATTTGTGCGTTGTACTTAGTTCCCACTTCATGCAATTTTTCCTCGTTAATGTCGGCAATTGTTACTATTGCACCTTCTTTTGTCAAATACTCAACTAAAGTCTCGCCAACGTGTCCAATTCCTTGTACTAAAACTTTTTTACCGCTCAAAACATCCGAACCAAATTGCTGCTTTGC
The DNA here is from genome assembly GCF_048284335.1 of Flavobacterium amylolyticum. NCBI lineage: Bacteria > Pseudomonadati > Bacteroidota > Flavobacteriia > Flavobacteriales > Flavobacteriaceae > Flavobacterium > Flavobacterium amylolyticum. The sequence continues at coordinate 1,036,588 of NZ_JBLVPG010000002.1, forward strand.
TGCCGCTTTCATTCCTAAATACACACCATAAGCCGTGACAGGTGATGGATTTCCGGAACCTCCTCTTTCTTCAGAAATTCCTGTAACATAAGGCGTAACATCTCTTACAATATCCATGTCTTTAGTTTCCATTCCCACATCCTCAGCAGTGATATATCTTCCGCTCAGAGAATGAACAAATTCACCAAATTTACGCATTAACTCTGGTGTCTTTTGTGTTTTGGCATCACCAATAATTACCGCTTTTCCCCCTCCAATATTCAATCCAGTGATAGCTGCTTTAAAAGTCATTCCTCGAGAAAGACGCAAAACATCGTTTAGTGCTTCCCACTCATTTGCGTAATTATACATTCTTGTACCACCCAAAGCTGGCCCCATTACCGAATTATGAATACCAATAATTGCTTTTAAACCCGTATCTTTGTCGTTGCAAAATACAATTTGTTCGTGATCATCAAATGATAATTGACCAAAAACGGGATCCATTTTTTGAAGTTCCTTTCCTGTTGTGAAAGCTGCATTCATAGTATAAATTTTTATAGTGATAAAATTACGAATTTGCCAAAAAGACAATCCAAATTTACACAAAATATAAATATGTACTAACTTTTTATAAAAAAATCATTGATTCAATAATTTAAACGATTACTATTTTACATTAAAAATTATTAAAAATAAAATTTTATTCTAAAAATAAAATCATTTCAACACAGAATACTTTAAAAAATGAAAGAATTACTTTATTTAAATAAATACTTCGTCAAATACAAATACAGTTTTTTACTGGGAATCCTTTTTACTATAATTGCACAAATCTTTATGCTTTTTACTCCCAAACTGATTAGTAAATCATTTAAGGTCATTGAAGCTTTCTCCAAAGACAAAACCATAGAAAAAACAGTTATTCATCAAGAATTAATTTCAAATATTTTACTAATTATAGCCACAACGATAATTGCTGGTTTCCTGACTTTTTTGATGAGACAAACCTTAATTGTAATGTCCCGACACATCGAATTTGATTTGAAAAATGAAGTATTTCGTCAATATGAAAATCTATCTCAAAATTTCTACAAACAAAATCGTACCGGTGATTTAATGAATCGCATTAGCGAGGACGTTTCTAAAGTGAGAATGTATGTAGGTCCAGCAGTGATGTATACGATAAATACTGTGATTCGTTTTGCTATTGTTATTGTATACATGTATAATGTATCCCCTACACTAACTCTTTACACGCTTTTACCTCTTCCACTTTTGTCATACGCCATATTTAAACTTAGCTCCGAAATCAATATAAGAAGTACCATTTTTCAACAATACTTATCCAAAGTATCTAGTTTTTCTCAAGAAATATTCTCTGGAATTCGAGTGATAAAAGCTTATTCACTCGAGGATCAGCATCAAAAAAACATGGTAAATTTAGCCAATGAAAGTAAAAGCAAAAGCTTAAATCTGGCGAAAGTACAATCCTTATTTGGTCCTTTAATGTTGGCTTTAATAGGAATAAGCAACTTGGTCGTAATTTATTTTGGAGGTTTGATGTACATTAATGGTACAATAAAAAGCATTGGAACTATCGCTGAGTTTATCTTATATGTCAACATGCTTACTTGGCCCGTAGCCTCTTTAGGCTGGGTTTCCTCAATGGTTCAAGAAGCAGAGGCTTCTCAAAAAAGATTGAACGAATTTCTAAAAATTGAACCGGAAATAAAGAATAAAAATGAAAACAAATCAGTCATTGAGGGGACTATTTCCTTTGAAAACGTGAGCTACACTTATGAAGACACGAACATAAAAGCCATACAGAATATTTCTTTTACAGTAAAAAAAGGAGAAACTTTGGCCATTCTAGGAAAAACCGGTTCTGGTAAATCTACTATTTTATCATTGATTTCCCGCATGTATGACGTTACAGAAGGAAAAATAAATATTGACAGAAATGAAATAAGCACCATCAATTTGTTTGACTTACGCAATAGTATTGGGATTGTGCCACAGGATGCTTTTTTGTTTTCAGACAGCATAAAAAACAACATCATGTTTGGCAAAGAAAATGCAACGGAGGATGAAGTAAAATCCGCAGCCAAAAGCGCTGTTGTACACGACAACATTATGGGTTTCAACAAACAATACGAAACCATTTTAGGCGAAAGAGGAATTACACTTTCTGGAGGCCAAAAACAAAGAGTTTCTATTGCAAGAGCAATTATCAAGAACCCACCAATTTTACTTTTTGACGATTGCTTATCCGCAGTTGATACAGAAACTGAAGAAGCAATTTTAAACAACTTACAAGAAATTTGCAAGGATAAAACTACAATTATTGTAAGCCACCGTGTTTCTTCTGCAAAAAATGCAGACAGAATTATCATTTTAGAATACGGAAAAATCATTCAACAAGGTTCTCATAATCAATTGATAAATCAAGAAGGTTATTATTCTTCATTGTATCTAAAACAACTTTCAGAAAAAGAAATGCTATAATTGTTGTGTAATACATATATTTTTTAGATTTTTGAATACTAGTTAACAACCATAAATTGATTGAGAGGATTATGAGAGAACATGACATGTTAGAAAAAGAAGAGATTTTTTCTAAAGTTTTAAGAGCTGGGAGAAGAACTTATTTCTTTGATGTGAGAGCGACAAAAGCAGATGATTATTACATTACCATTACCGAAAGTAAAAAATTTACTGAAGAAGATGGTTCCTTTCATTTCAAAAAACATAAAATCTATTTGTATAAAGAAGATTTCGCAGCTTTTGCAGAAATTTTAGGAGAAATGACCTCTTATGTTTTGAACCATAAAGGCGAAGAAGTAATTTCAGAAAGACACCAAAAAGATTTCAAAAAAGAATATGCATCTGATAAATCAGATGATGAAATCATACCTCAAACATCAACTTTTACCGATATAGAATTTGATGATATTTAATTTTTACTTACTTACAATTAAAAAGTCCAAAAGTCATTTGATTTTTGGACTTTTTTTAATCCGTTTACATAAATAGTAGGCACAACCGCAATGAGACAACCTATCGTAAGTACCGCGTGGCTTCACAGCAATCTTAAAGATCCAAATTTAATAATTCTGGATGCCAGTTTCAGAGAAAATCAATCCAATATAAAAACGGATCTGGAAAATATTCAAATTAAAGGTGCTCGCTTTTTTGATATAAAAAATACCTTTAGCGATACCACAAATCCTTTACCAAACACCATCCCAAGTCCTGAACAGTTTGAACTTCAAGCCAGAAAACTAGACATAAACAAAAATAGTATTCTTATAATTTATGATAACCTGGGTATCTATTCTAGTCCAAGAGCGTGGTGGCTTTTTAAATTAATGGGACATCAAAATGTTGCTATACTCAATGGCGGACTACCTGAATGGGTTAATCAAAAGTATCCGGTTGAAGCAATACAGGAAAATCCAAACTATTCCATTGGAAATTTTGAATCCAAGTTTATCCCAGAATTAGTCAAAAGCAAAGAACAAATTTTAAAAAACATACAAACCAAAGAAGCAGTTCTGATTGACGCCCGCGCAGAAAACCGTTTCAAAGGAATTGGAGATGAGCCCAGACCTGGGCTAAAAAGCGGCCATATTCCCGGTTCTATGAACATGCCATATACGCAACTTTTGCAAAACGGCAAATTTTTACCAAAAGCAAAATTAGCTAAAATCCTGAAAACTGACAGTAAACCTCTTATATTTACTTGTGGTTCCGGAGTTACTGCCTGTATTAATTTAATAGCATACGAATTGATCGGTAAAAATCATAAATCCGTGTATGATGGTTCTTGGACAGAATGGGGACAACTGGAAAATTTTCCAATAGAAAAGTAGAATGTGTTTTTTAATATATATACAAACTATTTAACCAATTTGCAATCCATTTTCAATTTTAAAATCGGGTGCCAGTAAAATCACATCTCCTTCGGACCCAACGGCTCCTAAAACGAGACATTCACTCATAAATTTCCCAATTTGTTTTTTCGGAAAATTCACTACTGCCACAATCTGCCGGTTCAATAATTCCTCTTTTTGATATCGCTTGGTGATTTGTGCCGATGTTTTTCTGATTCCAATAGAAATCCCAAAATCTACGGTAAGCTGATAAGCCGGTTTTCGGGCTTCGGGAAAATCATTGACTTCTAGAATAGTACCCACGCGCATTTCTACTCTTTCAAATTCAGTCCAAGTAAGGTTCTCCATAGTTTGTTTTATTAAATAAAGTATTGAACAACAAACCTATAAATTTTACAAGTATTTATCCTAATTGTGTAACACTATTTTTAAACCATACTGCTAATTTTACAATTGATGAATACTAAATTCAACTCGTAAATAGGAAATATTATGGACATAAATGAAAACAGCAATACCGAATCGTATAAAGAAGACAACCACTATGGTGTAAGAAATGATGTCGATATGTATATAGAAACAGCTCCAAATGTAAAATTATATGTAAAAGATTATGGTCAGGGAAAACCAGTAATTCTAATACATGGTTGGCCGTTATCAAATGAGATGTGGGAGTACCAAATTGAGACTTTAGTACAAAATAATTTTAGAGTAATTGCTTATGACCGTCGTGGTTTTGGTAAATCTTCACAACCTTGGAATGGATATGATTACGACACGTTATCAGATGATTTAAAAGCTATTATTGATCAATTGGATCTCAAAGACGTTACGCTTGTAGGATTTTCAATGGGCGGTGGAGAAGTAGTCCGCTATTTCAGTCGTCATGCTGGTAAAGGGGTTTCTAAAGCAGTTCTTATAGCTTCGATTACCCCGTTTCAATTACAAACTGATTCTAATCCAAATGGTGTTCCTCAAGAAAAATACGATGCCATGGCAGAGCAAATCAAAGAGGATCGAATAGGCTTTCTAGATAGTTTTGGAAAAACATTTTTCGGTGTGAGCTTTATCAGTAAACCCTTAAGCACCCCTTTGTTGGATTATTACAAAATGCTGGGTTCTTTAGCCTCTCCAAGGGCTACTTTAGAATGCGCGAAGTCGTTTTCATCAACTGATTTCCGAGGAGAAATGGCCTCTGTAAACGTTCCAACCTTAATAATTCATGGTGATGAAGACAAAACTGTCCCTATCGAAATTACTGCTGAGGTAGCGACAAAATTAATACCTGACAATAAATTTATAGTATATGAAGGCGCACCACATGGTCTATTTTATATTGAAAAAAACAAATTAAACAAGGATTTAATTGCTTTTTTAAATACATAAAATAATACTAAATTCTATTTACATATAACTCTTACCCTATTTTAATGCATAAAAAAATCCCAAAACTTAATAATTTTGGGATTTTTTAATTTTATAGGAATAAATAGTTCAAACTATTTCACTTCCATTAATTCTACGTCAAAAATCAGCGTAGCGTTAGGTGGAATTGCACCTCCTGCACCACGTGATCCGTATCCTAAATCTGATGGAATTACGAAACGTGCTTTGTCACCTACTCGCAACAATGCAATTCCTTCATCCCAACCCTCGATAACCTGACCTTCACCCAATCTAAATTCAATTGGTTTTTTTCTTGGATAAGACGAATCAAAAACTTTTCCGTTTTCTAATGAACCTTCATAATGTACTGCAACCGTTTTTCCGCTTTCTGCTTTTTTACCTTCACCTCTTTGAATGAATTGGTAACGCAATCCGCTTTCTGTTTTTTCAAAACCGGCAGCAAGTTTTTCCATAGCTGCTTCAACATCCGCTTTTAAAGCCGCATCACGCTTGTTACGAGATCCTTTGAACGTAATAAAAGCTTCAATTGCATTCCAATTTTTAGCCTCTTCCCCTTCTCTGATAATTTCTAAAGACTCTAGAACATCTCCTTGCTCTACAGCATCTACAATATCCTGACCTTCTACCACATGACCAAAAACGGTGTGTTTGTTATCCAACCAATCTGTTGGGATGTGTGTTATGTAGAATTGTGATCCGTTTGTTCCAGGTCCTGAATTGGCCATTGCCAAAACTCCCGGGCGATCGTGTTTTAAACTTGGATGAAATTCATCATCAAATTTATACCCCGGGTCACCAGTTCCTGTTCCTTGAGGACAACCACCTTGAATCATGAAGTTAGGAATTACTCTGTGAAATTTTAATCCGTCATAAAATTTAACCCCTTGTGGTTTTACTTTATTTTCTAAGTTACCTTCCGCTAATCCTACGAAATTCCCCACTGTTCCTGGAGTTAAATCGTGTGCTAGTTTTACTAAAATAGCACCTTTAGTGGTGTTGAATTTAGCATATATTCCGTTTTCCATTTTTGTTTAATTTTTATTGAAAGACAAATTTACGAAATTAATTTTAAAAAAGGGAACTGCGAGATTCGTTGATTCTTATCATAATCCTATAATTATATGTGTATATACTTGACTAATTAGTATTGCTATCCCAAAACTCAATAAGGTTCCTATTAAAACATATTCTGTAAGGCTACGGTCTTTCGCGTTATTTAAATCCCCAAAACGGAATATCGATTTTGCCGCCAACAAAAAGCCAATGCCTTCCCAATAATTCATTAAAACAAAAGAAAAAATAAAAACTCTTTCTATCATACCAATGTATTTACCCGCTTTGTTTGGCTCACTATCCGCCATTTTAAAGCTGGACAAAAGTACTTTTAGTACTACAGCCGTGACTTGAGTAACTAATAGCAAGGCTACCAATAGCAACACTCCTTTTGGGCTTGTTACTATTGCTGAGTCAATCGTAAACGGTTCATAATAATATAGTGCTGCAGCAATAGCAACCAGATGTAGTAACTGATCTACAAAAAATAATGGAATCGCATTTTTTTTGTTTTGAAAGTGCATTTTTCCTATATCAAAAATAAAATGGGAAATAAGAATCCACAGCATGCCAAACCAATATTTGAATTCAAATTGCATCACCAGCAGGAGCACTATAGCATGTATACCAATATGATAATAAAAGTATTTTGATATTCTTTGACCTTCATACTTTGCTTTTACCCAACTGTCTGGTTGGAGCAAAAAATCACCAATTAGGTGCGCTAATAAAAATTTAGATGCCAGTACTAACATAGTTGCTTTATTTTTTTCTGATAATACTCTAATACTTTATTTATCTCCTCGTAACCACCTCTTTTTAATCCTTCACTTATATTTCCTTGTCCTTTTTTGTTGAGATGTGTTGCTATTTCTTTTTGATTTAATTCTGGGCTTTGTAATTTTAGAAGCATTATTTCAGCTGTTTTTTCGGACCATTTATCCATGGTAAATGTGGCTAAATCAAGCATCACATTTATGGTTTCATCAAAATCTCTCCAAGGTGTTTTGATTGCTACTGTTTGTTTTTTCAAACTATCAAAACATGTTCCTGAGTTTATAAAAGCTGTGCCGTTGGATTCCGTTACTTTTTCAGCGCGGTATTCCAGTTCTCCTATACCAAGTCCCATACGAACATCTATATTATTAATTTTTTTCATCCCGGCTTTGATAATGACACTCAAAAAAAGTACGTTTTGTGGAGTTGTGATTATTTGAAAACTATCGCCTCTGTACAATTCCCAATCCAATGGTGTAGTACCATAATTTCCTAATATTTCTTTTAATGCCGTAATCCATACCTCAACTTCTGTTTTTCGAGACTGAATAATATCTCCCGTAATAATTGCTTCCATATTTTTTTGTTTACAACCATACAAATATATCTGTTTTAAAGCAGATAATTATGAAAATCTGCTTTAAAACAGATAATTATACATATCTATCATGTAACAGATTATAATGGTTGTAAAAACGCTAGCCCAGATTGAAGCGGCATCCTTTTCTTACTTTCTTTAAGCAAGAAAAGATATAGTGTAAAGCTGGAAATAGCTCCAAAAAAAAATGACATCCCTATGAATGTCATTTTTTTATTTATATCAAAATTTTATTATTTCACTAATAAACCTGCGTTTCTCAAATACGGTTCAATTTCCATATCATGTCCGATGAAATCTCTGAAGGCTTTGTTTAAATCGACACTATTACCCACTGATAAAATGTATTTTCTAAAACGCTCACAATTAGCTCTTGTCATACCACCATTGGCCTGCATCCAGTCAAAAGCATTATAATCTAATGTTTTTGACCACGTGTACGCATAATATCCTGCTGAATAGCCTCCACCCCAAATGTGAGCAAAATAAGGCGTGTGGTACCTCGTTGGCACCTCATTGACCAACAATCCGTATTTTTGCAATGCCTCTTTTTCGAAAACTAAAGTCGGTTTGAAATCAGATTCCTTTTCTACACTATGCCAAGCCATATCTAGCGTTGCCGCTGCTAAAAGCTCCGTTACTACGTATCCTTTATTAAAGGTATCGGCTTTTTTAATTTTATCAATTAACTCTTGAGGAATAGCTTGTTTGGTTTGATAATGTATTGCATAGTTCTTTAAAACCAAAGGATCCAATGCCGCATGCTCATTGATTTGGGAAGGAAACTCCACATAATCACGCGGTACAGAGGTCCCTGAAAGCGTTACATACTGCTGGTTTGCAAACAATCCGTGTAAAGTATGTCCAAACTCATGAAACAGTGTGGTTACATCATCAAAACTAATTAAGGATGGATTTCCTCCGGCTGGTTTTGAGAAATTATATACATTGACAATAACTGGTTTTTGTTTTAGGTAATGGGACTGATTCACAAAATTACTCATCCAAGCACCACCGTTTTTATTGTCTCGGGTGTAAAAATCTAAATAATATATCGCAATTGATTTTCCGTCATTATCATATACTTCATACACTTTTACATCTGGATGATAGACCGGCAAATCATTCCTTTCTTTAAACGTGATACCATACATTTGTTGTGCTGCGAAAAATACTCCTTTTTCTAAAACAGTACCAATTTCGAAATACGGTTTTATTTGACTTTCGTCTAAATCATACTTTGCTTTACGCACTTGTTCAGAATAAAAATCCCAATCCCAAGGTTCTACTTTAAATCCTCCGTTTTGCGAATCAATCAAATCTTGAATTTCTTTGGCCTCTAATTTTGCTTTTGCAACAGCAGGCCTTGCAATTTTTGCTAATAAGGCCATCGCTGGCGCAGGTGACTGTGCCATTTGGTCTTGCAATTTCCATTCTGCAAAACTTTTCTTCCCCATTAAATTTGCTTTTTGCAAACGCAATCTTGCCATTCGTTCTATTACTTCACGAGTATCACCATCATCATTTTTTTCGGCACGATTCCAAGATGCTTTGAATATTTTTTCTCTTGAAGCTCTATTTGTAAGACTTTGCAATACGGGTTGCTGTGTCGTATTCAACAATCCTATTAAATACTTTCCATCTTGGCCTGCTTCAGTAGCTTTTACTTTTGCAGCGGCAATTTCATTCGTACTCAACCCGGCTAAATCATTTACATTGTCAAATAAAATGGCTCCATTTTTTCGGGCTATCAATAATTTATTTCCAAAGAGTGTACTCAAACTTGCCAATTCCTCATTGATTTTTTTCATTTTATCTTTATCCCCAGCAGACAAATTTGCACCGGCCAATTCAAATTGTTGCAAATAATATTGTGTCAATTTTTTGTCTTCTCCCTTTAAAGCAGCAATTTTTAATGCTTTGAAGCGATTGTATAACTTACTATTCAGATAAATTTTATCGTTGTGTGCTGAAAAAAGTGGCGCATACTGCTCCTCAATATTTTGCAATGTCGGATTCGTATTTGACCCTGTTAGATTATAAAAAACGCCCGTTGCTCTGTTTAAATCCACTCCACTGGTTTCTAAAGCTAGCACTGTGTTTTGAAAAGTTGGCTTTCCAGGGTTGTTTGCAATTTTTTCAATTTCTTGATCGTGAATTTTTAAACCATATTCAAAAGCAGGTTTAAAATGTTCGTCTTTAATTAAATTAAAAGGTGGCGCTTGATACTGCAACGTACTTTTTTGTAAAAGAGGATTCGTCATCTTAACGGATTTGTTTTGTGCACAGAGTGTTTCAGTTTGTAAAGAAGCAACTAAAAACAAGGAACTGGCAACGATTATTTTAGAAAAAATTTGCATAAATTGAATGGTTTATTTTGAAACATAAAAGTAGTTCAAAAAAGCATACTATGAAATACGACGCAATGAATAAATTTCTACAACCAATACCCGCAATTAGGTCAATAGGCCAAATTTGTTCCTAAAAAGAGTTTAATCCTCAATTTGGTTATTTGAAAAACGCGGCAACTTTGTACCTTTGCTACCAAATCCCCGGGATTAAAACTTAGAAAAGAAATTATGCGTATTGATATTGTTACTGTTCTACCAGAATTATTGCGAAGTCCTTTTGAGGCCTCGATTATGAAACGTGCCATCGACAAAGGTTTAGTAGAAGTTCATTTTCACAATCTACGGGATTACACGACCAACAGGCAGAAAAGCGTCGATGATTATCCGTATGGTGGTGGCGCTGGAATGGTCATGACGGTACAACCTATTGACGCCTGTATTACCCATTTGAAAAGTGAAAGAACTTACGACGAAATCATTTATATGTCGCCAGACGGGGAAACACTAAACCAGAAAATGGCGAATACCATGTCAATGTATGAAAATATTATTATCCTTTGCGGCCATTATAAAGGTGTAGACCAACGCGTGCGCGATCACTTTATCACTAAAGAAATATCGATTGGCGATTATGTATTGAGTGGTGGTGAATTAGGAGCTTTGGTATTATCCGACGCATTGATTAGATTGATCCCAGGAGTATTAAGTGATGAAACCTCCGCATTGACAGATAGTTTCCAAGATGGATTACTTTCAGGCCCCATATACACACGCCCCGCAGATTATAACGGATGGAAAGTTCCTGAGGTACTGACCAGTGGAAATTTTGCCAAAATTGACAAATGGAGGGAAGATATGGCGTATGAACATACGAAGAATAGAAGACCGGATTTGCTGGAGGAGTAAAATCTAGTTTACTATTGTATTTATCTTAACCACCTCAGTGTAAGGATTCAAATAATTCAAAATTTATAATTTATAATTCAAAATATTTATTTACTTTTGCACCCACATTAGATTAACCTCTGGCGAAATCCGCGAATGTTGCTTTAATACAACCCATAATTAAAAAATATCATGGCAGATTTAATGAAATTCGTTCAAGACGAATTCGTAACAAGAAAAGAATTCCCAGTTTTTGCAGCTGGAGACACTATCACTGTTTACTACGAAATTAGAGAGGGTGAAAAAACTAGAACACAGTTTTTTAAAGGAGTAGTTATACAAAGAAGAGGTTCTGCTAATACAGAAACTTTTACTATTCGTAAAATGTCAGGAGCAGTTGGAGTTGAGCGTATCTTCCCCGTTAATCTTCCAGCATTACAAAAAATTGAAATCAATAAGAAAGGTGCTGTACGTAGAGCTAGAATTTTCTACTTCAGAGAACTTACTGGTAAAAAAGCTAAAATTAAAGACAAAAGAAGATAGTATACTGTCTCTTTACTATAAAAGTTCCAACTCTGTTGGGACTTTTTTTTTGGTTACTATTTTCCTTATAAATTCCTAATTTAGGATTAATGGATCTATAAAACTGACAATATAAGAATAACAAGTTGGTAATCATAAAAATCGTGTTTTTCTACATGAAATCCACCTTCTATTACATCTGATTTTCATATATTTGTCCGCCTTATTTTAAGTGAAATCCCTTATATAAGCTACATTTAACGTGATTCGATTATAAAAATAAAAAAATGACACAGAAATCAAAAATTTTTTACACCCTTACTGATGAAGCGCCTTTATTGGCAACGTATTCATTTTTACCTATTGTACAAGCATTTACAGCAACTTCTGACATTGAAATTGAAACTAGAGACATTTCTTTAGCCGGAAGAATTTTAGCAAACTTTTCGGAGTTTTTGACAGAAGATCAAAAGACAGGAGATGCTTTATTAGAACTTGGGCAATTAGCGACAACTCCAGAAGCTAACATCATAAAATTACCAAATGTTTCGGCATCTGTTCCTCAATTAAAAGCAGCTATTGCTGAATTACAATCTCATGGATATAGTATACCAAACTTCCCTGAGGAACCAAAAAACGAAGCGGAGACAACCATCAAAGCTAAATACTCTAAAATATTAGGCTCAGCGGTGAATCCTGTTTTACGCGAAGGAAACTCGGATCGTAGAGCTCCAAAAGCAGTAAAAAATTACGCTAAAGCTAACCCACACGCCATGGGTGCATGGTCTGCTGACTCAAAAACACATGTAGCTTCTATGGAAAGTGGTGATTTTTACGGAAGTGAAAAATCACTTACTCTTGCCGATGCCACTGATGTAAAAATCGAATTCGTTGCTAAAGATGGTTCCGCTACTGTCCTAAAAGCAAGTACTCCATTAAAAGTAGGTGAAATAATCGACAGTTCAGTACTGAACCTAAACGCTTTAAAAACCTTCGTAGCCAAAACAATTACAGAGGCAAAAAAATTAAACGTTTTACTTTCGGTTCACCTGAAAGCTACAATGATGAAAGTTTCGGATCCAATTATTTTTGGAGCTATCGTAGAAGTTTATTTCGCAGCTGTTTTCGAAAAATACGCTGCCTTATTTGATGAATTGAATATTGATACCAGAAACGGTTTAGGTGATGTGTATGCAAAAATCGCAGGAAAACCAATGCAGGCTGAAGTGGAAGCGGCATTAAACCAAGCAATTACAAACGGGCCAGCATTAGCTATGGTAAATTCTGAAAAAGGAATTACCAATCTTCATGTTCCATCAGATGTGATTGTGGATGCTTCTATGCCGGCCATGATTCGTACCTCAGGACAGATGTTCAATAAAGACGGACAACAACAAGATACCGTAGCCATGATACCAGACAGATGTTATGCCGGTGTTTATACAGCGACAATTGATTTTTGTAAAAAACATGGCGCTTTTGACCCAACTACAATGGGAAGTGTGCCTAACGTAGGTTTGATGGCACAAAAAGCAGAAGAGTACGGCTCACATGACAAAACATTCCAAATGACTGCTGACGGAGTGGTACGTGTTGTTGACACTAATGGAAACGTTTTGATGGAACAAGCCGTTGAAGCTAAAGACATTTTCAGAATGTGTCAGGCAAAAGATGCTCCGATTCAAGACTGGGTTAAATTAGCGGTAAACAGAGCCCGTTTATCTAACACTCCAGCTATTTTTTGGTTGGATAATAACAGAGCGCACGATAGAGAACTAATCACAAAAGTTACAAAATATTTAAAAGATCACGATACTACAGGTTTAGACATTCAAATACTGAATCCTATAGATGCAACAAACTTTACCTTAGAAAGAATCATCAAAGGATTAGATACTATTTCTGTAACAGGAAACGTATTACGTGATTATTTAACGGATTTATTCCCCATTTTAGAAGTGGGAACATCCGCAAAAATGCTCTCTATTGTTCCATTAATGAATGGTGGCGGTTTGTTTGAGACTGGTGCCGGTGGATCAGCTCCAAAACACGTAGAGCAGTTTACGGCAGAAGGATACTTGCGTTGGGATTCCCTTGGTGAGTTCTTGGCTTTAGGTGCTTCATTAGAGCATTTAGGACAAACGTTAAACAATTCTAAAGCAATTGTTTTAGCGGAAACTCTTGATGTCGCTACGGAGAAATTCTTGGCAACTGATAAATCACCAGCACGTAAACTAGGCGGAATTGACAATCGCGGTTCTCATTTTTATTTGGCTATGTATTGGGCAGAAGCCTTAGCAGCGCAAGATAAAGAAGCCGCGTTGAAAACTATCTTTACTCCTATTGCAGCAGAATTTGCAGCAAACGAAGCCAAAATCAATACGGAGTTAATTGCAGCACAAGGAAAACCACAAGATATTGGTGGTCATTACCAACCGAATCCTGAAGTAACAAGTAAAGCAATGCGTCCAAGCGAAACTTTCAATACTATATTAGCAAAAATCGCTTAATTAACTACATTATAATTTTAGTAATACTATTGAAAAGACAACTGGAAACAGTTGTCTTTTTTTTATATTAGCAATACCTTAACATCTGTTATACACCAATTGAAATTCTATTTAATGTAATTTGCAGTTCTTCATTTCGATAAAATTTAAACAATGACTCCAAAGAAAATCACTACCTTTTTAGTTGTATTATTAGCTACTATTTCGTCTTTCGCTCAAGAAAAATTTACCTTAAGTGGGATTATTATTGATGCTAATAGTAATGAAACTTTAATAGGAGTCAACGTTATTATACCCCAATTAAAAACGGGCGTAACAACCAATGAATACGGATTTTATTCCATTACATTACCTAAGGGAAATTATACGGTTCAGATAACTTCACTAGGATATCAAAACATTTCAGAGTCAATTATTTTAAACCAAAATATAAAAAATAATTTCAAGTTATCCAGCAATGAAACGGTCCTAAAAGAAGTTATTATTAATGATAATAAAACCAGAATAGACATTAGAAAACCAGAAATGAGTGTCAACAAACTCTCTATTTCAGCCATCAAAAAAATGCCTGTTGTACTGGGTGAAGTCGATATTTTAAAATCTATTTTATTGCTTCCCGGGGTAACTAATGCTGGCGAAGGGGCATCAGGCTTTAATGTTCGTGGTGGAGGCGCGGATCAAAATTTAATTTTATTAGATGAAGCTACTATTTTTAACTCTTCCCATGTTTTTGGGTTTTTCTCCGTTTTCAATCCGGATGCAATCAAAGATTTGAAATTATACAAAGGCGGAATCCCCGCTCGTTTTGGCGGGAGAGCTTCTTCGGTTTTAGACATTTATCAAAAAGACGGTAATAGTAAAGAATTTCATGTCAATGGAGGAATTGGATTGATTTCCAGCCGTATTTTGGCCGAAGGACCGTTGATAAAAGACAAAGGTTCCTTCCTTATTGGCGGGAGAAGTTCCTACGCTCATTTATTTTTAAAGCTATCCCCAGAACAAAAAAATAATTCTGCTTATTTTTATGACTTAAATACTAAATTGAGTTATAAATTGGATTCGAACAATAGTCTTTACTTGTCTGGCTATTTTGGTCGAGACGTTTTCAGTCTCAACAAAAGCTTTACTAACATTTATGGAAATGCTACGGTAAACCTGCGTTGGAATCACTTATTTTCCGAAAAATTGTTTTCGAATTTATCGTTGATTTACAGTGATTTTTATTATGGTCTGGATTTGGATTTTATAGGATTCAAATGGGATTCTGGTATTAAAAACTACAATATCAAGTACGATTTTAAGAAATACATTTCTGATAAATTCAAATTGAATTACGGGGTAAACGGAATTTATTACGAGTTCAACCCAGGAACCATAAAACCATCTGATGCGGATTCTGGAATCAATTTTGATCAATTAGATAAAAAATATGCTCTTGAATCTGCCCTTTATATCAATGCAGATCACGAAATCTCCAAGAAAATAGCGCTATCCTACGGACTTAGGTACAGCATGTTTTACCGCTTAGGACAATCTACTGTAAACATTTATCAAGATAACAATCCTGTAACGTTCAATTCGGACTTACAGATTTATGAAAAAGCAACTCCAATTGGCACCCAGTTTTACGACAGAAACCAAGTAATGAAAAGCTATAATTATTTAGAACCGCGGTTTTCATTGGCGTATCAAATCAACGATGACCAATCTATAAAAGCGAGTTACAACAGAATGGTGCAGTATTTACAACTCATTTCAAACACCTCATCGCCTACTCCGCTCGATGTCTGGACGCCAAGCGATAGTTTTATCAAACCACAAATTGCCGATCAAGTGGCATTGGGTTATTTTAAAAACTTTAAAGAAGGTGTATACTCCCTTGAAGTAGAAACCTATTATAAAGAAGTGCAAAACCGATTGGATTATATTGACGGCGCTGATTTGATTGCCAATAAAGCCATTGAACAAATAATCCTGAACGGTCAATTAAGATCCTATGGTTTAGAAATCATGTTCCGAAAAAATGAAGGTAGATTTAACGGATGGATATCGTATACATTATCAAAATCAGAGCAAAAAACTCCTGGAAGAACACCAATAGAAACTGGAATCAACAACAGCCAATGGTACAATTCAGTATATGACAAACTGCATAATATTGCCATAACCACTTCCTACAATTTGAATGAAAAATGGTCTTTTGGAGCTAATTTTGCACTGCAAACTGGTCAACCGGTAACGTATCCTGTTGGACAATATGAATACTTAGGAATCAATGTACCGAGTTATGGATTGAGAAACGAAAATCGTCTTCCAGCTTACCATCACCTTGATATTGCCGCAACATTGACTCCCAAAAGCAACAAAGACAGACAATGGAAAGGCGAATGGGTATTTAGTATCTATAATCTTTACAATCGAAAAAATGCCGCTTCTATCAATTTCAGACAGAATATAGAAACAGGAAGTAATGAAGCTGTAAAAACTTCGATATTTGGTGTTGTTCCAGCGGTAAGTTATAATTTCAAATTTTAAAAATAAGAATTTATTAAGACCCCGAAATAAAAGCAAAATCATGAAGAAAATAACACTTTACCTAATAATTATTATTGCTATTCTAAACAGTGCTTGCGAAGATGTAATTGAAGTAGATCTGGATAATGCTCCGCCTAAACTAGTTATTCAAGCAGCTATCAACTGGAAAAAAGGAACTTCAGGAAATCAACAAAAAATAAAACTGACCACTACTACCGGTTTTTACAGTACTGAAATTCCAAAAGTTTCTAATGCAACTATTTATATTAAGAACAGTACTAATACGGTCTTTAATTTCACAGAAGTTGCCAATACAGGGGAGTATGTATGCAATGCATTTATTCCGATAATAAATGAAATATACACTTTACATGTTATTAGCAACGGCAGTACCTACATCGCTTCAGAAGTGTTGAAACCCGTTGCACCAATAACAAAAATTGTACAAAATAACCAAGGTGGTTTTATAGGGAAGAACATAGAGATTAAAACATTTTATCAAGATCCAGCAAGTGAAGCTAATTTTTACCTCTACAAATATGTGTATTCGAACCAAGTGAAATCAAACTATTATGTAGACCAAGATGAGTTTTTTAACGGGAACGAATTCTTTAGTATCTCGCAAAATGATGACTTAAAAAAAGACGATAAAATTGAAGTAAGCCACTTTGGGATTTCTAAAGCATACTACAACTATATGAGCGTTTTAGTAAGTATTGCTGGAAATAATGGAGGTGGACCGTTTCAATCTCCGCCTGCAACCGTAAGAGGAAACATCATCAATACTACTGACGCGGCTAATTATCCATTGGGCTATTTCTCCCTTAGTCAAGTCGATATTAGAAATTACACTATTGAATAACTACATTTGTATTCGAAACAAATAAGTAACTATGTCATCACATCATATCGTTCGGGACGACCAAGAGCCTGCATTAATCATTGCCAACGGCGCTTCCTGTCATCCAGAACTATTGGGCCAATTACTAGAATGGTCTCCGCTCGTTGTTGTATTAGATTCTGCTATGGTTCGCGTCATGAAACTAGACATCAAAGTCGATGTGCTTCTTGGAGATTTCGACAGAGGATTTGATCCTGAAATCTATAAAATAGCTCAATATCCAATTGAAATCATTCATACGCCGGACCAAAATAAAACCGATTTAGAAAAAGCTTTTGACTATTTAATCGAAAGAAAGATTCCCGCCGTAAATGTCGTTTGGGCTACTGGACGAAGAGCCGATCATACGATTACCAATCTTACCAATATCACACGGTATAGAAATCTACTTAAAATTGTAATTCTGGACGATCATTCAAAAGTTTTTTTATTACCCAAGAAATTTGAAAAATGGTACCCCGCAAACACTCCTATTTCATTAATACCTATTGGTCACGTTACAGGAATTCATTCCGATAATTTATTCTATCCGTTAAAAGATGATAATCTTACTATGGGGTACAGAACTGGAAGTAGCAATCACGTTATCAAAGATGGTATTGTAACTATAGCACACGAAGAAGGAGATTTATTAATGATGGAATGCGTGGATTAGTATTATTTTAAATTCAACAATGCATTTCTCACAATTTCATAATGACTCCAAGGGATAAAATGATTCGCTTTTTTGATAGTTATCGTATCCATTGATTTTGCATTAACAAACTTTTTTTTCATAAATGCTACATTGCTATACGGTACCAAAGCATCTTTGGTCCCATGAATTATAGTCACATCACAAGTAATTTTTTTGAGGTCCGACTCCAAATTGATTAAATCGTGTTTCAACCACCATAATTCATCATTAGAAGGACGTAAAGCACCGGGAATCAAATACCGCAATGGCGGGACTTTAATAACAGTTCTCCATTTCTCTGGTTTTTCTGCTTTTGGATCTAATGCTCCCGCGAGTATAACCAGTCTTGAATACCATGACGGGTGATCCACAGCTAACTTAGCTACAACTGGACCTCCAATGGAATGTCCCACTAAAATTACAGGTTTGTTATTTGCCATTTTCAATATAAATTCTGATATCCTTTCGGATTGCACCTTCAAATTTTGAGCATTACCAAAATCACTGTACCCAAAACCCGGTCGGTCAATCGCAATCATTCGGTATTTTTGCAACAATAAAGTGTCTTTAAGATATTCTTTGAAGGCATTCCAGCTTCCAGGTGAACCGTGTACAAAAAACAATGTTGGATTTTGAATATTACCCGTTTCGACATAATGTATTTTATAGCCGTCAAAACTTATTGTTTTGTCCTGAAATGCTGTCCGAGAGGCAGCAAAAAATTGTGTTGTTTCCGCATTAGAAAATCGCATGGTCATACAAGATTGACACAAGAGAATATAGAAAGCGACAAAAGTATAAACAATATATCTTTTTTTAAATTTAAATCTGGTGAATATAAAAGCCATTCAATTCATTTTTTTATAAATATAACCGATTTTATGTTACAATAAATCTACACTTTTCCCCTTTTATGATTTTTTTTCATTCCATTATTGTATGAAATTCCCCTTTACGCCCTAAGTAAATAGTTATACCTATATTTGCATCGAAATATAGAAAATGAAACCGAAAACGATTCCCGAAAAGACTAATTTACATCCGAGAAATCTTGACCGATTTGGATATAATTTTGAGCAATTAATAGCAAAATCTCCTGAATTGAAGCCTTTTGTTTCTATTAATGAGCATGAAATCGAAACAATTGAATTTAACAATCCTGATGCTGTAAAAGCGCTTAACAAAGCTTTATTGCTGTTGCATTATGACATTCAAAACTGGGACATTCCCAAAAATTATCTTTGTCCACCAATTCCCGGAAGAGCTGATTATATTCATTATCTAGCTGATTTACTAGCTTCCAGTAACAACGGAATTATTCCGAAAGGCGAAACGGTTCAAGGCTTAGATATTGGTGTGGGTGCCAATTGTATTTATCCTATAATTGGTAATTCAGCCTACGGATGGAGTTTTGTGGGTACAGACATCGATTTAAAAGCAATCGAAAATTGCAGCACAATCATTGAAAAAAATCCAAAACTGATTGATGCTATCAGTTTACAGCAACAAACAGAATCCCGTTTTATTTTTAAAAATATAATTACTCCTGAAGATAAATTTACGTTCACCATTTGCAATCCCCCTTTTCATGCTTCACAGGATGAAGCCACAAAAAGTACTGTTAGAAAAATAAACAATTTAGAGAATACGAAAACCACAAAACCTGTTTTAAATTTTGGAGGCCACAATGCTGAATTATGGTGCGAAGGCGGCGAACTGAGTTTTGTCACTCAAATGATTTATGAAAGTGCTAAATATCCGATGCAATGTTTATGGTTTACTACTTTGATTTCTAAAAAAGAAAATCTTTCTAGTCTTTACAAAACCCTAAATAAAGTGAGTGCTGTAGAAATTAAAACCATTGATATGGCTCAAGGTCAAAAAATAAGCCGAATAGTCGCTTGGACTTTTTTGAGCAAAGCACAACAAAAGAAATGGGAATTTTAAACGTATGAGTATTTTAAATTTCAACACTATTTAAACACTATTCCATTTTAAAAAAAATCATATTAATTATCATTGTTGTAAAAAAAAGCAGAAATATAAACAATTCATTAAATTCGAATTATTCGTATTAATAAAATTAAAATTAACGTTGTTTTAGTAGTAATTTAGCATCCATAATCTTAAATAACCAAAATGAAAAAAATTTTACTTATTCTAACCCTAATTTTAACTGCAGGCCTATCCGCTCAGGAAATTAAAGTATCAGGGGTTGTAACTGACGAAACAAAAGCTACTTTACCCGGTACCACAATCCTCGTTAAAGGAACTACAAAAGGAACTACAACCGATAGCGATGGAAAGTATACGATCAGTGCAAAAATCGGAGCTGTTTTGCAATTTTCGTATGTGGGTCTAGAAACCAAAAACGTTTCTGTTACAACAAGTGTACTAAATATTACTTTAATTGGCAGTGGTGAAACGTTACAAGACGTTGTTATTATTGGTTCTCGTAATCCTACTAGAACTGTAACAGAATCAGCAGTACCTATAGATGTGATAAGTATGAAAGAAATTGCTTCTCAAGGTGCACAAGTCAACTTAAATCAAATCTTAAACATGGTTGCGCCTTCGTTTACATCAAACACGCAAACTGTTGCTGACGGAACAGATCATATTGATCCCGCACAATTAAGAGGTTTAGGACCCGATCAAGTATTGGTTTTAATAAATGGAAAAAGAAGACATACTTCTTCATTAGTCAACATTAATGGATCTCCAGGTAGGGGGTCTGTAGGAACCGATTTGAATGCAATTCCTGCATTTGCCATTGAAAAAATTGAAGTATTGCGAGATGGCGCTTCTGCACAATATGGTTCAGATGCCATTGCTGGAGTAATCAATATTAATGTTAAAAAAAATACTAACAAATTAGAAGTAAACCTCTTTGGAGGAGGTAACCTTTCTAAAGGAGCTAATGACCACGATGGTGGAATTGATGGCGGAAATTACCAATTAGACTTAAATTACGGAACGAGTCTTGGAAAAGAGAAAAGCTTTATCAATGCAACGGCTAGTTTTCAACTCAGAGATGCTACAAGCAGAGCAAAAGACGTGACAGGAAACTTATTCAATGCGTATAATGCTGTAGAACAAAGAGCTGCCGAAGCTGGAACAAATATCAATGCCTTGTTTGGAAACATAAATAATACTCCAAATACAACTCAAATACTTACCACAATAAAACAATATGCTCCACAAGTAGGTTATTTTACAACGGCGCAACAAACTGCTATAACTGGTGCTGCAAACATCTCACAAATGCAAACTGCATTGAACTTCGATGCTACAGCAGGAGAATTAGCGTATAGAAGTCTTGAAAGAAAAGACTTTAATATGAGAGTGGGACAATCTTCCTTGAAAAGTGCCCAATTCTTTTTGAATGCTGCTTATCCAATAAATGATAAATTAGAAGCGTATGCTTTTGGTGGGACTAGTTATAGAAATGGAGAAGCTGCAGGTTTTTACAGAAGACCTAATCAAGCCAGATCATATACCGGTTTGTATCCAAATGGTTTTTTACCGGAAATACACTCTACAATCAATGACGTCTCTGTTGCCGCAGGTATTAGAGGCCTTATATTCGAAAATTGGAATTTTGACTTAAGCAACACTTTTGGAAGAAATGCTTTTGATTACGGTGTTGAAAATACAGTAAATGCCTCTTTAAGAGAAAATTCTCCTACAGAATTTGATGCGGGTGGTTTGGCTTTCGCCCAAAACACAACTAATTTTGACATGAATAAAAAATTTGATGTGCTAAAAGGACTGAATGTCGCTTTTGGAGCGGAATACCGTCATGAAAACTTTTCAATAAATGCAGGTGAGTCTAATTCGTACAATCAATATGATATAAATGGTGGTGTAGTAACAGGAACTACAGCTGCAAATATAAGAGTAACTGACTTTTTTGGAGCTGCAAGACCAGGTGGTTCTCAGGTATTTCCAGGTTTCAGACCTGCAAATGCAATCGATAAAGACCGAAACAGCGTAGCCGTATATACTGATTTAGAATTAGATCTTACTGACAAATGGTTAGTTAATGGAGCAATTCGTTTTGAGAACTATTCCGATTTTGGAAACACAACAAATTTTAAAGTAGCAACTCGTTATAAATTAACAGATAATATCAATTTACGCGGCGCTATTTCTACAGGATTTAGAGCACCATCTTTACACCAAATCTACTTTAATTCAACTGCTACACAATTTGTAGGTGGTGTGCCCTTTGAAGTAGGAACGTTCAGTAATGATTCGCAAGCAGCACAATTACTAGGAATTCCAAAATTGAAACAAGAAGAATCTCAAAGTGCCAGTATTGGCTTTACAGCCAAAATCCCTGAAGCTAATTTAACCTTAACAGCGGATGCTTATGTTGTAAAAATAGACGACAGAGTAGTGCTTACGGATCAATTTTCAAGACCTGGTGGCACTCCCGCAGCAGGATCACCAAATGCAATTTTGAATGCCTTATTTGATACTGCCGGAGCAACTGCTGCAACTTTCTTTGCAAATGCTATTGACACAGAATCCAAAGGAATTGATGTTGTAATAAGCCATAAAACAAGTTTTGGAAATAACATATCGCTAAAAACCGATTTATCAGGAACATTTTCTAAAACCTATAGAGTTGGAGAAATTCACGCCTCTCCAGTATTACAAGCTGCAGGCCAAATTAACAGATATTATTCTGAAGCAAGTAGAGTGTACTTACAAGAAGCAATTCCTAGAGTAAAAGCTAATTTAACCAATTCCATTACCTACAAAAAATTCGATTTCTTCTTGAGAAATGTTTATTTTGGCAAAGTTACTGATCCGAACACTGCAGACGTAAATGGAGACGGAAGAGTTGAAGGGGTTATAATAAACGGTCAAGCAGTAGAAATTGAGCACCCGATTTGGGGAGCAAAAATCATCACTGATTTATCCGTCGGTTTCAAAATTACCAATGCAGCAAAAATTGTTATTGGTGCTAATAATATTTTTGATATTTATCCAGATTTAAATCTTGGAACACAAACGGCAATCAGACCTCGATTAGTATCTGGAGCTATCGATTATACTGCTGCTCCAGCAACAATCGATTTATCAAATGCTAACCAATTCGTTTATTCAAGAAACGTATCTCAATTTGGTCAAAACGGTCGGTTTGTCTTTGCCCGATTGAATTTAAGCTTCTAAAAATAATTTAGATAATCAAAACCATCCTGCTACAACAGGATGGTTTTTTTTTTGGCTTACTCTTTGGTAAAAAAGAATCCAAACTTTGTACCTTTGTGACTCTAAAATCTTGCCTCTTAAAACCAATGAATTTCCAAGTAGTATCCGATTACCAGCCTAAGGGCGACCAACCCCTTGCAATTGAAAAATTAACGCAAGGGATTATTGACGGTGAAAAATTCCAAACTTTACTGGGAGTTACGGGATCCGGAAAGACATTTACCGTGGCCAATGTAATTCAAGAAGTGCAAAGACCAACTCTAGTTTTGGCACACAACAAAACGTTGGCGGCACAATTATACTCGGAATTTAAACAATTCTTCCCGAATAATGCCGTGGAATATTTTGTCTCTTATTACGATTATTACCAACCCGAAGCGTTTATGCCCGTAACTGGCGTTTTTATTGAGAAGGATTTATCCATCAATGAAGAACTCGAAAAAATGCGAATGTCAACCACTGCCTCGTTGCTTTCCGGAAGAAGAGATATTTTGGTTGTAGCATCGGTTTCATGTTTGTACGGTATTGGAAATCCAATTGAATTTCAGAAAAACTTAATTCCTATTGAGAAAGGACAAATTATTTCCAGAACCAAATTATTGCATCAACTGGTGCAAAGTTTATATTCCAGAACCGAAGCCGATTTTAATCCCGGAAGTTTTAGAATAAAAGGCGACACCGTAGATATTTACCCCAGTTATGCCGATGAAGCGTATCGAGTTCATTTTTTTGGAGATGAAATAGAAGAAATTGAAAGTTTTGATACAAAGAATTCTCTAGTAATTGAAAAATTTGAAAAACTGACGATTTATCCCGCCAATATGTTTGTGACGTCTCCAGATGTTTTACAAAATGCCATTTGGGAAATTCAACAAGATTTGGTAAAACAAGTCGATTATTTCAAAGAAATAGGAAAACATTTGGAAGCAAAACGATTGGAAGAACGTACCAATTTTGACTTGGAAATGATTCGAGAACTTGGCTATTGTTCCGGAATTGAAAATTACTCCCGTTACCTCGATGGGCGTTTGCCAGGCACAAGACCTTTTTGCTTATTGGATTATTTCCCAAAAGACTATTTAATGGTAGTAGACGAAAGCCATGTGACACTATCTCAGGTAAGCGCTATGTATGGTGGAGACAGAAGCCGAAAAGAAAATTTAGTAGAATATGGTTTCCGTCTTCCTGCTGCTATGGACAATCGCCCATTGAAGTTTGACGAATTTGAGGCCATGCAGAACCAAGTGATTTATGTTTCAGCAACACCAGCGGACTATGAATTACAAAAAACGGAGGGTGTAGTTGTGGAGCAAGTAATTCGCCCTACAGGATTATTAGATCCTATTATTGAAATCAGACCTAGTTTAAACCAAATTGATGATCTGATTGAAGAAATTCAGGTTCGGGCTGAAATTGACGAACGTGTTTTGGTCACCACTTTAACCAAAAGAATGGCAGAAGAGCTAGCCAAATATTTAACAAAAGTCAATATTCGGTGCCGTTATATTCACTCTGAAGTAGATACACTGGAACGTATCGAAATCATGCAAGATTTACGAAAAGGAATTTTTGATGTGTTGATTGGTGTAAATTTACTCCGTGAAGGTTTGGATTTACCCGAAGTTTCTTTAGTGGCAATTCTGGATGCAGACAAAGAAGGTTTTTTACGAAGTCATCGTTCGCTTACGCAAACAATTGGTCGCGCTGCGAGAAACCTGAATGGAAAAGCGATCATGTATGCTGATAAAATTACCAATAGCATGCAAAAAACCATTGATGAAACCAATTATCGAAGAACCAAACAAATCAATCACAATACTTTAAATAATTTAGTACCTCAAGCTTTAAATAAAAAAATTGAGAGCGCCTTTACTAAAAACCCTTTGGCTGATTATGAGTTAGGGTATGCTTTAAATACTGCAGCCGAAACTGAAAATTTATATTTGTCAAAACCTGAGATTGAAAAAATAATCCGAGAAAAACGTAAGTCAATGGAAAAAGCCGCCAAAGATTTAGACTTCATGCAAGCAGCAAAATTAAGGGATGACATCAAAAGATTACAAGAACAATTGACCTAATTATGTTGTTCTTGAAAAACATGCAATAAAACTTCCGGATCAATAATTGCATTGGGTGCCTCGTTCATCAACTTAAGGATTCGTTTCGTGGCACTAGGATTAAGTCCCATTCCTATGGCAATTTGTTGGATAGCAAGCGCTTCTTTTTTATGTAAAACTCCATCACTATACATCAATAAAGCCAATCTATAAAATTGCTGTACGCGTTGAAATTCAGATTTAATAGGTAGAGATGGTAATTCTTGATGAAAAAAGTCGTTAAAAACATCAATTTCGAAATTTAGCGCATTGGCTATAATTGCTAAAAACTCATATTCTTTCTTATGCAAATGCCCATCTACAGTAGAAAAAGCAATCATCTCTATAAGTAAGCTCCTCTTTTCTTCAAATGTATTCATCAAATTATTATTTTTAGCTAAAATATTGTTTTTAAATCAAAACACAAAAACTAATAATGATTCGATCACAGCTCCTACTGCTCGTCTGCTGTTTTATACTTACAAAAACAACTGCTCAGGACTCTAAACAGCCAAGAGAAAGCACTGCTTCAAAACAAGTTTCCACATTTACTATTGAAGCGCCACAACTACAAACCGTCAAGAAAATCTGGATTTATTTACCGGAAAATTATTTAACCTCCAAAAAGAAATTTTCAGTAATTTACATGCATGATGCTCAAAATTTATTTGATGCTAAAACATCCTATTCGGGTGAATGGAATGTGGATGAAAAATTGGACAGCCTCAAAGCACAAGTTATTGTCGTAGGAATCGAACATGGTAATGATAAGCGAATTGAGGAGTTAACACCCTACAAAAATCAAAAATACGGAGGAGGCAATGCGGATAATTATTTAGAATTTATCGTAAAAACTCTTAAACCTCAAATTGATAAAAGCTACAGAACCAAAAGCAAAAAGAAAAACACTATTATCATGGGAAGTTCTCTGGGCGGACTTACTTCTTACTATGCAGTCTTAAAATACCCAGAAATATTTGGAAAAGCAGGTGTGTTTTCACCTTCGTTCTGGTACAGTAAAGACATTTACAATCTGACTGAAAAATCCAAAAAGATAGAGTCTAAAATCTATTTCCTATGTGGAGATAATGAAAGTGATGATATGGTTTCGGATTTGAACAAAATGGAATATTTAATAAATTCAAATAGATGTTACTGCCTTCATTTGAATGAAAAAAAAATTATAAAAGGCGGACAACACAATGAAAAATTATGGCGTGATAATTTTACAAAAGCGATTTTATGGCTTGGTTATTAAATCGCCCTTTTAAAGAAACTCATTAATTTTAAGTGCAAAATCAAATTCAAATGAAACTAATCTTAAGAGAATACAACCTCAAATTAAAACACACCTTCACGATTTCGAGAGAATCCATAGACTTTCAACCTTCTTTGATTGTGGAATTGCAGTGTGATGGGTTCTCCGGTTTTGGAGAAGCTACCTCAAATCCGTATTACAAGACAACTGTTCCTATGATGATGCAGGATTTAGAAAAAATTCGCACTATAATTGAAAACACTACAGATGAAGCACCTGAAGAATTTTGGGCAAAAATACATCCTTTTTTAAAAGACGATATGTTTGCATTGTGCGCTTTGGACATGGCATACAATGATTTCTACGCGCGTAAAAAAGGAAAGAGATTATATGAATTGTGGAATTATACCCTCGATAAAAATCCCTTGACCGATTATACCATTGGAATTGCTTCCATTGAAAAAATGATTGAAAAAATGAAAGAATTGCCTTGGCCTATTTATAAAATAAAATTAGGAACCAAAGAAGATATTGCCATTGTAACTGAACTTCGAAAACACACGAATGCTATTTTTAGAATCGACGCTAATTGTGGTTGGGGCGTGGAAGAAACTATAAATAATGCTGTTGAACTAAAAAAACTGGGGGTAGAATTCCTGGAACAACCCATGAAAGCAGACCATTGGGAAGGACACAAAGAAGTTTTCAAACATTCAGTTTTACCAATAATTGCGGACGAAAGTTGTATCATAGAAGAAGATGTCACTAAATGCCACGAGCATTTTCATGGTGTAAATATAAAATTAGTAAAATGTGGCGGATTAACTCCTGGAAGACGAATGATTCAGGAAGCTAAAAAATTAGGTTTAAAAACCATGGTGGGCTGTATGACTGAATCGACAGTAGGAATATCTGCAATTGCCCATTTATTGCCCCAATTGGATTATGTAGATATGGATGGCGCATTACTTTTGGCAGAAGATATTGCAACTGGCGTAACAATCGATTTTGGAAAAATAAACTATTCTAAAATCAATGGAACTGGTGTAACTCTAATGTAATTTTAAATGAAAGTCAACCAATTTCCAGATCGAATAATTGAAATCGAAAATGAAGAATATCTTTATTTTGGAGGAACAGCTTATTTGGGTTTACCAACACATCCAGAATTTCAAAAACTGCTTATCAAAAATATTTTGCAATGGGGAACGGCTTACGGAAGTTCTAGAAATGCAAACATTCAGCTAACCGCTTATGAAAACGGAGAACGCTTTTTAGCCAATTTTATCAGAGCAGAGGTTGCACTTACACTTTCTTCAGGAATGTTAGCGGGTAAATTAGTAATTGAAGCAGTAACACCTGAAACGGATTGCTTTTTTCATTTTCCAGATACGCATACTGCGATAAAAGTACCTAAAAGTCTTCCTGTTTATATTGGAAACCAATTAAATCCGCGTTTGTTGGATGCTGCAACTGAAAAAATCACTATTCTAACTGATTCGGTTCCCTCTTTTCATGTAAAACCAATCGATCTTACAATTCTGAATTCGATACCGTCTAATAAAGAAATTACGGTGATCATTGACGAATCACATTCGCTTGGAATTTTGGGCACAAATGGATCTGGGACTTATTCGACAATCAATTTTCCTACTATTAAAAGAAAAATCATGGTGGCGTCTTTAGGGAAAGCTTTCGGATTGACTGGTGGTCTAATTGCCAGCGATTCCGAATTTATTAATCAAATAATGACTTCTGATACATTTGCGTCCAGTGCCGGCATGAACCCTGCATTTGTTCAAACTATGGCTGATGCATCAGCGCTCTATTTACAACAGCATCAAAAATTAAAAGACAATTTGAACTACATTGATACTCATTTAATTAAAAATACATCCATTCATTTTGATCCTAATTATCCACTAATCTACATAGGAATTGAAGGGATTAATGCTGTTTTCATTGCTAATAAAATCATTGTAACTAATTTTAAATATCCAAACAGAGACGCTAAGGATTTAAATAGAATTGTAATTACTGCTAATCACGAAAAAGAAGATTTGGATAAAATAATTCGTCTTCTAAACCAATACCAATTCTAAATCTAAAATTGTGGTCCAATTACTTTTTAACCGTACCTTTGTATAAAATTAGAATATGATGACAAATAACGATATCTTTAAAAAACTTCGCGTGGCATTAATGTTGCGAGACGATCAAATAGTTGAAATATTAGAATTAGTAGATTTTAGAATCACTAAATCCGAATTGGGCGCTTTTTTTCGTGATGAAAAACATGAAAATTATATGGAATGTGGTGACCAAGTGTTGCGTAATTTCCTAAATGCATTAGTAATTCACTTGCGTGGAACGAAAGAAAATCCAAAAAACCCAAACGATGTTTTAGCCAAACACAAAGCTCAAATTCCTGTTAAAGAAGGAACTTCTGAAAGAGCAGAATTCAAAGCAAAACCAAGAGACGAAGAGCAGTCAAGAGGTGACGAAAGTCCTTCAAAATCGAAGCCTGCGGCTAAGAAACCGTTCAAAAAACAATTTTCAAAAGGAGCTCCAAAAGTTCAAATAGTGGAGAAAGTGAAATTTAATTTCGGAAAAAATAAAAAATCGTAAAGAATAAAGATGCACTGTAGTGCCTCGCTACTATAAATCAAAAAAATCCTGTTTGCCGCGGCGAATAGGATTTTTTTGTATATTTATTTATCATTACTATTTTATCCCTTGAAACATGAAATGTATTATAACCTTCATCATATTACTTTTTACTACCTTATTTTTTGGACGGAATAACAAAGCTGAAGAACCTGCAGTATTTATTGATTCCAATTTAGTTGCAAGAAATGCACTTGCCTATATCGACCAAAATGAAATAGAATCTGTAAATGTTATCAAAAAGGACACCACAATAAATGAAGTTTTATATCATGGCCAACTGTACATTACTTCCAAAAACCCTAAGAAATATGATTTCATAAGTTTGGATCTAATTAAATCTGAATTTACCAAAATCAAAAGTAATGATGTCGTATATATGATAAATGGAGCATTTATAAAAGATAATATTGAAACTTTCAAATTAGACCGGAACTATATTTTAGCAGTTGAAGTCACTAATTCAGAAACATTTTATAACTTAAGAAAGAGTGATACCAAATTTGACATCATTAATGTCTTGGGTAAAACCAAAGAAAACATAGAAGCTAAAAACAAGATTTTAATAAGAGGTCATGAAGCAATTGGTATTAAATAGCTTCTATTTTTTAATAGTCTTTAAATCCAATTTAAGAACTACAGCTTAACATCGAACATCCTACTTTATCTCTAGCCCAATCCGGTCTTTTGGCAAACCATTTTTGAAAACTAGGTTGTTCGCCATACGGATTTTTAAGCATTTCAAATAATTCGTTTAGCAAAGAATAATTTCCTTTATCCGCGTCATCAATACACAACTGCGCCATGTAATTTCGCAATACGTATTTTGGATTCACGTTATTCATTTGACCTTTTCTTTCAGAATCCGAAAGTGTTTCTTTATTGATTCGAATACTGTATTTCTTAAACCAATCGTGCCACTCTTTCAAGATCGTTTCATTTAAATCCTTTTCATTATAAAAGGCGTCTTTGATGGTGTTGAAAGCGGTTATTGTGGTATCTTTTTTAGTAATATTACTAAGATTTCTAAAGAAAATTGTCATATCCGTTTCTACTCTTTCCAACAATTGAGTCAAACTCTGAATCAAAACTACATCTTGTTCTTTTTTGATTTGGAATCCGAGCTTATTTCGCATCATATTCAAATACTCCTTTTCGTAATCAGTACTAAAAGTATCTAATATAGCCTCCAGCGGTTTCGCTTCCAGAATTAAGGGATACAATGCATTCGCTAATTGATACAAATTCCACAGCGCAATTTCTGGTTGATTACCAAAACGGTATCTTTTATGTTGGCTATCCGTTGTATTAGGCGTCCAAGTGGAATTGTAGTCTTCTAACCAACCGTAAGGTCCGTAATCAATGGTAATACCGTGAATTGACATATTATCCGTATTCATTACTCCATGAACAAAACCAACGCGTTGCCAGTGTACAATCATGTTCAGCGTAGTCTGAGTAACTTCTTTAAAAAAAGCCAGATATTTTTCGACACCCTCTTTTTTAATATGGGGAAAATGATGTTTAATGGTGAAATCGGCTAATAATTTGAGATTTATATGGTCATCCCGGGAAGCAAATAATTCGAAACTTCCAAAACGGATAAAAGATGGAGCCACTCTACAAACGATAGCGCCTTTTTCATAAGCAGGATTCCCATTGTACATTACATCACGCAATACCTGATCTCCAGAAAGCATTAGCGAAAGCGAACGCGTGGTAGGAACACCTAAATAATGCATCGCTTCAGCACATAAATGCTCTCTAATGGAAGAACGTAAAACGGCAAAACCATCTGCTGTACGCGAATATGGTGTTGGTCCTGCTCCTTTTAGTTGCAAAGTGTATGCTTTATTATCATGAACTACTTCGGTAAGATTAATCGCACGACCGTCTCCTAATTGCCCTGCCCAATTCCCAAATTGATGTCCGGCATAACACAAGGCATAGGGCTTTGTTTCTGGATAAACGGTGCTTCCTGAGAAAGTATTTAAAAAATCCTCAGAAAGTATATCTTCATCCGTAAGGCCAATAGCATTAGCGACTTCAACCGAAGCATGAATTAGGGAAGGATTCGAAGGCTGTTTTGGTACTACATAAGAAAAACAAGCTTGCTCAACCTGTCTCGGAGTATTGATCTCACTTGGGTCAGCGGGTAATTCTGCGGTAAAATTATTTTGTATATGAAGTTTCATTTCGTAACAGATTACTTTAAACTAAAAAAATTAATAGTAGCACACAGTAAAGGTATTCGATATGGCACACATAATTGAATTCTTATGATAACTTTAATTTATTACCAAAATCCTTTTGCTTATAAAAATCTAAAAACTACAAGCACAGTATTATCAACAGTGTACGTATATGGCACAAAAAAATCCTGAGCTTTCACTCAGGATTTTAATATATAACTATTTTCTAATTAAGAAAGTGCCGCTTTTACTTGATCAGCTGCTTCTTGAAATTCAACAGCAGATAAAATTGGCATTCCAGAATTATCAATTAATTCTTTTGCAATAGCAGCATTTGTGCCTTGTAAACGAACAATGATTGGTACTTTAATTGCATCACCCATATTTTTGTAAGCATCAACAACTCCTTGCGCCACACGGTCACAACGAACGATCCCTCCAAAAATATTAATCAAAATTGCTTTTACGTTTGGATCTTTTAAGATAATACGGAAAGCCGTTTCAACACGTTTTGCATCAGCAGTTCCCCCTACGTCAAGGAAGTTAGCCGGTTCAAAACCAGCATATTTGATTAAATCCATAGTTGCCATAGCTAAACCAGCCCCATTCACCATACATCCTACTGTACCGTCAAGATCAACATAGTTTAAACCAACTTCTTTTGCTTCAACTTCGATTGGATTTTCCTCACGAATATCACGCATATCAGCATATTTCTTTTGTCTGTATAAAGCATTATCATCAATATTTACTTTAGCATCTACAGCCATAATTTTATTGTCAGATGTTTTTAAAACCGGGTTGATTTCAAACATCGAAGCATCTGATCCAATGTAAGCGTTGTATAAAGAATCGATAAATTTTACCATTTCTTTGAAAGCGTTTCCAGAAAGACCTAAGTTAAAAGCAATTCTTCTTGCTTGAAAACCTTGTAATCCAACAGAAGGGTCAATTTCTTCGGTGAAAATTAAATGTGGTGTATGCTCAGCAACTTCTTCAATATCCATTCCACCTTCTGTAGAATACATAATCATATTACGACCAGTAGCTCTATTTAATAAAACAGAAACATAAAACTCAGAAGTTTCACTTTCACCAGGATAATAGACATCTTCAGCAATTAAAACTTTGTGCACTTTTTTACCTTCAGCAGAAGTTTGAGGTGTTACCAATTGCATTCCGATGATTTGTGTTGCAATTTCTTCTACTTGTTGTAAATTTTTAGCAAGTTTCACTCCACCGCCTTTTCCACGTCCACCTGCATGAACTTGGGCTTTTACTACATACCAACTTGTACCTGTTTCGGTAGTTAATTGTTTTGCAGCAGCAACCGCTTCTACTGGGCTGTTAGCAACGATTCCGCGTTGAATGCGAACTCCATAGCTAGCTAAAATTTCTTTTCCTTGATATTCGTGTATGTTCATAATATAGAATTTGTCTGGTTTCTGAATTTATTTCAGAATAAAAGTGGGACAAAAATAGCAAAATTCATCTTAATAGAGAAATCTTTTTATATTTAAAAACAAGATAATGATACCTAGTATACAATTAAAAATTGCCTTTCTGTTTTAAATTCAGTTCATGAAATGATAATAAGGACAGTTTTAGAATTAAAAAACCACTATAACGATTGAATTAATCTTGCTCAGCACACTAATTTCAAAGGATTAGTGCTATTTCTTACATTATAAAAAAGGTTAATTATCGATTTATCAATTCCAATAAGCTTAAATTACTTAATTATCATTTACCAAACGTTTTTATAATTTTACTACAAAAATACAATCGTTAACACCAAAACAATGAATTATATTCAATGAAATCTTTATTTTTGTATAAAAAAAACATTGAGCATGAAAGTTAAAGCACAAGGCCTTTATTTGCCAGAATTTGAACATGACAATTGCGGAGCTGGTTTTATTTGCAATTTGAATGGAATAAAATCAAACGATATTATACACAAAGCATTAGATATTTTAATCAAATTAGAACATCGAGGTGCCGTAAGTTCCGATGGTAGAACTGGAGATGGAGCAGGAATATTATTTGATATCCCCCATACTTTTTTTAAAAAAGTGTGCGATTTTGAAATCCCAGAAACAAAACAATACGCCGTAGGAATGGTTTTTATGCCAAGAAGCAAAAACCAAGTTGTTTTTTGTAAAACTACTTTTGAAACTTGCATCCGCAATCAAAATTTAGAAATACTAGGATGGAGAGACGTCCCGGTCGATGCTACAAATTTAGGACGAATTGCTGGCGAGAAAGAACCCACAGTCAAACAAGTATTTGTAGGCAAAAATGGACTAGAACTTACGGAACAACAATTTAATGCAAAAATGTTTGCTGCAAGAAAAATTGCAGAACATACCATCCGAAATTCAAGAATATCGGAGAGTCACATGTTCTATTTTTCAAGTTTCTCTACAACAACCGTAATTTACAAAGGTTTATTAATGCCCGAAGACATCAGCAGATACTACACTGATTTGTTAGATGATGATTTAGTAACCAGATTAGCCTTAGTTCACCAACGTTTTTCTACTAACACCTTCCCTTCTTGGGAATTAGCACAGCCATTTCGTTACATGTGTCACAACGGAGAAATTAACACACTCCGTGGTAACATTAGCCGTATGCGTGCCCGCGAAGAATTAATGAAAAGTGATGTTTTTGGTGATGATATCAAAAAATTATTTCCAATTATTTTAGAAGGGAAATCAGATTCTGCTTCTATGGATATGGTAATCGAACTGTTATTGATGACGGGGCGTTCTCTACCGGAAGCCATGATGATGGTTGTTCCCGAAGCGTGGGAAAAACACCAAACCATGTCAGCCGACAAAAAAGCATTTTATGAATACAATGCTTGTATCATGGAACCGTGGGATGGCCCAGCTTCTATTCCTTTTACAGATGGTAACGTTATTGGTGCATTATTGGACCGAAATGGATTGCGTCCATCCCGATATACATTAACAAAAAGTGGTTTTGTAATTATGTCCTCAGAGATTGGTGTTCTTGATATTAAACCTGAAGATGTGATTCAACACGGTCGATTGGAACCTGGAAAAATGTTTCTTGTGGATATGAATGAAGGTCGAATTATTGAAGATGACGAAATAAAAAATGCTATTGTTACCAAACGTCCTTATAAACAATGGCTAGATGAAAATCTAGTGCAATTAGCTCAAATACCCTATACTGACAATCTGATTCCTGTAGAAAATATTGATTTTGAAACCCGACAAAGACTCTTTGGATATACGCTAGAAGACTTAAAGACAATCATTAACCCAATGGGATCCCAAGGTGCAGAAGCGTTAAGCTCGATGGGAAATGATACTCCGTTAGCGGTTTTATCGGATCAACCCCAACTTTTATATAACTATTTCAAACAATTATTTGCTCAGGTTACCAATCCACCATTGGATGGTATTCGTGAAGAAATTATTACTGATATCAGTTTAGCCATAGGTGGCGATTATAACATCTTTGATATTGTTCCAAAACATTGCAAAAAATTAAAAATACAAAATCCCGTTATTTCAAATGAGGATTTAGATAAAATACGAAATATTGATCATGCGGATTTCAAATCGGTAACTATCTCTACATTATATGCTATTGAAAAAGGAGTAAATGGATTAGAACGCGCTCTGGAAAAAGCGGTTCAAGCGACTTTTAAAGCTGTTTCAGAAGGATGCAATATTGTAATCATATCTGATAGAGGAGTTAGCGAAAAAATGGCTCCAATACCCATGCTATTGGCTTGTTCCTATATTCATCATTCCCTAAATATTCTCAAAGTTCGTTCTAAATTTGGCATCATAATAGAGTCTGCAGAACCTCGCGAACCGCATCATTTTGCCTTATTATTTGGTTATGGTGCAAGTGCAATAAATCCTTACATGGTCAATGAAATTATTCATGACCAAGTTAATCAAGGTTTTATTACTGGTATAAAAGCGGATTATGCCATTAAAAATTATAATAAAGCCATTGCAAAAGGGATACTTAAAATCATGAATAAGATTGGCATCTCTACGCTACATTCGTACCGAGCGGCTCAGATTTTTGAAATTTTAGGATTAAATAAAACATTCACTTATAAATATTTTCCGTATACCCCTTCCAGAATTGAAGGAATTGGTCTTATGGAAGTCGAAAAAGAAATTAAGAAAAGATACCAAAAAGCATTTCCAAATTCAAAAGTAAGCAATTTATTGCCTTTGGAAATTGGAGGTATTTACAGGTGGAGAAGATCGGGAGAAAAACACATGTTTAACCCAACAACGATTGCTAAACTCCAACAAGCAGTACGTTTGAACAGTCCTGAAAGTTACAAGGAATACGCTACTATGGTCAATGATCAAAGCGAAAACCTAATGACAATTAGAGGCTTATTTGAATTTAACAACTTAGATCCTATCCCAATTGACGAAGTGGAACCTTGGACTGAGATTGTAAAAAAATTCAAAACTGGCGCCATGTCCTATGGATCTATCAGTCAGGAAGCCCACGAAAATCTAGCGATTGCGATGAATCGAATTGGCGGTAAAAGTAATTCTGGAGAAGGTGGAGAAGATTCTAACCGTTTCCAAAAAGACATAAATGGTGATTCTAGAAACAGTGCTATTAAACAAGTCGCTTCAGGACGATTTGGTGTATCTATCAATTATTTGACAAATGCCAAAGAGATTCAAATAAAAATGGCTCAAGGAGCAAAACCTGGAGAAGGAGGTCAATTACCCGGGGAAAAAGTCGTGCCTTGGATAGCTGCGGTGAGAAACTCAACACCTTATGTTGGACTAATTTCGCCTCCGCCACATCACGATATTTACTCCATTGAAGATTTATCACAATTGATTTTTGATTTAAAAAATGCCAATCGTGAAGCACGTATTAATGTTAAATTAGTCTCTGAAGTTGGTGTTGGAACAATCGCTGCCGGTGTTGCTAAAGCAAAAGCCGATGTGATTTTGATTTCAGGATACGACGGAGGAACCGGTGCTGCACCATTAACATCACTACAACATACCGGTATTCCTTGGGAACTTGGACTTGCCGAAGCACAACAAACATTAATTCTAAATGATTTAAGAAGTCGTGTCGTTTTGGAATGTGACGGACAATTAAAAACAGGACGTGATGTAGCCATTGCTGCTTTACTTGGTGCGGAAGAATTTGGTTTTGCAACAGCGCCATTAGTAGCATCAGGCTGCATTATGATGCGAGCGTGTCACTTGAATACCTGCCCAGTTGGTATTGCTACACAGGATCCTGAATTGAGAAAAAATTTCAAAGGAACACCGGAACACATCATCAACTTCATGTATTTTATAGCAGAGGAATTGAGAGCTATCATGGCACAATTAGGATTTAGAACCCTTAAAGAAATGGTAGGACAATCTCAAAAACTGAATGTCAATAAAGCCATCAAACATTATAAAGCAAGCGGATTAGACTTATCATCCATTTTATATAAACCTGAAAAAGCAAAAGAAGTTCCAAATTACAATACCACAACACAAGATCATGCTTTAGAACATGTACTAGACTTTGATATCATAAAAGCCGCTATTCCTTCTATTTATAGAAAAGAAAAAACAAGAGTTATTTTTAATATTAAAAATACAGATCGTTCTGTTGGTGCGATATTGAGTAATGAAATTTCTAAAATATATGGCGCCCAAGGGTTGCCTGAGGATACCATATTAGTTGATTTCACTGGTTCTGCCGGACAAAGTTTTGGTGCTTTTGCTACCAATGGTTTATCCTTTAAAATACATGGAAACTGTAATGATTATTTAGGAAAAGGCCTTTCTGGAGCTAAATTAATTATCAAAGTCCCTCCTACTGCCACTTTCAAGCCAGAAGAAAATATTATTATTGGTAATGTTGCCCTTTATGGTGCAATCACCGGTGAAGCCTATATCAATGGAATGGCTGGTGAACGTTTTTGCGTTAGAAATTCTGGAGCAACAGCAGTAGTGGAAGGAATTGGAGATCATGGATGCGAATATATGACTGGAGGAACTGTAGTAGTTCTTGGAAAAACAGGAAGAAATTTTGCCGCAGGAATGAGTGGTGGGATTGCTTATCTCTTTGATCCAAATAAAAAATTCGATGCTACCTTATGTAATATGGAAATGGTCGCTTTTGAACCATTGGAAAAGGATGATTTCACTAAACTCAAACATCTGATAAAAAATCATTCTATGTATACCAACAGTCCTTTGGCAAAAAGGATTTTAGAAGATTGGGAAAATCAAAGCTCCCATTTCGTTAAAGTGATGCCTACAGATTACAAGAAAGCATTACAAAGATTAGCCGAAGAAAAACAAATTGAAGAACTACTAGCACTATAGTTATGGGAAAGATAGGAGGATTTAAAGAATACACGAGAACTGACGAAAGTAATGTTGCAGTTCTAGAAAGAGTATCGAATTATAATGAATTTACAATTCTGTTACCCAAAGATAAAATTAAAGAACAGGGTTCCAGATGTATGGATTGTGGAATTCCTTTTTGTCACAGTGCCTGCCCTTTGGGAAATCTAATCCCTGATTTTAACGATATGGTACATCAGGAAGAATGGGAAGGTGCCTTAAAAATCTTGCAATCGACCAATAACTTTCCTGAATTCACAGGTCGATTGTGCCCTGCTCCATGTGAAAAATCATGTGTGTTGGGAATTATAAGTGAACCAGTAGCTATTGAAAATATTGAGAAAAACATTATTGAAAGAGGTTTTGCTGAAGGCTGGATTAAACCACAACCACCTGAAGTTAGAACAGGAAAAACGGTTGCAGTTATAGGCTCTGGCCCTGCTGGTTTAGCCGCTGCACAACAATTGAATCGTGCCGGACATACCGTTACCGTTTTTGAACGTGACAATGCCATTGGCGGATTATTACGTTATGGGATTCCAAATTTCAAATTAGAAAAAGGGATTATTGATAGACGAGTGACTGTTTTAGAAGCAGAAGGAATTATTTTTAAAACAAATGTAAACGTTGGCGTAAATTACAGTGTCGAAGAATTGAACACTTTCAATTCTATCGTATTATGTGGTGGTGCAACCGACAGACGAAGTTTACCAACCAAAGGAATCGAAAGTAAAGGAGTTGTTCAAGCAATGACTTTCTTGACTCAACAAACTAAATCACTTTATGGGGAGATAATTCCCAATCAAATAATGGCAACAGGTAAAAATGTAATCGTAATTGGTGGTGGAGATACTGGTTCCGACTGTGTGGGTACCTCCAACAGGCACGGTGCAAAATCAGTTACTAATTTTGAGATTTTACCCAAACCACCCGGTGGAAGAAGTGACACTACTCCTTGGCCTTTTTGGCCATTGCAACTCAAAACATCTTCTTCACATGAAGAAGGTTGCGATAGAAACTGGTTAATCAATACTAAAGAATTTATTTCAAATGAAAGCGGCCAATTAACTGGATTGAAAACCGTTGAAGTGGCTTGGAAAACAATACCAGGACAAAGACCCGAATTGATAGAAAAAGAAGGTTCAGAGAAAATATGGCCTTGTGATTTAGCTTTATTAGCTCTAGGATTCACAGGTCCTGAAAAAACACTAAGTGACCTGTTAGGATTAGAAATTGACGCGAGAAGCAATTATAACGCGACTAATTATCAAACGAATGTACCCCATATATTTACTGCTGGTGACATGCGTAGGGGCCAATCATTAATTGTTTGGGCAATATCCGAAGGTCGTGAAGCTGCCAGAGAAGTCGATAAATACTTAATGGGTTATACCAATTTACCAACCAAAGGAAATGGCGATTTACCCAACTTATAATTTTCAATAACATTTCATAACCCTTGACAGAAAAATTTGTCGAGGGTTATTTTTTTTGTAAAAAAAGTTAATGTTTAATTTATAACTTTTTGTTAGAATTTGTTAGAATTCACTCATACACTTGTGGAACTAAATAAAGAATAATAAATTTGCACAAAATTAATAATCATGCAATCAAAAGACTTAGTACAATTAGCAGAACAATTTGGTAGTCCATTATACGTTTATGATGCCGAAAAGATCCAATCTCAATACAACAGATTAACTAAAGCTTTTGCTAAAGTAGATAAGTTACGAATCAACTATGCAATGAAAGCGTTGTCTAATGTTGCAATACTTCAGTTATTAAAAGAAATGGGGGCTGGTTTAGATACTGTTTCTATTCAAGAAGTATTGTTAGGACTTCATGCCGGCTATGAACCCGAAAAAATATTTTACACTC
The DNA here is from genome assembly GCF_048284335.1 of Flavobacterium amylolyticum. Classification (NCBI taxonomy): domain Bacteria; kingdom Pseudomonadati; phylum Bacteroidota; class Flavobacteriia; order Flavobacteriales; family Flavobacteriaceae; genus Flavobacterium; species Flavobacterium amylolyticum. Next base: position 1,076,384 of record NZ_JBLVPG010000002.1, read on the forward strand.
CAAATGGTGTTTCTCTGGAGGAAATTGAGGAAGTAAATGCAATGGGAGTTCAAATTAATATCGATAATTTATCCATTTTAGAACAGTTTGGTACTAAGCACCCTACTGTACCTGTTTGTATTCGTATTAACCCTCACGTTATGGCTGGTGGAAATGCAAATATATCTGTTGGTCATATCGATAGTAAATTTGGTATTTCCGTTCACCAATTACCTCATTTAGTACGAATTGTTGAAAATACAAAAATGAACATCGTTGGAATCCATATGCATACAGGATCTGATATTTTGGACATAGAAGTATTTCTATATGCTGCTGAAATATTATTTGATGCAGCAAAAAACTTTAAAAATCTTGAATTCCTAGACTTCGGAAGTGGATTTAAAGTACCTTATAAAAAAGACGATATCGAAACGGATATTGAAGAACTAGGTAAAAAATTATCAAAAAGATTCAAGGCCTTTTGTACTGAATATGGAAAAGAATTAACCCTAATATTTGAACCAGGTAAGTTTTTAGTAAGTGAAGCAGGTACTTTCTTGGCTAAAGTTAATGTTGTAAAACAAACGACTTCAACCGTTTTTGCAGGAATAGATAGTGGTTTTAATCATTTGATTAGACCAATGTTTTATGGCTCACAACACCATATCGAAAACATATCCCATCCGAAAGGAAAAGAACGTTTTTACTCCGTGGTAGGATACATTTGTGAAACCGATACTTTTGCAAATAATAGAAAAATAGCTGAGATAAAGGAAGGTGATGTTTTATGTTTTAGGAATGCAGGAGCCTATTGTTTCTCTATGGCGTCAAATTATAATTCAAGATACAAGCCAGCCGAAGTATTATGGATGAATGGCGAAGGACACTTAATTAGAGCTCGTGAAACTTTTGAAGATTTAATAAAAAATCAAATTCCGCTACCCGTTGCAGTAACATCACTATAAAATAAAAGTCCCATTTGTATTATCATATGGGACTTTTTATTTTAAAAATTAGCAGTACAATTAATTTTTATCGAGAAGCGTGTCAAGAACTTCAGATTCTGTTCCATTAGGAAATGGAATTTTCAACATTTGTGAAAGTGTAGGTGCAATTTGAGTAATGTATTTTTTAGCATGTAATTCGCCTTTGGGAACTTTCCAACCATAAAAAAGTAATGGAACATGAGTGTCATAACTGTTAGGAGAACCATGAGTAGTACCTGTGGCTTGATATTGCATATACCCCGCTTTATCAAGTATGACAAGTTCTCCATTTTGTTTAGGATCATATCCTCTTGAAATAAAACTTAAAAAATAATCATCTCCTGACGAACCTAAAATTTCTTCTTCAGTGTATACTCTTTTAACTTGATCTTGAGTCATCAAAAAGTCTTTGAAACTTTGTTTTACTTTCCCCAATTCTAACCCTTTTTGTTTTAGTATTACTTTATTAAAAAAAAGATTAAAGTTCGAATAATCCAATATTAAATCAACACCGAACGTTTCGTTAGAATATTTTTTTAAAGCATCAACAATATCTTTTGAAGGGATATTTTTTACATTATATTTATTATCCCTAAGGTAATTAGGATTTTCTGCCCCAGCATGATCAGCAGTTAAGAATAGTAAATAATTATCCTTACCAACTGTTTTGTCTAAATGATTTAATAATTGAGCTACTGTTTGATCTAGACGTAAATAAGTATCTTGTAACTCCATTGAGCGTGGCCCGAAAGTATGTCCAACATAATCTGTTGAAGAAAAACTAACGGTTAAAAAATCCGTGAATTCATCTTTTCCTAAATTTTCTTCTTCTATAACTTTCATAGCTAATTCTGCCAAAATATCGTTACCAAAAGGTGTAGTACGTAAAACGTCAGCCCCTTTGTCTTTATAAATCTTGCTTAAATCATAAGGAAATACAGGTGCGTTGGTTTTATCTAATTTCCCTTCATAAGGATTATCATCAGTAAGACTTTCGTTATAAGTAGCAATAGGTTTTAATAAATCCCAACCTTTATTAATGTAATTCATGTACCGTTTTTCTTGGTTGAATTTCACTACCCAATTAGGTAATGCAGAACCATAAAAAGTACTAGAAATAAAAGCACCCGTTTTGCTGTACCAAAAAGCCCAATTAGCAAAATGACCCGCTGGCAAAATAGCACCTCTATCTTTAAGGCTCATGCCAATTACTTTGCCTTTAAAATTTGTCGCCATTCGCAACTCATCTGTAATAGTAGTGCTTAATAAATTTATTGGAGACATTGCACCTTCTTTTTCAGTACCCTCTCCAATTGTTTTTACAGATGCATCATCCGTACAATACATATCTTTTCCTGTAGCTTTATTAAACCAATCATTACCAACAATGCCGTGTGTAGAAGGCGTTGTTCCAGTATAAATACTAGCATGCCCTGGAGCTGTATAAGTTGGCATATAATTGTAGTGCATGTTATGAAAGGTATAACCATTATTCATCAACTTTTTGAATCCATCAGAAGAAAAATCTTCTGAAAAACGGTATAAATATTCCATTTTCATTTGATCTACTACTATCCCAACAACCAATTTTGGGCGTTGCTGAGCTTGAAAGCTAAAAGAAATAATTAGTGCCAAAAATAAAATAATTTTTTTCATGCTGTATTTTTAAATTTATAACAAAAGTACAACATAAACTCTAAGCAAACTCCCAACTTATTTGTCCGGATAATAAATTAATCTATTCTTAACGTGATTAAGAATTATTAATTAAAAAGAGCTTTTAAGATGGACAAAAGCAGATTAGTTTGATTTAAACAATGCTCGGTAGTACTAATTGCTACTATTTAAAAAGAGGGCAAAAAAAAACCTATTCAAATAAATGAATAGGTTTCTTTAAAGAAAGGCGAC